>NZ_JBIVVD010000003.1:593102-654440 GCF_044757505.1 Streptomyces sp. NPDC091271 | reverse complement strand
GGGGTGACCAGCGGGGGGGTCCCCTCACGCGCGGGGGGGGGGGGGGGGCCCGCGCGGGGCCGCCCGGGGGGGGGGGGGGGGGGGCCCCCCCCCCCCCCCGGCCCCGGCTCCGACCTGCTCCTCGGCTGTTACGCCTCGCGGGAGCCCGCGTACATGTCCTCGATGAGGTCCTTGTACTCGCGCTCGACGACCGGCCGCTTCAGCTTGAGGCTGGGGGTCAGCTCGCCGTGCTCGATGTCGAGGTCGCGCGGCAGGAGCCGGAACTTCTTGATGGTCTGCCAGCGCTGCAGCCCCTCGTTGAGGCGCTGCACATAGCCCTCGATGAGCTCCACGGTCTGCGGCGCCGCCACCACGTCGGCGTACGGCTTGCCGCCCAGCCCGTTCTCCTGCGCCCAGCCGAGGATGGTCGGCTCGTCGAGCGCGATGAGGGCGGTGCAGAAGTTACGGTCCGCGCCGTGCACCAGGATGTTGGAGACGAACGGGCAGACCGCCTTGAACTGCCCCTCGACCTCGGCCGGGGCGATGTACTTGCCGCCGGACGTCTTGATCAGGTCCTTCTTGCGGTCGGTGATCCGCAGGTAGCCGTCCTGGGAGAGCTCGCCGATGTCGCCGGTGTGGAACCAGCCGTCCGACTCCAGGACCTCGGCGGTCTTCTCGGGCAGCCGGTGGTAGCCCTCCATGAGGCCGGGGCCGCGCAGCAGGATCTCGCCGTCGTCCGCGATCCGGACCTCGGTGCCGGGGAGCGGCTTGCCGACGGTCCCGGTGCGGTAGGCCTCGCCCGGGTTGACGAAGGAGGCGGCGCTGGACTCGGTGAGTCCGTAGCCCTCCAGGATGTGGATGCCGGCGCCGGAGAAGAAGAGGCCGATGTCGGGGGCGAGCGCGGCCGAGCCGGAGACACAGGCCCGGAGCCGACCGCCGAAGGCCTCGCGGATCTTCGCGAAGACGAGGGTGTCGGCGACCTTGTGCTTGGCGCCGAGCCCGAACGGCACGGAGGCCTTGCCGGTGCGCCGGAAGTTGTCCTGCGACACCGTGGCGTACTCCCGGGCGACCCCGGCCGCCCACTGGAAGATCTTGTACTTGGCGCCGCCGCCGGCCCGGGCCTTGGCCGCGACCCCGTTGTAGACCTTCTCGAAGATGCGGGGGACGGCCGCCATGTAGGTCGGCTGGACCACCGGGAGGTTCTCGATGATCTTGTCGACGCGTCCGTCGACGGCCGTGACGTGACCGACCTCGATCTGGCCGGAGGTGAGCACCTTGCCGAAGACGTGGGCGAGCGGCAGCCAGAGGTACTGGACGTCGTCCGCGGTGATCAGTCCGGTCGCCACGGTCGCCTTGGCCATGTACGACCAGTTGTCGTGCGGCAGCCGTACGCCCTTGGGGCGGCCGGTGGTGCCCGAGGTGTAGATCAGGGTCGCCAGCTGGTCGGGGGTGATCGCGGCGACCCGGTCGGTGATCGCGTCCGGGTTCTTCACCAGGTATTCGGTGCCCCGGGCTTCGAGGTCGGCCAGGGTGAGCACCCAGCCCTCGGGGTCGCCCTCCACGGACTCCGCACCGGCGGGGTCGATGACGACGACGTGCGCCAGCTCGGGCAGCCCGGCCCTGTTCTCCCGGGCCTTCGCCAGCTGGGCGGCGTCCTCGGCGATCAGGACGCGGCTGTCGGAGTCGGCCAGGATGAAGGCGGACTCCTCGGTGTTCGTCGAGGGGTAGATCGTCGTGGTCGCGGCGCCCGCGCACATCACGCCGAGGTCGGCGAGGATCCATTCGACGCGGGTGGAGGAGGCCAGCGCGACCCGCTCCTCCGGCTGGACGCCGAGAGCGATCAGACCGGCCGCGATGGCGTGGACCCGCTCGGCGGCCTGCGCCCAGGTGAGCGACTTCCAGTCGTCCGGTCCCTGACCGGAGGCGGCGGGCACCGGATAGCGGTACGCCTCCCCGTCCGGGGTGGCCGCCACGCGGTCGATGAAGAGAGTCGCCACGGAGGGCGGTCGGCTATCGATCAAGGTCTGTGTGTCGCTCACGACGTCCTCCGGGCCTGCGGCATTGCTACGACCGGCTTATGGGTGCTGCTGCTTGTATGTCCTGCTTCTCGTTCCCGCTCGGCCTGCTTGTTTAACTGGCGAGTAACTAACGGGTGGTGATCAGAGTAGAGCGCGTCGGACCGTCACGTAAGAGGCAACAGGCCGCCGCTTGATAACGAACCGGGCCCCTGCGCCACGGACGTCCGCGGCACAGGGGCCCGTTGGGCTACTCCCGGGTACGCCCGACTGCGTACTCCCGGGTGGCCCCGGGCGGGGGAACAGGCCGGCGTCGGGGCGGGCGCCGGGCGGGTGCTACTTCTTGCCCTTGCTCTCGCCGGCCGACTCGTCGGTCGACAGGACGGAGATGAACGCGTCCTGCGGCACCTCCACGTTGCCGACCATCTTCATCCGCTTCTTGCCTTCCTTCTGCTTCTCCAGCAGCTTCCGCTTACGGGAGATGTCACCGCCGTAACACTTGGCGAGGACGTCCTTGCGGATGGCACGGACGGTCTCACGGGCGATGACCCGGGAGCCGATGGCCGCCTGGATCGGCACCTCGAAGTTCTGCCGGGGGATGAGCTTCTGCAGCTTGGCGACGAGCCGGACGCCGTACGCGTACGCCTTGTCCTTGTGCGTGACCGCCGAGAAGGCGTCGACCTTGTCGCCATGGAGCAGGATGTCCACCTTGACGAGCTGGGCGGACTGCTCACCGGTGGGCTCGTAGTCGAGCGAGGCGTAACCACGGGTCTTGGACTTCAACTGGTCGAAGAAGTCGAAGACGATCTCGGCGAGCGGCAGGGTGTAGCGGATCTCGACCCGGTCCTCGGAGAGGTAGTCCATGCCGAGCAGGGTGCCGCGCCGGTTCTGGCAGAGCTCCATGATCGCGCCGATGAACTCGCTGGGTGCCAGGACGGTGGCCCTGACGACCGGCTCGTGCACCTTGTCGATCTTGCCCTCGGGGAACTCGCTCGGGTTGGTGACGGTGTGCTCCGTGCCGTCCTCCATCTCGACGCGGTAGACCACGTTGGGGGCGGTGGCGATGAGCTCGAGACCGAACTCGCGCTCGAGGCGCTCGCGGATCACGTCGAGGTGCAGCAGGCCGAGGAAGCCGACACGGAAGCCGAAGCCGAGCGCGGCCGAGGTCTCCGGCTCGTACACCAGGGCGGCGTCGTTGAGCTGAAGCTTGTCCAGGGCCTCGCGCAGGTCCGGATAGTCGGACCCGTCCAGGGGGTAGAGCCCCGAGAACACCATCGGCTTGGGGTCCTTGTAGCCGCCCAGCGCCTCGGTGGCCCCCTTGTTCAGGGAGGTGATGGTGTCACCGACCTTGGACTGCCGGACGTCCTTCACACCGGTGATGATGTAGCCGACCTCGCCCACGCCGATGCCGTCGGCCGGGGTCATCTCCGGGGAGGAGACACCGATCTCCAGCAGCTCGTGGGTGGCGCCCGTCGACATCATGCGGATGCGCTCGCGCTTGTTCAGCTGGCCGTCGACGACCCTGACGTAGGTGACGACACCGCGGTACGCGTCGTAGACCGAGTCGAAGATCATCGCTCGGGCGGGGGCGTCCGCCTGGCCGACCGGGGCCGGGACGTCCCTGACGACCCGGTCGAGCAGCGCGTCCACGCCGATACCGGTCTTCGCGGAGACCTTGAGCACGTCCTCGGGCTGGCAGCCGATGAGGTTGGCCAGCTCCTCGGAGAACTTCTCGGGCTGCGCGGCCGGCAGGTCGATCTTGTTGAGCACCGGGACGATGGTGAGGTCGTTCTCCATCGCCAGGTAGAGGTTGGCCAGCGTCTGCGCCTCGATGCCCTGGGCCGCGTCGACCAGGAGGACGGTGCCCTCGCACGCCGCCAGCGAGCGGGAGACCTCGTAGGTGAAGTCCACGTGGCCCGGGGTGTCGATCATGTTGAGGATGTGGGTCGCGCCCTTGTCCTCACCCTCGGTGGGCGCCCACGGCAGACGGACCGCCTGGGACTTGATGGTGATGCCGCGCTCGCGCTCGATATCCATCCGGTCGAGATACTGGGCGCGCATCTGCCGCTGGTCGACCACTCCCGTCAGCTGGAGCATCCGGTCGGCAAGGGTCGACTTGCCGTGGTCGATGTGCGCGATGATGCAGAAGTTGCGGATCAGCGCCGGGTCGGTACGGCTCGGCTCGGGCACGTTGGTAGGAGTCGCGGGCACGCAGGGTCCTGATTCTTGAGACGCCGGACGCCGTGTCTCGGGTCGATGTCGGGTCGGACGGATCGATACGTAGCCTCCATGGTCCCACGCCCGCGGGGCCGGGACCGGTTTGGGCCGGTCCGAGGGTGACTGCTACCGTGGGCAGCTGTGCCTCGTGGCCCTCAGAAGCGGCGTGGCGCACATAGAAGATCCAACGAACCTGAAAAGGCTCTTTCGTGGCGAACATCAAGTCCCAGATCAAGCGGAACAAGACGAACGAGAAGGCGCGCCTGCGCAACAAGGCCGTCAAGTCCTCGCTCAAGACCTCGATCCGCAAGGCCCGTGAGGCTGCCGCTGCCGGTGACGTCGAGAAGGCCACTGTGGCCGTCCGCGACGCCTCCCGCCAGCTCGACAAGGCTGTCTCGAAGGGTGTCATCCACAAGAACGCCGCCGCCAACAAGAAGTCGGCGCTGGCGCTCAAGGTTGCCGCCCTCCAGGGCTGAGCTACTGATGTGATCGCCGGAACGGACTCAGCGGGCCCTCTCTCCCGCCCCTGACCGGCAACCCGTGCCGCACACCGAACCTGCGTTCGCCACGCGGGTGCGGCGCACCAAGCGTGAACCGAAGGCCCCGGCAGCGTCCTCCCCAGGACGCCGGCCGGGGCCTTCGCGCGTGCCCCTTGCGGGATGGAAGGCTGCGGGGGCGGGGCCGGGCTGTCCTGGGGGGGCCGGGCTGTCCCATGGGCGGGCTGTTCAGCGGCCGCCGGGGCGTGCCGCGCGGGCTACCGCGACCACGGCCTTCTCCAGGGCGTACTCGGGATCGTCCCCGCCGCCCTTCACACCGGCGTCGGCCGCGGCGACCGCGATCAGCGCCGCCGCCACTCCGTCCGGGGTCCATCCGCGCATCTGCTGGCGCACCCGGTCGATCTTCCAGGGCGGCATGCCGAGCTCGCGGGCCAGGTCCGCGGGCCGGCCGCCCCGGGCCGAGGAGAGCTTGCCGATCGCCCGGACGCCCTGCGCGAGAGCGCTGGTGATCAGGACGGGCGCGACGCCGGTGGACAGCGACCAGCGCAGCGCCTCCAGCGCCTCCGCGGCCCGGCCCTCGACGGCGCGGTCGGCGACCGTGAAGGAGGACGCCTCGGCGCGGCCCGTGTAGTAGCGGCCGACGACCGCTTCGTCGATGGTGCCCTCGACATCCGCGGCCAGCTGCGAAACGGCGCTCGCCAGCTCCCGCAGGTCGCTGCCGATGGAGTCCACCAGCGCCTGGCAGGCCTCCGGGGTCGCGGAGCGCCCGAGCGCCCGGAACTCCGACCGCACGAAGGACAGCCGCTCGGCGGGCTTGGTGGTCTTGGGACAGGCCACCTCACGCGCCCCCGCCTTCCGCACCGCGTCCAGCAGGCTCTTGCCCTTGGCCCCGCCCGCGTGCAGGAGGACGAGGGTGATCTCCTCGGCGGGAGCACCCAGGTACGCCTTGACGTCCTTGACGGTGTCGGCGGAGAGATCCTGCGCGTTGCGAACGATCACCACCTTGCGCTCGGCGAAGAGCGAGGGGCTGGTGAGCTCGGCAAGCGTCCCGGGCTGCAGCTGATCCGGGGTGAGGTCGCGGACGTCCGTATCGGCGTCGGAGGCGCGGGCCGCGGCCACCACATGCTGCACGGCGCGGTCCAGGAGCAGGTCTTCCTGGCCCACGGCAAGCGTGACGGGGGCGAGCGGATCGTCGGTGGAACTACGTCTGGTGGCCATCGCCGTCCAGCATCCCACGCCCCTGTGACAAGGCCGCGGGGCAGCCGCCCCGGCGCACCGCCCGCCCGGGCGTACCGGACAATGACCGGGTGAGCGATGTGAGACATGTGCTGGTGCTGCCCGACCGCGACACGGCGGAGGAAGTGGCCGGGGAGCTGTCCGACCGGTTCGGCGTCACCGAGGAGCCGCAGCTCGTTCGGGACGCCCTGGCGGGCGAGGACGACGCCGAGGACGCCCAGTGGCTGGTGGTGGTGGAGGACCCGGCCGCACGGCTGGACCCGGCGGCGCTCGACGCGTTCGCCGCGGAGTACGAAGGGTGGCTGGAGGCGCCGTAGGGGCCCGGCCGGGCCTCGGGGAGCAGAGCGGGATCAGCCCTTGGGGACGATCTGGATGTCCATCTCGATCTTGATGCTCGGGCCGACCACGGCGATGCCGCGCGCCAGCATCGTCTGCCACGTCAGCGTGAAGTCCTCGCGGTGCAGCTCGGTGGTCGCCCGACAGGCGGCCCGGGTCTCGCCCTCCAGGCCGTTGCCCAGACCGAGGTACTGGGTGTCCAGGGTGACGGTACGGCTCACACCGTGCAGGGTGAGCGCACCGGTGACGCCCCAGCGGGTGCCGCCGCGGTGGACGAAACGCTCGCTGTAGAACTCGAGGGTCGGGTAGCGCTCGATATCGAGGAAGTCGCCGGACCGCAGGTGGTCGTCACGCATCTGGACGTTCGTGTCGATCGACGAGGCGTCGATGATGACGTGCATGGCGGAGTCCTCCATGCGGTCGGCGATCCGCACGGCCCCGGCGAAGGTGTTGAACCTGCCGTGGATGCGGGCCATGCCGATATGACGTGCCGTGAAGGCGATCTGCGTGTGCGACGGCTCGATCTCCCAGTCACCCGGGTCGGGGAGTTGCGGGGGCTGGGCCACCTGGAGGGAGACGTCACCGAGGCTCGCGTGGCCACCCTGTGCCACGGTGGCCGAACCGTGGAACGGGGTGAAGCCCTCAGCCGTGACACCGAGGCGGTAGTCGCCGACCGGGACGGTGGCGACGACGTTCCCGAAGGGGTCCGTCTCTCCGCCGACGACCTTGCGGCCCGCGCTGTCGGTGACGACGAATTCGGCCTGCCGTACGGGCTCGGAGACGGGGTCCAGTACGCGGCAGCTCAGCATTCCGGCGTTCTGCGGAACCGGGAGACCGGCGAGGGGGTTGCTCTGTGCGGTGCCGGACTTCGCTCTGCTGCCTAGCCAACGGCCGAACATGTGCACGTACTCCCCAGGGGCGGTTTCACACCTCGGGCCCCTGACAGCCGGACGTCGTTGTCGGAGCAGCGGCCCGCCGACGAATACGTATTCGATCACCGTTGCGACGTTCGAGGCAAACGCAGCAGCTCAGAGAAGGTTGTGCCGGGCTGTACCCAGCTGTGCACCGCTGTACGCAGGTACTACCTAAGGTCCGTATTGACCGGGGTCCCCGCGGGGGCGCGGTCAGCCCCGGGGGGGCGCACCGTCGGCGGGCGGGTGAGCGCCACCCCGAAGTGGTCGCGGTAGGCGGCGAGTACCTCGTCGTCGTCCTGCAGCTCCGCCTCGTGCCGCTCGCCCCGCACGGTCGTGATCAGGGTCCGCCCGCGGAGCGTCACCCGGCCGTCCGCGGTGCGCCGGGAGCAGATGAGGGACCGTGAGAAGTGGGAATCCGGCGAGGTGCGGTGGTACCAGGATCCGGCCCGGAAGTCCGACAGCACCCGCGGCCGCAGATCCAGTCGGAACTGGCGCGAACCGTCGCGCAGCAGATCGAGGTCTCCCTGCGGCGCCTCCCTGAGCCGGAATTTGCCGCTGGGATCGTCCTGCTCGGTGCGGGCCTCCAGCTCGAGCGGGTGCAGGGCGTGGTCGCCGAACCCGACATCGGCGAGCCACGGGCCCGTACCGTCGTCGGTCCCGACGCGCAGCGCGACGTGGTCGTACGGGATACCGAGGCGTCCGCCGTCGCCGAACACCCGTGCCTGGAGCAGGGTGACGCGGAAGCCCAGCTCCTGGAGCAGTGCGGCGAAAGCGCCGTTGAGCTCGTAACAGAAACCGCCCCGGCGGTCCGTGACGATCTTGTCGACGAGCTTCTCCTCCTCCAGCACGATGTCCTGGCCGAGGTGGATCGAAAGGTTCTCGAAGGGCACGGTCATCAGGTGACGGAGCTGCAGCTCGCGCAGTGCGGTGGCGTCGGCACGCGCGGGGCGGGTCGCACCGATGCGTTCCAGGTAGGCGTCCACCCGGGCGGAGGCCGGCGCGTGGGCCTGCTGCTGCGTTTCCTCGTTCATCCCTGAAGTCTGTCGCGGTGCGCCGGACGGCGCCATGAGCCCGTGGACCTAGGACCGCCGACGGAGGCGGCGCCCCCTGCCGGTGGCTAGCGTGTCGGCCATGACGGAGCGAGAGCCGGCACGCGGCCCGGAACAGCGCAAGCAGGACGCACTCGATCGCCTGGAGAAGGACGAGGACGTCTGGGTGGCGACGGCCTCCGCCGACGGTGTGCCGTGTCTGGTGCCGTTGTCGTTCGTATGGGACCGCGGCACGCTGCTGCTGGCGACCCGCCGCACCAATCCGACAGCGGTCAACGTGACCCCGTCCGGGCAGGCCAGGCTCACTCTCGGGCACACCCGCGATGTCGTGCTGATCGAGGGAACGGCCGAGAGCGTGGAGGGCGCGGATCTTCCCGCCGGATCGGGGGACGCCTTCGCCGAGAAGCTCCACTGGGACGTGCGGGGGCGCGCCGCATGGGTGTATCTGCGCGTCACTCCGTACACCGTCAAGGCGTGGCGCGAGGTCAACGAGCTGGCCGGGCGGGACCTGATGCTCGACGGCACCTGGCTGGTCTGACAGCAGGCGCCGGGCTCGACGTCGCGTCTTCATGAGCGGCCTGCCGCACGCAGCCCCGCGCCGGAACCCGTCACCGCGATCGCACCGTGGACGTCGGTGCGCAGGACCTTCGCTCCCGCCGCCTCGAGCGCTTCGAGCGTACGGGCTGCCGGGTGACCGTACGGGTTGTCCCTGCCGCAGCTGATCAGTGCGAACCTCGGGCGTGCGCTGCGCAGGAGCGCGGCGTCCTGATGGGCGGAGCCGTGGTGCGCGACCTTCAGCACATCCACCCGGGGCAGCACCGGATAGCTGCGCAACACCCCTTGCTGCGCCGGAGGTTCCAGGTCGCCCAGGAGCAACAGGGTGAGACCGCCGGACCGGACGAGGAGCGTGACGCTGGAATCGTTCGGCTCCTCGGTCACGTAGGCCGCTGCCGCCCCCGGCGCGCCGGGCCAGAGCACCTGCCAGTCGAGGGGCCCCGTCCGGCGCCGCTCCCCCGCGACCGCCCGGACCATCGGGACACGCGCGGCCGCGGCCGTTCTCTCCACGAAGGCCGCCTGCTCCGGCGGTTCGTCGAGGCTCGTGGTCTGGATCGCGCCGACCTCGCGGCCCCTCAGCACGCCGGGGAGACCGCGCACATGGTCGGCGTGGAAGTGGGTCAGCAGCAGCAGCGGCACTCGGGTGATGCCGAGGTCGCGCAGGCACCGGTCCACGAGGCGGGGTTCAGGACCGGTGTCCACCACCACTCCCGTGCCGTCCCCGGCGGCGAGCACCATGGCGTCTCCTTGTCCCACGTCACAGAGTGCGAAGGCCCAGCCCGGCGGCGGCCATCCCGTGACGATCCGGGTGAGCGGCGCCGGTCTCAGCACCGCGAGCACCAGAAGGAGCGCGGCGGTGGAGCAGACCCAGGGGTGGCGGGCCAGGCGGCGGGCCGACAGCACCAGCAGAGCCGTGAGGACCGCCAGGAGGGCCGCGCCGCGCCAGCCGCCCGGCCAGTCGGCCTCGGCCCCGGGAAGTGCGGCCCCGGTGCGGGCCACGGACGCGATCCATCCGACCGGCCAGCCGGCGATCTCGGCCAGCACCTCGGCGGCCGGCATGGACGCGGGGGCTACGGCGAGGGTGGCGAACCCCAGGACCGTCGCGGGCGCCACCGCGAATTCGGCCAGCAGATTGCAGGGAATCGCGACCAGACTGACCCTGGCGGCGAGGACCACGACCACGGGTGCGCAGACGGCCTGAGCGGCTCCGGCGGCGGCCAGCACCTCCGCGAGCCGTGCCGGGACCCCGTGCCGCTGAAGAGCGCCGCTCCACCTGGGGGCGAGGGTGAGAAGCGCCCCGGTGGCCAGCACGGACAGCAGGAACCCGTAACTACGGGCGAGCCACGGGTCGTACAGCACCAGCAGCAGAACGGCCGCGGCCAGGGCAGGGATCAGCGATCTGCGCCGGCCCGTCCCGATGGCGAGCAACGTGATCAGGCCGCAGGCGGCCGCGCGCAGGACGCTCGGCTCGGGGCGGCAGACGATCACGAAGGCGAGCGCGATGCCGCCACCCGTCAGGGCGGTCATGCGCAAGGAGAGGCCCAGTCGGGGTGCCAGCCCGCGGCGTTCGCTGCGTGAGGCCGTCCCCGGCGGACCGATGAGGAGGAAGAGCAGGATCGACAGGTTGGCGCCGGAGACGGCGAGCAGGTGCGTGAGGTCGGTGGCCTTGAAGGCGTCGTGCAGGTCGGGCGGGACCCGTGAGGTGTCGCCGACCACCAGCCCCGGCAGGAGGGCCCGCGCATCGGCGTCGAGCCCGTCGGTGGCTTCTCGCAGGCCGGACCGCAGCGTCCCTGCCGTGCGTTGAAGGAGGGTGGGCTCCGTGGTGACCTGTGGCGGGTCGTCCGCATCCGTGCCCAGTACGGCGGCGATGCGCTCCCCCTCGTGACGTGGTGGTGCGAGCCGACCGCTGATGCGGAGGCCTGTCGAGGGCAGCAGCCGCTGCCACCGCGCCGCCGCGTCACCCGGGGCGACCATGACGAGAACGGGGGTGCTGAGGCTGGTGACCCTGCCGTCGGGGGCGGTCAGCCGGTCGACCTCGGCGTCCAGAAGCAGGGAGACGGGCGTGCTGTGATCCCCCTGCACACGCGGCCGGGTCCGGCGGGGGTCGGAGGTGACGGTCACCTCCGCCACGACGCGCGCGTACGACTCCGCCAGACCGGGGACGGGGCCACTACGGGAATCCGCGCCGTGGAGCCCGGCCGCCGCCGCACCGGCCGCTGCGCAGAGCAGTACCCCGGCGGCGGCCGTGGTTCGCGTCCCGGCACGCCGGGGCGCCCCCGCCGGCCCGGCGCCCGCAGCCGTCGTATCCGCCAGGCCCGCCGGATCCGCCGCCCCCACAGCGCCTCGGGGCGCGGCTCGCGGCACGATCCGGGGTTCTGCTCGTGCCACGACCCGGGGTACGGCGATGAGACCGAGCCCCGCGCACCCGCAGAGAACCGCCCCGACCGCCACCCACCGGCCCGGCGCCCCCAGTGCCAGGACGGAGGCCGCCCAGGCCGCCAGGGCCGGAGGGACCAGCCGCAGATCGGCCGGAGCCTCCTGGTGCGGGTCGGCAGCGCCCAGCCGGCGGCCCGAGGCCGCGTGGACGTCAGGTCGGGTCATGGCCTGACCAGCGGCCGGAGATCCGCGAACCGGCGGTCTCCGATGCCGTTGACCTCGCGGAGTTCGTCGACGGAGCGGTAACCCCCGTGCTCGGTACGGTAGTCGACGATGTGCTGGGCGAGCACCGGCCCGACGCCCGGCAGGGTTTCGAGCTGCTCGACGGTGGCCGTGCCGAGGCTCACCGGCGTCGTCGGCCCGGCCTGTCCCGCCGCGCCGCCACCCGCCCCCGTGCCGCCTGCCGGCGGTGGGGGGGCGGGCAGGCCCACCGCTACCTGCTCACCGTCCGTCAGGACACGCGCCCGGTTGAGTGCGGAGACATCGGTACCCGCGCGGACACCTCCTGCGGCGCGCAGGGCGTCCGCGACGCGGGAGCCGGCCGGTAGAAACTGGATCCCCGGCCGGTGCACCTTGCCGCTCACGTCGACGACGATCTGCCCGCCGGGCGCGGTGCCCGTCCGCGCTCCGGCGTCCGGACCGGGCGTGAGGCCCGGCAGGGCCTTCGGGGACCCCGGCCCGCCGTCCTGGACCGCGGCGGCCTCCGCGACCCGGTCGGGCGCGTGTACGGGCTCGGGACGGGCCGACCAGAAGTGTGCCGCCGCGAACACCGCGGCCCCGACCAGGACGACGGCGAGGGCGGCGAGCGCGCGGGGTTCCAGGCCGCATCGCAGCTGCACCCACAGGGGTAAGCGATCCCGCAGAGCGGGCCCGGCTTCTCGCCACCACGGCCTCCGCACGCCGGAGTCGTCGGGCAGTACGCGGCGCAGCGGGTCCGGCGGGTTGGGCGATTCCGGCCGGCCTGTCCCGGAACTCGCGTCGGACGCCGGACGCGGTGGCGTGGCCACTGCCCAGGAAGGTGCGACGCGGGCGCGTCCAGGCCCGCCGGACAGCGCGGTAGCCGTGCCCGCCGACGCCGTGGCAGCAGTGGACGCAGGCCCAACAGGCCCGGACGCGAACCCGGGCGCGGGCGCAGACCGGTCGGCGGCCATGAGCGCGTCCGCGCGGAGCCGGGACGCTGCCGCGATCTCGGCGTCCGCCCCGCGCGGAGTGCGCCGTCGACGCCCGTGCCGGCCGCCGGACGCGGCGCCGGGCGAGCTGCCGGCCGCTCCGCCGGGGCGGACCCCCGGCCTGTGCCGGGCACGCCCCGCCGGGCCGGGCCCGTGGGAGACACGGCGTGCGGCGCGGTGCGTGGACCGGTGCGCCGGCGGGTCCATGGCTGCGTGTGCGGGCAGATCCGCGGGCCGGTGTGCGGGCGTTGGCGCGCCGGCATGGCTCTGCCGGTCTGTGGCACGGTCAGCTGCGAGGAGTGAACGGAGTGTCATGCCTCAGGACGCTAGACACTTCCGGGGAAATCCGCTGAGCTGCCCCAATTACGGTGGATAACTCGCCGGTTGTGGATAACCGCATCACCCGCCGGAGTGACGTTCAGCGCGGTGCGACCACGGCTCCCAGCAGCCCCGGCCCGGTGTGTGCCCCGATCACCGCGCCCACCTCGCTCACATGCAGGTCCACGAGTCCCGGCACCCTGCCCCGCAGCCGCTCCGCCAGCCTCTCGGCCCCGTCCCGAGCGGACAGATGATGGACGGCGATGTCCACAGCCCCCGTTCCGGCCCGCGCGGCGACGATCTCCTCGAGCCGTGCGATCGCCTTGGACGCCGTCCGCACCTTCTCCAGCATCTCGATGCGCCCGCCGTCGAGTTGGAGGATCGGCTTGACGGCCAGCGCCGATCCCAGCAGCGCCTGGGCCGCGCCGATGCGCCCACCCCTGCGCAGGTAGTCCAGCGTGTCGACGTAGAAGAACGCCGACGTGCCCGCCGCCCGCTTCTCGGCCGCGGCCACCGCCTCGTCCAGCCCGCCACCCGACTCGGTGGCCTCGGCCGCGGTGAGCGCGCAGAATCCCAGGGCCATGGCGACCATGCCGGTGTCGACCACGCGCACCGGCACGGGCGCGTCCTTCGCGGCGAGCACGGCGGCGTCGTACGTGCCGGAGAACTCGGCCGACAGATGGAGGGAGACGATGCCGGTGGCCCCCGCCTCGGCCGCGGCTCGGTACGCGGCCGAGAAGACCTCCGGACTGGGCCGTGATGTGGTCACGGAGCTGCGCTTCTGCAGGGCCAGCGCCAGCGACCGGGCCGAGATCTCCGTGCCCTCCTCCAGGGCCTGATCACCCAGGACGACGGTCAGCGGCACCGCGGTGATGCCGTGCCGTTCCATCGTCTGGGGCGGCAGATAGGCCGTTGAATCGGTGACGATCGCGACATGGCGGGACATGAGCCGGAGATTACCTTCCGGGGCGGGGGCACGGCAGCCCGGGCCCGGCCTGCTGATCATTTCAGATCGGTCCCGCATCCGTTCTCGACGCACCCCGAACCTCTTCCGAGGCGTTCAGGACATGCCCGTACGCGGCATCCGGACGTGCCGAGGGCGGCCCGCGTCTCCGTTTCCCCCGCCGATGGCCGTCAGTTCGTGGTCTCCGGCCTGGCCGACTTCTGCCACGGGTAGTCCGCGCGCAGCCTCGGGTCCGGAGGGGTGAGCGAGGGCGGAGTCTCCTCGTCGGCGGGCCCGCTGTGCCCGGCCGTATCGGCCTGTGCCGTCGGCTCCTCGGTCGTCCAGTGGCGCAGAGCCCCGGACTCCAGGTCGATCTGCGCGTTGAGGGCGGCCAGATCGTCGTCGGCGAACTGCCGGGCCCGGTCGCGCGCCGCCCAGCGCAGCGATTCCGCCGAGTGTGTGATGCGCTCCGTACGCTCCTTCAGACCCGGCAGCAGCGTGGCCACCGTCGCCCGGTCCGGCTCGCGCTCCAGCCGCCTGAGCTCGTCGTCGAGCTCGCGTCCGTGCGCGCTCAGGCGCTGGAAGAGCCCCAACGACTCCGACAGGGAGGCGTCCTCCGCCGCCCCGGCGTTCAGCGCCTCCTGGGTCGCCCGCATCGACGTACGCAGCGTGAGCCTCAGCTGCGCGAGCTCCCCCGGCACGCCCGGCTGACCGTAGCTCTTGGCCCGCAGGGCGGTGTCCTCGACGGAGCGGCGCGCCTGCGTGATCGTCCGGTCCACACCGCGCTTGGCGGCGCGCACCGTCTTCACACCGGCGTACACCCCGAGCGCCATGAACGCCACGAACAGCAGCGTCAGGATCAGGATCACGGCTTCCATGAACGCCCCTCGGGTTGTCGGTCGGCAGCCGCGTGCGGTCGCCCCTTCTACCGTAAACGGAACGGGCAGGCCGAGGGTTCCACCGGAACCCCCAACCTGCCCGTAAGGGAAAGCCCTGGCACGCCCGCGGGGACCGCCGGGCCGCCCGCGCCGTTACGCGGGGACGATGTTGACCAGCTTCGGCGCCCGCACGATCACCTTGCGGATCCCGGCCCCGCCCAGTGCGGCGACGACGTTCTCGTCGGCCAGGGCCAGCGCTTCCAGTTCCTCGTCCGAGATCGACGGGGAGATCTCCAGGCGCGCCTTGACCTTGCCCTTGACCTGAACCACACAGGTCACGGTCTCGTCCACGACGTACGCCGGGTCTGCGACCGGGAAGTCCTGGTGCACGACGGACTCGGTGTGACCCAGCCGGCGCCACAGCTCCTCCGCCACGTGCGGCGCCAGCGGTGCGACCAGCAGCACCAGCCGCTCGGCGACCGACCGCGACAGCGGCCCGCCCGCCTTCGTCAGGTGGTTGTTCAGCTCGGTGACCTTGGCGATGGCGGTGTTGAACCGCATCCCCGCCATGTCCTGCCCGACACCGTCGATGGCCTTGTGCAGCGCCCTCAGCGTGTCCTCGCCAGGCTCCGTGTCCACGACGGTGACCTCACCGGTCACCTCGTCGACGACGTTGCGCCACAGCCGCTGCAGCAGACGGTACTGGCCCACGACGGCCCTGGTGTCCCACGGACGCGAGACGTCCAGCGGGCCCATCGCCATCTCGTACAGCCGCAGGGTGTCCGCCCCGTACTCGCCGCAGATCTCGTCCGGCGTCACGGCGTTCTTCAGGGACTTGCCCATCTTGCCCAGGACGCGGCTGACCTTCTCGCCACCGTGGTAGAACGCCCCGTCGCGCTCCTCGACCTCGGCTGCCGGCACCGCGATGCCGCGGCTGTCCCGGTAGACGAAGGCCTGGATCATGCCCTGGTTGTACAGCTTGTGGAACGGCTCGACGGACGAGATGTGCCCCAGGTCGTGCAGCACCTTCGACCAGAAGCGCGCGTACAGCAGGTGCAGCACGGCGTGCTCGGCACCACCGACGTACAGGTCGACGCCACCGGTCGGCTGGCCCTCGCGCGGCCCCATCCAGTACTGCTCGATAGCCGGGTCGACCAGCCGCTGGTCGTTGTCCGGGTCCAGGTAGCGCAGCTCGTACCAGCAGGAACCCGCCCAGTTCGGCATGGTGTTGGTCTCGCGGCGGTACTTTCGCGGACCGGCGCCGTCGCCCAGGTCCAGGGTGACGTTGACCCAGTCGGCGTTCCGGGACAGCGGGGTCTCGGGCTGGGTGTCGGCGTCCTCCGGGTCGAAGGTGCGCGGTGAGTAGTCGTCGACCTCGGGCAGTTCCAGCGGCAGCATCGACTCGGGCAGCGGGTGGGCGATGCCCTCCTCGTCGTACACGATCGGGAAGGGCTCTCCCCAGTAGCGCTGACGGCTGAACAGCCAGTCACGCAGCCGGAAATTGACGGTGCCCTCGCCGACACCACGCGCCTGCAGCCACTCGGTGATCTTCGCCTTGGCGTCGACGACGCCCAGGCCGTCCAGCGAGATCTCCTCGTTGGCGGAGTTGACCAGCTTCGCGTCGTACGAGCCGAACGCGTCGTCCCACGTCGAGGGGTCCAGGCCGCGGTCGTCAGCAGGCTCGACGACGCAGCGCATCGGCAGCTCGAAGGCGCGCGCGAAAGCGAAGTCGCGCGCGTCGTGCGCCGGTACGGCCATGATCGCGCCGGTGCCGTAGCCCATCAGGACGTAGTCGGCGATGAAAACGGGGACCTTCTCGCCGCTGACCGGGTTGGTCGCGTAGGCGCCGGTGAAGACACCGGTCTTGTCCTTGGCCTCCGCCTGACGCTCCACATCGGACTTGGCCGCGGCCTGCTTGCGGTAGGCGGTGACGGCCTCGGCCGGGCTCGCGTGGCCGCCGGTCCACACCGGGTGGGTGCCTTCGGGCCAGGCGGCGGGGATGATCCGCTCGACCAGCTCGTGCTCGGGCGCCAGCACCATGTAGGTCGCGCCGAACAGCGTGTCCTGGCGGGTGGTGAAGACGGTGATGTCTCCGGCCCCGTCGACGGGGAAGTCGACGCGCGCACCCTCGGACCGGCCGATCCAGTTGCGCTGCTGCAGCTTGATGGCCTCGGGCCAGTCCAGCCCGTCCAGGTCGTTCAGCAGCCGGTCCGCGTACGCGGTGATGCGCATGTTCCACTGCCGCAGCTTGGCCTTGAAGACGGGGAAGTTGCCCCGCTCGGAGCGGCCGTCGGCCGTCACCTCTTCGTTGGCCAGCACGGTGCCCAGCCCGGGCGACCAGTTGACGGGGGCGTCCGAGGCGTACGCCAGGCGGTACTGCCCCAGGAGGTCGGCGCGGTCGGCAGCGCTCAGCGCGCCCCACTGACCGCCGCCGGGGACCGGGCGCTCACCGCTCTCGAACTGCGCGACCAGTTCGGCGATCGGGCGGGCCCGGTCGGCCTCGGTGTCGTACCAGGAGTTGAAGATCTGCAGGAAGATCCACTGGGTCCACTTGTAGTAGTCCGCGTCGATCGTCGCGAAGGAGCGGCGCTTGTCGTGCCCCAGGCCCAGCCGGCGCAGCTGGACCTTCATGTTCTCCATGTTGGCCTCGGTGGAGGCCCGTGGGTGTGTGCCCGTCTGCACGGCGTACTGCTCGGCCGGCAGGCCGAAGGCGTCGAAGCCCAGGGTGTGCAGGACGTTGTGCCCCGTCATCCGTTGGTGGCGGGCGTAGACGTCGGTGGCGATGTAGCCGAGCGGGTGACCGACATGCAGACCGGACCCCGAGGGGTACGGGAACATGTCCATGATGAACTTCTTCGGCTTGGCGGCCAGCTCCGGATCGTCCGCCAGGTCACCCGTCGGGTTGGGCGCCTCGTACGTCCCCTCGGCGTCCCAGAAGTCCTGCCAGCGTGCCTCGATGTCGGCGGCCATCGCTGCCGTGTAGCGGTGCGGCGCGGCCACCTCGGCCGCGGAATTCGTCTCGCTCATGATCCTCAAAGCTCCATCGATCGTCATCTGCCGGCGCCCACGTCTACGGACACACGTCTACGGAAACGAAAAATCCCCTCGCACAGGAGGGGACGCCGCGCCGAGTCCGACCAGGCATTCTCACCGGTCGGGAAAGATCAGCGCGGCTCGCTAAGCAGAAGGCGTACGGCACGCATGGCGTCAGGGTACCGCACAGGCCCGGGGCCCGGCCCGGCACATATGCGGCCGAGCGGCCGCCCGGGGCCCGCCGTCCCGCGCCCGGAAGGCACGCTACCCGCGCCAACCCTCCACACGACCCGCACACTCCGGAGGTTACTCCGCGTACTGCCTCCTATCGGGGCAACAGTTCAAACCTCGTACCGGCCGGTATACGGCGACCTAGCATGCCGCAACGGGACCGCATTGCCGAACCATTCGGAGTCGCCCCCCATGAAGCCTCATCGCAGGATCCGCACCTCCCCCTCCATGAGTCCCGGCCCAGGGATGAGCCGCCCGGTGCAGGGCGGGCTGACCGTCGCGGCACTGGTTCTCATCCCTGTGCTCGCCGTCGCGGGGAGCGACGGCATGCGCGCCACGTTCGACTTCACCACCGGCGTCCTGACGCTGGTGTCCCTCACCGCCGCGGTCGCCTGGGGCCTGCTGGCCACCGACCGGGTGTTCCTCTCGACCCGCCAGCGGATCGTCTGCCAGGGCATCCACCGGGCCACCGCAGCCGCCTCGCTCGGATTCCTCCTGCTGCACGGCACGGTGAAGGTCGCCCTGGGGCACGTCGGTCTGCTCGGCGCCCTCATACCGTTCGGCGCGGGCGTGAGCGGCGCGGCAGGCCTCATCGGCTTCGGCTCGCTCGCCGGGCTGCTGATGATCACCACGGCGGCGACCGGCGCCATGCGCAGCGCCTTCGCCACTCCGGGCAGGATCGCCGGCCGCTGGCGCGCACTGCACGCACTGGCCTACCCGGCCTGGTGCTCCGCACTGGTGCACGGACTGTACGCCGGCAGGCAACCCGCGACCTGGGTCGTCGTGATGTACATGCTCTGCCTGACGGCGGTGGTCGCGGCGCTCGCCCTGCGGCTGCTCCCCGGCCCGGCCAAGCGCCTGCTCACCGATCTGGTCATCGGCCTGATCAGTCCGGACGGCCCTCTGGCCGCGCCCGACCCGGTCATACGCTCTTCCCCGCTCCCCTTCCCTGAACACACCGCTCCGCCGGCCGGCCCGGGCCTGCCCCCCGACGCACCCGGCTGGGGCGACGGCGACCGCGGCGCACGCGGTACCCCCGTCCGCCCCAGGACACTTTCGGCCCCGGCGCCAGGAGTCTTCGAACCGCCGGGATACGGGCCACAGCCGTACGACCGGCCGGCCTACGGACACCAGCAGTACGGGCAGCCTCCGTACGAACCCCCGCCGCGCAGCTCCGAGCGGCTCACCCCGAACCCGACACCGGCACCGGCACCGGCACCGGCACCGACGACGGGGCCCCGGCCCGGTATCTCCGCGGCGTACCGGGCTGTCTCCCGGCCTTCCGGCCCCTTTCCGCCGGAGCCGACGGACGACCGCTGGCCCGCTCCGGCCCCCGCGCCTCCCGCGCAGGCGCTCAGGCCCGCGTACGCCCCGCCCTCCGGCCCCGCCTCCACCCAGGAGACCCAGCAGCTGCCGGGGCCGCTCTACCCGCCCTCGGCAGGAGAGCCCTGGAACACACCGGCAGGAGACCGACCGTGAACGTCCCCCTCCCCGATGTGCCCGAGGTCCGCGTCGTCGGGCTCCCCCAGCTGACCACCGGCTTCGACCTGGTGGAACGCCTCGACCTCGCCATGCACCTGAAGGTGCACGGCCCGCTCGAACCGATGACCGGCGAGCGCCTCGCCGAACTGGCCGAGTCCATCTCGCTGCGCGGCCGCGGCGGCGCGGGCTTCCCGTTCGGGAAGAAGCTGCGCGCCGTGGCCAAGGCCTCCATACGGCGCGGCGTACGGCCGGTCGTCGTGATCAACGGCAGCGAGGGCGAACCCGCCTGCCGCAAGGACACCGTCCTGCTCAACCGCACCCCGCACCTCATCCTCGACGGCGCCCTGCTGGCCGCGGAGGCGCTCGGCGCACGCACGCTGGTCGTGGCGGTCACACGCAACTCGACGGAGATCTCCGTACGGACCGCCCTGGCCGAACGCGGTCTGTCCGACCGGCGTGGCCGGCATCTTCGCGCCCGGGTGGTGCGCACCCCGGAGCGCATGGTCTCCGGGGAGGCCTCGGCGGTCATCAGGGCGGTCAACGGCGGTCCCGCCCTCCCGCCGGGCCGCCGCGAGCGCGCCGCGGAGTCGGGCGTCGGCGGCGCCCCGACCCTCCTGTCCAACGCGGAGACCTACGCGCAGCTCGCCGTCGCCGCACGGCTCGGCTCCCGCCGCTACGGGCACACCGGCCTGCCCGACGAACCCGGCACGGTCCTGCTCACGGTCTCCGGGGCGGTGGCCCGCCCGATGGTGATCGAGGTGCCCACCGGCGTGCCCCTGCGTTACGTCCTGCAGCTGGCGGGCGCCCCGCCGCTGCCCCAGGGCGTGCTCACCGGTGGCTATCACGGCAACTGGATCGACGCGCTCGCCACGCACGACGCCATGATCTCCAGGGCCTCCCTGGCCGCGGCGGGCGGCGCGCTCGGGGCCGGCGCCATCCTGCCGATCGGGCCGGAGACCTGCCCGATCGGCGAGTCGCTGAGAATCGCGAACTGGCTGGCCGCCGAGACCGCGGGGCAGTGCGGCCCGTGCAAGCTCGGGCTGCCTGCCGCAGCGGGCGGCCTCTCCGACGTGCTGAACGGCGGCGGCCCCGCCGCCCTGGAGGCGCTCCGCGAGGTGACCCAGGCGGTGAAGGGCCGCGGGGCGTGCAAACACCCGGACGGATCCGCCCGGTTCCTGGCCTCGACCCTCTCGGCGTTCACGGACGATCTGGCCGCGCACGTGCTGGACGGCGGCTGCGGACGGGAGACGCTCGGGGTGCTGCCGCTGCCTTCACCCGGCTACGAGGACCTGGAGGAGTCCGTCCCGAGCGGCGAGAGGCTGGCGGTGGACTGGACGCTCTGCCAGGGCCACGGTCTCTGCGCGGACATCGTTCCCGAGCTGATCAGGCTGGGCCCGGACGGCTACCCGGCGCTCGCGGACGCCACTGTTCCGATGCACCTGCGGGGCCGCGCACAGCGGGCCGTACGGAGATGCCCCGCTCTGGCACTCCGTATCGAACAGGCACCGGCAGACCGTCCCGCGCTCCCGAGTGCACAGCGCAGGGCCCTGGGCAGCGGACACGGCTGATCCGCGGTGCCTCGGCGATGACAGAGGTGACGGACACAACAAGAAGCGGGTCATCCGATCCGGATGACCCGCTTCTTCACTGTGGAGCTAAGGAGAATTGAACTCCTGACCTCCTGCATGCCATGCAGGCGCTCTACCAACTGAGCTATAGCCCCGTGCTGTTTGCCGCCCGGTTCCCCTGGCGACATCGAGAACATTACACGGTCCCACCGGCCCATCAAAAATCGTTTCCACTCTGTCCGCATATGACCGGCGCGCACCGCCCTGACCAGCGGTTGCTCCCGTCATGAGGAGCGTGCGCCGGAGGCACACGGCACGTCAGGCGGTGGCGAAGGAGTAGAACCTCTTCAGCGTGCAGTGCTCCTCGAGGAGCCGGCCGTAGATGGGCTCCCCTTCGAGCTCCCGGTACGTCTCGATGGGGTCGCCTTTTATGATCAGCGCCCGTGCGCACTCCTCGCACCAGTACTGGAACTCCGCGTTGACGGGGTCCATGTCCCGGACGATGGGCGTACCGCTGCCGCACCAGTCGCACTTCCTCCTGTGTGCACCCATCCGGTCAGCTCCGGGGGTGGCCGCAGGCCGTGCACGCGGAGGGGCCCTCTTGCGGGGCGTCGGAAGAACGGGTCGCGGTGGGTCCATGAGCGGCGGAGCGGTGACCGGCGGAGCGATGGGTCGCGGCGGGGGTAAGGGGCGGGCCCGGGGCCCGTACGCGGCTCGCAGGCATCGCGCTCCCTCCCGATCGGTCCGTCGCCCCCTCCGGCGCTCCGATTCTGCCATGACCCCGCAAGGAGGTCAGCCCGACGACCGCCCCGCTGGGCGGCTTTGCCCTGAAGGAAGGGGACCGGAGCGGCCGGCCGGCCTGCGAAGAAGGCACCGGAGCGCCCTGCCGACCCTTGTCCCAGGCGGGCCAGGGCAGTTGAGGCGTTGCGGCGCGGACCAGCGCACCGCATCCTCATGAACGGCAAAAAAAGATCCCGCCCCCTACTGGGGACGGGATCTTGACTGTGGAGCTAAGGAGAATTGAACTCCTGACCTCCTGCATGCCATGCAGGCGCTCTACCAACTGAGCTATAGCCCCGCTGTTCGCTGTGTTCTCTGCGTTTCCGCGCTGCGAACAAGAAGAACTTTAGCCTGCGACGAGCCGGAAAGTGAAATCCGGTCCCCGGCGCCCTGAGGGGGCCTCCGGGCACCCGCTAGTCGTCGTCCCCGAGCACCGGTTCAGGAAGCGTCCCGGCGTTGTGTTCGAGGAGGCGCCAGCCGCGCGCGCCCTCGCCCAGCACGGACCAGCAGCAGTTGGACAGCCCTCCGAGCCCCTCCCAGTGGTGGGCCTCGAGACCGAGCAGCCGGCCGATGGTCGTCCGGATGGTGCCGCCGTGGCTCACGACGACGAGCGTGCCCGCGTCGGGCAGCTTGCCGGCGTGCTCCAGGACCACCGGGGCGGCCCGGTCGGCGACCTCGGTCTCCAGCTCGCCACCGCCCCTGCGGACCGGCTCACCGCGCTTCCACGCGGCGTACTGCTCGCCGTACTGCCCGACGATCTCCTCGTGCGTGAGGCCTTGCCAGGCGCCCGCGTACGTCTCGCGCAGCGCTGAGTCGTGCGCGACGTCGAGACCGGTGACCGAGGCGAGCTCTGCAGCCGTGGCCGCCGCCCGCCGCAGGTCGGACGCCACGATCGCGTCCGGCTGCAGCGAGGCGAGCAGCCGGGCGGCGCGGCGTGCCTGGCCGACACCGGTCCCGGTCAGCTCGATGTCCGTGGAGCCCTGGAAACGGCGCTCCAGATTCCACGCCGTCTGTCCGTGCCGCCAGAGGACGATCTTGCGGCCCCTGCCGCTGCTGCTGCCGTTCAGCTCTGGTCACCTTCCGTGCCGCCGTTGAGCTGGGCGTGCTCCTCGGCCTTGCCCCGGGTCTTGAGCGCGTCCTCGGGGAGAGCGATCTCGGGGCAGTCCTTCCACAGGCGCTCGAGCGCGTAGAACACGCGCTCCTCGCTGTGCTGGACGTGGATCACGATGTCGACGTAGTCGAGAAGGATCCAGCGGGCGTCGCGGTCACCCTCGCGGCGCACCGGCTTGGCGCCGAGCTCCTTCTGCAGCCGCTCCTCGATCTCGTCGACGATCGACTTGACCTGGCGGTCGTTGGGAGCCGAGGCCAGCAGGAAGGCGTCGGTGATCGACAGCACCTCGCTGACGTCGTAGGCGATGATGTCGTGCGCGAGCCGGTCGGCCGCCGCCTGGGCGGCGGCGTTGATGAGCTCGATGGAGCGGTCCGTGGCGGTCACATGCAGGCTTTCGTCGGCGGTCAGATCGACCTCTAGGGTCTCACGGACCGCCGACAGCCCTTACGACGTCGGCTCGGAGATCTTGTAGTCCTGTCCGAGGGCGACGGACACGTCGGCGTTCGCGGCCGGCTTGCCCTTCTTCACAGCGCTCTCCGGCAGGCCCAGGGTCTTGGCGACCTCGACCGCCTTCGCCTTGTCCTCGGCGGCCCCGTAGACCACCTCGGACGACGCCGCGGCGTCCGCCTTACCGCTGTCGACGAAGGCGTAGCCCCCGTTGACGAGCTGCACCCTGGCGTTCTCCGTGCCCTTCGTGTCGCCCGTGGCGTTCTTGATGCCGACGCGCACTGCCGCGTCCTGGTCCGGAGCCTTCACCTTGCCGCCCAGGACGTCCTTGACGACACTCTCGGTGGCCGCGTCGGTGAGTGTTCCGTCGCTCTGGACCGGGAGCAGCTCCGTCTCGTAGTCGCCCACCTTGGCGTGCCCGGCGAGCTTCGCGAGCGAGGCACCCAGGTCCTGCTCCGGCAGGGACGGGTCGAGGATCTGCGCGAGGGTCTCGATGGTGACGGTCGCGGCCTTGGGGTCCTCGGACAGCTTGCGCAGCACGCTGCGCAGGACCTGCCCGAAGCGCATCAGCTGCTTGGCCTCCGGCTCGCCCGCGCCCTGGTAGGTGGCGTACGCGACGGCCGTCGGGCCGCTCAGCGTCTGTGCCTTCCCCTTGTTCACCAGGGGCGCCGCGCCCTTCTTGGAGTCGGGCACAGCGGTGTCGGTGTCGACCTCGATGTTGCCCACGAGCTCGACGAGGTTCTCCAGGTACGGGGTGTCGAGGCGCCAGGTTCCGCTGATGCTGGTGCCGAGCAGGGTGTCGATCGCCTCACGGGTGCCGGTGGACCCGTCGTCGTCGACGGACTTGCCGAGCGTGGTGGTGGACCCGTCGTCCGCGGCCACGGCCAGCGAGTTGGGGAGCAGCACGGTGGTGCCCTGCTCGGTGGTGACGTTGTCGACGAGCAGCGCCGTCGAGGTGCCGCCCTTCTTGGTGTTGTGCAGGTGGACGACGATGACGTCCCGCTTCTGCGGACCCGTCGCCGCGGCGTTCTGCTCGTCCTTGCCCGAGACTCCCGGGATCTTTCCGGCGAACCAGAGGTAGCCCGCTCCGCCGACGACCACGAGAGCCACGACGACTATGAGCGCGACCATCCGGTTGTGCCCGCGCCGGCGTGCTTCCTCGCGCCGCTCGCTGCGGCTCTCGGTGAACTTGAGCCAGTCGATGACGTCTTCGGAGTCCTCGTCGGGCTCCTCGATGAAGGAGAACTGCTCGGTGCGGTAGTCGCGGTCGGCACGGCGTTGCCCGGGGAGGGCCGCGTCCGCCGGCGGTTCCGGTTCACTCCGCTGTTCCGGGAACGGGGGCGGGGGCGCGGCCGCCGGTGCGGCGGGGGCCTGGGGCGCGTTCCACTGCTGGGTGGAGTCGTCCACGGCCGGCTGCCGGCCGGTGTCGTAGCCGTACGCGCCGTAGCCGCCGTCGTAGCCGTACCCCTGCTGCGCCTGCTGCGCCGGCTGGGGCTGCTGGGGCTGCTGGGGCTGCTGGGGCTGCTGGCCGGCGTACGGGTCGTACTGCTGCTGCGTACCGGCGTACGTGTCGTAGCCGTAGCCCTGTTGCGACTGCCCGTCCTGGTGGGGCTGCCCGCCCTGCTGGGGCTGGGGCTGCTGGGCGTACGGGTCGTACTGCTGCTGGCCCTGCTGCTGATAGACCGGCTGCCCGTACTCGTCGTAGCCGATGATCTGCGGCTGCTGGTACGGGTCGTACGGGTCGTGTCGGTCGGTCACAGGTGCCCCTCTCCGTGGCTCATTCGCCGCGGTACAGCTGGCGCTTGTCGATGTAGCGGACGACACCGTCCGGCACGAGGTACCAGACAGGCTCGCCCTGCGCGACCCTGGCACGGCAGCCCGTGGACGAGATCGCCAGCGCGGGCACCTCCATCAGCGAGACGCCGCCCTCGGGCAGCCCGTCGTCCGTCAGCAGATGCCCCGGCCGGGTCACGCCGATGAAATGGGAGAGCGAGAAGAGCTCCTCGGCGTCCCGCCAGGTCAGGATCTGGGACAGGGCGTCGGCGCCGGTGATGAAGAAGAGGTCCGCGTCGCCGTGGACCGCGCGCAGGTCCCGCAGCGTATCGATCGTGTACGTCGGTCCGCCGCGGTCGATGTCGCTGCGGCTGACCGAGAACTGCGGGTTGGACGCCGTCGCGATGACCGTCATCAGATAACGGTCCTCGGCCGGCGAGACCTGCTTGTGGCTCTTCTGCCAGGGCTGCCCGGTCGGGACGAAGACCACCTCGTCGAGGTGGAAGTGGGCCGCCACTTCGCTCGCCGCCACCAGGTGTCCGT
Organism: Streptomyces sp. NPDC091271; assembly: GCF_044757505.1. NCBI lineage: Bacteria > Bacillati > Actinomycetota > Actinomycetes > Kitasatosporales > Streptomycetaceae > Streptomyces > Streptomyces sp. NPDC091271. The sequence continues at coordinate 628,930 of NZ_JBIVVD010000003.1, read as the reverse complement.
GATGGATCGGGTCGAAGGTCCCGCCCATCACGCCGATTCGGCGCTTGCCGCGTCCGGTAGGCACTTCCTGCTCTCCCATGCGTGCAGACCCTACTGGCACAGCTGTTCGCCTCTGCCTCAGCGGTCTCGGTTGAAGCGGGTGGTGATCCACAGCAGGAGCAGCAGCACGAAGAGCGCGCCGCCACCGGTGAGGTACGGGCTGAGGCTTTCGTGGTTACCACCCTGCTCGCCTTCGGAGGCGAGGGTGACCAGCTGGTGCGCGGTGCTCGAGAGGCTCATCTTCTGCAGGACCTATCCATCGGGAATCAGGAGGGAGACGTCGCGCACATCGTATGCGGGCGCCACGGGCACGCTCACGCCGACTCAGTCGTTGTTGTCGTCGTTGCGGTATCCACGCAGGAGGAACCAGGCGAGCAGGGCGGCGCCGACGAGCGACACGAGCAGCACGATCCGGAGCGTGTTGCCCGGTCCCTGGTCCTCGGACACGGCGGCAAGCATGACGGCGGTGTGCGGCATTCCGGGCGCTCCTCAAAGTTATCCACAGCCCCCCGCACACCGTAGCGCCAGCGCATACGCTGGCTTTTGCCAGGGGGACGAGCAACGTCTCGTACGAACAGGGGGCCATCCATGACCGACGCCAGTCACGAGAGCGTGCCGAGCAGGCACCGCAAGCGATTCCCGGACATTTCCTCGCGGGCCTACGAGCATCCGGCGGACCGCTCGGCCCTGGTGGCCCTGCGCAAGCTGAGCGGTTTCGACACCGTGTTCAAGGCGCTGAGCGGCCTCCTGCCCGAGCGCAGTCTGCGGCTGCTCTTCCTCTCGGACTCCGTCCGGGTGAGCGACGCCCAGTTCACGCATCTCAACGACATGCTGCGGGACGCGTGTTACATCCTGGACCTCAAGAAGGTCCCGCCGATGTATGTGAATCAGGACCCGCAGCCCAACGCCATGTGCATCGGCCTCGACGAGCCGATCATCGTGGTGACGACCGGACTGGTGGAGCTGCTCGACGAGGAGGAGATGCGGGCCGTCGTCGGCCACGAGGTGGGCCATGCCCTTTCCGGCCACTCGGTGTACCGCACGATATTGCTCTTCCTCACCAATCTGGCGCTCAAGGTGGCGTGGATCCCGCTCGGCAATGTCGCGATCATGGCGATCGTGACCGCGCTGCGCGAGTGGTTCCGCAAGTCGGAGCTGTCCGCCGACCGCGCCGGACTGCTGGTGGGACAGGATCTGCGTGCCTCGATGCGCGGGCTGATGAAGATCGCCGGCGGTAATCATCTTCACGAGATGAATGTGGACGCCTTCCTGGCCCAGGCCGACGAGTACGAGAAGGGCGGCGACCTGCGCGACTCCGTGCTCAAGATCCTCAATGTGCTGCCCCGGACGCATCCGTTCACCACCGTCCGCGCGGCCGAGCTGAAGAAGTGGTCGGAGACCCGCGACTTCCAGCGCATCATGGACGGCCATTACCCCAAGCGCGACGAGGACAAGGACACCTCGGTGACGGACTCCTTCCGTGAGTCCGCGTCGCACTACGCCGACACGGTGCGCACCAGCAAGGACCCGCTGATGAAGCTGGTCGGTGACATCGCGGGCGGTGCGGGCGACCTCGGCGGCAAGCTGCGGGACAAATTCACCGGAGCCGGAGCCGGAGCCGGCAGCGGGGGCGCCGGTGGTGGCGCGGGCAAGGGCGGCGCTCCGGCCTCGGACGCTACGGACGGCTCCGAGGGGACCTGGCGACGCCCGGATCCCGAAGAGGGCTCTGGGTCGGGGAGCTGACGGCCAGCGTGCCGCAGAGCGCCGCCGCGGGCACACCCGTGGCATAGGGGTCGGTGCCTGCGGGCCCCCGGGTGTCCGCCCGCTCGCCCGCGAGCAGCGGACGCAGCGCTCCCGTCGTATCGGCCGAGCACGACTGCGGGCCGGCCTGGACATAGGCGCTGCGGACCTCCAGCCGGTGCAGCCGGATGTCCTCGCGGTCGAGCAGGAAGTGCAGGACGCGGCGCACGGTGAAGAGTGAGGCTCCGTCGGCCCGGTGCGGACCGGACACGGCGGGCCGCAGCGCGTAGGTGAAGGTGTGGTCGGACACCACCTCCAGGGTGTCCGCCCCCGCTTCCGCGTAGGAGAGGGTGCCCTGGACCCTGACGTCGGAGTCGGCCAGTTCCACCTCGGCCGGGTCGAAGCGCACCAGCCAGCCGGTCGCACTGTGCTCGCCGTCGTCAGCCGGTGAGTCCACGCTCCGGTCGAACTGCGCCGTCTGGTCCGGGTCGAGCAGCCGGCCGACCGGCCTCACGACCCCCGCGGTGAGTACGTCGGGGTCGAGGGAGGAGCCCACCAGGTAGTCCTTCACCGTGGTCAGGGCCATGGTGACCTGGCTGTCCGAGAAGTTCTTCGTCCGCCGGACCGACGGGAAGTTGATGCCCGCGGCGCCCGTCCGGTGCCCGGCGGCCGGGCCGTCGGCGAGGAGCGACTCGGCGACCCCTCCGGGTACGGGGCTTCGGGGGGCGAGCGGGATCACCGTGGTCCGGAGGGGTTCGGCGCGCCTGCCGACGGGCGCCGGGTAGGGGTTGCGGAAGCCGAAGTAGACGGCGGTGGCGAATGCCAGCGCGACCAGTACGACGAGAGCGATACCCGCCCTGGAGCGGTGCCGGCGTGCGGGCCGGCCAGGGAGGGAGCGTACGGCGCGCGCATGGTCACCCATGCGCTCCTGGGCGGAGAACTCCTGCAGCCGGGCAGCACGGATGAACGATTCGTCGAAGACGAGTGAGCGGTACTCGTCCTCCCCGCCCGGGGGGTTCTCGGGCGGCCCTTCCGGCGGTTCTCCGCGGCCTGTCATGACTTCTCCCGATCTCCGCGCCACCGGCGGGGCTGGCGCTGGGGTCCTCCTCAGCCGCTTGGCGTCGGGCGGACCTGTCCGTCACGGGTTCGACACATGGACACGTGACTTGCCCTCTTCCCGGGGACGGGGACGGGAGGAGGGGTCACAAGGTCATACCTTCAGATTGGGTCGATCCTCATCAAGGTAAACGCCCCGCAGGTGGGAGCGCAGGTGGAGCGCCGCCGGGAGGGCGGCCGTTGGCAGCTTCACCGGGGCGGGCGCGCGGGTGTCACACCGTCGGACAGGGTTCGCCGTCCGGCGGGAGCGGAGGGAGCACGGCTCAGGGGGTGCGGGGAACGGCCGGGACAGCGGGGCGGGAGTAGTCGGCCGAGGCCGAGGGGGCCACGCCCGGCTTGTCGACGCCGCTGTTCGCCGGCGGCACCTGGTCCTGCCGACTGGCCGCGGCCCCGCGGTACACAGCGCTGAAGGCCAGCGCCACCATCCCGATCCCCATCATCAGGGCGAGCAGCCAGGCGACCGGCCGGTGCCAGCGCGACGTACCCCGGTAAGGGCGCAGGGAGCCGCCGTGACGCCCGTAGGGGCCGTTGTCGTCCTCGTAGAGGCCATCGGGGTCATCGGGGTCGTGGAGGCCGCCGAAGGCCCTCTCGCGGCCGTACGCACCGTCCGGGCCGTAACCGTCGTCGTAGAGGTCGTCGTCCACGGCTCCGCCACCGGAGCGCGCCCTGCTGGCCTCGGCTTCGGCGCGGGCCTGCGCGGCGGCCAGCAGGCGTTCGACCGCGGTGGGTTCGTGGATCTCGGCGGACCGGACGAAGTCCTCGTCGAACACCACGGAGGCGAAGTCCTCGTCCGCGCCCCCGCGGTCGTCGTCGGGCTCCCAGCCGTCCGGGAACGGCCTGCCCCCCACGTCGTCCGGCACAGCTTCAGCGTAGCCCCGGCGGGGCGATTTGGGCAGGGAGCCCGCAAATCCGCCCGCCCCGCCCGGGGCCCCGGGCTAACGGATGTGGCCGTCGCCGGTGACGATGTACTTCGTGGACGTCAGCTCCGGCAGTCCCATCGGCCCCCGGGCGTGCAGCTTCTGCGTGGAGATGCCGATCTCGGCGCCGAATCCGAACTGGCCGCCGTCCGTGAAGCGCGTGGACGCGTTCACGGCGACCGTCGTGGAATCGACCAACTGGGTGAACCGGCGGGCCGCGGCCTGCGAGGTGGTGACGATCGCCTCGGTGTGGCCGGAGGACCAGAGCCGGATGTGCGCCACGGCGGACTCCAGCGACTCCACGACCGCGGCCGCGATGTCGTACGAGAGGTATTCGGTCTCCCAGTCCTCCGGAGTCGCCGCCACGACGGTGGCCTTGGACCCCTCGGCGTACGCGAGCACCCGCTCGTCCCCGTGCACCGTGACCCCGGCCTCGGCCAGCGCGTCCAGGGCGAGGGGCAGGAAGTCCGCGGCGACGTCCTTGTGGACCAGGAGGGTCTCGGCGGCGTTGCAGACGCTCGGCCGCTGCGCCTTGGAGTTGACCAGGATCTCCACGGCCATGGCCAGATCGGTCTGGGCGTCGACGTACACGTGGCAGTTGCCGGTGCCCGTCTCGATGACGGGCACCGTCGACTCCTCCACGACCGTGCGGATCAGGGAGGCACCGCCGCGCGGGATCAGTACGTCGACGAGGCCGCGGGCCCTCATCAGCTCGCGGACCGAGTCGCGGTTCTCGCCCGGGACGAGCTGCACCGCGTCCGCCGGGAGGCCGGACCCGCCCACCGCGTCACGGAGCACCCGCACGAGAGCGGTGTTCGAGGCGTACGCCGAAGAGGATCCACGCAGCAGCACCGCGTTCCCCGACTTCAGGCAGAGCGCGGCGGCGTCGACCGTCACATTGGGCCGGGCCTCGTAGATGATGCCTACCACTCCGAGCGGCACCCGCACCTGGCGCAGATCGATCCCGTTGGGAAGGGTGGAGCCCCGGACCACTTCTCCGACCGGGTCGGGCAGCGCCGCCACGTCACGTGCGTCGGCGGCGATCGCGCGGATGCGCTCCGGCGTGAGCGTGAGCCGGTCGACGACCGACTCGCTCGTCCCGGCCTCCCGGGCCTTCGCGACGTCCTCGGCGTTGGCCTCGACGATCTCGCTGGTGCGCACCTCGAGGGCGTCCGCGATCGCCAGCAGGGCGTCGTCCTTCGCCGCGCGCGGGAGTGGCGCGATGTCGTCGGCGGCGGCGCGTGCCCGGTAGGCGGCCTGGGCGACCGGGGACATGTTGTCGTACGGCGAAAGCGTGGTCATGCCCGCAGGGTAGTGCGCACACTGCGGGCATCCGTCACGTATCCCGTGATGCGAGACAGGCGTATCAGCGCCCGTACACCCGGTCCGGCACGCCCCCGTCAGTACGGGTGCACCCCGACGGGGGCGGCCGGGGGCGGTCCGTAGCCCTCGGCGATGCGCAGGTGGTAGGTCTCCCGGTCGATGACCTCCAGGCCGACGATCTCCCAGGGCGGGAGCTTCGCGCTGGACCGGTGTTCACCCCACAGCCGCAGCGCCACCGCCGCGGCGTCGTGGAGGTCGCGGGCCTCTTCCCAGTAGCGGATCTCCGCGTGGTCGTTGGCATACCGGCTGGTCAGCAGGAACGGGTGATCGTGCGCCAGCTGTTCCAGTCCGCGTCTGACCTCCTTCAGCGGTGTCTCACCGCCGGAGACGCTGAGGGTGATGTGCCACAGCTTGGAGCGGGTCAGCTCCTCGTCCGTCACCACCGGTTCCTGCTCGATGGTCTGGTCCGTGGGCATGCCGACGAAGTCGGCTCCCGCTCCGACGCTGGTCAGGGCACGGCTGCCCGTTCCGCGGGGCAGCGCCCCCGGGCGCGCTCGTCTCACCGGCGGCCTCCTGTGAATGTGTAGCTGTGCCGACCCCTCTGTGTCCCCGTGACAAAGTTGACCAGCCCGGGGCCTGGTGTGGGGCGCTTTTCGTGAAGGTCTCCGCCCGAAGGCTGGACTTTCAGCCGTTTCAGGGGGCCGGGCGGGGCGTGAGGACGACGAGATCGTCCCTGTGTACGACTTCCCGCTCGTAGGCCGGGCCCAGCTCGCGCGCGAGGTCGCGGGTCGACCGGCCGAGCAGCTGCGGGATCTCCTTGGCGTCGAAGTTGACCAGCCCGCGGGCGACGGCCCGGCCGGCCGGGTCCCGCAGCTCGACGGGGTCCCCCGCGGAGAACTCGCCCTCGACCCCGGAGATCCCGGCGGGGAGCAGGGACGTGCGGCGCTCGACGACGGCGCGCACGGCTCCGTCGTCGAGCACGAGGGCGCCCCGCGGTGTCGAGGCATGGGCCAGCCAGAGCAGCCGGTCGGCCGAGCGGCGCCCGGTGCGGTGGAAGTACGTGCCGGTGTCACGCCCGCCGAGGGCGTCGGCGACGTGGCTCGCCGAGGTGAGGACGACCGGGATCCCGGCGGCGGTGGCGATCCGGGCCGCCTCCACCTTGGTGACCATGCCTCCGGTGCCGACACCCGCCTTGCCCGCGCTGCCGATGGTGACGCCTTCCAGGTCGGCCGGCCCGCTCACCTCCGCGATGCGGGAGGTGCCCGGCCTGCTCGGGTCCCCGTCGTAGAGGCCGTCGACGTCGGACAGGAGGACGAGCAGATCCGCGTGGACCAGGTGGGCGACGAGCGCGGCGAGCCGGTCGTTGTCCCCGAACCGGATCTCGTCGGTGGCGACCGTGTCGTTCTCGTTGACGACGGGGAACGCGCCCATCTCCAGGAGCTGGTCGAGCGTGCTGTAGGCATTGCGGTAGTGGGCGCGCCGGCTGGTGTCGTCCGAGGTCAGCAGTACCTGCCCCACCCGTACGCCGTAACGGGCGAAGGACGCGGTGTAGCGGGCGACGAGGAGCCCCTGGCCGACACTGGCCGCGGCCTGCTGGCGGGCCAGGTCCTTGGGCCTGCGGACGAGCCCGAGGGGCGCGAGGCCGGCCGCGATGGCGCCGCTGGAGACGAGCACGATCTCGCGCTCCCCGCCGCTCCTGACCTTGGCGAGGACGTCGACGAGCGCGTCCACCCGATCGGCGTCAAGCCCTCCTGCCGCTGTGGTGAGCGAGGAGGAGCCGACCTTGACGACGACCCGGCGGGCGTCGGTCACACCGGGCCTGCGCCCCCTGCCGCCCCCGGAGGGTGTGCGGAGAGCGCCTTCGGCCTCCCTCGCCGCGCCTTCGGGCTCCCTTGCCGCGCCTTCGGATTCCCTTGCCCCTGACACGTACGCCCGTCCCCATCACGTCGTCCTGCTCGGTTCTCCTCAATCTACGCGAGGGTGCGGGGTCGCACCGTGCCGTCTCAGCTGCTGTCACCGGACGGACGTCGCTACACAGACCGACGACTCCGGGTCACTCACCGACATGCCCCCGAATGGAGTCATTTACGTAATCTCCACCGGCCGTCCATCGGGCTACCCTCTATTACGTGACAGATGAACCGACCCGCCAGAGGCGCATTCTTCTCAGATCGGGTAAAAGCCCCTTCGATGTAGCTTCGCTCGAACAGTCCCTCGACAGAGACGTCTTCGCGACCAACGCGGGCAATCTGATCTTCAGTGATGCGGCCCACAAGATCCTGACAACTCCCCGCGCAGAGGTCTTCTCGAACGGCATCCGCACGGACCCGTCCGCGGCCGCCCGCATAAACGAGGAGTTCGACGTATTCGTCGTGCCCCTGGCGAACGCTTTCCGCCCGACCTTCGAGCGGCCGTTGAAGCGGATGACACAGCTGATCAAGAAGCTGCGCATCCCCGTCGTCGTCCTCGGTGTCGGGGCGCAGGCCGACCTCACGTACGACGCCTCCCGGCTCAAGGCGATGGAGCCGACGGTCCGGGAGTTCGTCACCGAGGTGCTCAACCGCAGCGCCTCCATCGGCGTGCGGGGCGAGTTCACCGAGCAGTACCTCAAGGACATGGGGTTCCGGGACGTCGAGGTCATCGGCTGCCCCTCCATGTTCATGAACGGCGAGACGTTCACGCTCGAGAAGAAGTCGGAGTCGCTCACGGCGGGGTCCCGCATCTCGGTGAACGGATCGCACAGCGCCGTCCGATCGCACGGCCTCGACGCCATCATCCGTCAGGCCCACAAGCGCTACCCGAACCTGCGGTTCATCGGGCAGAACCTCCTCGAGGCCGAGCTGCTCCACTGGCGGGAGACGTCGAACCCGATCGGCGCCCAGACCTCGATGCCGACCCACCCGTCCCACCCGATGTACCGCGAGGGCAAGGTCCGGCTCTACGTCGACCCGGCCACCTGGATCGAGGAGCTGCGCGCGTTCGACTTCTCGTTCGGCTCGCGCATCCACGGGAACATCGCGGCGCTGCTGGCCGGCGTCCCGAGCACCGTGCTCTGCAGCGACTCGCGGACCCTGGAACTCTGCCGCTACTTCGGCATTCCGCACCGCAAGATCTCCGAGACGCCCAAGGACATCGACCCCGCCGAGCTGTACGAGGCGGCGGACTTCGGCGAACTGGTGAACGGCCACAAGGAACGCTTCCTCCGCTTCACCGGCTTCATGGAGAAGAACGGCCTGGAGAACACCTTCCACCACGGCGACAGAGGGAAGGCGTTCGACGCGCAGATGTCCAAGCTCGCCCTTCCGCCGGCCGTCCGGCCGTGGACGGAATCCGACCCCGACACGCTGAGCGGCCGTTTCAGCTGGATGCAGAGCCGGATGGACGAGTTGACCGCGCAGAACGCCCAGTTGCGCAGTCAACTCGAGAAGAAGGCGGGCCCGGTCAGCATCAAGGTGCAGGCGGGCGAAGGGACCGCCGCGTGGCCGTCCGCCTACCGGCGCGCACGGCGCGTGGTGGGGCGCCCGGTCCGGAGACTGCTGCGCCCGGAGCAGTAGAAAGAATCTCGCTGCCGTGCCGCGCCCGCCTCAGACCTTGTGAGCACGGCGCGGCAAGTGCAGTCCGGCGGACCGGGCCGTCCTGCGCGCCTTGCCTGCCAGCCGCCGGAGGAAGACGGCAGTGGACTGACGCCCCGGCACATCGACCCGCTTCCGGCCGATCCACTCGGGCACGGTCAGCTCGTACGCCGATAGCGGCAACTCTGCGGTCCCGCCGAAGTGCGGGTAGACCAGGTACAGTCGGCCCCGGAGCCCCTTACGGACCGGACGGGGCTCCTTCTTGTCCCGCATGAACTGCAGGATGTCCAGAAGCAGATCCAGTCGGCCCTGCGAGACACAGAGCAGCCGGAGCCGCTCATTCACCTTGAGTCGACGCCCCAGACCCGGTGACCAGTAGCTCTCCAGCAGCGGAGCCGCCAGCTCCATCTTCTTATTACGCACCTCGTCGGACTGCCGCAGAAGAGCGGGCCCGAACTGCGGAAGCAGGGTGATGACGAATGGCCGGACCATCAGGACGTCCCGCTTCGGCCCTGGCGGAACATGCGTGGCGATGAGTTCCATCAGAGCGCGGGCGGAGTCGAAGCGCAGAACGTAACTGCCGCTCTTGGTGACGTGTTTGCCGTCGTCCCGGCCCACGAGGTAGTAGCAGGTGTAATCGGCCACGACGGAGACGCCGTTGCCCCGCAGATACGCCTCCATGGTGAAGAGCGCGTCCTCACCCGTCTTGAGCTCCTCGTCGAACCGCATCCCGAGCCGCTCCAGAAGGTCCCGCCGGAACAGCTTCTGGGCGCTCAGAGTGAATTTGATGTTGGAGGAGTAGAGATCGGCCCGCTCGACCGTCTGCTTCCACATCGACTTGGCCGCACCGCGGTTGACGCCGACGACCTTCCCGAGCACCACATCAGTGCCGGCCCGGTCGCCCATCGCGACCATCCGCTCCAGGGCCTCCTCGCCGAAGTAGTCGTCCGCGTCGAGAAAGAAGACGTACCGGCCACGGGCCAGACCGAGCCCCACATTGCGAGGGCCGCTGGGGCCGCCGGAGTTCTCCTGGCGGACGACGCGCATATCGATGGAGGTCCGGGCGGCGAACTCCTCCAGGTACTCCCCGGTGCCGTCGGTGGACCCGTCGTCGACGGCCACGATCTCCATGCGCGCGGCCGGAAGCGTCTGCGCTTCGACGGACTCCAGGCAACGGATCAGGTAGGGCATCGCTTCGTAGGCGCCGATGACGACGGTCACATCTGGTGCGGTGGTGCTCATCTCTCCCCGGTTCAAGCATAAACGTATCAACTAGGAGAAACGATAGAACGACGGTATATGCCCCGTTCTGTGCACGGACACGCCGAACGGCCCGTACGTTCCCTCCCTGAGGAGAAGACGGACGGGCCGTTGCGGAGGTTGCGTCGCGAATCGGACGTCTTTCGAACAACTGGATGTCAGTCGGATTACACCCGGCTGTGGGCTCCGGATCCGGCCGACCGCTTCACTCCCTCGCGGTCGGCCGGTCCTGGTCGGTCAGTGGACCGCCGAAGGCCCTGCGCCGATCGCCGGGGGGGTGTCCGGGGCGGAGGCGGCGTCGGGATCGACAGCAGCCTCGACCTCTGCCGCGATCTCCACCGCGCCGTCCCCGACACCGCTGGATGCCGCCTCGGGGTCGGGCAGCGGGGCGGGCTGCTGCCCGCCGATGCGCTGCGCGACGCCCGCGTTGCGGGCCTCCGCCTTGGCCGCGAGCGCCTGTACCGCAGCGTTGAACTGCTCCATGGAGGTCGGCTCGTCCGGGCCCAGCAGGTAGGTCTTCAGCTCGTGGCGGGCCTCGGCCATCGGGTCCGCCGCCGGATCGGCGACGGCGCGCAGCAACTCGTCGATCTCCTCCGCGCTGTTGGAGAGGATGACGGCCGCCCGTACAGCGGTGTTCTGGCGCTTGAACTCCTCCGCACCGAGCTCCGCCGAGTCCGTGACCGCGTACGGCTTGCCACTCGCGATGAAGTCGGACACCACACTGGAGATGTCCGAAACCATGGCGTCGGACTGGTTGAAGCAGTCGTACAGCTTCGGCTGGGCGCCGGTCACCGTCTTGTGCTCCCACCAGCCGAAGGAACGCCAGTAGGCGTCGTTCCACTCGGTCCGGAGAGTGGTGATCTCGGCCTGTCGCGCCGGGTCGGCGAGCGCGACCCGCGACTCCTCCGACTCGTCGCCACCGGCTCGGCCGGGCTTCGCCAGTTCTGCCAGACGGGCCTCGATGCGGGTCAGTTCCGCCTTGGCCGCGCTCCGCCCGGCGGCGCCCTCTGAGGCCTTCTTCGCCCAGCGCGGGTCAGCGGCCCGCTCCTGCGCGGACTTGGCGACCAGGGCCTTGATCCGGGCGTTCACGGCCTTCGCCTTGGGGCTGCGGATACCGGTGAACGGGTGCGGCTTGTAGATGACCCGGACGGGGCTGTCCGCCTTCAGCAGCCGACGGACGATGTTCTCACCGGCCAGCAGCAGCGAGGTGTTGCCCGGGTTGTCGTCCCAGCCCTCCCAGGTCGGGGCGTACAGGACCGTCGGAATGGGGTTCTTCGTGGTGCCGGTCCAGCTCTGGATCGGAGCCAGCTGCGGCCGTCCGACTTCGACGATGTCCTCGTCACGGATACCGACATCGGCCAAGGCGTAGCGGTCGCGTCCCGCGCGGCCCGCCGTCCACACCTCGTCGTACACCTTGGAGTACGGGTTGACGCTGGCCAGCTTGTCGCTGTCACCGTGGCCGATGAACACGTGCTTCATCGTCGGTACGCGCAGCATGTGGATGTTCTTGCCGACGTTGGCCGGGTACAGGCAGACACGGACCGTGGAGAGGTCCAGATTCATGAGGTGGGTACCGGCGGGCACGCAGACCACGGGCACCGAGGTGTCCGCGAGCTGCGCGACCAGGTTGCGCTCGCGCATGACGATCAGCGGGCGTCCCTCGACGGCGGCCATGGTGTCGAGCCACATGTTCCCCTGGTACGCGGACTCGCTCGAGCCGGAGAAGTAGAGCACGACGGTCGGCTGGTACTCGCCCAGCCAGGTGTCCAGGGCCTTGAGCACCGCCGGGGCCGACGGCGCCCGTCGGCTGCGCCGCAGATACGGGATGAGCAGGGCGTTGTAGCCGACGGCCAGCAACAGCGTCACACCGGCACCGATGTAACCGATGAAGTCCTCGCCCGTGCCTGCGGCGATCAGCACACCGGCCACCGCGGGGAGGTCGAGGTGCAGCATCTTCTCGCTGGCACGGCGCAGCAGCGCGCGGGGCGGGGCGTCCGGGATGCGGACGGCGTGCAGGTCGACGTTGCGGGTGACGATCGGCATGCTGCGCCGCAGCCGGATCAGCGTCGTCAGCGCGCCGTGCGGGGCCTGCAGACCGTAGAAGAGGAGGAAGCACGCGACTGCCGCATAGAAGAGCGGCTCCTCGGCGAGGTCCAGCCGGGCCAGCAGCAGGATGATCATCAGCTGGCGGAGCAGGAAGCGGATGGGCAGTCCCGCCCGCACTTTGCCGAGCCGGTTGATCAGATAGCTGCCGCGGTGGTGCAGATACCAGTCCGCGATGTACGTGACAGCCGTGGCCGCCGCGAAGAACCAGATATCGGGCAGAAGAGCGGCGATCATGACGCAGGGATAGCCCAACGTCATCAGTATTGCTGCCAACAGTTCTGCCCGGCTGCCCACACGGGCCAGGCGAATGGCTGTCGAAATCACGAAGAACCTGCTCCAGGGGGTGCCGGTTGTTTCACGTATAGAGGGAAATGTGAAGATTCGGCTTCACGCACTCGGGCCTCTGGATTCACCTTTCGGTGAGCCCAGAGGCCCGAAAAAGTACATTTGTCAAGAATTATTACACATCTTCCTGACGGTCCAGAACCGAGGCCAGCGCCTGCTCGAATCCCGAGGCTTCGGTGACATCGCGGGTCGGGTCCTGCTGCCGTACGTCGATGACGTGGCCCGTCATGGCGGACAGGAGGACGTCCAGCGAGGTGCGTGCCACCGCCTCGGAGGAGAGCAGCGAGCCTTCCGGCTCCTGGCCGAACGCCTTGGTCCGCATGGGAGTCGCGGTGCGCTCCGGGTTCACGCAGTTGACCCTGATGCCCTCGCCCGCCCACTCGTCGGCCAGCGCCTGCGTCAGGTTCACCATCGCGGCCTTGGTGGAGGAGTAGAGGCTGTACTCGGCGCGGCCCCGGGTGTAACTGCTGGAGGTGTAGAGCAGCAGCTGGCCCTGTGTCTCCGCCAGGTACTTGTACGAGGCACGGGCGATCTGCACGGGCGCCAGGTAGTTGACGTTCAGCGCTTCCTGGATCGTCGTGGTGTCCGTCTCCGCCAGCTTGCCGATGCGCAGCACGCCCGCGGTGTTGATGACGTAGTCGATGCGGCCCGTCTCGGCGTATGCCTTGGACAGCGCCTCCTCGACGTGCTCCGGGTTCTCGACGTGCGTGCCGGTGGTGGAGCGGCCCAGCGCGTACACGCTCGCGCCGTACTGCTCGGCCAGCGTGGCGATGTCCGCGCCGATGCCGTACGAACCGCCGAAGACGACCAGCGTCTTGCCCGAGAGCAGGTCACGGTAGGCGGCCTCGTCGGCCTGGCGCGGGGCTGCCGTGGAGGCCAGCTGGAAGAGCTTGTCGGTGATGAAGACGTCGACCGGCTGGGTCACCTTCATGTTGTACTCGTCGCCCGCGACCACGTAGATCGGCACGTCGGGGAGGTACCGCAGGACGACCGAGCAGTCGTCGGTGGCCTGGAAATTCGGGTCGCCGGCCGCGACCTCGTACGCCCTGCGGATCGTGGACAGCTTGAAGGCCTGCGGAGTCTGGCCGCGCCGGAGCCGGGACCGGTCCGGGACGTCGGTGATGAACTCGCCGTCCTCGCCGTGGGTGCGGGTCACGATGATCGTGTCGGCGGACGGGATGGCGACGTCGACCGCCTGATAGCGGTCGAGGGCGTCCACGCAGTCCTTGATGACACGCTGTGACAGAAGCGGACGGACCGCGTCATGGAAGAGGACGTTGCGGTCCTCACCCTCCGCGAGACCCTCACCGAGGGCCGCGATGGCACGCTCGGTGGTCTCGTTCCGGGTGGCGCCACCCTCGATGATCTTGATGACCTTGGTCAGTCCGGCCTTGGCGACGATCTTCTCGACGTCGGGCACGAAGCCGGGCGCCATCAGCACGATGACATCGTCGATGCCTTCGGCGTTCTCGAAGATGCTCAGCGTGTGCTCGATGACTGCCTTACCGGCGATCTTCAGCAGCTGCTTGGGGATCGACAGCCCCACGCGCTGACCGGTTCCACCGGCGAGCACGACCGCTGTGGTCCGGGGCTTGGCTTCATGCGGCACAGACACAGACGACCTACCTTGCGATGACAGGGGGGAACAGTGTGATGGTCGCACTCTCCGTGACCGTCTCGCAAGGCGGACGTTTACCGGCGCTCGCCTCTGGGAAACCCGCAGTTCACCGCCTGGCCTGGCAGATCAGGCCCTCGGAGGCCCGTACCGGAGTGACGGACTCCACAGACGTGTTACGCAATCCGCACATCGAGGGCCGCACAACCGTGCCCCTACCTGGCAGTTCTCTGTGAATCCTGGGCGAAGCAGGGCCTGGCTCGGGTGCCTCCGTCGCGCGGGACACCCGAGCGCGACGGCTAGAAGGGGTCGAACTCGTCGTACTCGCGCTGAGCGACCTCGTGCTCGGACTCGCGCTCGCGACGGCGCTGCGCGGCGGGGCGCGGAGCCTCCATGCGGTGGTCCTCGCCACGGCGGCCCAGCATCTCGGCCCCGGCGGCCATGGTCGGCTCCCAGTCGAAGACGACCGCGTTGTCCTCGGCACCGATGGCCACGCCGTCGCCGGCCTGGGCACCCGCCTTGCGGAGTGCGTCCTCGACACCGAGGCGGTTGAGCCGGTCCGCGAGGTAGCCGACGGCCTCGTCGTTGTTGAAGTCGGTCTGCCGGATCCAGCGCTCGGGCTTCTCACCGCGCACGCGGTAGATGCCGTCGTCCTCCACCGTCACGGTGAAGCCGGCGTCGTCGACGGCCTTGGGACGGATGACGACCCGCGTCGACTCCTCCTTCGGCTTGCTGGCCCGCGCCTCGGCGATGATCCCGGCGAGGGCGTACGAGAGGTCGTTGAGGCCCTTGTGCGCGATGGCCGAGACCTCGAAGACGCGGTAACCGCGCTCCTCCAGGTCAGGGCGGATCATGTCGGCGAGGTCCTGGCCGTCCGGGATGTCGACCTTGTTGAGGGCGACGATGCGCGGGCGGTTCTCGAGGCCGCCGTACAGCCGCAGCTCCTCCTCGATCATGTCGAGGTCGGAGACGGGATCACGGTCCGACTCCAGCGTCGCGGTGTCCAGGACGTGCACCAGAACCGAGCAGCGCTCGACGTGCCGCAGGAACTCCAGGCCGAGGCCCTTGCCCTGGCTGGCGCCCGGGATGAGCCCGGGGACGTCGGCGATGGTGTAGACGGTCGAGCCCGCCGTGACGACGCCCAGGTTGGGGACGAGGGTCGTGAACGGGTAGTCCGCGATCTTCGGCTTGGCGGCGGACAGAACCGAGATCAGCGAGGACTTGCCGGCGCTCGGGTAGCCCACGAGCGCGACGTCGGCGACGGTCTTGAGCTCCAGGACGATGTCCCGGCTCTCCCCCGGCTCGCCGAGCAGCGCGAAGCCGGGCGCCTTGCGGCGGGCGGAGGCCAGCGCCGCGTTGCCGAGGCCGCCGCGGCCGCCCTGGCCCGCGACGAAGGTGGTGCCCTGGCCGACCAGGTCGGCGAGGACGTTACCGGCCTTGTCGAGGACGACGGTGCCGTCCGGGACGGGCAGCACGAGGTCCTGGCCGTCCTTGCCGGAGCGGTTGTCACCGGCGCCGGGCTGGCCGTTCGTGGCCTTGCGGTGGGGGTGGTGGTGGTAGTCGAGCAGCGTGGTGACGGCCTGCTCGACGACGAGGATGACATCGCCGCCGCGTCCGCCGTTGCCCCCGTCGGGGCCGCCCAGCGGCTTGAACTTCTCACGGTGTACGGAGGCCACGCCGTGGCCTCCGTTACCCGCGGCGGCATGCAGCTCGACGCGGTCCACGAAGGTGGTCATGGTGGGGGCCTCCAGGTACTGCGGAAAAATACGGGAATGTCTCTTGACGTAACGCGCCGAGGGCGGACCCGCTTCCCCGATTACCGGGAAAGCTGAGATCCGCCCTCGGAAGGTGCTGTGTCGTTCAGCCGTTGCCTGACTCAGGCAGCGACGGGAACGATGTTCACGACCTTGCGGCCACGGTGGGTACCGAACTCCACCGCACCGGCGGTCAGCGCGAACAGCGTGTCGTCGCCGCCACGGCCGACGCCCGTGCCCGGGTGGAAGTGGGTGCCGCGCTGGCGGACCAGGATCTCACCGGCGTTGACGGCCTGACCGCCGAAGCGCTTCACGCCGAGCCGCTGAGCATTGGAATCGCGCCCGTTCCGAGTGGACGATGCGCCCTTCTTGTGTGCCATGTCTCGTCAGTCCCTTACTTCGCAGCCGCGGGGATACCGGTGACCTTGATCGCCGTGTACTGCTGACGGTGACCCTGGCGACGGCGGTAACCCGTCTTGTTCTTGTAGCGAAGGATGTCGATCTTCGCGCCCTTGTGGTGGTCCACGATCTCGGCCTGGACCTTGATGCCGTCCAGGACCCAGGGGTCGCTGGTCACGGCGTCGCCGTCGACAACGAGCAGGGTCGAGAGCTCGACCGTGTCGCCAACCTTGGCGGTGGAAATCTTGTCAACCTCAACGATGTCGCCGACAGCAACCTTGTGCTGGCGACCACCGCTGCGCACGATGGCGTACACGCGGATCTCTCTCTCACTCGGAACGGATCCCCTGATGCCAGCCGCCCGCACGGGCCGGGGCCCACGACAGTCCGGAAGGATGAGCGGCCTCCCCCGGGGACGGATCACCGGGAGGGATGTGCTCAGGGGGTAGGCGCACAGAAACACGCCGAGGGTCAAGATTACGGGGCGGGGGTGCGGGGGGTCAAACCGGGCTGCCGGTGCCACGGCACGTGGTCACCGCCGGACCATCCGGACCAGTCAGCACGATCAGTGAGCGGTGTAGTGAACTGCGAGCCCCAGAAAAGCCGCAAGTGCGACACCTGCCTGCAGCGTCCAGGGGCCGGAGGCCTCACCGTAGGGCACTGCCGGGTCGGCCAGTACCTCGCGCAGGGCTCGGCGGTGTCCCAGAATTCCCGCGGGAACCGAAAGGACGAGTCCGCAGTAGACGGGGAGCATCGCAACCAGCTTCTCGTCGTACGCGCCGCAGTACAGAGCTATCACCGCGAAGGTCGCAGGAGGCCCGACCGAGACGAAGATCTTGTGCGTCCTGGTAGGCATGGCCGGGAGCATCACCGCGTACCAGATCCCGGCGGATATCGCGGCGAAGAGCCACCAGAGCGGCGATTCCTGCAACCTCATCCGTTCCTCTCGGCCAGGGCCGCGAGGAGTTCCTCGCGGCCCTGGCTCGTCAGGCCGTGAACCATCCCACGACCGAAGCGACAGAGTCATGGACTCCCTTGACGGCGGCCTTGCCCACGTTGCTGACCATGGATCCTGCCGCGAGGCTCCCCACGCCGCCGAGTCCCAGCGTCAGCGCGATGCCCGCTGTGGCCGTGTAGAAGTTCGAACTTCGCGGAGGAATTCGCCGGATCCACGTTGTTCTGCGCATTCTCCTTCGCCTGTTGTGTTGCCTTCGCCGCCTCCGCCGCTATTTCGTCCTGCCGCTTCTGGCTCGCTATCGTCTTGGCTTCGGCGGCTGCTGCTGCCCGGGCCGCACTCGCGTCCTTGCCTGCTGCCAGCGCGTCTGCGTAAGCACGATTTGCCGAGGCCTGGGCGCTGGCCGCAGCAGATACCGCGGTGTTCGCGGAGGCGATAGCCTGGTTGGCGGAGTAGTTGGCTTGCCGACTCGCAGAGCGAGCAGCCGACGCGGCGTCGGACGCCTGCTTGGCGGAGGTTGCGGCGGCGGCAGCAGCAGCGTCCGCCTGAGTCGCTGACTTGGCGGCGTCGTTGGCGTAGTTCTGTGCGTCAGTCGCGGAATCCGCCGCTTTGATGGCCCATTCCTTGGCTTCGGCAGCGGCACCACGGGCTTCGGCAGCCGCCTTCGCCGCTTCAGCAGCTTCCTTGAAAGCGCCGCTTGCGATGCCCGCCGCCCTGTCCGCATCTCTGACGCCCTGTCGGTGGCAATGCCTCCCCGTGTTGCGGCAGGCAGGGGCATGGGGCCGCCCGGCGGCATACCGTACGCAAGTTTTCCGCCGTACCGGTAGGCCCCTGTTCGGGTACGTGGACGGCCTGCACAACCCTCGACGAGGTCGGCAGTTCGTCCGCGCCGTGCCGTGCACGGCTGCTCCTCGCTCGCAGGTGAGGGCGTCCGGCTCCCCGCCGGCCGCACCTCGCCCGCTGGGCTGGTCGCTTCGGCCGTCCGGTGCGCGCCGACGGAGCAGGCCCTCATGGGTGCTCTGACGCAGCACCCAGCGGAGTGCCGCAGGGAGGGTGCCCTCAGTCGGGCCCTGCGTTCGGAGCTCTCCCGGCGGACTGCGCGAGACGCCCCCGCTCCAGCAGGAGGACCGGGGCCGCAGATGTTCGGCCTCAGCTCGTATGCTCTCGGCAAGCCCGCCCTCCGGAAGGTACGACACGTGAATTACAGAGTCCAGCCCACCGCCCAGGTCGACGACAGCGCCGAGATCGGCGCCGGAAGCAGCGTCTGGGAACTCGCACAGATCCGCGAGGGAGCTCGGCTCGGCGAGGGATGCGTGGTCGGCCGCGGTGCGTATGTGGGTACCGGCGTGCAGATCGGGAACAACGTCAAACTGCAGAACTACGCCCTGGTGTACGAGCCGGCCGAGCTCGCCGACGGCGTGTTCGTCGGCCCTGCGGTGGTCCTCACCAACGACCACAATCCGCGGTCCGTGGATCCCGAGGGCAAGCAGAAGCGTGGCGGCGACTGGGAGGCCGTCGGCGTGAAGGTCGCCGAGGGCGCCTCTCTCGGCGCGCGGTCCGTCTGTGTCGCCCCTGTACGGATCGGGCGCTGGGCCATGGTGGCGGCGGGGGCTGTCGTCACCAAGGACGTACCGGACTTCGCGCTCGTGGTCGGCGTACCGGCCCGGCAGATCGGCTGGGTCGGCCACAGCGGCGTCCGTCTCGTGGAGCGCGAGGGCGAGCCGGGAGTGTGGGAGTGCCCGCAGTCCGGCACGGCGTACGCCGAGAAGAACGGCGTCCTCGACGAGCACAGGGGCTGAGTCCGCACCCTGTCTCTCCCACGGTGCGGACCACCGGGGAGTCCTGACCTGTTCTTCCTCTCCCGCCCGACGATGATGGTGTCTTCCATGCCGGTCCGCCCCATACCCGGTCCGGATGCCCGTGACCGACTCGCCTCACTCACCGGCCTCCGCTTCTGGGCCGCCCTCGTGGTCGTCCTCTACCACCTGTCCCGGCAGACGGGAAAGCTGCCCTGGATCAGCGACCTGACCTGGTACGGGCGCAGCGGGGTGACGTTCTTCTTCGTCCTCTCCGGTTTCGTGCTGGCCTGGACGTACGACGGGAAGAGCGTTCCCCCCGTCGTCTTCTTCTGGAGGCGATTCGCCCGGATCTGGCCCCTGCTCGCCGTCTCGGTCGTCGCCTCCGTGGCCGTGTGGCGCGTCCTGGGCAGCGAGATCTCCCTCCGTGGGGTCGCGGCCACGCTGGGCCTCGTCAATGCCTGGACACCCGCCCACGAGTACCTCGTGGGCGGTAATCCCGCGGCATGGTCCCTGAGTGACGAGGCCTGGTTCTATCTCCTCTTCCCGCTGCTGCTGATGCTGCCGCTGCTGCGCTCGGCCAGGGGAAGGGCGTGGTGCGCCGTCGCCCTCTGCGGCGCCTCGGTGGCCGTCTGGACATCCGGCGCCTGGTTCGGCGACTCGGCGGTCCGGGGCTGGGCGCTCGACTACTTCCCGCCGACGCGCACCCTTCAGTTCGTTCTCGGGGTCGTCGTCGGCCTGGCGGTCAGGCGCGGATGGCGGCCTCCCGTGCGGCTGCCCGTGGCGATCATGCTCGTGCTGGCGGGGCACATCGCGCTGATCCCGTGGTCACGGGCGGTGCCCGACAGCTTCTGGTACAGCCCGTACAGTGCCTCGCAGCTGCTGTCCGCGCCTCTTTTCGCCCTTCTTGTGGCCGCAGCCGCCGCAGCCGACCTCGAGGGCCGCAGGACCGGCCTGGGCGGCCCCTGGATGATCCGGCTCGGCCACTGGTCCTTCGCCTGGTACCTGTTCCACGAGATCGTGATCAGAGCGCTCGTCGGGCACCTGGGCCGTCCGCACACGCACGAGGACACACTGAAGCTGTGGCTCCTGGTCCTGGGGATCAGTTTGGTCGTGGCGGCCATGGCCTACCACTGGGTGGAGCATCCCCTGGAACGCCTGCTCCGCCGGGCGGGGCCGGGTGGCGGAGCAGGCTCCCGCCGCTCCGCCGGGTCGTCGAGCGGCGGGAGCCCCCTGCCGACGGCGGCCGGGCCGGCCGCCTCTGCTCCCGAGAGGTAACGCGGCTCAACACCGACGGTACGAAGACGACCGGGCGCACCAAAGGCCCCAACGCCCCCTTTGTCTGCTTGTCTTGGTGAAAGGGCGTTTCTTGGACCGGGATCGGAGCGGATACCCGGTCGCGCACCCCGGCCTCGTTCTCGACCGCATCTGAAGCACCTGCGCGGAGCGACGGACCGCCGTTTTCCGGCGGGTCGCGCGCATTTCTCCCTCTTGCAAGGAGAGCCGTCCATTTTGTTCGCCTGATTGTTATCAGGCCGTGGAAGGGCACGGGTAAGGGCTCCAGACGCAGGTGACAGCGCCGTGACGCGCCCACGAAACCCCTGAGGTGGAGCGCCTGTGCCCCGGCGATTGCCTACCATTGGCCTGACATCCCGCGTGTGACCTGACCCAGAAGAAGAGTGCTCAGTGAAAGTCATCAGCATTGTCGGTGCCCGTCCTCAATTGGTGAAGCTGGCGCCCATCTCGGCCGCCTTCGCAGGCACGGAACACGAGCACTTCATCGTGCACACGGGACAGCACTACGACGCGGACCTGTCCGACGTCTTCTTCGACGGGCTCGGCATTCCCGATCCCGATGTCCACCTGGGGGTCGGCTCGGGAAGCCACGGAGCACAGACGGGATCCGTACTCTCCGCGCTCGACCCGGTCCTCGAGCGGGAGAAGCCGGACTGGGTTCTGGTCTACGGAGACACCAACTCCACCATCGCGGGCGCACTCTCCGCCGTGAAGATGCATCTCCCGGTCGCTCACCTGGAAGCCGGGCTGCGTTCCTTCAACCGGCGCATGCCGGAGGAGCACAACCGGGTACTGACGGATCACTGCGCGGACCTGCTCCTGGCGCCTACCGAAGAGGCGATGCGGCACCTCGCGGCCGAAGGGCTCGCCGAGCGCTCCGAGCTGGCCGGCGACGTCATGGTCGACATCTGCCTGCGGATCCGTGACGCGGTGCTCGCCGGCGAGCACCCTGCGCCCGTGTTGCCCGAAGGCATCGACCCGGCTCAGCCCTTCCTGCTCGCCACGCTGCACCGCCCGGACAATACGGACGACCCCGCGCGCCTGTCGGCGATCCTGGAGTCCCTGGCCGGCCTGCCCGTACCGGTCGCGCTGCTCGCTCATCCCCGCCTGGTAGCCCGTGCCGAGGAGCACGGCATCAAGCTGAACCAGGGTGCCGTCCACGTCGGCCGTCCGCTCCCGTACGCGGGTCTCGTCGCCGCCGTCCTGGCCTCTTCCGGTGTCGTCACCGACTCCGGAGGCCTGCAGAAGGAAGCGTTCCTCCTCAAGAGGATCACGACGACGATCCGCCCCGAGACGGAGTGGGTGGAGACGGTGGACACCGGCTGGAACGTCCTTGTGCCCGACCCGCACGCAATGGACGCGGACGCCTGGGCGGACACCGTGACCCGGGCCGTGCCGACGACCGACCCCGGCACGCCCTACGGCGACGGCCAGGCGGCGGAGAACGTCGTGCGGATCATGGAGGAGCGGAAGGGGGGAAGCCGGCGCGCGTGACGTGCGGAGCGCCGCGAGCGGCGCTAATACGTATATGTCACCGTGCTAGCGTCATCCGTTATGTCAGCGTCTCCCAGGTCCGGGCTGCCCACGAAAGGCGCACGGCCGCATGTGATCTACCTCGCCATCGGTTTCCCGCCAGCTGCCAAGAGCTGCGCCTACCGCATGCGCGAGACCGCGAATCAGTTCATCAACGCAGGCTGGGATGTCACCGTCGTCACGATCGCCCAGGAGTCCTGGGAGCGGGACTCCGGTGTCGACCTGACTCTCCTGGACCAGGTCGATCCGTTGGTGAACATCGTCGAGCTGCCGTTGGCACGTGAAGACCTGGAGACGGACATCCGTCTCTACGACGAGGACCGTGCTCTCAAGCCCAACGCCTGGGTCGCCCGGCTCCGGGTCCGGCAGACCGAAACCTTCCCGGAGCCGAATTTCGGCGAGTGGCGCGGCGCGCTCGAGCAGGCTGTGCTGGACATCCACCACGAGCACCCTGCGGACCTCCTCCTTGCCAGCTGCGTCCCCTATGTCAACCTCGCCGCCGCGTGGAAGCTGTGGGAGGAAGCCCGCGTTCCCTACGCGGTCGACTTCCGCGACGGCTGGTCGATCGATGTGATCGAGGGCGTGGAAGCCTTCTCCCGCGAATCCGAGCTCGGCCGCTGGGAGAAGAAGATCCTGGATCACGCGGTCTCCCTGTGGGTGGTCAACGACCCGATCGCGGAGCACTACCGCACGCGCCATCCCGACTTCGCCGACCGGGTACGTGTCGTGCGTAACGGTTACGACGCGGACAGTTCGCCGGGCCGCGCACATAAGCCCGATCCCGAGTCCGGGCTCGTCTTCGGTTACCTGGGCACGGTGAACTTCACCGCCCAGCATCTGGAGACGGTGCTCAACGCCTGGCGTGCGGCCCGCGAGCAGGAGCCTCTGCTGGCCAACGCCCGCTTCGAGGTACGCGGCCACATCGGCAACGGCGCCGGCCGCGAGGCCAACCGCCACGCCGAGATCCTTAAGCAGGCCGAGGCCGATGGTGTCCGCTTCGGTGGTCCCGCCGCCAAGGCAGAGGTCGCCTCGATCTACGCCGGCTGGGACGCCATGGTCCTCATCCTCATCGGAGGCCGCTACGTGACCTCGGGCAAGGTGTACGAATACATGGCGACGGGACTGCCCATCGTTTCGGCACACGTGGTCGAACACGACGCGTCCAACGTCCTCGACGGCCATCCGCTGTGGACCGGCGCGGTCGGCCTGGACGAGGAGGCGCTGACCCAGTCGTTCGTCCGCGCGGCACACATGGCTGTCGAGACCAGCGACGCCGTCCACGCCGAGGCGATGGCCCACGCGGACCAGTTCACCCGGGAGTCGCTGATGACCGTCGCGGTGAACGAGCTCATCGATCAGCTCGCCGCGGACCGCGCATCGGGCACGAGCGTCACGGACACAGCGGTCCTCGCCGAGAAGTCGATCGTCACCGGAGGGACCGCATCGTGACCGAGGTTCTGTTCGTCGCCACCAAAAGACCCGAACTCGGCATCCTCGCGGACTCCGTGACCAAGTTCCGTGACCGCGATGCCAAGGTCTACCTGGCCGGCACCTTCCATGTGCTGCCGGTCGCGGAGGAGCTGTCCCTCATCCCGCTGGAGGGGGTGCATCAGCTTCCTCGGGGCCTCTCCAGCAGGAGCAGTTCGGTGCGGCGCCGGGCCAAGGCGTCTCCGGCCGGCATGAAGGTGTGGCTGCAGTCGCAGCGGGACCGCTGGCTCCGGCGACGTGCCCTGAAGGCCCAGGTCATCGTGGCCCTGGACCCGGGGGCCGTCTACACCGTGTGGCGGCTCTCCCAGTACAACCCGGCGGCGGAGGCCCACTTCGGTGTCGCCGCGGCCCTCACGGCCCTCACGGCGCTCGACAAGCTCAGGCAGCAGGGCGCAGTGGCGCGCCAGGCCGCTCTCCCGGCCCTGGGCGCGGTGGCCAAGGACGTACGCCGCTCCATCGACGGCATCCCGGCCGCCATGATGCGTACGGCGACAGCGCGTCCCGTCATGCGCTCCGCCCTGGGTGCCCGGCTCTGGCGCTCCGCGGTGACCGCACCGGGCGTGCCCGTGAAAGCGCGGGTGGCTGCCTCACGCTACGTCGCGGAGGGCATGCAGTGGGCCGGACGTACCAGCGGAGCGGCCATAGCGCTCACGACGGCCGCCTCCAAGATCTCCGACCTCGCGGTCCGGGCGGAGCTGCTCGACGAAGGCGTCATGACGGAGATCGCCAGGGGTATCAGCCCCCGGGACCTCCACAAGGCGGTCGGCGCCCGGCTCGCCCAGGCCGATGAGCAGTACGCCAAGGGCAACCACGAAGCCGCATCCGAAGCGCTGAACCGGGCGTTGTTCCTCGACTTCCACCGGGTCATGCACATCGACCAGCTGAGTTCGCCGCTCGCCGAGGACGCGAAGGGCTATATCGAGCGCCTGCACGGTTCGTCCGCGTTCCAGGCGGTCGCCCGGCCCCGCGGCCGGAAGACCCCTGCGGCGGCCCCGCCCACGGACCGCCCGCTGCGGCTGCTCGTCACCACGAGCGCCAACGCGAACTTCCTCCACCACGTCCTGTCGCTGTACGAGGGCCACCCCCGGGTCGAGCTCCGCTACCTGGACCTCGCCGCCCAGAAGTCGCTCAAGCGCATCTCGTGGGCCGCTCGGCTCATGCTGGAGGACAGGCTGGCCGACGGCACGACCGACTACCAGGCGGATGTCGAGCGGCTGATGCGTCCGTACCTGGACTGGGCCGACACGGTGTTCCTCGACTGGTCCGTCGGCCCGGCGTCGATGCTCACCACCATCGATCCCGGCGACACCCGCATCGTAGTGCGACTGCACAGCTACGAGGCGTTCACCCGCTGGCCGCATATGACGGACTTCTCCCGGGTCGACGACCTCGTCTTTGTCGCACCGCACGTAAGGGATCTGGTCACGTCGCTGGTCCCGCAACTGCGCGGCAAGACCGCGCCGCGCACACACGTGCTCGACAACGCGATGGACCTCTCGGACTTCGTCCGGCCCAAGTCGGCGGACGCCCGCTTCAACCTCGGTCTGATAGGCGTCAGTCAGGTAGCCAAGGACCCGCGGTGGGCCCTGGACGTGCTCAAGCGCGTGCGTGAGCACGACGAGCGCTACCGGCTGCTTCTGGTGGGCGGTGACATGGACCCGAAGACGAGCAAGGCCACCAGTGACTACCGGACGCTCTTCGAGCGGGAACTGGCGCCTCTCGTCGAGTCCGGCGCGGTGGTACGACTGGGCCCGACCGATGACGTACCCGGTGCGCTCACCGACATCGGCGTGATCCTCAGTTCGTCCGTGCGCGAGGGATGCCATGTGGGGCTGATGGAAGGCGCGGCGAGCGCCGCCCTCCCGGTCGTCCGCGACTGGCCCTTCTACGCCGGACGGGCCCACAGCGCACGGACCCTGTACCCCGAGGGGTGGGTCGTCGGCTCTCCCGAGGAGGCCTCACAGCGCATTCTGGACGTCACCTCGACCGAGGAATCCTGGCAGAAGGCGGGCGCGCTGGCTTCCGAGCACGCTGTCTCGTCCTGGGACTGGAGCGTCGTCCAGAAGCAGTTCGACCGGCTCTTCCTCGGCGAGGTCTGATCCGGCGTACGACAACGGCTGAGGCCCGTATCCCCGCGGGGGGATACGGGCCTCAGCCGTTGTGTCAGCGCCTCACCGGCGTGCTTCCGGGTGTCTCAGACACCACCCGTCCCAGGCCGAGGTCACCATCGCCCGGATGTCGTGGCGCGATGTCCAGCCCAGTTCGCCTCCGATGCGGTCGGCAGCGGCGACGACCCGGGCGGGGTCGCCGGGCCGCCGTGCCTCGATCACGGGCTTCAGGTCGCGGTATCCGGTGACGTCCTGAATGACGCCCACCATCTCGGTGACCGAAACCCCCTGGCCGCGCCCTATGTTGAGCACCAGGGAGGCGGACCGATCCTTCAGGAGGCGCTCAGCCGCCGCAAGGTGGGCGGCGGCGACGTCCTCGACGTGGATGTAGTCACGGACACATGTGCCGTCAGGGGTCGCGTAGTCGTTGCCGAAGACCCGTGGCCGTTCGTTCTCGGTCAGCCGTTCGAAGACCATCGGCACCAGATTGAAGACGCCGTCATCACCGAGTTCGGCCGATGCGGCGCCCGCCACGTTGAAGTACCGCAACGAGACCGTCGCCATGCCGTGTGCCTTGCCGGCCGCGGCCACCATCCACTCACCGGCCAGCTTCGTCTCACCGTACGGGCTCAGCGGCCGGCAGGGGGTCTCCTCCGTCACCAGGTCCACATCGGGCATGCCGTAGACGGCAGCCGAGGAGGAGAAGATGAACCGGCCCACGCGGGCGTCCACGGCCGCGTCGAGCAGGACGCGCAGCCCCTCGATGTTCTCGCGGTAGTAGTACAGCGGCCGGTCGACCGACTCGGCCACCCTCTTCTTCCCCGCGATGTGCACGATGCCAGTTACGGAGTGCTCGTGCAGGAGCCGGTCGACGGCCTCCCGGTCGAGGACGGATCCCCTCACCAACGGCACCTCCGCGGGGACCCGTTCGGCTCGGCCGGTACTGAGATCGTCGAGGACGACGACGGGGGCGTGCCCCGCCATCGCCCTGACGACATGCGATCCGATGTAGCCGGCACCGCCTGTGATCAGCCAGGTCATATGGTCAGCCGCCGATGACGACGCGGCGGACACCGGCCCAGTTGGCCGGGTCGGTCGTACGACGGCCGTCGACCAGGACGCGTACGTCCGGCAGGTCGGCGGCGGCCAGTTCGCGGTACTCGGCGTGGTCGGCCTGGAGGATCGCGGCGGTGACCGTCTGGGACTCGTGCGGCACGAGGCCGTGCGCGGTCAGCTCCTCGGGCGTGTACATGGGGTCCGAGACGAACGGCACCGCGCCGCGCGCCTTCAGCGCCTCGACCACTCCGAAGACACCGGAGAAGGCCGTCTCCTTGACGCCGCCGCGATAGGCGGCTCCCAGCACCAGGACCCCGACACCGTCCAGGTCGCCGTAGGCGGCGGCCAGCAGGTCGACCGAGTACTCGGGCATCGCGGCATTGGCCTCACGGGCCGAGCGCACGACGGTCGCCTCCGGGTCGTTCCACAGGTACATCCGCGGGTAGATCGGGATGCAGTGGCCGCCGACGGCGATGCCGGGCTGGTGGATGTGGCTGTAGGGCTGGCTGTTGCAGGCCTCGATGACCTTCTTGACGTCGATGTCGTTCTTGTCGGCGAACCGCGCGAACTGGTTGGCCAGACCGATGTTGACGTCGCGGTAGGTGGTCTCGGCGAGCTTCGCGAGCTCGGATGCCTCCGCCGTGCCGAGGTCCCAGACACCGTTCGGACGCGGCAGGTCCGCACGGTCGTCGAAGTCGAGCACGGCCTCGTAGAACTCCACACCGCGCTGCGAGGACGCCTCGTCGATGCCGCCGACGAGCTTCGGGTAGCGGCGCAGGTCCGCGAAGACGCGGCCGGTCAGCACCCGCTCCGGGGAGAAGACGAGGTGGAAGTCGCGGCCCGGGGTGAGGCCGGAGCCCTCCGCGAGCATGGGCGCCCAGCGTGTGCGCGTCGTACCGACCGGGAGGGTGGTCTCGTAGCTGACGAGGGTGCCCGGCTTCAGGCCCGCAGCGATGGCCTTCGTCGCCGAGTCCATCCAGCCGAAGTCCGGAGTGCCCTCGGCGTCCACGAAGAGCGGGACGACGACCACGACGGCGTCGGACGCGGCCACCGCGGCCGTGGTGTCCGTCGTCGCGGAGAGCCGGCCCGCGCCCACGGTCTCCTTGAGCTTGACGTCCAGGTCGTACTCGCCGGGGAACGGCTCGGTGGCCGCGTTGACCAGCTCGACGACCTTCTCGTTGACGTCCGCGCCCATGACCGTGTGGCCCTTGGCAGCGAACTGCACGGCGAGCGGAAGGCCGATCTTGCCGAGCGCGACTACACAGATGTTCATCGGATTACTTTCCTCTTCAGCCTGGACAGCTTGCGGCGCAGGCGCCTGAATACGCCCGTCTTCGTCTCCCACAGGGGGGCGGTCGTGATGACGAGACGGCCCTTCGGATTCACGTTGGCGGCGACCCGGTGCGGTACCGCTCCGCCCCAGCGCCGGGCCAGCGGCATCGGGAGGCCGTCGGTCCGCACGGGAATCTCGTACACCGAGCCCGCCACGTCCACGTAGACGCGCACACCGTGCTTCGCATTGACCGGATCGATGGGGATGCGGGCAGTCAGCCGGGTCCCCGTACCGTCCTCCGTCGCCTGCCTGTCGAACTCGCCTGCCACGCCCTGCGGCCGGACCTGCTCCGGCAGCCTGCGCGCTCCCGGCTTGTCCGCGCTCTTGGGCATCGCGCCACGCGCCAGCGCGACCACCGCGGAGGAGGTGTCGCCGATAACGCCCAGCCTCAGGACGAGCGCGAGGGACAGCTCCGTCCCCTTCTGCTCCCACTCGGCGGATTCGAGTTCCGTGTGCCGTGCGAGCCGGCCGGCCACCCCTTCGCCGAGGACCTCGTACCAGTGGTCGGGCAGCCCGGCCTCACTGTCCCTGAAGCCCGGGTACGTCGCGAACGCCCGCCCGCCCTCGAGGAGAAAGGGCGGGGCGCCGTGCTCCGCTTCGTCCGTGAGGGCCCTGGAGAGTTCATCGACCGCGCCGCTCAGAGCAAGGCCGAAACGCACGCGCCGGGTGACACCTGTGCTGTCACGGAGAGTGTCGGTGTAGTAAGCATCCAGAAGTGGGGCTATTCCCTCGCACACCTGGCGTTTGATGCCTGGATCGAGAGAGGCGAAGTCTTTTTGTAGGAGCTTGGAAAGCTCCCACTCGAAATGCCGCTTGAACACGGCATCACGCTTCGGGCCGGGCTCGATCAGGCCGGCGGTGTGCTCCATGATCCTCGTGACGCAACGCAGCCGGGCCAGGTGATCGGCCCGGTAGGTGATGTTGCTGGCGTCACCGCGTCTGACCGCGTAGTAGTACGTGTAATCAGCAAGTACTGAGATCTTCCGAGCCCGGACACATGCCTCGATGGTGAACGGCTGGTCGCTGCCGACCGGCATGTCCTCAGGAAAGCGCAGCTTGTGCTTCTCGACGAGGTCACGCCGGAACAGCTTGGTATTGGCCAGCGTGTACGGGAGCGCCGATTCGTACAGGCTGATGTCCGGAGTGCTCTCCGCGTAGAGCTTCTGGTGCACGTAGCGGCCGTTGGTACCGACCATCTTTCCCACGACCACGTCGGAACCGTGCTCGTCGGCGCATGCAACCATTCGCTCCAGTGCTTCCTCGCCGAGGTAGTCGTCGGAGCCGATGAAGTACACGTAACGCCCGGTGGCCACGTCCAGAGCCCGGTTGCTCGGTGCGGCCGGGCCGCCGGAATTGGCCTGGTGCAGCACGGTGAAGGTACCGGGATACTCCGCTGCGAAGCGGTCCAACTCCGGGCCGCTGTCATCCGTCGACCCGTCGTTCACCGCGACGACCTGCAGGCGGTCAAGTCCGATGCTCTGTCTTGCCAGCGAGTTCAGACACTCGGTCAGATACGGCATGGTGTTGTAGACGGCTACAACGACAGTCACATCCGGTGTGGTCAACTCTCCAGCTCCTGACCGACTTGCTGACCGTCCGAGAGGCGGATGGTGGTGTGACTGACGGCCGACTCGAGGACCGCAGCCGCGACCTCAACGGTACGCAGCCCCTGCCGCAATGTGCAGATATCGGCCGACTCGCCCCGTACGGCGTCCCGGAAGAGCTCGTGCTCGACCAGCAGCGGCTCGCGCTTCGGGATCGCGTAGCGGATCATGTCGCCCTCGGAGACACCGCGGAACGCTCGCAGCGCCTCCCACTCGGTGGTCACCGCGGCGTTCGAGTGGAACGTCAGGTCGGCCGTGAGCGTGTCGGCGATGTAGCAGCCGCGCTCGCCGGTGACCGAGGTGAAGCGCTCCTTGAGCGGGCTCAGCCAGTTGACCAGGTGGTTGACCATGGTGCCGTCGGAGAGCTGGCCCACCGCGGAGACCATGTCCTCGTGCGGGCGGCCGGACTTGGAGACGGTGTGCGCCGCGATCGACGTGTACGTCTGGCCGGTCACCCAGCCCGTCAGGTCGATGTCGTGCGTGGCGAGGTCCTTGACCACGCCGACGTCCGCGATGCGGTGCGGGAAGGGGCCCTGGCGGCGGGTGACGACCTGGAAGACGTCGCCGAGCTCGCCGGCCTCCAGGCGGCTGCGCAGCGAGCGCAGTGCCGGGTTGCAGCGCTCGATGTGGCCGACGCCGGCCACCAGGCCGCGCGACTCGAAGGCCTCGACGAGGCGGCGGGCGCCCTCGACGGTGTCGGCCAGGGGCTTCTCGATCAGGGCGCAGACACCGGCGTCGGCCAGCTGGAGGCCGACCTCTTCGTGCAGGGCGGTCGGGCAGGCCACGACCGCGTAGTCGATGCCGAGCGCGATGAGCTCCTCGACGGTCGACAGGACGGGGGCGCCCTGCGCCCAGCCGTTCTTGTCGCCCATCGGGTCGACGACGCCGACCAGGTCCACGCCTTCGAGACCGGCGAGGACCCGGGCGTGGTGGCGCCCCATGGAGCCGAGGCCGACGAGGCCTGCTTTCAGTACGGCGGCGGTCACAGGCTCTCCCCCAGTGCGTTCACTGCGTTCGCGATGCGCTCGAGGTCACCCTCGCCGAGCGACGGGTGGACGGGGAGCGACACGACCTCGGCCGCGGCCCGCTCGGTCTCGGGCAGGTCCCAGTTCCGGCCGGCCTTCTGGTCCGGCTCCCAGTACGGCTTGAGCCGGTGGATCGGAGTCGGGTAGTAGACGGCGTTGCCGATGCCCGCCTCGGTGAGCTTGGCCATCGCTGCGTCGCGGTCGCCCTGCACCCGGATCGTGTACTGGTGGTAGACGTGGCGGGCGCCCTCGGCGACCGGCGGCGTCGTCACGTTCGGGGCGGTGATGTGCGCGTCGAGGTACGCGGCGTTGGCGCGTCGCTGCTCGGTCCAGCCACCGACCTTGGTGAGCTGTACGCGACCGACGGCGGCGGCCACGTCGGTCATGCGCATGTTGGCGCCGACGATCTCGTTGGCGTACCGCTGCTCCATGCCCTGGTTACGCAGGAGGCGCAGGGTGCGGGCGAGTCCGGCGTCGGCCGTGGTGACCATGCCGCCCTCGAGGGCGTGCATGTTCTTCGTCGGGTAGAAGCTGAACGTTCCGCCTTCGCCGAACGCGCCGACGGGGGTCCCGTTCAGTGCCGCTGCGTGCGCCTGGCAGGCGTCTTCGACAACAGCGAGTTTGTGCTTCGCCGCGATGGGCATGAGCTTGTCCATGGCGGCCGGGTGACCGTAGAGGTGCACCGGCATGATGGCGGCCGTGCGCGGCGTGATGGCTGCCTCGACGGCGGCCGGTTCCAGGCCGTAGCTGCCGGGCTCGATGTCGGCGAACACCACGTCGGCGCCGACCAGTCGGACGGCGTTGGCGGACGCTGCGAAGGAGAAGGAAGGGACGATCACCTCGTCGCCCGGGCCGATGCCGAGGGCGAGAAGAAGCATGTGCAGTGCGGAGGTACCGGAGTTGACGGCGACGCAGTGGCGTCCGTCGACCAGCTCGGAGAAGCCCTCCTCGAAGGCCGCGACCTCCGGGCCCTGCACGACGCGACCGCTGCGCAGTACGCGTACCGCGGCCTCGATCTCCTCTTCACCGATGACCGGGCGGGCAGCAGGAATCGGCTGCTCGTTGATGCTCGTCATGGACGTCCTCCTTGAACACCGCAAGAGCTCTTCACAGGCAGAGGTCCGGGGTGCGGGACGTCTCACGAGGCCGCGCGTACCCCACCGGCGCTATGCCGACGCCCTACCGAGGAAACAGGGCCCGGCCAGTGATGAACCGGGTCGGTCACCGACCGTAATCCCTTTGCAGGAACTTCACATGCAGCGACCGCCGTCACATTATCAGGGATTTCACAGGTGATTTCGGGGCTGTTAACCGGCCTCTGCATCAGTTCTGAAACAAAGCGCGTGTCCCGCCCCGAAGGCTTCGGGGCGGGACACGGATCGATGAACATGCGGTCACGGATTACTCAGTCGACGCTCTGCCCCGAGTCATTGGAAGTCGAGGCCGTCACGGAAGGCGACGACTGCTCGGCGGCGACGGTCTTCTTCGCCGCTGCCTTCTTCGTCGTCGTCTTCTTCGCCGCGGTCTTCTTCGCGACCGTCTTGGCGGCCGTCTTCTTGGTGGCCGCCTTCTTCGCCGTGGCCTTCTTCGCGGTCTTCCGCGCCGCGGTCTTCTTGACCGGCGCTTCCGAATCCGCCGCTTCGGTGCCGGAGGCCTCGGACGCGTCGGAGTCGGTACCCGTGACCACGACGGCCGCTGCCTCCTCCGCGCCGGCCGGCGGCCCCGCAGGAGTGGTGGCCTTGCGGGTCGCCCGGCGGCGAGCGCGCGGCGGGGCGGCCGGAGCGGACTCCTCGTCAGCCGCCGGTGCCTCGGGCTCCGCCGCCTTCACCGAGGGAGCGGGCGCCGGAGCCGCGGCGGCCTCGACGACCGGGTCCTCGGCCGCGACGGGCTCCGCCGCGGGCTCGGCCGGATGGACGGGCGGTGTCACGTCGGCCTGCTTGGGCGAGCCCGCCGGGGCGGTCGCCTTCCGGGTCGCCCTGCGACGCGTACGCGCCGGAGGTGCGGCCTCGGCCTCGGGTGCGGCGGGAGCCTCCACCGGGGCCTCGGCCACCGGCTCGGGCTGCGGCTTCTCCTCGGCCACCGGAGCCGCCGGAGCGACCTCGGTCACCGGGGCGGGCGCGCCGGCCGGAGCCGTGACCTTGCGGGTCGCACGCCGGCGGCCGCGGCCGCGCGACGCTGCCGCCTCGGCCTCGGCCGGGCTGCTGTACAGCTCCTCGTCGGCGACGAACTCCGGCTCGGGCAGCGCCACCGGGGCGGCGACCTCGGCGGCCACCTCGGCCTCGGTCTCGGTCTCGGTCTCGGCCGACTGCTCGTGCTCGTGGTCCTGGCCGTGCTCGTGCTCGTGTCCCGCGCCGCCGCGGCCGCGCTTCTTGGACCGCTTGCCACCGCCGCCGCCGGCGGCCGTGGGCTGCTCCATGTGGACGATCACGCCGCGACCGTTGCAGTGGACGCAGGTCTCGGAGAAGGACTCCAGCAGACCCTGGCCCACCCGCTTACGGGTCATCTGGACCAGGCCCAGCGACGTGACCTCGGCGACCTGGTGCTTCGTACGGTCGCGGCCCAGGCACTCCAGGAGCCGCCGCAGCACCAGGTCCCGGTTGGACTCCAGCACCATGTCGATGAAGTCGACGACGACGATGCCGCCGAGGTCGCGCAGCCGCAGCTGGCGGACGATCTCCTCGGCCGCCTCCAGGTTGTTCTTGGTGACGGTCTCCTCGAGGTTTCCGCCCTGGCCGGTGAACTTGCCGGTGTTGACGTCGACGACGACCATCGCCTCGGTCTTGTCGATCACCAGCGAGCCGCCGCTCGGCAGATAGACCTTGCGGTCCAGCGCCTTCATCAGCTGCTCGTCGATGCGGTACGTCGCGAAGACGTCGACCTCGGAGGTCCAGCGCGACAGCCGGTCCGTCAGGTCCGGTGCCACGTGCGAGACGTAGCCGTGGATGGTGTCCCAGGCGTCGTCACCGCTGACGATCACCTTCGAGAAGTCCTCGTTGAAGATGTCGCGGACGACCCGGACGGTCATGTCCGGCTCGCCGTAGAGCAGCGTCGGCGCGTTGGAGCTGCTGGTGTTCTTCGACTTCTTCTGGATCTCTTCCCACTGGCCCTGCAGCCGCTCGACGTCGCGGCGCAGCTCGTCCTCGCTCGCGCCCTCGGCGGCGGTGCGCACGATGACGCCCGCGTCCTCGGGGACGATCTTCTTGAGGATGGTCTTCAGCCGGGCGCGCTCGGTGTCGGGCAGCTTGCGGCTGATGCCGGTCATCGAGCCCTCGGGCACGTAGACCAGGTACCGGCCGGGCAGCGAGACCTGGCTGGTCAGGCGGGCGCCCTTGTGGCCGATCGGGTCCTTCGTCACCTGGACGAGGACTGACTGGCCGGACTTGAGCGCGGTCTCGATGCGGCGCGGCCCGTGGGCCATGCCGAGTGCCTCGAAGTTGACCTCGCCCGCGTAGAGGACGGCGTTGCGGCCCTTGCCGATGTCGACGAAGGCGGCCTCCATGGACGGCAGTACGTTCTGCACCTTGCCCAGGTAGACGTTGCCGACGTAGCTGGTGGCCTGCTCCTTGTTGACGTAGTGCTCGACGAGCACGTTGTCCTCGAGGACGCCGATCTGGGTGCGCTCGCCGCTCTGGCGGACGACCATGACGCGCTCGACGGCCTCACGACGGGCCAGGAACTCGGCCTCGGTGATGATCGGGACGCGGCGGCGGCCCTGCTCGCGACCCTCGCGGCGGCGCTGCTTCTTGGCCTCCATGCGGGTCGAGCCCTTGATGGACTGGACCTCGTCGAAGCCGGTGCCGGGCTCGCGCTCGGCCTCCTTCTTGCGGGGCTCGCGGACCTTGACGACCGTGCGCTCCGGGTCGTCGGCGCCCGTGCCCGTGTCCTCACCGGCGGCGTCCCCGCTGCGGCGGCGACGACGGCGACGGCGACGGCTGCTGCTGGAACCGGAGGAGGACTCGTGCTCCTCCTCGTCCTCGTCGTCGTGCGCCTGCTGCTCGTCCTCGGAACCGTCCGCGGCGGCGTCGTCCTGCTGCTCGACGTCGTCCGCGTCGTTGGCCTCTCCGCGACGGCGGCGGCGGCCACCACGGCGGCGACGGCGCGAGGGGCGGTCCCCGTACTCGTCCGTGTCGTCGCCCTCGTGCTCGGCGTCCGTCTCGGGCTCGGCCTCGTGCTCGTCCTCGACCGGGGCGGCGGCCGGAGCCGCCTGCTCGGCCGGAAGCGTCACCGGGGTCGTGGCAGGCTCGGTCTCGACGGCCTCGCCACGACGGCGGCGGCGGCGGCGCGAACCGCCCTGCGGCGCGGACTCGGCGGCCTCGGCGGGTGCGGCGGTCTCCGGCGCGACGACCTCGGCGGTCTGCCTGCTCTCGGCCTTACGCGGCGCGCGGCCCGCGCTCTTCTGCTCCTCGACGTCGTCGCTCTCGTCGTACGCCGGGGTGGAACCCGCGGCGGCAGCGGCGGCAGCCGCGGTCTCCGGGGTCTGGAACATCGGCTCGGCGAAGACCGGGGCCTGGAAGACGGCCACGGCGGGACGCGTCGCACGGCGTCCCTTGCGGGCGGGCTCCTCGGTCTTCCCGGTGAACTCGGGGCGGCCGGCGGCGGCGGTGGCGCGGCGGCGCTGGCGGCCGCGCGGCGCGGCCTCCTCGACCTGCTCGGCCTCGGAGGCCAGCTCCTCGGCCACTGCGGCGGGGAGGTCCTCGCCCTTCTCGGCGGCCGCCTCGGCGACCTCCTCGACGGGCTGCGGGGCGCCGGCGGGCGCGGACGCCTTACGCGAGGCGCGGCGGCGGGCGCGCGCCGGCGGCGCGGCCTCGGCGGCCGGCGCCTCGACGGGCTCCTCGGCGCGGGCGGGTTCGGCGGCGGTCTCGGCAGCCGGATCGGCCACGATCGCGGCCGGGGGCTCGGCGGTCCGGGCGCCCTGCGGCGCACCGGCGGGGGCCGACGCGCGACGGCGGGTACGGCCTCGCGGCGCGGCGGCGGGCTCGGCCGGCTCCGCGGGGGCCTCGGCCACGGGCGCGGGAGCCTTCACCGGCTCGGCCACGATGTCCTGCGCGGCGGTCTCGGCCGCCTGGGGGGCACCCGCCGGAGCGGTGGCCTTGCGGGTGGCGCGGCGACGGCCACGGGGGGCCTCCACGACGGGGGCCTCGACGGCCTCTTCGGCCTCTTCCTCGGCCGGGGCCTCGGCGGCGGGCTCGATGGCCGGCTCCACGACCTCGGCAGCGGCCTGCGGCGCACCCGCCGGAGCGGTCGCCTTACGGACCGCACGACGACGGGCACGCGCCGGCGGCGCGGCCTCGGCCGGCTCGGCGCTCACAGCAGGGGTCTCGGGGGCGGCCGGGGTCTCGGCGGCGGGCTCGGCGGCCGGCTCCACGACCTCGGCAGCGGCCTGCGGCGCACCCGCCGGAGCGGTCGCCTTACGGACCGCACGACGACGGGCACGCGCCGGCGGCGCGG
>NZ_JBIVVD010000003.1:486750-593002 GCF_044757505.1 Streptomyces sp. NPDC091271 | reverse complement strand
CCTCGGCCGGCTCGGCCTGCTCAACGGAGGCGGCCGGTGTGGCCGACGTGACGTCCTCGGCGGCGGACGCGCCCGGCGCGCCCGACGGCGGGCCGGCGGGGCGGGACGCCGCGCGGCGCCTGCGGCGCGGCGGCAGCTTGTCCCCGGGGGCGTTGTTGTCCTCCGTGTTTACGGAGTTTCCGGTGTTACCGGGTTCGTTCGGCTCGTGCATGCG
This sequence comes from Streptomyces sp. NPDC091271, assembly GCF_044757505.1. Lineage (NCBI taxonomy): Bacteria > Bacillati > Actinomycetota > Actinomycetes > Kitasatosporales > Streptomycetaceae > Streptomyces > Streptomyces sp. NPDC091271. The sequence goes on along the minus strand of NZ_JBIVVD010000003.1, from coordinate 592,788 downwards.
GGCGGTTCTCCCGTCGCGCTCCCGGGCGCCACGCCTTGTTCCGGTCCGACGCGATTCGCGCGATGTGCGCGATACCGCCGTCCGGGGCGCGGGCGCCGCACGGGAACTGATGTCTGGCTCGCCGGTTCCGTACGCGTTACGCACGGCCTGGCGAAAGTCTTATGGGGCGGTGCGCGGCCCGACCCAGGTGGCTCCCGAGTCCAAGGGCTGCGCTACAACGACCGCCTTACGCGGAACCTGCACCTTCCGGCGCCGTCGCGGCGGCTGCCGGATCGGCCGTGGGAACGGCCGGGGCTGCCTCGCGGTCAGGCGCGAGCGGGTCGGTCACCGTGCCGGACTCCTCGTCGAAGAGCCCCTGCGCCAGCCTGGTCACCGCTGCGGGGACCGGCGGCGCCAGGTCGGCCACAGCTCGGAGACCGGACAGGACGTCGTCGGGTCGCACGGCAGGTGTCACGTGCCGCACTACCAGGCGCAGTATCGCACAAGGCCTGTCCCCGGACCTATCAGGCTGTGGATCAAGGGCCTCCAGACCGGCGACCGCGGCACGGGCGTCGAAGGTCCGCATGCCGTTCTTCGCACGGCGCTGGACCTCCACGGTCTCCGCGCCCAGGAAGGCGGCGACGGCCTTTTCGGCGTCCTGGACGGTGACCCCGTCCAGCCGCATCTCCCATACGGAGGCGGTCAGCCGGTCCGCGAGGCCCGAGGTACGGGCCTCCACCGCGTCGATGACGTCGAGGCCGTCGGGCATCGACGCGTCGAGCAGCTTGCGCAGAGTGTCCGGATCCCGTGCCTCGGTGAGGGCGATCTCCAGGAATTCGGCCTCGCTGCCCGTCCCCGTGGGGGCGGCGTTGGCGTACGACACCTTCGGGTGCGGGGTGAAGCCGGCCGAGTAGGCCATCGGCACCTCGGAGCGGCGCAGCGCCCGCTCGAAGGCACGCTGGAAGTCTCTGTGACTGGTGAACCGGAGGCGGCCCCGCTTGGTGTAGCGCAGTCGGATGCGCTGCACCGCCGGTGCGGGCGGCGGGCCTTCGGGCTGTCGCTTGCCCAGTGGTTCTTCTCCTCGGTGCGGGGCGGCCGCGGTGGCGTGCCGCCCACGAAGTACAGGGTGCCCCGGGGTGCCGCTCCGGCTCACCCCCGCTTGACGGTTTCGTCGGCAAGCAGGGAGATCTCGGGTGCGGGCGCCGCGCTGGGGACAGTCGTTGTCCTACCCAGGGTACGCGCAGCGGACCCATCGAGTTCCCGCGCGTCCGTGACCTGCGGTGGTCCCACCAGTGCGCGCCACGCGTCCCTGCGGGCCGCGCGGAGGGTCTCCCGGGCCGAGGCGAGTGCGCCGCGGGCCGCCCGTCCCGCCTCCAGCGCGACCCGCTTGACGGGCGCCCAGGCCACGTCGCGCAGGAAGTGCCCCACCGGTGTGCACACCGCGCGGTAGACCCAGGTCACCGGCGCACCGACCAAGTGCCACGCCAGCCAGGCCAGGGCGCGGCCGACGGCGCGGGAGATGAACCCGGCGATCCGCCAGGCGACACCGAAGGCCGCCGCGATCTCCCGGCCCACCGGCGCCAGGACCCGGCGGTACACCCACGCGAGCGGCAGCACGACCAGGGTCATGACCAGCCATACGACGGCGGTCCACAGCCCCCGGCCGGTGGCGGCGATCCCTTTTCCGGCCATCAGGAGCGTCCACGCGATGCCGTGTCCCACCGGGGTCAGCACATGCCGGTGGACCCACACGAGCGGCAGCACGACCAGGTGGACCACGAGCCGGTCGGCCGCGATGCCGAGCGGCTTCAGGACGTACCGCCACACGCCGACGGCGGGCCACACCAGGAGGAAGGTGACGAGTCCGGTGACCGCCGGGACGAGCAGCTTGGCGTACACCCACCGCAGGCCGTGTCCGGCCGGGGTGAGCACGGCTCCGTAGAGCCACACCAGCGGGACGACGACCCCGTACCGGACGACCGGGACGACGACGTAACGCCACAGGCCTACCCAGGGCCATACGAGAACGGCCACGGTCAGCCAGGCGAGCGCTCTCCCGGCCGGGACGAGCATCTGGTCGTACAGCCACTCCAGCGCCCGTCCGAGGGGGCGCAGCAGCACCCGTTCCGCGAGACGGCCTCCCGCGACGAGAAGGTCCCAGAGCATCCGGACCGGCAGGACCAGGACGAGCACCACGATCCTGACGGGAATCCTGACGACGGTCGTCAGACAGCCTTCTCCGCCTTCGTGCGGCGTGGGCGTGCGGCGCTTGTCGAGGTCCATACCGTCAGGGACGCGAAGACCCTCCCAGGGGTTTCCCGGCGGGGAAAAACTCCGTTACGCCGCCTCCCGGAGCACGACGGGCGGTCCGGGAGGGGAGCACACCGCCCTGACAGCGGTCCGCCCCGCCGGGCAGGGGCCAGGCGGGGCGGGAACGGCTGTCACCCGTACGAGGGCGCGGTGTTACTTCACCACTGTGAGCGGCAGGAGCTTCTTCCCGGTGGGGCCGATCTGGATGTCCAGGTCGAGCTGCGGGCACACGCCGCAGTCGAAGCACGGCGTCCAGCGGCAGTCCTCGACCTCGGTCTCGTCGAGGGAGTCCTGCCAGTCCTCCCAGAGCCAGTCCTTGTCGAGACCGGAGTCCAGGTGGTCCCAGGGCAGGACCTCCTCGTACGTCCGCTCGCGGGTGGTGTACCAGTCGACGTCGACGCCGAAGGCGGGGAGCGCCTTCTCCGCGCTCCTCATCCACAGGTCGTAGCTGAAGTGCTCGCGCCAGCCGTCGAAGCGGCCGCCGGACTCGTAGACCTCGCGGATGACGGAGCCCACCCGGCGGTCACCGCGGGAGAGCAGGCCCTCGACGATGCCGGGCTTGCCGTCGTGGTAGCGGAAACCGATGGAACGGCCGTACTTCTTGTCGTCGCGGATCTTGTCCCGGAGCTTCTTCAGCCGGGCGTCGGTGTCCTCGGCGCTGAGCTGCGGGGCCCACTGGAAGGGGGTGTGCGGCTTGGGCACGAAACCGCCGATGGAGACGGTGCAGCGGATGTCGTTCTGCCCGGAGACCTCACGGCCCTTGGCGATCACGTTGACCGCCATGTCACCGATCTGCAGGACGTCCTCGTCGGTCTCGGTGGGCAGGCCGCACATGAAGTACAGCTTCACCTGGCGCCAGCCGTTGCCGTACGCGGTGGCGACCGTACGGATCAGGTCCTCCTCCGAGACCATCTTGTTGATGACCTTGCGCATGCGCTCGGAGCCGCCCTCGGGGGCGAAGGTGAGGCCGGACCTGCGGCCGTTGCGGGTCAGCTCGTTGGCCAGGTCCACGTTGAACGCGTCGACGCGGGTGGAGGGCAGCGAGAGGCCGATCTTGTCGTCGGTGTAGCGGTCGGCGAGGCCCTTGGCGATGTCACCGATCTCGGTGTGGTCCGCGGAGGAGAGCGACAGGAGGCCGACCTCCTCGAAGCCGGTGGCCTTGAGCCCCTTCTCCACCATCTCGCCGATGCCGGTGATGCTTCGCTCCCGCACGGGACGCGTGATCATGCCGGCCTGGCAGAAACGGCAGCCGCGGGTGCAGCCGCGGAAGATCTCCACGGACATCCGCTCGTGGACGGTCTCGGCGAGGGGGACGAGCGGCTGCTTGGGGTACGGCCATTCGTCGAGGTCCATGACGGTGTGCTTGGACACCCGCCACGGCACGCCGGACTTGTTGGGCACGACGCGGCCGATGCGGCCGTCGGGGAGGTATTCGACGTCGTAGAAGCCGGGGACGTAGACGCCGCCCGTCCTCGCGAGACGGAACAGCACCTCCTCGCGGCCACCGGGCCGGCCCTCGGCCTTCCAGGCGCGGATGATCTCGGTGATCTCCAGGACGGCCTGCTCGCCGTCGCCGATGACCGCGCAGTCGATGAAGTCCGCGATCGGCTCGGGGTTGAACGCGGCGTGGCCGCCCGCCAGCACGATCGGGTGGTCGACGGTGCGGTCCTTGGACTCCAGCGGGATGCCCGCGAGATCGAGGGCCGTGAGCATGTTGGTGTAGCCGAGCTCGGTGGAGAAGCTGAGACCGAACACGTCGAAGGCGCCGACGGGGCGGTGGCTGTCCACGGTGAACTGGGGCACCTTGTGCTCGCGCATCAGCTCCTCGAGGTCGGGCCACACGCTGTACGTGCGCTCGGCGAGGACGCCCTCGCGCTCGTTGAGCACCTCGTAGAGGATCATGACGCCCTGGTTGGGGAGTCCGACCTCGTAGGCGTCCGGGTACATGAGTGCCCAGCGGACGTCGCACTCGTCCCACGGTTTGACGGTGGAGTTCAGCTCACCGCCGACGTACTGAATGGGCTTCTGCACATGCGGGAGCAGAGCTTCGAGCTGTGGGAAGACCGACTCGGCAGACATCTGAGGACCTTCGTAGCTGGCAGGGGTGACCACCAAGCGTAACCCGGTGCTCAGCCTTTCAACGCCGCGCGAAGCTCCGGCCGTGACGCCCGGGCCCAGACCTCGGGCAGCTCGCGTTCCCGTGCCGCCGCCGCGGCCTCCTCATGCCCGTAGAGGAGGCCCCAGGTGAACGCGGACTCCCCCGCGCCGTGGGCCTGCACCGCCAGGGTGCGCAGGGCGTCCCGGGATACGACGCTGTCCTGGTGGTCTCCGAGGACCGACTGCACGGACTTCATCCGTTTGGCGAACTTCTTGGCCGGTTTGCCCAGCGCCGGCCTGGCGGCCTCGGCGGCGTACCGGACGCGCTTGGCGGCCTTTCGCGCCTCGTGCATGGCCACGTCGCGTTCCGCGCCGGGCTGCTGGTCCAGGGCGTGCTCGACGCGGGTGGCGAGGCGTTCGTAGTCCTTGAGCACGGCGCGGGGCAGGGCGTCCCGCGGCGGCCGCGCGGCTGCGGGGAGCAGGGGCGGGTCGGCGAGGAGAGCGTCCAGGGAGTCCAGCAGGGCAAGGTAGCGCTCCGAGTCGAGCACGGAGGCGACCCGTCGGCGTGAACCGGTGCGCCTGGCGACGGAGGTGAGCGTCAGCCGGGCGCTCACGGGGCCGAGGAGGAGGGTGTCGGGCAGTGCGGCGGCATGGGAGCGGAGCCGTTCACCGAGGACTTCCTGGTCGCGGTCGACCCCGAGCTCGGCGGCGAGCCACTTCAGCTCGGCGCGGAGCGGATCGGTGACGTTCCGGTCGAGCACCTTGCGGTACGTCCTGAAGGCGCTGCGCAGCCTGCGGGTGGCGACCCGCATGCGGTGCACGCTGTCGGGCAGGTCGCGGCGTACGGCGGGGTCGAGCTCGACGAGGGCCGTGACCTGGCGGCGTACGTAGGCGAGGACATGGTCGCCCGCGGTGCGCGGGGAACGCTCCTTCGTCTTCGCCGGCCGCGGCTTCCCGGGAGCGGTCTCGGCCAGCGCCCTGGCCAGCTTGGACGGCGCGGCCGAGGGCCGGACACCGGCCTTGCGCAGCCGCCGCTCGACGGCGTCGAGGACGGCGGGGTCGACGCCGTCGGCCAGCTCGACCTCCAGCTCGGTCCACGCCGACGTGGTGCCGTGCCCCTCCTCGGTGAGCCGCTCCGCGAGGACCTCGTCGATGCTCAGCTCGGCGAGCAGGGCTCCGCCCTCGTCGAGGAGGTGGTGGACGTCCCGGGCGGAGAAAATCCGGACGACGGGGGTCACCGGCGTGTTCCGCACCCGGGAGCGGAGCAGCTCGCCGAGGGCGGGCGGCAGGGTGTCGGTGAGGGGGGCCCTGATCTCGTCACGGACGTCGGCGGAGACGGGGAGCTTGAGGTGCCACCCGGCGTCGTCCCCTCCCGTTCTGCGGCGCAGCGTGAGGGAGTCCGAGGCCAGCCGGAAGTCCTCGGTGTCGTAGTAGACGGCGTCCAGCTCGCTGAGGCCCCGGTGGACAACCGTGGAGACCCCGGCCGCACGGGTCAGGTCGGGCAGTTTGGTCTCGGGAGTCGCTTCGTACTTTCGCTCGATCTCACGCTTCGAGTCCGCCATATGACGAACCTATCCGCGATGCCCCCGGATATGCAGAACGGAGCCGAGGCCGTCCGGCCTGAGCCGGACGGCCTGTGCGGGACGGCCTGTGCGGGACGGCCTGAGCGCTCAGGCCGACATCGGCCGTTGCACCTTGATCGACTGAAGCAGTCCGACGGCCACCCAGACGGCGAACATCGACGAGCCCCCGTAGGACACGAACGGCAGCGGAAGTCCGGCCACCGGCATGATCCCGAGTGTCATGCCGATGTTCTCGAAGGACTGGAAGGCGAACCAGGCGATGATGCCGGCGGCCACGATCGTCCCGTACAGCTCGGTCGTCCCCCGGGCGATACGGCAGGCCCGCCACAGGACGACGCCGAGCAGGACGATGATCAGTCCGGCTCCGAGGAAGCCGAGCTCCTCGCCCGCGACGGTGAAGACGAAGTCGGTCTGCTGCTCGGGGACGAACTGACCCGTCGTCTGGGAGCCGTTGAAAAGCCCGGTGCCGGTGAGTCCGCCGGAGCCGATCGCGATGCGGGCCTGGTTGGTGTTGTAGCCGACGCCGGCCGGGTCGAGCGCCGGGTTGGCGAAGGCCGCGAAGCGGGCGATCTGGTAGTCGTCCAGGACGCCGAGCTGCCAGACGGCCACCGCCCCCGCCGTGCCCGCGCCGAGGAGCCCGAAGACCCAGCGGTTGGACGCGCCGGAGGCGAGGAGCACGCCGAGCACGATGACGGCCATGACCATCACGGAGCCGAGGTCGGGCATCAGCATGACGACGGCCATCGGGACCAGCGCCAGGCCGAGGGCCTTGGCGACGGTCCGGTGGTCGGGGTGCAGCTGGTCGCCCGCGTCGACCCGGGCGGCGAGCAGCATCGCCATGCCCAGGATGATCGTGATCTTGGTGAACTCGGAGGGCTGGAGGGAGAAGCCGCCGGGAAGCAGGATCCACGCGTGCGCGCCGTTGACGGTCGCGCCCAGCGGGGTGAGAACCGCGAGGACGAGCAGGACCGACAGCCCGTAGAGGACCGGCACCGCCCCCCGCAGGGTGCGGTGCCCGAGCCAGAGGGTGCCGATCATCAGCGCGAGGCCGATGCCGGTGTTGAGCGCGTGCCGGAAGAGGAAGTAGTAGGGATCGCCGTGCGTGAGGGACTCACGGTTACGGGTCGCCGACCAGACCAGCAGCGAGCCGACGAAGGACAGCGCGAGTGCCGATCCGAGCAGGGGCCAGTCCAGCCGCCGCACGACGGAGTCGCGGGCGGTGAGCTTGACCCAGACGGAGCGTTCCTCGGGGGCGTAGCGCGAGACGGAGAAACCTGCCATCAGTCCCGCCTCCCCACGGTCGCGGGCAGGGCGCCCGCGAGCGCCTGCGTCCCGTCGTCGACGGGCGCGGGGGTGTACGGCTTGATCTTGGGCGACTCGATCTGGCCGTCCGGCTTGATCTTGGGCAGGGTCTTCTGGGGCGCGGGCAGCAGCGCCTTCTTGAGGTCCTGCTTGCCGCTCGCGTCGAGCCCGTAGAGCGCGTTGTAGATGTTGCGCACGGCGGGGCCGGACGCTCCGGAGCCCGTACCACCCTGGGAGATCGTCATGACGATCGAGTAGTCCTTGGTGTACGTGGCGAACCAGGAGGTCGTCTGCTTGCCGTAGACCTCGGCCGTGCCCGTCTTGGCGTGCATCGGGATCTTGTCCTGGGGCCATCCGCCGAATCGCCAGGCGGCGCTGCCCACGGTCGCGACTCCCGCGAGGGCTTTGTCTATCTTGTCGCGCGTGTCTCCCTTGAAGGGCAGCTTGCCGTGGGCCTGGGGCGCGATCTCCTGGACGTCCTTGCCGTCGCCGCTGACGACGGCCTTGCCGACGGTCGGGTCGTACAGGGTGCCGCCGTTGGAGATCGCGGAGTAGATCGTCGCCATCTGGATCGGGGTGACGAGCGTGTCACCCTGGCCGATCGAGTAGTTGACGGAGTCACCGGCGCGCATCTTGTTGCCCTCGATGCACCCTTCGTACGCGATCTTCTCGACGTACGTGCCGTTCTTCTTGCCCTGCTTGCACCAGGCCGCCTTGTTGGCGTCGTAGAAGTCCTGCTTCCACTGGCGGTCGGGAACGCGGCCGGCGACCTCGTTGGGGAGGTCGATGCCGGTCTCCTTGCCGAGCCCGAACTGGTGGGCGGTCTTGTAGAACCAGTCCGCCGGGTCCTTCTTCGGCTTGTTGCCGCCGTCCTTCGCCCATTCCTTGTGCGCCAGGCCGTAGTAGACGGTGTCGCAGGAGACCTCGAGGGCGCGCCCGAGGCTGATGCTGCCGTAGCCCTGGGACTCGAAGTTCTTGAAGACCTGGCCGCCGATGGAGTACGAGCTCGGGCAGGGGTAGTTGCCGTCGAAGTCGTATCCGGCGTTGACGGCGGCGGTCGACGAGATGACCTTGAAGATCGAGCCGGGTGCGGCCGTGCCCTGGATGGCGCGGTTCAGCAGCGGGAAGTTCGACTTCTTGCCGGTGAGCTTGGCGTAGTCCTTGGCGGAGATGCCGCCGATCCAGGCGTTGGGGTCGTACGTCGGCAGGGAGGCCATGGACACGATGCGCCCGGTCTTGGCCTCCATGACGACGACGGCGCCGGAGTCGGCCTTGTACAGCTCGTTGGTGTTGCGGTCCATCTCCTTGCGGGCCGTCTCCATCGCCTTGTTGAGCTCGTACTCGGCGACGGCCTGGACCCGGGCGTCGATGGACGTGACGACGCTGGAACCGGGCTCCGCCTCGTCGTTCTGCGCCTGCCCGATGACACGGCCGAGGTTGTCGACCTCGTAGCGGGTGACGCCGGCCTTGCCGCGCAGCTCCTTGTCGTACGTGCGCTCCAGGCCGGAGCGGCCGACCTGGTCGGAGCGGAGGTAGGGCGAGTCGGAGTCCTGCGCCTTGGTGACCTCTTCGTCGGTGACGGGCGAGAGGTAGCCGAGGACCTGGGCGGTGTTGGCCTTGCCGGGTGCGGCGTAGCGGCGCACGGCGGTGGGCTCGGCCGTGATGCCGGGGAAGTCCTCGGCGCGCTCACGGATCGTGAGGGCCTGCTGGGTGGTGGCCTCGTCGGTGACCGGGATCGGCTGGTAGGGCGAGCCGTTCCAGCAGGGCTGCGGGGTCTTGGCGTCGCAGAGCCGGACCTTGTCCTGGACGTCCTTGGGCTTCATGTCGAGGACGTCGGCCAGCCGGGTGAGGACACCGACGCCGTCGTCCTTCATCTTCATGAGCTCGGTGCGGCTCGCGGAGACCACGAGGCGGGTCTCGTTGTCGGCGAGGGGCACACCGCGGGCGTCGAGGATGGCTCCGCGGACGGCGGGCTGCACGACCTGCTGGACGTGGTTGTTCTTGGCCTCGTCGGTGTACTCCTGCCCGTTGCGGATCTGGAGGTACCAGAGCCGGCCCCCGAGCGTCAGGAGCAGCGAGAAGACGAGGACCTGGATGACGACGAGGCGGATCTGGACCCGCTGGGTCCGGCCCGTCTCCGGGATGTTGCTCACGAGGTGCCCCCGGTGCTGGTGGGTCGGCAGGGGGTACGGGGGTCGCCCCCGGAAGAAGACAGCCTCACAGGCGCTTGACCCCCTTGATCCTTCCTGCGCGTGCGGCGCGGCTGCGGGCAGCCCGCAGGCGCATCCCGCCCCGCTGGCTGCCGATCCGCAGCCCGGTGCCGGTGGCCAGCCAGCCGGCGGCGACGTCACCGCTGCCGGAACTGTCGGCGACCGGGTCGTTCTCGGTGCGTCTGGCGAGCGCCATGATCAGCGGAACGGTGAACGGTGCCAGGAGCAGGTCGTACACCACGGCGGTGAACAGCAGGCTGCCCAGGCCCACATGACGGGCCGCCGTGTCACCGACGAGCGCGCCGACACCGGCGTACAGCAGGGTCGATCCGAGCGCCGCGGCGACGACGAAGGCCATCGGGGCGAACGCCGACTTGAGCTGGCCCTTCTCCGGGCGGGCCATTCCGGCGAGGTAGCCGATGACACAGAGCACCAGGGCGTAGCGCCCGGCGGCATGGTCGGCGGGCGGTGCCAGGTCCGCGAGGAGACCCGCGCCGAAGCCGATGAGGGCTCCGCTGACCGGTCCGTACACGAAGGCGAGTCCGAGGACCACGAGGAGCAGCAGGTCGGGGGTGGCTCCGGGCAGCTGGAGCCGGGCGAGGACGGAGACCTGGATGACGAGGGCGACGACGACCAGGGCGACGGCGAGCAGGATTCTGTTCAAGCGCATGAGGTCAGCTCTATTCCTGGTCGTCCGCCGCGTCACCGGCGGCCGTGCCGGTGTCGCCGGAGGCGTCCGGGGAGGCACCCGGGGAGGCGGAGGCGTCGGGTTTCTCGTTGACGTTCCCGACGACCTTTCCGCTGCCGTCGACGAGGTCGCCGTTCGGCTGGACGGTGACGGTGACGGTCGGGGTGGGCTTGGGCTTCTCCGGCTTCTTGGGCTGCTTCGGCAGGACCATGTCGCGGGGGTCCTCGCGAGGCGCCTGGACGACGATGCCCACGACGTCGAGCTTGGTGAAGCCGACGTACGGGCGGACGAAGACGGTCCGGGTGAGGTCTCCGCCGGACGGGTCGACGCGGACCACCTCGCCGACCGGCACGCCGGGGACGAAGGGCTTGTCCTTGCTGGACCCGAAGGTGACCAGCCGGTCACCCTTCTTGACGTCGGCCTTGCCGTTGAGGAACTGGACCGACAGCGGCCGGGATCCCTGTCCGGTGGCGAAGCCGAGCTCGTCGGTCTTCTCCATCCGGGTGCCGACGGTGAAGTCGGGGTCGTTGGCCAGCAGGACGGTCGCGGTGTTCGGGCCGACGGTGGTGACCCGGCCGACGAGCCCTTCGCCGTTGAGTACGGTCATGTCGCGCGCGATGCCGTCGTTCGCGCCGGCGTCGATGGTGATGGTCCAGGAGAAGCCCTGGGCCGCTCCTATGGCGATGACCTGGGCGGCCTTGATGCCGTACTGGCCGGCCCCGGCGGTCTTCAGCATGCTGTCTAGCTGGCGGACCTTGCTGGTGTTGCGGTCGTCGCTGCCGAGCTTCGTCTTCAGCGCGGCGTTCTCGTGCTCCAGGGCCGCGATCCGGTCGTGCCGGTCACCGGAGTCCCGTACGGCGCCGATGGCGTTGCCCACCGGGTCCACCGCCGCCGAGACGCCGTTCTCGACCGGACCGAAGACCGTGGCGGCTGCCTGCCGTGCTCCGTCCACCGGCGATGCCTCGCCACCGCGGATATCCACCGTGATCAGGGCGAATGCGATGGCGATCAGCAGCACCAGGAGCAGCCGGCTCTCTCGTGTGTCCCTCACGTGCGGCGGCCGTGCCTTCCTCGTCGGAATGTTCGTGCCTGTATACCAACGTTCCGCCGTACGGGGCGGCAGTGCCCGTACGGCGGAACATCGTGTTCTAACGTCGGGGCTGGGCGTCCAGCACCTGCTGGAGTGCCTCGAACTCCTCGACGCACTTGCCGGATCCGAGAGCCACGGAGTCCAGCGGGTCCTCGGCGATGTGGATCGGCATGCCCGTCTCGTGGCGGAGCCGCTCGTCGAGTCCGCGCAGGAGCGCACCGCCGCCGGTGAGGACGATCCCGCGGTCCATGACGTCGCCCGAGAGCTCCGGCGGGCACTTGTCGAGCGTCGTCTTCACGGCGTCGACGATCGCGTTGACCGGTTCCTCGATGGCCTTGCGGACCTCGGTCGCGGAGATGACGACGGTCTTGGGCAGGCCCGAGACCAGGTCGCGTCCGCGGATCTCGGTGTGCTCGTCCTTCTCCATCTCGAAGGCCGAACCGATCGTGATCTTGATCTGTTCGGCGGTCCGCTCACCGAGGAGGAGGGAGTACTCCTTCTTGACGTGCTGGATGATCGCGTTGTCCAGCTCGTCCCCGGCGACCCGGATGGACTGGGCAGTGACGATTCCGCCGAGCGAGATCACGGCGACCTCGGTGGTGCCGCCACCGATGTCGACGACCATGTTGCCGGTGGCCTCGTGGACCGGCAGCCCGGAGCCGATGGCCGCGGCCATGGGCTCCTCGATGATGTGCACCTGGCGCGCGCCGGCCTGCGTCGACGCCTCGATGACGGCGCGTCGCTCGACCCCTGTGATGCCGGAGGGCACACAGACGACGACCCGCGGGCGGGCCAGGTAGCGGCGCTTGTGGATCTTGAGGATGAAGTAGCGGAGCATGCGCTCCGTGATCTCGAAGTCGGCGATCACGCCGTCCTTCAGGGGCCGCACGGCAACGATGTTGCCCGGTGTGCGGCCGATCATCTTCTTTGCCTCGGAGCCGACCGCCAGGATTCCGCCGGTGTTGGTGTTGATGGCCACGACGGACGGCTCGTTCAGAACGATGCCGCGCCCCCTGACGTACACCAGCGTGTTGGCAGTCCCGAGGTCGATAGCCATGTCACGGCCGATGAACGACATTGAGTTCCCCTTGTTCCCCATGAGGATGCGTCGGGCCTTCCCAAGAAGCGAAGAATGGCTTGTTTTAGGTAGGCGAGGGTTGGCGCTGCGGGCGTGGAAGCTTCCATCGTAGTGCCGTATGCACGGACACAGCGCGAGGGTCCTTCGCCATGGCGAGCGGAACGGCTACCCGTTCCACCCATGGTGACGATACGTCGGGGGGATGCGTTCCCGCGATACGTGACCCTATGCCGAAGGGCGACCGAATTACTTCGGTCGCCCCAGGTCATGAGCGCTGATTGGCGGAGCCGAAGTCAGGAAAGGCCGGGAAAGAAGAGCTTGAGTTCTCGCTCTGCGGACTCCTCGGAGTCCGAGGCGTGGATGAGGTTCTCCCGGGTGATCGTGCCGAAGTCACCACGGATCGAGCCGGGCGCGGCGGCGATCGGGTCGGTGGGGCCGGCCAGGGCGCGGACGCCCTCGATCACCCGCTCGCCTTCGGCCACCAGAGCGACGACGGGGCCGGACGCCATGAACTCGACGAGCGGCTCGTAGAACGGACGGCCCTTGTGCTCGCCGTAGTGCTGCTCCAGGGTCTCCTGGTCGAGCGTGCGCAACTCCAGCGCGGTGATCGTCCAGCCGGCCTTGCGTTCGATGCGGCCGACGATCTCGCCGATCAGCCCACGCCGCACGGCGTCGGGCTTGAGAAGGACGAGGGTGCGCTGAGTCATGTACGGCTCCTTGCAGACTTCCGGTGCGGGTGAGGGCGAGATTACAGGGGTACTCGAACGGCCCTACGGCCGGGCTTACTCTGCGTCATCCTTGGGCCGGAGCCTCCGCGCTCTCCTGCGCCTCGGCCTGGGCGGCCCATCGCGCCTTGGCCTCGTCGATCCTGCGGCCGTAATGCACCGAGGCCCACCAGAGAGCACCGAAGATCACCCCGAGGATGAACATCATCGGGACGAAGAAGCCGCTCAGCACCAGCAAGATCTGGAGCGCCCAGCCCATCTGCACACCACCGGGACGGGTGATCACACCGCAGAGCAGGACGGACAGCAGCATGCCGATGCCGCAGACCGTCCAGACCATGGCCATGGACATGTCGTCGGACTTCATCGCCACGAGTCCGGCGAAGCCGATGACGAAGAATTCACCGATCAGCGTCGATGCGCAGAGCGTACGCACAGGTCAGCGCCTTCCCAGGAGCAGCCGGGCCTCGCCGACCGTGATCACGGATCCGGTCACCAGGACTCCGGCGCCCGCGTATTCGGCTTCTTCCTCGGCGAGGGTGATCGCCGCCTCCAGCGCGTCGTCGAGGCGGGGTTCGACCTGGACGCGCTCGTGGCCGAAGACCTCGACGGCAACAGCGGCCAGGGCGTCCGCGTCCATGGCGCGCGGGCTGGAGTTCTGGGTGACGACGATCTCGGCGAAGATCGGCTCGAAGGCCTCGAGGAGCCCCCGCACGTCCTTGCCGTCGCTCGCGCCCACGACCCCGATCAGCCGGGAGAAGCTGAACGCCTCGGAGACCCCCTCGGCGGCGGCGAGTGCGCCTGCCGGGTTGTGCGCCGCGTCCAGGACGACGGTGGGGCTGGACCGGACGACCTCCAGGCGGCCCGGCGAGAGCACCGAGAGGAAGGCCTTGCGGACCGCTTCGACGTCGAGGCTGCGGGCCTGCTCCGCGCCGATGCCGAAGAACGCCTCGACGGCGGCGAGCGCCACCGCCGCGTTGTGCGCCTGGTGCGCCCCGTAGAGCGGCAGGAAGATGTTGTCGTACTCGCCGCCCAGGCCCCGCAGGGTCAGCAGCTGGCCGCCGACCGCGATCTCGCGGGAGACGATGCCGAACTCCATGCCCTCGCGGGCGACCGTGGCGTCCACCTCGACGGCCTTCTTCAGCATGACCTGCGCGGCGTCGACCGGCTGCTGGGCCAGGACCACCGTCGCGTCCTGCTTGATGACGCCGGCCTTCTCACCCGCGATCTCCGCGGGGGTGGTGCCGAGGCGGTCGGTGTGGTCGAGCGAGATGGGGGTGACGACGGCGACCGAGGCGTCGATGACGTTCGTCGCGTCCCAGGTGCCGCCCATACCGACCTCGACGACCGCGACATCGACCGGCGCGTCGGCGAAAGCCGCGTACGCCATGCCGGTCAGCACCTCGAAGAACGAGAGCCGGTACGGCTGCTGGGCGTCGACCATCTCGACGTACGGCTTGATGTCGTTGTACGTCTCGATGAAGCGTTCCGGGTCGATCGGGGCGCCGTCCAGGCTGATGCGCTCGGTGATCGACTGGACGTGCGGGGAGGTGTAGCGGCCGGTGCGGAGCTCGAAGGCGCTCAGCAGGGCCTCGATCATGCGGGCCGTGCTCGTCTTGCCGTTGGTCCCCGTGATGTGGATCGAGGGGTAGGCGCGCTGGGGCTCGCCCAGCACGTCCATCAGGGCCGCGATACGGGTCACCGAGGGCTCGAGCTTGGTCTCGCCCCAGCGTCCGGAGAGCTCCTGCTCCACCTCGCGCAGCGCCCGGTCGGTCTCGGGATCGGCGGGGCGGTCGGGGACCGCCTCGCCCTGCGGCGGACCCGACTGGGTGCGCAGCGTCCGGCTCCCGGCCTCGATCACCGCCAGGTCGGGGTCGCGCTGGGTCTCTTCGTCGACGATCTCCGCGAAGGCGTCGTCGGGGTCGGACGCGTCGTGCCGGTCTGAAGGGCGGGGCTCACTCACAGGGCCAGTCTACGGATGGCCACGGACATCGCGCGCAGCGCCCGCTGCCGCGCTCTCCTCCGGGCACGGCGGAGCCCCCGCGCTCCCGGTCGGTCGGGGGCTCGGGGGCTCCGGCTTCAGATCATCAGCCCTGCGGCAGGTTCGCCAGCTGGGCGTCGATCCTCTCGATGTCGGCCTCGGCCTTGCTCAGCCGGCCACGGATCTTGTCCACGACGTTGTCGGGTGCCTTGGCGAGGAACGCCTCGTTGCCGAGCTTGGCGTTCGCCTGGACGATCTCCTTCTTGGCGGCCTCCAGGTCCTTGGTGAGGCGCTTGCGCTCGGCGGCGACGTCGATGGTGCCGGAGAGGTCGAGGGCGACCGTGGCACCGGCGACGGGGAGCGAGGCGGTGGCGTGGAAGCCGTCGCCGGCCGGCTGGAGGCGCAGCAGCTGCCGGATGGCGGCCTCGTGGGGCGCCAGGGCGGTGCCGTCCAGGGTGAGCGCGGCGGGAACCCTCTGGCCGGGCTGGAGGCCTTGGTCGGAGCGGAACCTGCGGACCTCGGTGACGACCTGCTGGACGAGCTCGATCTCCTGCTCGGCCTCCTGGTCGCGGAAACCGGAGTCGTTCGGCCAGTCGGCGACGACGAGGGACTCGCCGCCGGTGAGGGTCGTCCAGAGCGTCTCGGTGACGAAGGGGACGACCGGGTGCAGCAGACGCAGGGTGACGTCGAGGACCTCGCCCAGGACGCGCGCGGAGACCTTGGCCTGCTCGCCCTCGGCGAAGAACGTCGTCTTGGACAGCTCGACGTACCAGTCGAAGACCTCGTCCCACGCGAAGTGGAACAGGGCGTCGGACAGCTTGGCGAACTGGTAGTCGTCGTAGAGCGCGTCGACCTGGGCGACGACCGTGTTGAGCCGGGAGAGGATCCAGCGGTCGGTGGCGGTCATCTGCTCGGGGGCCGGCAGTGCGCCCTCGACCGTCGCGCCGTTCATCAGCGCGAAGCGGGTGGCGTTCCAGATCTTGTTGGCGAAGTTGCGGGAGCCCTGGACCCAGTCCTCGCCGATCGGGACGTCGACGCCGGGGTTGGCACCGCGGGCCAGGGTGAAGCGGACGGCGTCGGAGCCGTACTTGTCCATCCAGTCCAGCGGGTTGACGACGTTGCCCTTGGACTTCGACATCTTCTTGCCGGTCTCGTCGCGGACCATGCCGTGGAAGGCGATGGTGCGGAACGGGACGTCGCCCATGGCGTACAGGCCGAACATCATCATCCTGGCGACCCAGAAGAACATCAGGTCGTAGCCGGTGACCAGGACGGAGTTCGGATAGAACTTCTCCAGCGACTCGGTCTGCTCCGGCCAGCCCATGGTGGAGAACGGCCACAGTCCGGAGGAGAACCAGGTGTCGAGGACGTCGGTGTCCTGGTGCCAGCCCTCGCCGGTGGGCGCCTCGTCGTTCGGGCCGACGCAGACCATCTCGCCGTCCGGGCCGTGCCAGACGGGGATGCGGTGGCCCCACCACAGCTGGCGCGAGATGCACCAGTCGTTGAGGTTGTCGACCCAGTCGAAGTAGCGCGGGGTCAGGTCGGCGGGGTGGATGTTGACGCGGCCGTCGCGGACGGCGTCGCCCGCCGTCTTGGCGAGCGTCTCGACCTTGACCCACCACTGCATCGACAGGCGCGGCTCCAGCGTCGTCTTGCAGCGGGAGCAGTGGCCGACGGAGTGGACGTACGGGCGCTTCTCGGCGACGATCCGGCCGTCGGCGCGCAGGGCGGCGACGATCGCGGACCGGGCCTCGAAGCGGTCCAGGCCCTGGAAGGGGCCGGGGGTGATGATGATGCCGCGCTCGTCGAGGACCTGGATGGTCTCCAGGTCGTGGCGCCGGCCGATGGCGAAGTCGTTCGGGTCGTGCGCGGGGGTGACCTTGACGGCGCCGGTGCCGAACTCGGGGTCGACGTGGGTGTCCGCGACGACCGGGATGGTGCGGTTCGTGAGCGGCAGCCTGATCTGCTTGCCGATGAGGCGGGCGTAGCGCTCGTCGTCGGGGTGGACGGCGACGGCGGTGTCACCGAGCATCGTCTCTGCGCGGGTGGTGGCGACGACGATGGTGTCGTCACCGTCGCCGTACTTCATGGAGACGAGCTCGCCGTCGTCGTCCTGGTAGTCCACCTCGATGTCGGAGATGGCCGTCAGACAGCGCGGGCACCAGTTGATGATGCGCTCGGCGCGGTAGATGAGGCCGTCGTCGTACATCCGCTTGAAGATGGTCTGGACGGCCGTGGACAGGCCCTCGTCCATGGTGAAGCGCTCGCGGTCCCAGGCGACGCCGTCGCCGAGGCGGCGCATCTGGCCGGAGATCTGACCGCCGGACTCTTCCTTCCACTGCCAGACGCGCTCGACGAACGCCTCGCGGCCCAGGTCGTGGCGGGACTTGCCGTCCTTGGCGAGTTCGCGCTCGACGACGTTCTGGGTGGCGATGCCGGCGTGGTCCATGCCGGGCTGCCACAGCGTCTCGTATCCCTGCATGCGCTTGCGGCGGGTGAGGGCGTCGATCAGCGTGTGTTCGAAGGCGTGGCCCAGGTGGAGGCTGCCGGTGACGTTCGGCGGGGGGATGACGACGGTGTACGCGGGCTTGTCGCTCTTCGCGTCGGCCGTGAAGTAACCGCGTTCTACCCAGCGCTCGTACAGCGGCCCCTCTACATCGGCCGGCGCGTACTGGGTCGGCAGTTCGGGGGTGCTGGCTGGCTGCTGCGCTGCGTTCTCGGTCACGCACCACAGTTTAGACCGAACGGAAATTGGGGCCGTCACAGTCGTGCAGTCAACTCGACCCGGTCCTGCAAGGACCGGGTTTGGAGGTAGAGCCCGGCTGGCTGCTGGGTTGTCTCCTCCGTCGGGCCACCCTGTGGGGTGGCTGGGACGCGTGACTCACGCCCCGCTGCCCACACGGCTTCGCCCTTGCGGTCGATGTTGTGGGACGCATTGTCGTCCGCATGCATGGTGACGCCGCAGGCGCGGCACGCGAACGTTGCTTGATTGATTCGGTTCTTCCGGTCGGTGTACCCGCATGCGGAGCATTGCCGGCTGGTGTACGCCGGATCCACGTACACCAGCGGCACCCCGGCCCGGCGTGCCTTGTATTCGATGAAGGAGCCGAGCTGATGAAAGCTCCATGAGTGCAGTGGTGTCCGCTGGTCCTTGCGGAGCCGTACCCGGTCGCGGATGCCCGTGAGGTCTTCGAGGGCGATGCCGCGGCCGGTGCGTTCAGCGGTGTTGACGATCTTCTTCGAGATGATGTGGTTGATGTTCGCGGCGTGCCGCGCTTCCTTGCGGGCACGCTGCTTCAACAGACGTTTGGCGGACTTGGTGCCCTTGGCCTGGAGCTTGCGGCGCAGTTCGAGCTGCCGCTTGCGGTGCCGGTTCACCCCACGCCCGGCGGCACGGTAGCCGGTTGAGGTGGTCGCGATGTTGACGATGCCGAGGTCCACGCCGATGAACCCGGACGGGTTCTCGTTGACCGGGGCCTCGGGTACCTCGCACACGGCGATCAGATAGAACACGCCGTCGCGTTCGATGAGATCCGATTCGCCTCTGCGGTACTCGCGAAGTGTCTTGAGTGCGTCGGCGGAGCAGGCGAAGCGAACGTTCTTGATCCGCCCCGCCGTGGTCCAAAGGCTGACGGTCTGTGCGTCGTACTGCCAGGACAGACACCGGTCGTCAAACGGGTGCGCGGACTGCGGACGGAAGACGATCGGTTTTGACTCCGCCTTGAGTCGGCGCTTCGATCCGGGCTTGCCCAGGTTTCCTGCCCGAATGTTGGCCCGCAGGGAGGTATAGGCGTCACACACCTTCTTGATCGTGTGCTGAGCTGCCTGCGCACCGAGACCGGCCGCCTTCAGTTCAGCGTAGGTGTGCTTGCGCAGTTCATACTCACGCAGCACACCGCACTCGAACGCCACAGCGGAAACCCAGTTGGCCCGGTCGTTGACCGTGCGCAGGGTCGCACCGATGGCTGTCGCCTGCGCGGCATCCGGCGTCAGTTGCACCTGCACGACGACCTTCACACGGGTCACGCTAGTGCAGTTGGCCTATGCCACCGCAACAGGAACTGAACTCGAACCTTTGTTGGAGCGTGCGATCGTTCACTCCTCCGTGCACCTTGTTCTTCGTCCTGACTGCTGACGTGGACCGCTGACCTCTGAAATCTTCGGCACTGCGGTGCAGTCAGGCGGTCCGTCTGTGCGGACTCCGAAACCAAACCGTCGCGTTCACCGACAAGCGCGCCAAAGCGCCCTATCGTGCAATAACCCTATAGATCGCC
Source organism: Streptomyces sp. NPDC091271 (assembly GCF_044757505.1). Taxonomy (NCBI): domain Bacteria; kingdom Bacillati; phylum Actinomycetota; class Actinomycetes; order Kitasatosporales; family Streptomycetaceae; genus Streptomyces; species Streptomyces sp. NPDC091271. The sequence goes on along the minus strand of NZ_JBIVVD010000003.1, from coordinate 573,471 downwards.
CTCTATAGAATCGTGGGCTCAGCTCCCTCAAGGGCACCTCCGCCCGCTCAAACTCCGCCAAGAACAGCCTGGACACATCCGCATTTACCTGTGGGATGCGCGCTTCTGAACACCCTTATACTTCGCGTCCTCCCGGGCCAAAGCTGCGGAGTCCCTCCCCAGATCACGCCGGGACCGGTTTGTTCCGTAACGGTGTGCCTCCCGGTGCCCCACGCCTGCAGGCCGTCCGTCAGGATGTTCGGAACGCGTAAGCATCACGAACAGGGGACACCGCAGATGAGCTACAACCAGCCGGGCCCGTACGGCGGGCAGCCGCCGCAGGGCCAGCCCGGACCGTACGGCCAGCAGCCGGGCCCGTACGGGCAGCAGCCCGGCCCGTACGGCGGCCCCCCGCCGCAGGGTCCTCCGCAGGGCCAGCCCGGCTACGGCTACCCGCAGCAGGCACCCCAGGGTGTCCCGCCGCAGCAGCAGCCGCCTCAGCCGGGCTACGGCTACCCACAGCAGCCCGGCCCGTACGGCCAGCAGCCGCCCACCCCGCCGTACGGCGGGCAGCAGGCGTACCCCGGCATGCCGCCGCAGCCGGGTGCGCCGAAGAAGAAGACGGGCCTGATCATCGGCGCGGCCGTGGTGGCGCTGGCGGTCGTCGCGGGCGGGGTGTACTTCCTGACAGCGGGCGGCGGCAGCGGCGATGTGGCGGACTCCACCAAGGGGTACAAGCTCACGCCGGCCGCTTCGGTGGGCGACTACAAACAGGACTCCTCCAAGGCGAAGCCGGGCGCCGCGATGACCGGCAAGGACAAGACCGAGGCCGAGGCCCTGGGGGTCAAGAACCCGAACGAGGTCGGCGCCCAGTACGTGAGCGGCGACCTTGAGAAGAACCCGCTCACCACGAAGATGCTCATGCTCCAGGGCATCTGGGGTGAGATCGAGGACCCCGAGAAGGTCATCGACGGGTCGTTCAAGAACGCCGAGAGGGAAGCGGCGATGGACGAAGACGCCAAGGGGTCGCTGGTCGGCAACCCCAAGAGCGTCAAGCCGGCCAGCTTCAAGGACGCCCTGATGAAGTGCCAGGACGTCAAGATCGTCAACGACGATGCCGACGGCACTCCGGCGAAGGGCCCCAAGGAGATGACCATGCCGGTCTGCATCTGGGCCGATTACAGCACCGTCGGCGTGGTGATCGGCTTCGACATCGGTGGCGCCATGACCAACAAGTCGATGACGCAGGACGAGACGGCGGCTCTGGCTGCCAAGCTCTACAACACCTCCCGTACCAAGGTCTGATCCCGCACAGCACGAAGGGGCGCCCGGCCGGTGGCCGGGCGCCCCTTCGGCGTTGCATTCCGCACCCTCGTTTTTGCCGATCGTGCATGACAGCGGGGAAGCCATCCAATTGCTTTGCCGTCACAATCACCCGATGGCCGCCCCATTAATCGTTGCTGACTCGTGCCCCTTGGAGCAAGGTCACGGTCACAGGGAACACCACCCGCAGCGTGAGCAGTCCTGCCCCCACCTCGGTGACACACTCCAGCCGGGACGCAAGGCGGCTACGTCACTTGCAACATCAATCTTTCGCAGCTACTAGTAGGAGTAACAGGCATCGTAGGCCTCAGAATCTTTGACTCCCAAAGCCAGCAACTGCTGCTTACACAGCGCTCTCTTAGCAATAGCCCCAGGATTAAACCCGGTGGCTGCGCTCGCATTAGCGCAGGCAGCCTTCGATTTAGCCCCAACAACATACCCGTTATTGTGCAGAGATATTTCACATCTCTGCGGGCTGGCATTGGCCACACTCGCAGTGGCTACCGGGATAGAAATGCTCGCCGCGATCACACTGACAGCTACAGCCGCTCGCCGAATGCCAAGAAGACTCATGTGAATTCCTCAGATCTATAACTGGATCGAACTCGAAACTCTTTGCGTCGAGATTACTTAGCCATTCAACGCAAATCCAGCACCAAGTTGCACATCGGCTCGATCCTGCCCTCACCGTGAGACTTTGGCGCGAACATGGCCTTGATCGGCCTCGTAGGAATTCTGCGGTCCGCACGTAGCACCCACGTGACGCACCCCGGCATGGTGCCTAACAGCCACAGACGCCGGAGGGGCGCCCAGCCACCGGCCGGGCGCCCCTTCGGCGTCTGTGGTGCGCTGCCGCTACGCGGACTTCTCGTGGCGGCCGCCGTCGTTCTTGCCGATCGTGCGCGGTTCGCGCGGGACCAGCGTCGGGTTGACGTTGTTCCGGACGACGTCCGGGGTGATGACCACGCGGGCCACGTCCTTGCGGGACGGGACCTCGTACATCACGGACTGGAGGACCTCTTCCATGATGGCGCGCAGACCGCGCGCGCCCGTCTGGCGCAGGATCGCCTGGTCGGCGATCGCTTCGAGGGCCTCGCGCTCGAAGTCCAGCTCGACACCGTCGAGTTCGAACAGACGCTGGTACTGCTTCACCAGCGCGTTGCGCGGCTCGACCAGGATCTGGAGCAGTGCCTCGCGGTCCAGGTTGTGGACCGAGGTCAGCACGGGGAGACGGCCGATGAACTCGGGGATCATCCCGAACTTCACCAGGTCCTCCGGCATGACCTCCTGGAACTGGTCGCTCGCCTGGATCTCCAGCTTGGAGCGGATCGTGGCCCCGAAGCCGATGCCCTTCGCGCCGGCCCGCGACTCGATGATCTTCTCCAGGCCCGAGAAGGCGCCGCCCACGATGAACAGCACGTTCGTCGTGTCGATCTGGATGAACTCCTGGTGCGGGTGCTTCCGTCCGCCCTGCGGCGGTACGGAGGCGGTGGTGCCCTCCAGGATCTTCAGCAGGGCCTGCTGGACGCCCTCGCCGGATACGTCGCGCGTGATCGACGGGTTCTCGCTCTTGCGGGCGACCTTGTCGATCTCGTCGATGTAGATGATGCCGGTCTCGGCCTTCTTGACGTCGTAGTCAGCGGCCTGGATCAGCTTCAGCAGGATGTTCTCGACGTCCTCACCGACATAGCCGGCCTCCGTCAGCGCCGTCGCGTCCGCGATGGCGAACGGGACGTTGAGCATGCGGGCCAGCGTCTGCGCGAGGAGCGTCTTGCCCGAGCCCGTGGGGCCCAGCAGCAGGATGTTGGACTTGGCGAGCTCGATCGCGTCGTCACGATTCGCGCCGCCGCCGTTCTCCCCGGCCTGGACCCGCTTGTAGTGGTTGTACACAGCGACCGAGAGGGCCTTCTTCGCGGGCTCCTGCCCGACGACGTACCCCTCGAGGAACTCGTAGATCTCGCGCGGCTTGGGGAGCTCCTCCCACCGCACCTCGGAGGTCTCTGCGAGCTCCTCCTCGATGATCTCGTTGCAGAGATCGATGCACTCGTCGCAGATGTACACACCGGGTCCCGCGATGAGCTTCTTCACCTGCTTCTGGCTCTTTCCGCAGAACGAGCACTTGAGCAGGTCGCCGCCATCACCGATGCGTGCCACGAGGTGCTTCCCCTTCGCCTGGGAGCAGCCTGGTTCAGCGGCTCCTGGTGCCTCTATCCGACGGTACCTTGCCTGGCCCCCCGTTCGGGCCCCCCTTGGCACTGTTCACACGGCCGGGGCCGTGCGGGTGGAATGTGCCAAGGGGAAAGACCGACGTCAGACGGACGCGCCTGCTGTGGTCTTACGGGTGGAGACAATCTGGTCCACCAGACCGTACGCGAGTGCGTCGTCCGCGGTAAGGATCTTGTCGCGCTCGATGTCCTCGCTGATCTTCTCCAGCGGGGTGGTGGAGTGCTTCGCCAGCATCTCCTCGAGCTGGGTGCGCATCCGCAGGATCTCGTTGGCCGCGATCTCCAGGTCGGAGAGCTGCTCACGGCCGGTCTGCGAGGACGGCTGGTGGATCAGCACACGGGCGTGCGGGAGCGCCATGCGCTTGCCCGGGGTGCCCGCGGCCAGCAGGACGGCGGCGGCGGAGGCCGCCTGGCCCATGCAGACCGTCTGGATGTCCGGCTTCACGAACTGCATCGTGTCGTAGATCGCGGTGAGCGCGGTGAACGAGCCGCCGGGGCTGTTGATGTAGATCGAGATGTCGCGGTCCGGGTCCATCGACTCCAGGCACAGCAGCTGCGCCATGACGTCGTTGGCCGAGGCGTCGTCGATCTGCACACCGAGGAAGATCACGCGCTCCTCGAAGAGCTTCGCGTACGGGTCGTACTCACGCACACCCTGCGAGGTGCGCTCCACGAAGCGCGGGACGACGTAGCGGTTGTCCACCTGCGGGCCGGTGTAGAGGCCGCTCGCGGAGGCGCCGGAGAAGTTGTTCATGTGGGTGTTCACCATCCTGGTGGCGTTCATGTGGGCTGGAGGTCTCGGCGTACGAGAGGGTGCGGGGTGGTGCACGCCCGGATCAGGCTCCGGTGCCGCCGCCGCCCGGGATGCCCGACGCGACCGAGATGATCTCGTCGATGAGGCCGTAGTCCTTGGCCTCCTCGGCGGTGTACCAGCGGTCGCGGTCGCCGTCGCGGATGATCGTCTCCACGGTCTGACCGGAGTGGTGCGCGGTGATCTCGGCCATCCGCGTCTTCGTACGGAGCAGGTACTGCGCCTGGATCTTGATGTCCGAGGCGGTACCGCCGATGCCGGCCGAACCCTGGTGCATGAGGATGTCGGTGTTCGGGAGCGCGAAGCGCTTGCCCGCCGTGCCACCGGTGAGCAGGAACTGGCCCATGGAGGCCGCCATGCCCATACCGATGGTGACCACGTCGTTCGGGATGTACTGCATGGTGTCGTAGACCGCCATGCCGGCCGTCACCGAACCGCCGGGGCTGTTGATGTAGAGGTAGATGTCCTTGTCGGGTTCCGCGGCAAGGAGCAGAAGCTGTGCGGTGATCTTGTTGGCGATGTCATCGTCGACCTGCTGACCGAGGAAGATGATGCGCTCGCCGAGCAGTCGGCTGTAGACCTGGTCACCGAGGCCTCCACCGAGGGACGGCTCTCCGGCGGCGTAGGGCATCAGATTCGTCACGTATCCACCTGCTCGTCTCTGACGGCTCCGGCCGTCTCAGCGTCTTCGTACCGGGTGGGCCGGGACTACCCGACCCTTCCTCTTCATGGACCCTAACGCGCAGGTGGGACAACGCCATCCCGCTTCCCCAACTGTTCGCTGGGAGCGCAAGGTAAGCAGTCCGCACAAGGGTTCCCGGGCGGTCCCCGGGGCGCGGGGCCGATACGACGACGGGCCCCGGACTGATACGTCCGGGGCCCGTCGTGCGGATCAGATCAACGATCGGAGCGGGGCTCAGGCCTCGTTCTTCTCGTCCTTCTTCTCGTCGGCCGACTCGGTGGTCTCCTCGGCGGCCTCGACCGTCTCGGTGGCCTCGTCCGCCGCGTCCTCATCGTCTTCGAGCTCGACGACCTCACCGTTGGTGTCGGTGACCTTGGCGGCCTCGACCACGACGGCGAGCGCCTTGCCGCGGGCGACCTCGCCGACGAGCATCGGCACCTGGCCGCCTTCGACGACGGCCTGGGCGAACTGGTCGGGGCTCATGCCGGAGGACTGCGCGCGCCGCATGAGGTGCTCGGTGAGCTCCTCCTGGTTGACGTTCAGCTTCTCCTTGTTGACGAGCTCGTCAAGGATGAACTGGGTCTTGATGCCCTTGACGGCCTGCTCGGAGGTCTCGTTCTCGAACTCCTCCAGGGTCTTGCCCTGGATCTCGAGGTACTTCTCCAGGTCGAGACCCATCTGGCCGAGCTGGTGGTGCTCCAGGTTGTGCTTGCGGGTCTGGACCTCGTCCGCGAGAAGCTTCTCGGGGATCGGGACCTCGGCCAGCTTCAGCAGCTCCTCGAGGACGCGCTCCTGGGCCTGGGTGGCCTGGTCGTACTGCTTGGTGCTCTCGAGGCGCTTGCGGCTGTCCTCGCGGAGCTCGGCGAGCGTGTCGAACTCGCTCGCCATCTGCGCGAAGTCGTCGTCCAGCTCAGGCAGTTCGCGGGAGGCGACGGCGGTGACCTTGACGGTGACCTCCGCCTCCTTGCCCTCGGCGGAGCCGCCCTTCAGCTCGGAGGTGAAGGTGGCCTCGCCACCGGCCTCCAGGCCGGTCACGGCCTCGTCGATGCCTTCGAGGAGCTCGCCGGAGCCGATGGTGTACGAGACACCGGCGGCCACGCCGTCCTCGAGGACCTCTCCGTCGACCTTGGCCTCGAGGTCGATCGTGACGACGTCGCCCTCGGCTGCGGCGCGCTCGACCGGGTTGGTCGAGGCGAAGCGCTCACGGAGCTGCTCCACGGCCTTGTCGACGTCCTCGTCGCTGACTTCGAGTGCGTCCACGGTGACCTCGATGCCGGAGTAGTCCGGAATCTCGATCTCGGGACGGACATCCACCTCGGCGGTGAAGGCCAGCAGCTCGCCGTCCTTGAGTTCGGTGATGTCGACTTCGGGCTGGCCCAGAACGTTGAGCTCACCCTCGTTGACAGCCTCGGTGTAGAACTTCGGAAGGGCGTCGTTGACGGCCTCCTCCAGCACAGCACCACGGCCGAACCGCTGGTCGATGACGCGGTTGGGGATCTTGCCCTTACGGAAGCCCTTCACCGTGACCTGCTGGTTGATCTTCTTGTACGCCGCGTCGAGGCTGTCCTTGAGCTCCTCGAAGGGCACCTCGATGCTGAGCCGAACCCGAGTCGGGTTCAGGGTCTCCACGGCGCTCTTCACGGTTCGGTCTCCTTGGTGGCTGACTTCTTGGGGTTCTGCTGGGCCGCCGAGAGGCGGCTTCGCGGATCGAGCCCGGTACATCAGACACACGGGCACGCAATTTGCATAGTAACGGCAAGGGGGAGGACTCCCACAATGCGATCTTGCTGGTGGTCGGGGTGGCCGGATTCGAACCGACGACCTTCCGCTCCCAAAGCGGACGCGCTACCAAGCTGCGCCACACCCCGTCGGTGCGACACGTAGGGTACATGCAGAACGACGCCGCGCAGGCCGCTTCGCGCAGGCGCCCCCCGGTCCGTCACGGGGGCCACGCCGATACGGGTGTGCGCGCACCTTCTCCGACCCGCTACGATGCTTCCCGTACCGAGTTCCGCCGGGCCTTCCGGACCGGCGTCGCGGTGCTTGCGGGCGTAGCTCAATGGTAGAGCCCTAGTCTTCCAAACTAGCTACGCGGGTTCGATTCCCGTCGCCCGCTCCATACGAAAGGGCCGACCCCGAGGAGAGATCCTCGGGGTCGGCCCTTCTCCGTTGCGCACTACTCGCCGGCCAGGGCCTCGCGCATCGCCTTCGCGGCGGGTGTCGGGTCGTAGCCCTCGGGAACGCCCTCGACCAGGATGATGTCGCCCTCGATGTGCCGTGAGCGCAGCGGCGCGATCTCCTTGTAGGCGGGCGAATCCCACCAGGCACGGGCCTCGGCGATCCCGGGAAATCCGATCACCACGACGTGACCGGGCCAGTCACCCTCCTTCGTCTCGTGCGGCGTGGCGTGCACGAGGAAGCGCCCGCCGTACCCCTCGAAGGTGGCGGGGATCCGTTCGATGTACTCGGCGATCTCCGGGTGTGGTGCGGCCTCGCGCAGGTGGGCTATGGCGTAGGCGGGCATGTCTGTCCCTTCGGTCGGCGGGGGACTCTTCGCCCCCGTGCCGCGCGGCGCGCCTGCACGGGCGCACAGCCGGCCCCGCCGCCGGGACGGACTCGCGCACACACGCGCCACGACGCGCGCAGGCGTCAGAAGCTGATCTGGTTGATCGTGTCGGCTATCGAGTTCATGAATCTGTTGATCGACGGCGCCATGCCCGTCGAGGCCAGGAAGAAGCCGAAGAGCACGGCGACGATCGCCGGCCCCCCCTTGATGGATCCGCCACGGATGAACACCACCAGGACGATCCCCAGCAGAAGCACCACAGACAGTGAAATGGCCACGACTGATCACACCCTTGGTCGGTCCGCCTTGCCGGCCCGGCGGCGTGCGGCCAGCACACCTCCGTCGCGACCATCGTGCCACCAACTCCCCTGTGACTGCTGCCGGGTGATGAAGAGAGATGACCGGATCGCGCCATCCTCGCGCCCGCGTGCAACCGGGTGCGCCCTCGCGCGATCCGGCGCACGCGGCGCCCCGCAGGGGCGGAGAGGGGGCACACCGAGAAGCTGTGCGCCCGCTGTGCGCAAGGAAGTTCGAATACTGGCCGATGTGATCGTTTCCATATCCCCACACTTCATTCACAGTGATTTGCCAGGAGTTCGTGCGACGAAATTCACTCTCGCCAATCAGCCGCCGATATGCCCCATTTAAGAGGGATGAATCAGCACGTAACGGGCGGTTGTCGGTGGTTTCGCATTCGACAGACAGGGAACACGCGATATCTCTTGGGAGTTTTACGCTTACCGATCGACGGGTCTAAGGTGCATGAGATGTCCAAAGCTCCGAGCGAAATTCAGAGGGCCCCGATCACCCCGAAGAGCCGGGAGTCGGAGCCGAGACATGAGCAGATCCTGACGGCCCCGGGGGCCCCCTCCTCGGCCGCCAAGGCCTCTCCTGCCCGCACCGAGGCACCCGCACCGGCCAAGAGCCGTGACGCGTACTTCGACAATGTGAAGTACCTCGCGATCGTGCTCGTGGCCGTGGCCCACTCGTGGGAGCCGGTCATGGACGGCAGCCGCGCCGCTCGGGCGCTGTACATGGTCGTGTACATGTTCCACATGCCGGCGTTCATCCTCGTCTCCGGATACTTCTCACGGTCGTTCAACATGAGCGCGCCCAAGGTGAAGCGCCTCGTCACCGGAGTCGTGGTGCCCTATGTGCTCTTCGAGACCGCGTACTCGCTCTTCAAGCGCTACGCCGGCGGTGAGCACGACGCGTCCATCACGCTGCTCGACCCCTTCTTCCTCACCTGGTTCCTGATCGCCCTGTTCATCTGGCGGGTCACCACACCGATTTGGCAATCGCTGCGTCACCCGCTCCCGGTCGCCCTCCTGATCGCGGCGCTCGCCTCGGTCTCGCCCGGCATCGGCGACGATCTGGACCTGCAGCGCGTCTGCCAGCTTCTGCCGTTCTTCGTGCTCGGCCTGCTGATGAAGCCCGAGCACTTCCAGCTGGTCCGGCGGCGTGAGGTGCGCCTGCTGTCCCTTCCCCTGCTCGCCGGGGCCCTGGCCTTCGCCTACTGGGTGGCGCCGCACATGCAGCTCGGCTGGTTCTACCGCAGCAACAGCGCCCAGGAGATGGACTTCCAGTGGTGGACTGGACCCGTGATGACCCTGGCGATGTTCGGATGCGCGCTGCTGCTCACGATCTCGTTCCTCGCCTGGGTCCCCCGCCGCCACATGTGGTTCACCGTGCTGGGCGCCGGGACGATCTGCGGCTACCTGCTGCACGGCTTCCTGATCAAGGGCGCCGGTTACTACGGCCTGTTCGACCGCTACGAGTGGCTCTCGGGGCCCGTGGGACTCGTCGTCGTCTCCCTCGTCGCCGCCGTCGCCGTGACCGCGCTGTGCACCCCGCCGGTCCGGCGCGCGCTCCGCTTCGCGACCGAGCCGGACATGAACTGGGCGTTCCGAAAGAGCCCCGCCAAGCGCTGAGCCTGTCCGGATCAGCCCCTCCCACCGGGGGCCGGTCCCGTCAGCCGGCCGCCGGGTTGGCTTGATCCCGCTGTTCGGCGGGGGTGACACCCCCGCCGAGCCCCAACAAGCCGCGCACCTGCGCATATTTCTCGCTCAGCCGGGTACGGGTCGCCGGCTCCAGGACCGCGAGCCGGTCCGGGTCAGCGTTGTGCGCCAGATCCGACTCCTTGATCAGCAGCGCTCCGGGCGTGGCGAGAATCCGCCCGGTGTACGTGAAGAGGTCCTCGCCGTCCCGCTTGGTGACGGCGAGGACCATTTCCTTTACCCGCAGGGGAAGCGGGGCCTCGTCCAGCCACTGCCGGGAGAGCACGCCGTCCTCGACCGCGTCGTGCAGCCAGGCGGCGGCGATCTGCTCCTCGCTGCCACCCCGGATCCGTACGCCCTCGGCCACCGCGGCCAGATGCTCCACGTACGGCCGCCCCGCCTTGTCGGTCTGCGAGCGATGAGCCTCGCGGGCGATCGCTTCCACCTGGGACAGGGTCAGACACGGGATCGGCATGGGCCGACTCTACGACGGACACCCCGGCATTCCGAAGGGCCCTCCGATGCACTCCAAATCGTTCGGTAAACTAATTACTGACGATTTCTTGACGCACTCTTGACCCAACGAAGGAGACGGGCTCATCGGACACGCAGACACGCTCATCGCCATGGGGGGCGCGTTCCTCGCCGCCGCCGTCCTCGCCCGCGTCGGCGGCCGTATCGGGCTGCCGACCATCCCTCTGTTCATCCTGGCCGGGATCCTCCTCGGCCCGCACACACCCGGGGTCGTCCTGCTCGACGACCCGCACGACCTGGAGATGCTCTCCGCGCTCGGTCTCGTGCTGCTGCTCTTCTACCTCGGCCTCGAGTTCCACCTCGACGACCTGAAGAAGGGCGGGCGCAAGATGGCGCTCGCCGGCGGCACCTATCTCGCCCTGAACGTCGGCGCGGGGCTCGGTTTCGGCTTCGCGCTGGGCTGGGGTACCTCTGAAGCGCTGGTCCTCGCGGGCGTGCTCGGCATCTCCTCGTCGGCCATCGTCACGAAGGTCCTGGTGGACCTCGGCCGGATCGGCAGTCCGGAGACGCGGCCGATCCTCGGCATCATCGTCGTCGAGGACGTCTTCCTCGCCCTCTACCTGGCCGCCCTGCAGCCGATCCTGTCCGGCGCGGACAGTCTCGGCGCGGCGGTGCTCGACGGCGGCAAGGCGTTCGGTTTCCTGCTGCTGCTCGCCCTGGTGGCCCGGTTCGGCACGAAGCTCATCGGCAAGCTGATGAACACCAAGGACGACGAACTCCTCGTCATCTCCTTCCTCGGAGTCGCCGTCTTCGTCGCCGGGATCTCGGAGTGGTTCGGGGTGGCCGACGCGATCGGCGCGTTCATGGTCGGCCTGATGCTGGGCAGCACCACCTCGGGTCCCCGCATCCTGAAGCTGGTGCACCCGCTGCGGGACGCGTTCGGCGCGATCTTCTTCTTCGCCTTCGGGCTGTCCATCAACCCCGGCGACCTGCCGAGCGTGGTGTGGCCGGTGCTGGCGGCTGTCGCGGTGACCGTGGCGATGAACGTCTTCGCGGGGATGGCCACGGCGAGGATCTACGCCTTCGGGCCGAAGGCCACGGCGAACATCTCCACCACCCTGCTGGCGCGAGGTGAGTTCGCGTTGATCCTCGCCACGATGGCGGCGGGCGCGGGCCTGGACGAACGGCTCTCCCCGTTCATCGCCGGGTACGTGCTCCTGCTCGCGGTCCTGTCGCCGCTGGCGGCCGGCCGTTCGCACTGGCTCGCCCGGATCCTTCCCGGAGGACGTGCACGGGACCAGGAGGCCGAGAAAGAGGCGGTACCGGTCTGACGTGCGCACCCCCCGGGTGCGGGGTCCGTGTCTCCGCACCCGGGACGGCGCTCCCGGACGACGTCCCGGGAATGACGTATCCGGATGACGCACCCAGGAAGACTTCACGTTCGGGTGACAGCCGAACACTCAGCTTGACGCCCGTACGGTTTCGACCGGTTCCGTAGGGTTCAGGTCCGACGGGACAGAAGCAGGAGCGCACGGTCGTCGTTGACGTCCTTCGCGCAGGCCTCGATCAGATGCCAGGCCGCACCCTCGAAGCCCGTGGCGACGTAGCGGTCGGCCTCACCGGTCAGCCGGTCGATGCCCTCGGCGATGTCCCGGTCGGAGGCCTCCACCAGGCCGTCCGTGAAGAGCATCAGGACGTCCCCGGGCGCCAGCGAGCCCTTCACCGCGTCGAACTGCGCACCGTCGTACACACCGAGCAGCGGGCCCTCCGCGGCCTTCTCCTCCCACCGGCCGCTGCCCGCGTGCAGCTGAAGCGCCGGAGGGTGCCCGGCCGAGAGGAGCTCGTAGTCACCGGAGTCCAGGTCCAGGACGAGATGGATGGAGGTGGCGAAGCCCTCGTCCCAGTCCTGGCGCAGCAGATAGCCGTTGGCCGCGGGGAGGAAGCCGTGCGGGGGCAGGGAGCCGAGGAGGCCGCCGAAGGCACCGGACAGCAGCAGGGCGCGGGAACCCGCGTCCATGCCCTTGCCGGAGACATCGGTCAGCACGACCTCCAGGGTGCGGCCGCCGTTGGTACGGGCGGCGACGACGAAGTCGCCGGAGAAGGACTGGCCCCCCGCCGGGCGGAGTGCCATCTCGCGGTGCCAGCCCTCGGGGAGCCGCGGCAGGGCGCTCTGGACCCGGATCCGCTCGCGCAGGTCGAAGAGCATCGTGCCGCCGCGTCGCCACGGCACCCCGACCCTGGCCCGGAACTGGGCGAGGACGAGCCCGAAGAAGCCGCAGGCCGCGACGACCAGGACGGTGCCCGGTGTGACCCGGGCGGGCCCCTCCGCATAGGGGCCGAGGGCGACGGACTCCACGATCAGGGCCGCGGCGGCGGTCGCGTAGAGACTCAGCAGGCTGGCAGGCCGCAGCAGCAGACCGCCCGCGACGATCGGGAGTGCCAGGGCGGTCGGTGAGCACCAGACCGGGTTGATCAGCGTGGTGCCGGTGATCACCGGAATCATGATCAGCAGACCGGCCAGGGCTATCCAGTCGGAGCCGTCCCCGCGGAAGTAGTCGACTCCGGACCTGCGCAGCGCGATGCGCGCCCGGTGCGCTGATCTTCGCCACCGGGCGGGGTAGGTGTCTGCTCCTCTGCGACGGGCCATTGCCGGGACCTTATCCACCCGACGGCCTCCGGTGCAGGGGGCCCCGGTGACAATGTGTTCGAAACTGGTTCGCCCAGGCCTCGCGGCCCTGGTAAGCAGGGGTCATGACTACGGAATTGCGGGTGCTGTCGGCGGCGGAATCGGATGCCTGGTTCGGCAGTCTCGAGTTGGCTTTCGGCGGGGTCCCCTTCTCGCCCGAGAGCCGCGAGATGTACACCGCCCTGGCCGAGCCGCAGCGTGCGCTCGCCCACTGGGACGGCGCGGACTGCGTGGGGACAGCCGGTTCGTACAGCTTCCGGGTGACCGTGCCCGGCGGGGAGGCGGTGCCGGCCGCTGGGGTCACGATGGTGAGCGTCTCCTCCACGCACCGCAGGCAGGGGCTGCTGACGGCGATGATGCGGCGCCAGCTGGACGACGTCCGCTCGTGGGGCGAGCCGCTCGCGGTGCTGCTGGCGTCGGAGCCCGGCATCTACGGCCGGTTCGGCTACAGCGCGGCCACCGCCGAGACGAGCCTGCGGATCGACACCTCCCGGGTCTCCCTCATGCTGCCCCCGGGCACGGACGAGGTGCGGGTACGCCGGTCGTCCCCGGCACAGGCTCTCGACGCCTGCGAGGCGGTGTACGCGCAGCTGGCCGCGGCCCGGCCCGGCACTCCGCTGCGCCGCCCCGGCTGGGAGCGGGTACCCGTGAACGACCCGGAGAGCGCCCGGAAGGGTGGCTCCCCGCTGCAGTGCGTGCTCGCGGAGCGGGACGGCGAGGTGACGGGGTACGCGACGTTCCATCTGCGGCCCGCCTGGGACGACGCCGGCCCCCGGGGCACGGTGGCGGTGCGTGACCTGGCGGCGCTGGACCCCGCCTCGTACGCGGCGTTGTGGCGCTTCCTGTTCGGGATCGACCTGACGACGGTGGTCGAGTGCCACAACCGGCCCGCGGACGACGCCGTGCTCCGGCTGGTCTCCGACGTCCGGCGCTGCGAGGTCCGGCAGCGGGACGGGCTGTACGTGCGGCTGGTCGAGCTGGGTGCGGCGCTGGAGGCTCGGCGCTACCGGGCCCCCGTCGACGTGGTGCTGGAGGTGGAGGACACCTTCTGCTCCTGGAACGCGGGGCGTTGGCGCCTGACCGCCGACGCGAAGGGCGCGGCCACCTGCCGGCGGACGGACGACGAGCCCGAACTGGCTCTCTCGGTGAATCAGTTGGGGGCCGCCTATCTGGGCGGCGAGTCGCTGACGACGCTTGCGGCGGCCGGGCAGGTGCGGGAACTACGGGTGGGCGCGCTGGCGGAGGCAGCCCTGGCGTTCTCCTCGGACGTGCAGCCGTGGTGCCCGCACGGATTCTGAGCCCGGGCGGTCTCCGGCCTGCCTACCGGCCCGACACCGACGGCTGGCAGACCGGGCACCAGAAGAGGTTGCGGGCCGCCAGGTCCGCCGTACGGACCTCGGTGCCGCAGATGTGGCAGGCCTGCCTGGCGCGGCGGTAGACGTACACCTCGCCGCCGTGGTCGTCGACCCGCGGGGGCCTGCCCATCGCCTCCGGCAGATGCTCGGGGCGGACCGTGTCGATGCGGTTGTTCCGCACACCCTCGCGCATCAGGGCGCCGAGGTCGGTCCAGACCGCGTCCCACTCACCGCGCGTGAGGTCCTTCCCCGGGCGGTACGGGTCGATGCCGTGCCGGAAGAGGACCTCGGCGCGGTAGACGTTGCCGACGCCCGCGACGACCTTCTGGTCCATCAGCAGGGCTGCGACCGTGACGCGGCTGCGGGAGATCCGCTGCCAGGCCCGCTCGCCGTCCTCGTCGGCACGCAGCGGGTCCGGGCCGAGCCGGTCGTGTATCGCGCGCTTCTCGGGGCCCGTGATCAGGGCGCACGTGGTGGGGCCGCGCAGATCGGCGTGGTGGGCCTCGTTGAGCAGGCGCAGCCGGACCGTGTCGGTGGGCGGCGGCGCCGGAGCCGCGCCGAAGCCGAGCTTGCCGAAGAGGCCGAGGTGGATGTGGACCCAGACCGATCCCTCGAAGCCGAGGAAGAGGTGCTTGCCGTGCGCGTCGACGCCGGTGAGGGTCCGGCCGTCCAGCAGGGCCGCGCTGTCGGAGAACTTGCCCTGGGGGCTGCTCACGCGCACCGGGCGGCCCGCGAACCGCTCGTGGTGGTCCGCGGCGAGGCGGTGGATCGTATGCCCCTCGGGCACGGCGTTCTCCTGGTGACGCGCCTGTGCCGCCGGGTACGGGCCCGGCGGCACAGGGGAAGCGGGTGCGGGGCTGTTCAGCCCTGCTGCGGGTGGTGGGCCGGGATCGGGGGGAGCTCGCCGGTGTTCTCGTACGCCGAGAGCATCTCGATGCGGCGCGTGTGGCGCTCCTCACCCGAGTACGGGGTGGCCAGGAAGATCTCGACGAACTTGGTGGACTCCTCCACCGTGTGCATCCGGCCGCCGATGGCCACCACGTTGGCGTCGTTGTGCTCACGGCCGAGCGCGGCGGTCTGCTCGCTCCAGGCGAGCGCGGCACGGACGCCCTTGACCTTGTTCGCTGCGATCTGCTCGCCGTTGCCGGAGCCGCCGATGACGATTCCGAGGCTGTCCTTGTCCGCGGCCGTCCGCTCGGCGGCACGGAGGCAGAACGGCGGGTAGTCGTCCTGGGCGTCGTAGATGTGAGGACCGCAGTCGAGGGCCTCGTGGCCGTGGGCGGTGAGCCACTCGACGAGGTGGTTCTTCAATTCGAAGCCGGCATGGTCGGAGCCGAGGTACACGCGCATGGAGCGAAGTGTGGCACGGACGGGGCGGGGTAATCGTCAGCGGGGTCGGGACCCACCGGGCTTTCCACGGGTCCGGTTCATACCGGGGCTGTGCGCAAAGCCACACGGGCAACGATCGGGTCAAGGAAACGGACTAGGGGGTTCCGATCTCGGTGCCGGTCGGGCTTGAATGCGTGGCCTTGCCTTCGCACCACCCCCGCCGAAGGCAACACCCGACACACGTGATCAGAAAACGTAAGGATTCGATCCATGACGTCGCAGACGACGCTGGCTGGACCGGGCCAACAGCCCGGCGAGCCGGGTAAGCCGGGTTCCCCGGACGGCCTCCAGGCCGGCCTCAAGAACCGTCATCTCTCGATGATCGCCATCGGCGGCGTGATCGGAGCGGGCCTCTTCGTCGGCTCCGGGGCCGGCATCGCCGCCGCGGGACCCGCCATTCTCCTGTCGTACGCGCTGGTCGGCCTGATGGTCGTCTTCGTCATGCGGATGCTCGGCGAGATGGCCGTCGCCCGGCCGAGCTCGGGTTCCTTCTCCGCCTACGCCGACCAGGCCCTGGGCCGCTGGGCCGGCTTCTCCATCGGCTGGCTGTACTGGTTCTTCTGGGTCGTGGTGCTCGCCGTCGAGGCCACGGCGGGTGCCAAGATCCTGGAGGGCTGGGTCCCCGGCGTACCGCAGTGGGCGTGGGCCCTGATCGTCATGGTGGTGCTGACGGCGACCAACCTGGTCTCCGTCGGCTCGTACGGCGAGTTCGAGTTCTGGTTCGCCGGGATCAAGGTCGTGGCGATCGGCGCCTTCGTCGTCGTCGGCCTGCTCGCCGTCTTCGGCGTCCTGCCGGGTTCGGACAGCCCGGGGCCGGGCCTCGCCCACCTCACGGACACCGGCGGGTTCTTCCCCGAGGGGCCGGGCGCCATCCTCACGGGTGTGCTGATGGTCGTCTTCTCCTTCATGGGCAGCGAGATCGTGACGCTGGCGGCCGGTGAGTCCGAGGACCCGCGCCGCGCCGTCTCCAAGGCCACCAACAGCGTGATCTGGCGTATCGCCATCTTCTACCTGGGGTCGATCTTCATCGTCCTCACGCTGCTGCCGTGGAACGACGCGTCGATCGTCAAGGACGGTTCGTACGTCGCCGCGCTGAACGTCATCGGAATCCCGCACGCCGGCCAGGTCATGAACGTCATCGTGCTGACCGCCGTGCTGTCCTGTCTCAACTCCGGCCTCTACACGGCCTCGCGCATGGCCTTCTCGCTGGGACAGCGGGGGGACGCGCCCAAGGCGTTCGCCAGGGTGAACAAGCGGGGCGTGCCGCAGGCGGCGATCCTGTCGTCCGTGGTGTTCGGCTTCGTCGCCGTGTTCTTCAACTACCAGTGGCCCGACACGGTCTTCGCGTTCCTGCTGAACTCCTCCGGAGCGGTCGCCCTGTTCGTGTGGCTGGTGATCTGCTTCACCCAGCTGCGGATGCGCGGCATCATCCTGCGCGAGTCGCCCGAGAAGCTCGTCGTACGGATGTGGCTCTTCCCGTATCTGACCTGGGCGACGATCGCGATGATCTCCTTCGTCCTCGTCTACATGCTGACCGACGACGCCGGGCGCGAGCAGGTGCTGCTCTCGCTGCTGGTCGCGGCCCTGGTCGTGGGGATCTCGCTGGTGCGCGACGCCCGCAGCCGGAAGGCGAAGGCGGCCGCGCCGGTCGAGTGATCGGCACCCATACCTGACGGCGGATGTCAGGTATACCCGGAAGGCTCTCCCTCGCCCCGCGATCCCGCGAGCGAACGGAGAGCCTTCGTCATGACCGCGACCCCCGCGATCGAGAGTTTCCAGACCGCCTTCGCCATCCGCCCCGATCTCCTGGTGGAGGCTTCGGACGCCGCCGACGTCCTGGCCGCGGTGCGCGACGCCGCCACGCGCGGCCTGTCCGTCGCCGTCCACGCGACCGGGCACGGACTGCCGGGCCCGGTCGAGGGCGGGCTGCTGGTCCGTACCCACCGGATGGACGGCGTCGAGGTCGATCCCGGGCGCCGCACCGCGCGCATCGGGGCGGGCACCACCTGGGGCGCGGTCGTCGCCGCGGCCGCCCCGCACGGACTCGCCCCGCTGAACGGCTCGTCGCCGGGCGTGGGCGCGGTCTCGTACACGCTGGGCGGCGGGCTGGGCATTCTGGCCCGGGAGTTCGGCTACGCCGCCGACCACGTCCGCTCGCTCGACGTGGTGACCGGCGACGGTGTGCCGCGCCACGTCACCCCGGACACCGAACCGGAGCTCTTCTGGGGGCTGCGGGGCGGCGGGCACCGGCTGGGCGTCGTGACGGGGCTGGAGATCGGCCTGGTGGCCGTGGAGCGGCTGTACGGCGGCTCGCTGGCCTTCGACGGGGACGCGGCACCGGATGTGCTGCGGCGCTACCTGGAGTGGACGCGGACCGTGCCGGAGACGTGCACCTCCTCGCTGGCGGCGACGTGCTACCCCGACGTGCCGCAGCTGCCGGAAGCACTGCGGGGGCGGTACGTGATCTCGGTGCGGGTCGCGTACACCGGCACGGCAGCGGAAGGCGAGGCCCTGGTGGCGCCGCTGCGGGCGGTCGGGCCGGCGCTCTCCGACTCGCTGCGGGAGTTGCCGTACACCGAGAGCCACACCATCCACAGCGATCCGCCGTTCCCGCACGCCTACCACGGCGAGGGAGTGATGCTGCGCGACCTGGACGCCGGGACGGCCGGGCGGGTGCTGGAGCTGACCGGGCCGAAGGCCCCGATGATGACGGTGGTCCAGCTCAACCACCTGGGCGGCGCCCTGGCCGAGCGGCCCGCCCACGACAGCGCGGTGCCGCACCGGGACGCGGGCTTCCTGCTGCGGCTGCTGTCACCGCTGGACGGTACGGACGTGAAGGCGGTGCGGGCGCTGTACGCGCGGGTGGCCGGGGAGACGGCGCCGTACGCCCTGGGCCGTGCGCTGAACTTCGCCTTCGGCGGCGGGGACCGCGCGGAGACGTACCGGGGAGTGCACGGGCCCCGGACACGCGAGAGGCTCGCCGGTCTGGTGTCGCGATACGACCCGGCGAGCCTCTTCGGTGGTGCCTACTGAGGTCTTTCGGCTCAGCCTCGGCGCCCGATGAGCTTCCAGGAGGCGGGGAGCGCGCCCATGGCCAGTGCGGCCTTGAGCGCGTCGCCGATCAGGAACGGCACGAGGCCGGCCGCGACCGCGGCGCTCATCGACATGCCGGTGGAGAGCGCCAGGTAGGGAACGCCGA
The DNA here is from genome assembly GCF_044757505.1 of Streptomyces sp. NPDC091271. Taxonomy (NCBI): domain Bacteria; kingdom Bacillati; phylum Actinomycetota; class Actinomycetes; order Kitasatosporales; family Streptomycetaceae; genus Streptomyces; species Streptomyces sp. NPDC091271. The sequence continues at coordinate 554,785 of NZ_JBIVVD010000003.1, read as the reverse complement.
CCGCGTAGATGATCAGGGAGCCGACCGCCATGGTGCCCGCGGTGCGCAGGACGGACCGGTCACCGCCCCGGCGGGCCAGGCCGCCGACGACCGTCGCGGCGAGCAGCATGCCGAGGACGTAGCCGAACGAGGCGCCGCCCGGTCCCGAGGTCCCCTCGGAGAACCACGGCATGCCGGCCATGCCGACGAGCGCGTACAGGGCGAGGGAGAGGAAGCCGCGGCGGGCGCCGAGCGCGGTGCCGATGAGCAGTGCGGCGAAGGTCTGGCCGGTGACGGGGACCGGGGAGCCGGGGACGGGCACGGCGATCTGGGCCGCGATGCCGGTGAGGGCGGCGCCACCGACGACCAGCGCCGTGTCCACGGCGTAGCGGTGCCGGGCTGCGGGCAGCAGGTCGGCGAGGACCGCTCCGGAACGGACGGGGGCGGCAGCAGTACTCATCGGGACTCCGCGGGTGAGGTCGGCAGGCAGGACTGGAGCCGACGTTAGCCGACGGCACATCCCCGGATCACCATCAGCCGCCCACAAAGCGGCGGTTGAGGGGTTAGTCGGGTTCACACAAAGAGCGTGACGCAATGACCCCTCGGCGTGATGCTGGTCACGGAGGTGGGGGTGTGCCCGGCACTCAGTTCGGGAAGGGGTGCCGTCCCGTGAGACTGTAGGTTCCCCATAAATGATCCGAGAGTGATCCGCAGCTCATGCACGACGCGCCCCCCACGCACTCCCCCGTACGGTCCGAACCCCTGGCCCACGGCCTGAAGCAACGGCATCTGACGATGCTCGGTCTGGGCGGGGTGATCGGCGCCGGTCTCTTCGTCGGGTCGGGCGCCGGGATCGCGGTCGCGGGGCCCGCCGTCGTCGTCTCGTATCTGATCGCGGGCGTGCTGGCGATGCTGGTGATGCGGATGCTCGGCGAGATGTCGGCCGCGATGCCCGCGTCGGGTTCCTTCTCCGTCCACGCGGAGCGCGCGCTGGGCCGGTGGGCCGGCTTCAGTGTGGGCTGGCTCTACTGGTTCATGCTGGTGGTGGTGCTCGCCGTGGAGGCGACGGCGGCCGCACAGATCGCCCATGCCTGGGTGCCCGCGGTGGACCAGTGGCTCTGGGTGCTGCTGTTCATGGTGGTGTTCACCGTGGCCAACCTGACAGCGGTGAAGAACTTCGGCGAGTTCGAGTTCTGGTTCGCCGCCCTGAAGGTGGCCGCGATCGTGGCCTTCCTGGTCCTCGGCCTGCTGGCCGTCTTCGGCGTCCTTCCGGACACGGATCCGGTGGGTCTGACCAACCTGACCGGCCAGGGCGGCTTCCTGCCGAACGGCTGGGACGGCGTGGTCTCCGGTGTGCTGACGGTGGTCTTCGCCTTCGGCGGCCTGGAGGTCGTGACGATCGCGGCGGCCGAGACCGACGATCCGGCCCGCGCCGTGGGGCGCGCGGTGCGCAGCGCGGTGGTCCGCATCCTCTTCTTCTACGTCGGTTCGATGCTGGTGATCGTGACCGTGCTGCCGTGGACCGCGCAGCGGGCCGGGCTCAGCCCGTACGTGAAGGTCCTGGACTCCGTCGGGGTGCCGTCGGCCGGGCAGATCATGAACATCGTGGTGTTCGTGGCGCTGCTCTCGGCGCTCAACGCCAATCTGTACGGCTCGTCCCGGATGATCTTCTCGCTGGCCGAGCGCGGCGAGGCGCCGCGCGGGCTGCTGAAGGTGTCCGGCGGGCAGGGCGGCGGGGGCGGGGTGCCCCGTCGGGCGGTGCTGGCCTCGGTGGCCTTCGGCTTCGTCTCCGTGCTGCTCAATCTCGAATGGCCCGACACCGTCTTCCTCTACATGCTCAACTCCGTCGGGGCGGTCCTGCTGTTCGTCTGGGGCCTGATCGCCGCCTCGCAGCTGCGGCTGCGGCGCCGGCTCGAACGGGAGGCGCCGGACGCCCTGGCGTTGCGGATGTGGTGCTTCCCCTACCTGACGTGGGTGACCCTGGCCGGTCTGCTGGCCGTCCTGCTGCTGATGCTCACCGACGACGCGGCCCGCCCGCAGGTGCTGTGGTCGGCCGGGGCCACCGCACTGGTGCTGCTCGTGGCGGCGGTGCGGGAGCTGCGCACGAAGGTGTAGGCGGGTGGACACCTTGTGTGAGCCCGGTGACCGTATAGCGGACAACGGTTCCCCGTGGCCGGAGCTCGTGGCCAGACTGTGGGCCGTCCCCTGTCCCGACCAGTGAACAGAGCCTGTCCATGTCCCGGACCTCCGCGCCGCCCCCCACGGACGCCGCCGCCCCCACCGCCGACTCCGCGCTCACCCACGGCCTCAAGCAGCGCCATCTGTCGATGATCGCCCTCGGCGGTGTGATCGGGGCCGGGCTGTTCGTCGGCTCGGGCGCGGGCATCGCCGCGGCCGGCCCCTCGATCGTCATCGCGTACGGCATCTCCGGACTGCTGGTCATGTTCGTGATGCGGATGCTCGGAGAGATGTCCGCGGCCAACCCCGCGTCCGGCTCCTTCTCCGTCCACGCGGAACGGGCGATCGGGCCGTGGGCGGGCTTCACCGCCGGATGGTCGTTCTGGGTGCTGCTCTGTGTCGCCGTCGGACTGGAGGGCATCGGCGCCGCGCAGATCGTCACGGGCTGGCTGCCCGGTACGCCGGAGTGGGCCTGGGTCGCCCTGTTCATGGTGATCTTCCTCGGCACGAATCTCGCCGCCGTGAAGAACTTCGGCGAGTTCGAGTTCTGGTTCGCCGCGCTCAAGGTCATCGCGATCACGCTCTTCCTCGTGCTGGGCATCCTCGCGATCCTGGGCGTGCTGCCCGGCACGGACTCCCCCGGCACCTCGAACCTCACCGGGGACGGCGGCTTCATGCCGCACGGCTCGGAGGGCCTCATCATCGGCCTGCTCGCCTCCGTCTTCGCGTACGGCGGCCTGGAGACCGTCACCATCGCCGCCGCCGAGTCCGAGAACCCGGTGCGGGGCGTCGCGAAGGCGGTGCGTACGGCGATGTGGCGCATCGCGGTCTTCTACATCGGCTCGATGGCGGTCATCGTGACCCTCGTGCCGTGGGACGACCCCACGGTCGCCGAGGTCGGCCCGTTCTACGCGATGCTCGACCACCTCGGCATCAGCGGCGCCGCGGAGATCATGAACGTGGTCATCCTGGTCGCCCTGCTCTCCGCGATGAACGCCAACATCTACGGCTCGTCGCGCATGGCCTGCTCCCTGGTCGCCCGCGGCCAGGGCCCGAAGGTGCTCGGCAAAATCTCCTCGGGCGTCCCGCGCAACGCCGTGCTCGCCTCGTCGGTCTTCGGCTTCCTCTGCGTGCTGCTCAGCTACTGGCGCCCCGAGGACGTCTTCCCGTGGCTCCTCAACATGATCGGCGCCGTGATCCTGGTCGTCTGGATCTTCATCGCCGTCTCCCAGCTGATTTTGCGCAAGCGGACGGAGCGCGAGGCCCTGGAGCGGCTCGTCGTCCGGATGTGGCTCTTCCCGGGCCTGACGATCGTGGCGCTGGTGGCCATGGCCGGCATCTTCGTCCTGATGCTGCGCCAGCCCGACACACGCGACCAGCTGCTGGCGACCGGCGCGCTCACCGCGGTGCTGATCGTGATCGGCCTCGTGCGGCAGAAGCGGGCGGAGCGCCGCGCGCCGGCCGGGAGCTGACCGCGGTTCGGCCCACCGCTGCCCGCGACGCGCCTCAGATCGCCCCGGCCCGCAGGAGCACCTCGCCCGCCTCCGTGCGGAAGTAGAGCACCGAGCGGCCCGACCTGCGGCGCCCCGCCAGGCCCGCGTCCAGCAGCACCTTCAGGTGGCGGCCGACCGATCCCAGCCCCTGGCCGGTCAGCGCCACCAGTTCCGTGGTGCTCCTGGGCCGGTCGAGCAGCACGAGCACACCGGCCCGCGCGGGCCCCAGCAGCCGGCCGAGGCTGTCGGGGACGGCGGGCCGGTCCGCGTCCGACAGCGTTCCGGAGCAGGCGTACACGACCGCGTACCGCCGTGCGGCGGCGTCCCAGGAGACCCAGCCCTGGCGTGGTGTGACGGGGACGAACACCAGCTGTACGCCGTCGAGTTCACGGGGCGGGTAGTCGCGCGGGTTGACCTGGAGGCGGCTGCCGCCCAGCCAGCGCATGCCGGGGTTCAGCGTGTCCAGCGCGGCCGCCCAGCCGCCCTGGCTGAGCTGCCCCGCGCGCGCCACCACGTCCGCCTCGACGATCCGTCGGCGGCGCGGCCAGTCCGGGAGCACGATCCGCTCCCATACCCATTCCAGCAGGTCGGCAGCGCTCCGCGGCAGGTCCTCCCGGTGGAGGACCGCCGGGAGCGGGCCGCCCCGGGACACCTCCAGGTCGGCGCGGGCCTCCTCCGGGGAGGTCTCGCGCACCAGGGCCAGATCCTGGGCGAACGTGGTCCCGCCGGTGGGTGTGGGGGTGAGGAAGTCCGCGATCCAGTGGCCGCCGAGCCCGGTCCGTACGAGCTCCGCCGTGACCGGGTCCTCGGCCAGCCGCTCCCGGTAGGCGGGCCGATGGGTGTCGGACCAGGCGCGTTCGGCCGGGTTCGTGGCCACTCCGCTCTCCAGGAACTGGAGGGTCGCGGTGGCCTCGGCCAGTTCCGACACGACGAAGCGCCCGGCGGCCAGGGTGTCCGCGTTGACCTGCCACCAGCCCATGGTTTCGCCTCCTCGCGAAACAGTAACGGCTGTGCGGAACCCCGGCCGAGACTTCCCGGCATGCTCACCTACCGGGACGTGTTCCGTGTGCCGCAGTTCGGGCCCCTCTTCGCGACGAGCGCACTGCAGGGTGCCGCCTCGACGACGAGCGGACTGGCCCTGGGTGTCCTCGTGTTCACCACGACCGGGTCGCCGCTGCTCTCCGCGCTCTCCATGTTCGGTGCCTCACTCGCCCAGCTGATCGGCGCGACCCTGCTGATGTCGGCGGCCGACCGGCTCCCGCCGCGTGGAGCGCTGAGCGGCGCGGCGCTCGCCTTCGGCGTCGGGACCGCCGTCCTGGCCGTACCCGGGCTGCCGCTGCCGCTGATGTTCGCCGTCGTCCTGGGCGAGGGGGTCGTCGCGGCGGTGACCGGCGGGGTGCGGTACGGACTGCTCAACGAGGTGCTCCCCAAAAACACCTTCCTGCTGGGGCGTTCGGTGCTCAACATGTGCTCCGGCACCATGCAGATCTGCGGGTACGCGGCCGGCGGCGTCCTGGTCGCCGTGCTGTCCCCGCGCGGCACGCTCCTCGTCTCGGCCGGCCTGTACGTGGCCGGCGCCGCGGCTGCCTGGTTCGGCCTGGCGCGCCGCCCGCCCCGGGCGGCCGGCCGGCCCTCGGTGGGCGAGACCTGGCGGACCAACGCGCTGCTGTGGTCCTCGGCCCCCCGACGGCGTGTGTACCTCTCGCTCTGGCTGCCCAACGGGCTGGTCGTCGGCTGCGAATCACTCTTCGTGCCCTACCGGCCGGACCGGGCGGGGCTGCTCTTCGCCTGTGCGGCGCTGGGGATGCTGGTCGGGGACACGGTGACGGGCCGCTTCGTGCCCGCGCGGTGGCGCGGACGGCTGGGCACACCGCTGCTCCTGCTGCTGGCCGCGCCCTATCTGCTGTTCGCGCTGCACCCGGCGCTGCCCCTGGCCCTGGTCCTCGCGGCGGTCGCCTCCACCGCCTTCTCCGCGAGCCTGGTGTTCCAGGAGCGCCTGATGGCGCTGACTCCGGACGCGATGACGGGCCAGGCCCTAGGTCTGCACTCCTCCGGAATGCTCGCCATGCAGGGCGTGGCGGCCGCGCTCGCGGGCGCCCTCGCCCAGCGGTCCTCCCCCGCGACGGCGATCACCGTGATGGCGGCGGCCTCCCTCATGGTGACGCTGGCCCTGGCGCCGGGGCTGCGGCGGGACCGCGTACAGGCCGCGCCGCCCCACGTGACCGTCATCCGAGAGCGAGCTCCAGCAGCGGCAGTTCGCGCCCCGGGATCGAGCCGGAAGGGGTGGCGCCGATCCGCACCGCGCCCATAGCCGTGTAGAAGGGCTCGGCGTTCAGGTCGGCGTCGATGGTGAGCCGTACGAAGCCCAGCCGGCGGGCCTGCGTCATGGTGTGCTCGAACAGGAGCCGGCCCACGCCCCGGCCGATGGTGTCCGGCTCGACGAACATCATCGCGAGTGCGCCCTCGGGCGGTTCCCCGGCCAGGGTGGTGAAGCCCAGCAGGCGGCCGTCCTCCTCCGCGACCACAGCGCGACCGCCGGCCGTGTCGCCGGGGCGGACCGTCAGTTCGTCGCGGCAGGCCGCCATGAACGCCTCGTCGTAACCCCAGTGGGCCTTGGACCGCAGGGCCAGCTCTGTCAGCGCCGCGGCTTCCCCGGGCCGCCCCGGTCGTAGCTCCATGCCTTCCTCCTGTGCCGGCTGCCGAGTACCGTACGCGTGGCCGTACATGAGGCAGCAAGGTTCCGTCCGCCCTGGCGTAACCCCGTGTGGCTTCGGTGGTTGCTCCGCGCCTACCGAGGAGCCCGCATGGCTTTCCAGCACCCGCGCCGCCGCTCGATCCTTCTGGCCACAGCCGCCGTCTCCGCCGCCACGGCGGCCCCCGCCGTCGCCTCCGAACCGCATGGGGGCCGGAGAGGGCCGCTCGTCATCGGCCACCGGGGCGCCGCCGGATGGCGGCCCGAACACACCGCCTCCGCCTACACCTTCGCGGTGCGGGCCGGGGCCGACTGGATCGAGCCCGACCTGGTCCCCACGAAGGACCACGTCCTGGTGGTGCGTCACGAGAACGAGATCTCCGGCACCACGGACGTGGCCCGGCACCCCGAGTTCGCCGGCCGCCGCACCACGAAGACGGTGGACGGGCGCGCCGTCACCGGCTGGTTCACCGAGGACTTCACCCTCGCCGAGCTGAGGACGCTGCGTGCGGTGGAGCGGCTCCCCCTGGTCCGTAACCGCAACACCGTCTTCGACGGCCGCGAGCGGATCATGACCTTCCAGGAGGTCGTCGACCTGGCCCGCGCCCTGTCGAAGGAGCACGGCCGCCGGATCGCGGTCTTCCCGGAGACGAAGCACCCGACGTACTTCCGCTCGGTCGGCCTGCCCCTGGAGCCGGAACTCATCAGGCTCGTCCGCCGCAACCGGCTGACCGCACGCGACTGCGTCGTCCAGTCCTTCGAGCCGTCCAGCCTCCGCGAGGTGGCCGCCGCGCGCCTCGGTCTCCCGCTGTGGCAGGCGCTGGGGACGAGCGGCGGACCGTACGGCCACCCGGTGACGTACGAGGAGATGAGGACGCCGGCGGGGCTGCGCGAGATCGCCTCGTACGCCGGGTGGATCGGCCCTGACAAGTCCTCGCTGGTCCCTCCGCTCACCCTGCTGGAGGACGCGCACGCCGCCGGGCTGAAGGTCGGGGCCTACACCTTCCGCGCCGAGAACCAGTACCTCCCGGCCGAGTACCGGAAGGGCACCGCGCCGAACGACTTCGGTGACGCGTTCGCCGAGTACGCCTTCCACTTCGGCCGGGGCGTGGACGCCGTCGTGACGGACTTCCCCGATCTGGCGGCGATCGCCCGCGACGCCCTCCGGTCCTAGGACGAACGGTTGATCACCTTCGGGCCCTCCTCCTGCTAGCCTGCAATTGCGAAGGACTTGCAATAACCACCAGGTAGCAGTTGGAGGGTTCGAACCCATGGCCACGTACACGCTTCCGGAACTCCCGTACGACTACGCGGCGCTCGAACCGGTCATCAATCCGCAGATCATCGAGCTCCATCACGACAAGCACCACGCCGCGTACGTCAAGGGTGCGAACGACACCCTGGAGCAGCTGGAAGAGGCCCGCGACAAGGAGGCCTGGGGTGCGATCAACGGCCTCCAGAAGAACCTCGCCTTCCACCTCTCCGGCCACATCCTGCACTCGATCTACTGGCACAACATGACCGGCGACGGCGGTGGCGAGCCTCTCGCGGCGGACGGTGTGGGTGACCTGGCCGACGCGATCGCGGACTCCTTCGGTTCGTACGCCGGCTTCAAGTCCCAGCTGACGAAGGCCGCGGCCACCACGCAGGGCTCCGGCTGGGGCGTCCTCGCCTACGAGCCGGTCAGCGGCAAGCTGATCGTCGAGCAGGTCTACGACCACCAGGGCAACGTCGGTCAGGGCTCGGTGCCGATCCTGGTGTTCGACGCCTGGGAGCACGCCTTCTACCTGCAGTACAAGAACCAGAAGGTGGATTTCATCGAGGCCATGTGGCGCGTCGTCAACTGGCAGGACGTGGCGAAGCGCTACGCCGCCGCCAAGGAGCGCGCGGACGTGCTGCTGCTCGCTCCCTGACCTGACGGAGCGACCCGAGCGTCCTGCCTCGTGATCGTCTTCTCAACCTTCACCCGGCAGGCGGATCAACGGAGAACCCCCGCGAGGACGTGACTCGCGGGGGTTCTCCCATGCCGGGCGCGGGAGGCTCTCGGATCCGGAAGACGGAACCCATGAACTCGGAGAGCAGCCGCTCCTTGAGGGGTCCCGGCAGCGCGTCCAGCAGGACGAGTACGGGGGCCATCCGGCCGGGCAGTCCCACGCCCTCGCCGAGGCCGGCGAAGGCGAGCACGGCCGCGACCTCGTCCGGTCCGAGCGTCCGCGGGTCCAGCCCGGCCGCGAGGTCGGCGAGAGCGGGGTCCACCGTCACCGGTTCCAGGGCGCGGGCCTTCGCCAGGGCGGCCCCGAGGTCTTCGAGCAGGGCGTCGACCTGGCCGACCGTCGCCGGGGTGAGGGTGAGGTGGAGGTTGGGCGGGAGACCGTCGAAGGAGAGCTGCGGCTGGAGGTACCAGCCGAGCTCGCGCATCTCGTCGGCGAGATGGAGGAGCAGGCTGAGGTCCGGGGTGCCGGCGCCGTCCCGGGCGACGGTGAACGCGACGAGCCCGGCGGCGGGTTCGCCGAGCACCCGCACGCCCTCGCTCGCCCGCAGCCCCGCGAGCAGCCGGTCCGACGCCTCGGCGACCCGGCCCGCCAGCGCGGTGTAGCCCTCCTCGCCCACGTACTGGAGGACGGCCCAGGCCTGGGCCAGGAGTCCGCCGGACTTGGTGCCCTGCACGGTCGGGTTGACCACCGGGTAGCCGGGCCAGCCGGCGTGCGCGAAGTACTGGTGGCGGCGGAGCTCGGCATCGCGGTAGAGGACCACGGAGGCGCCCTTGTCGGCGTACGCGTACTTGTGCAGGTCGACCGAGAGGGAGGTGACGCCGGGCACGGAGAGGTCGAAGGGTTCCACCTCGCGCCCGGCACGCCGCAGGTAGGGCAGGATCCAGCCGCCGATGCAGGCGTCGACGTGGCAGAGCACCCCGCGTGCGGCGGCCGCCGCGGCGATCCCGGCGACCGGGTCGACGACCCCGTGGGCGTACGAGGGCGCGGAGGCGACCACCAGCGCGGTGCGGTCGGTCAGGGCGGCGGCCATGGCGGTCGCGTCGGCGCGGAAGGTGACGGGGTCGACGGGTACGACGACCGGTTCCAGGCCCAGGTAGGCGGCGGCCTTGTGGAAGGCGGCGTGGGCGGTGGACGGCAGCAGCAGCTGGGGCTCGGTGATCCCCCGTACCGTCCGGGCGTGGTCGCGGGCGGTCTTGACGGCGAGCAGGATGCTTTCCGTGCCGCCGCTCGTGAACGTCCCCTGCGCGCCGGGGGCGCCGAGCAGGGCGGTGACCGCGCCGACGACGTCGTTCTCCAGCCGGGCCACGCTCGGGAAGACGGTGGGGTCGAGCCCGTTGACCGTCGCGAACGCGGTGTACGCCTCGGCGGCCAGCTCGTCGAGGCCGTCGAGACCCGCGTCGTAGACGTAGGCGAAGGTGCGGCCCCCACGGGTGGGCGCGTCCGCCCGGCGCAGGGCGCGCAGCTCGGCGAGCACCTCGGCCGCGGAGCGGCCGTCGGGCAGGGCGGGATCAGTCGGCACGGGCGGGCTCTTCCTGGAGGGGGCGGGACGCGGCGGGGGCCGCGCCGTAGCGGTGCAGCAGCAGGAGGCCGGCGGCGGCGAGCACGGCGGGCAGCACGCTCATTCCGGCGGTGATCCCGGTCAGCGCCGCTTCCGGCTGGTCCACCTGGTGCGCGGCGTCGGAGGAGCGGAAGCCGGTGACTGTCAGGACGAGGGCGAACACCCCCGCGCCCAGGGCGAAGGCGAGGGTCTCGGCCGCCGTCCACAGTCCGGTGAAGGTCGCCGCCCTGCGTCTGCCGGTGGTGACGGCGTCCGCGGCCAGGGTGTCCGCCAGCATCGTCAGGGGCAGCAACTGCAGCCCGGCGTAGGCGATCCCGACGAGGACGACCGCCGCGTAGCCGACGGCGGGGCCCACGACACCGGTGAAGGCGAGGAGCACCGCGCCCGCCGTGTAGAGCAGCGACGCGCACCACTGGGCGTACGTCACGCCCTTGCGGCGGGCCAGCCGGTTCCACAGCGGCATGAAGAGGACCAGTGGGCCGATCAGACAGGCGAACAGCGGGGTGATCGCGCCCGGCGAGCCGAGGGTGTACGTCGCGAAGTACTGGACGCCGGCGAGCATCACGCCGATCGCTAGCGCCTGCAGCGTCCACATCCCGGCCAGGTGCAGGAAGGGGGTGCTGGAGCGGGCGGCGGCGAGCTGGGCCCGGAGGGTGGGCTCGGCCTCGCTCCGGGCGACCGCCGGGGCGCGGCGGGTGGCCGCCCACGCCCCGAACATGCCGACGGCGAGCAGCACGGCGACGCCGACGCCCATCAGCCGGTAGCTCTCCGGGGTGTCGCCGTCGGCGTGCGCGATCGCGGGGGCCAGCGCCCCGGAGAGCAGGATGGCGACGCCGAGGAACCCCACGCGCCAGCCGAGGACGCGGCCGCGTTCGTGCGGGTCCTCGGTCATCTCGGCGGGCATGGTCACGTACGGCACCTGGAAGACGGCGTACGCGGTGGCGGCGAGCAGGAACAGGACCGCGACGTAACCGGCCGCCGGGGCGCCCCGCAGCGGCGGCGCGGCGAAGATCAGCGCGAAGAGCGGCGGCAGGGTGCAGGCGCCGGTCAGCAGGAACGGCCTGCGCGGCCCCCCGCGCAGCCGGCTGCGGTCGGAGACCGCGCCGACCAGTGGATTGATCAGGACGTCCCAGGCCTTGGGCAGGAAGACGGCGGCGCCGGCGACGGCGGCGGGCACGGCGAGGACGTTGGTGAGGTAGTAGAGCAGGATCAGGCCCGGCACAGTGGCGAAGGTGCCGGTGCACAGGGACCCGAGCCCGTAACCGATCCGCACGGTGCGCGGCAGGGGTGTGGCCGCGTGGCGATCCGAACCGGCAGCTGGCATGGGCAGATCATGAACGACGGTTCACGCGGTCGGCAATACCCGGGGGCCACGTCCTGCTCCCCTCCGCCGCCGGTGCGAGACTGGCAGGGTGACGGACAGCGGACGGCGGACGGACCGGCGCTTGGAGCGAGCCATCCTGGAGCTGCTGGAGCGCCGTGGACCGACCGCGACGATCTGCCCCTCCGATGCCGCGCGAGCGGTGTACGAAGGGGACGGCGACGGCTGGCGCGCGCTCATGGAGCCGGCCCGCCGGGCGGCCCGGCGGCTGGTCACGGCCGGTGAGGTGGAGATCACCCAGGGCGGCCGCCCCGTCCGGCCTGAGGAGGCCCGCGGTCCGATCCGTATCCGCCGCGTCGGCTGACCCGTCCGGTACGGGCCTGGGACCCGCACCGGCAGACGAGGTCAGTCGAAGACCGGGCCCTGCGTACGGGTCCGCTTGATCTCGTAGAAGCCGGGGATCGAGGCCACCAGCAGCGTGCCGTCCCAGAGCTTCGCGGCCTCCTCGCCCTTCGGGGCGGGGGTGACGACCGGGCCGAAGAAGGCGATCTGCTCACCGTCGGCGCCGGGCACGGCGATGACCGGGGTGCCGACGTCCTGGCCGACCTTGTCGATGCCCTCCTGGTGGGAGGCGCGCAGCTCCTTGTCGTACGCGTCGGAGTCGGCGTACTCGAGGAGCTCGGCCGGCAGGCCGACGTCCGCGAGCGCGCCCGCGATCGCCTCACGGGTGGGGCCCTCGCCGTTGTTGTGGATGCGGGTGCCGAGGGCCGTGTACAGCGGGCCGACGATCTCGTCGCCGTGCTTCTGCTGGGCGGCGACGACGACGCGGACCGGCGCCCAGGCCTGGGTGCGCATCATGTCCTGGTACTCCTCGGGCAGCTCGTCGAGCCGGGGCTCGTTGAGCACGGCCAGGCTCATCACGTGCCAGCGCACCTCGACGTCGCGGACCTTCTCGACCTCCAGCATCCAGCGGGAGGTCATCCAGGCCCAGGGGCAGAGCGGGTCGAACCAGAAATCGGCCGGGACCTTGCCGGTGGCCGTGCTGTTCTCGGGCATGTCTCTCCTCATGAGGTCGGTTCTGCACCTGTGAGCCGGAACACCACGGGGCCCTCGCGCCATTCCCGCGCGCGGGCGCCGGAGGCCGCATGGGAGGATCAAAGGTCTTCGATCGAGACACAAAGGAGTGCTCCGTGCCCGGTGAGAACCTGTCCCGCGACGAGGCCCGCGAGAGGGCCGAGCTGCTGACCGTCGACGGTTACGAGGTCGCCCTCGACCTCCGCTCCGCCGTCGGTGAGCCCGACGGGGGCGACGATGCCGGCCCGCGCACCTTCCGCTCGCAGACCACGATCCGCTTCCGCGCCGGCCGTGCGGGGGCCTCGACCTTCGCCGATCTGATCGCCCCGTCCGTGGACGCGGTGAGCCTGAACGGCAAGGACCTCGACCCCGCGGCCGTCTTCGACGGCGTCCGTATCGCTCTGGAGGACCTCGCCGAGGGCGAGAACGTCCTGGTGGTCGACGCGCGGTGCGCGTACAGCCGGACCGGCGAGGGCATGCACCGCTTCGTCGACCCGGAGGACGGCGAGGTCTACCTCTACACGCAGTACGAGCCGGCCGACGCGCGGCGTGTCTTCGCCAACTTCGAGCAGCCCGACCTCAAGGCGCCCTACCGCTTCGAGGTGACGGCGCCCGAGGGCTGGCGGGTCTGGAGCAACGGGGCGGAGGAGTCGCAGGAGGGCTCGCACGAGGGCTCGCAGGAGGGCGAGGTCCACCGGTTCGCGGAGACGCTGCCGATCTCGACGTACATCACGGTGGTCGTCGCGGGGCCGTACCACTACGTGAGCGACCTCTACACCCGTACGTTCGACGACGGTTCGAAGCTGGACATCCCGCTCGGCGCGATGTGCCGCAAGGGTCTCGCGCGCTACTTCGACGCCGACGACGTCTTCCTGATCACCAAGCAGGGCCTGGACTTCTTCCACGACAACTTCGACTACCCGTACCCCTTCGGGAAGTACGACCAGGCGTTCGTGCCGGAGTACAACCTAGGCGCGATGGAGAACCCGGGCCTCGTCACCTTCCGCGAGGAGTACATCTACCGCGGAAAGGTCACCTCGGCCTCCTACGAGCGCCGCGCCAACGTCATCCTGCACGAGATGGCGCACATGTGGTTCGGCGACCTGGTCACCATGCAGTGGTGGGACGACCTGTGGCTGAAGGAGTCCTTCGCCGACTTCATGGGGACGTTCTCGATGGTGGAGGCGACCCGCTTCGCCAACGGCTGGACCACCTTCGCCAACAACCGCAAGGCGTGGGCCTACCGGGCCGACCAGCTGCCGTCCACGCACCCGATCACGGCCGACATCCGTGACCTGGAGGACGCCAAGCTGAACTTCGACGGCATCACGTACGCCAAGGGCGCCTCGGTGCTCAAGCAGCTCGTGGCCTATGTCGGACGGGACGCCTTCCTGGAGGGGGCGCGCCGCTACTTCAAGCAGCACGCGTACGGCAACACGCAGCTCGGCGACCTGCTCTCGGTGCTGGCCGAGACATCCGGGCGCGACATGAGTGCCTGGTCGCGCGCGTGGCTGCAGACGGCGGGGGTCAACGTCCTGACGCCGACCGTGACGTACGACGGGGAAGGCCGGATCGCGGAGCTCTCCGTGACCCAGGAGGCCGCCGCCTCCCACCCGGAGCTGCGGCCGCACCGGGTCGCGGTGGGCCTGTACCGGCTCTCCCCGGAGGGCGCGCTGGTGCGGTACGCCCGTGCGGAGACCGATGTCGCCGGCGAGCGGACCGTGGTCGCGGAGCTGGCCGGGAGCGAGAAGCCCGATCTGGTCCTGGTCAACGACGACGACCTCACGTACTGCAAGGTCCGCTTCGACGAGGGGTCCCTGGCGACCCTGCGCGAGCACCTCGGTGACATCACCGACCCCCTGGCGCGGGCGCTGTGCTGGTCCGCGCTGTGGAACCTGACGCGGGACGCGCTGCTTCCGGCACGGGACTTCGTCGCCCTGGTGCTGGCGCACGCCGGCCGGGAGAGCGACATCGGTGTCCTCCAGATGCTGCACGCCTGGGCACAGTCGGCGCTGGTGCACTACGCCGCGCCGGCCTGGCGCGAGGAGGGCGGCCGGGCGCTGGCCGAGGGGGCGCTGGCGGAGCTGCGGCGCGCGGAGCCCGGCAGCGAGCACCAGCTGACGTGGGCGCGGTTCTTCTCCGCCGTCGCCGCGTCGGACGCGGACTTCCAGCTGCTCGGCGAACTGCTCGACGGCTCGGCCGTGATCGACGGCCTGGACGTCGACCAGGAGCTGCGGTGGGCGTTCCTGTCCTCGCTGGCCTCGCACGGCAAGGCCGACGAGGCCGCCGTGGACGCCGAACTCGCCCGGGACGACACGGCGTCCGGCAAGCGGCACCACGTGCGGTGCCTGGCCTCCCGCCCCTCGGCGGCGGTCAAGGCGCAGGCGTGGGCGACGGTCGTGGAGTCGGACAAGCTGTCCAACGCTCTCGTCGGCGCGACGATCGCGGGCTTCGGGCAGCCGTCGCAGCGGGAGCTGCTGGCGCCGTACACGGCCTCGTACTTCGAGGCGATCGAGCGGGTCTGGGCCGAGCGTTCCATCCAGATCGGCATGGACGTGGTCAAGGGCCTGTTCCCCGGGCTGCAGGACGACCCGGCGACCCTCACCGCGACGGACGCGTGGCTGACCTCGCACCCGGACGCGGCACCGGCGCTCCGGCGGCTGGTCCTGGAGGCGCGCGACGATCTGGCACGGGCGCTGCGGGGTCAGGAACGCGACGCGGCGGCGTGAGGTTCCGGCGCACGCCCCGCACACGCGTGTGGGGCGTGCGCCGCACAATCCCCGTCGCGACCGCTCTTTTCGGCATTCGAACTGCCGTACTTTAGGACGGCGTTGTCCTGGGATGTCGACGGACGTGTAACACGGGTTATGGCAGCGCGAGGCTGCGGGAACCTCCCCGGCATGAACCGGAACACCCCTCTCTCCCCTCGCCCCGTCCACGAAGTCACCCACCGCGTGCAGTCCGCCGCGCAGCTGCGCTCCCAGGGCGTGACCGCCGCGCAGACCGCGGCCCACTGCCTGCCCGGCGGCCCGTGGCAGCAGCTGCTCCCCGGCGTGTACCTCCTGCACCCGGGGCCGCCCACGAACGACGACCGGGTGCGCGGCGCGCTCCTGTACGCCGGGCGGCCCCCGGCGGGCGCCCGGCGGACCGTGCCGGACCGGTCGGGGCCCGGCTACGGCGAGGCCATGGTCACGGGCCTGGCGGCGCTGGCCCTGTACGGCTTCACGTCGGCTCCCCCGGTGATCGCGCTGCA
This sequence comes from Streptomyces sp. NPDC091271, assembly GCF_044757505.1. Taxonomy (NCBI): domain Bacteria; kingdom Bacillati; phylum Actinomycetota; class Actinomycetes; order Kitasatosporales; family Streptomycetaceae; genus Streptomyces; species Streptomyces sp. NPDC091271. The sequence goes on along the minus strand of NZ_JBIVVD010000003.1, from coordinate 539,243 downwards.
CCGGATCGACGTGCTGGTGCCGCGCACCAGGCGGCTGCGCTCCACCCGCTTCGTCCAGGTCACCAGGGCCGCCGTCCCGCCCCGGCCGCAGCGCCGGCTCGGAGTGCCGCTGGCCCCGGTGGAGCGGGCGCTCGCCGACGCGGTGGCCTCGCTCGCGGACGCCTCGACGGTGCGACGGATCCTGACGGAGGCGGTGCGTGGCGGGCACTGCGAGCCGGCGTCCGTCGTACGGGAGCTGAGCGACGCCAAGCTCCTGGGCCGCGCGCACGTGGTGGACGCCGTGGACGCGCTGCTCGTCGAGGGCCGGGCGATGGCGGAGGGCCGGCTGTACGAGATGGTGCGCGCCCACCGTCTGCCCCAGCCGCTGTGGAACGTGGAGCTGTCCCTGCCGGGCGGCGGCTTCCTGGGAGGGGTGGACGCGTACTGGCCGGAGCAGGCGGTCGCGCTCGAACTGGGCACCCGCTCGCCCCGGGAGGAGCATGTCGCCTTCGCCGCGGAGCGGGAGCACCTGGAGCGGCTCGGGGTGACGGTGGTACGGGTGACCCCGAAGCAGCTGCGTGACTCGGCGGAGCAGCTGTCGGTGGTGCTGCGTACGGCGATGATGGCGGCCGAGGACCGTGAACCGGCCGCCTACGTGGTGGTCCTGCCCCGGTGAGCAGGGGACGGTGGCGCAATGGCTCCGGTGGCGGATCTACGCCATGTCACTTTCTCGTCCCCGCCAACTCTCCACAAACCCCTGTCATTTACGAAAGGCTGAGCGGTCATCGGGTACCGAATTCCGGACTCTCTCTTTCTTTCACAAAACAGGGATGCTGATGACCAAGGAATCCCCCAGCTCCATACCCGGGGCGAGACGCGCGGCACGCATCGCGGCCGCAGCCGGTCTGGCGGCCGCACTGGCCGCCTCCGGCGCCGCCCCGGTCTTCGCCGCCGACGACCCGGTGGCTTCCCCCGTGAAGCCGGCCGCCGCGAGCACGAAGGGCGACAAGCTGGGCGAGGCCGACGCCGATGTGCTGGCGAAGGCCGAGGCCGAGGGCGAGAAGAACATCACGATGATGGTCGCCACCACCCCCGGTGCGACCGAGCAGGTCGCCGACCAGCTGGACGCCGTCAAGGGGTCCGTGCTGGGGCAGACGTACGACAAGCTCGGATACGTCCGGGCGACCGTGCCGACCGCGACCGCCGAGGCCACCATCAAGGCGGCGCAGAAGCTGTCGTCCGTCCACGGCATCGATCTCAAGCAGGAGATCAAGCTGGACGACCCGACGCCCACGGGCGACCGGGCCGCCGGGGCGAAGCAGCAGAAGGCCACGGGCAGTTACGCGGCGCCGAACAGGAAGACCCCGGCGAAGAACCCGTACAACCCGTCCTTCGAGACGGGCGCGGTCGACTTCGTAGAGCAGCACCCGAAGGCCGACGGCCGCGGGATCACCATCGGTGTCCTGGACTCCGGTGTCGACCTCGGCCACCCCGCGCTGCAGAAGACCACCACCGGCGAGCGCAAGATCGTCGACTGGGTGACGGCCACCGACCCCGTCAGCGACGGCGACGGCACCTGGCTGCGGATGAACCAGACGGTGACCGGCCCGACGTTCACCAACGGCGGCACGACGTACTCCGCGCCGAAGGGCTCGTACGCCTTCAGCGTCTTCAAGGAGTCCGCCACCCGTGGCGGCGACATGGCGGGCGACCTCAACCGCGACGGTGACACCACCGACGCGTGGGGCGTGCTGTACGACCCGGTCACCGGCACCACGCGGGTCGACCTGAACGGCAACGCGGACTTCGGCGACGACACCGTCCTGAAGCCGTACAAGGACAAGCACCAGGTCTCCTACTTCGGTACGGACGACCCGCGGACCGACGTCGTCGAGCGCATCCCGTTCGTCGTCGAGACCCGCCAGGACGTCGTCGTCGACGCGGCGGGCAACACGGCCGACTACGTCAACATCGGCGTCATCGAGAGCGAGCACGGCACGCACGTCGCGGGCATCACCGCGGCCAACGGCCTGTTCGGCGGCGAGATGAACGGCGCGGCGCCCGGCGCCAAGATCGTCTCCTCACGCGCCTGCACCTGGTCCGGCGGCTGCACCAACATCGCGCTGACCGAGGGCATGATCGACCTCGTCGTCAACCGCGGCGTCGACGTCGTCAACATGTCGATCGGCGGCCTGCCGCCCCTCAACGACGGCAACAACGCCCGCGCCGAGCTCTACAAGCGGCTCATCGACATCTACGGCGTCCAGCTGGTCATCTCGGCCGGCAACGACGGCCCGGGCGTCAACACCATCGGTGACCCCGGCCTCGCCGACCACGTCATCTCGGTCGGCGCGTCCATCTCCAAGGAGACCTGGGCAGCCAACTACGGCTCGAACGTCGCCAAGAAGTACGACATGCTGCCCTTCTCCTCGCGCGGTCCGCGTGAGGACGGCGGCTTCGCGCCGATCCTGACGGCCCCCGGCGCGTCCATCAACACCACCCAGACCTGGATCCCCGGCGGTCCGGTCAAGGAGGCGGGCTACTCCCTGCCCGCCGGTTACTCCATGCTGCAGGGCACCTCGATGTCCTCGCCGCAGGCCGCCGGCGCCACGGCGCTGCTGCTGTCCGCCGCGAAGCAGAAGCACATCGAGCTGCCCCCGGCCGACCTGCGGACCGCGCTGACCAGCACCGCCACCCACATCAAGGACGTGCCCGCGCACGCCCAGGGCTCCGGTCTGATCAACATCGTCGGTGCCTGGAAGCAGATCGAGAAGAAGGGCGCCGCGGCGCACGAGTACACCGTGAAGGCCCCGGTCGACACCGCGATCGACTTCGCGCTGAAGACCCCGGGCTTCGGCACCGGCCTGTACGACCGTGAGGGCGGCCTGAAGGCCGGCCAGAAGAAGTCGTACGACGTCACCGTCACCCGCACCACGGGTCCGGACAAGGCCGTGAAGCACACGCTGTCCTGGAAGAACAACGACGGCACCTTCTCGCTGACCGGTTCGAGCACCGTCTCGCTTCCGCTCGGCAAGCCCGTGACCGTCAAGGTCCAGGCGAAGCCCCGCACGGCGGGCGTCCACAGCGGGATCCTGGTGGTGGACGACGCGAAGACCATCGGCGTGGACCAGCAGATCCTCTCCACGGTGGTCGTCGCCAAGGACCTCGTGAAGCCGGGTTACGCGTTCTCGACGACCGGCTCGGTGCAGCGCAACGGCACCACGTCGTACTTCCTGAACGTCCCCGAGGGCGCCGAGACCCTCGAGGTCGCGCTGAGCGCGCTGCGCTCGGGCAGCCAGACGCGGTTCATCTCCATCCACCCGTACGGGGTCGCGGTGGAGGACAGCTCCACGGTCTTCTGCTACCCGAACTACGAGAACCCGACGAACACCTGCCGCCCGGACACGCGCTCCTACAAGGACCCGCAGCCCGGCGTCTGGGAGATCGAGGTCGAGTCCCGCCGCACGTCGCCGCTGCTGGACAACCCGTACAAGCTGGATGTCTCGCTGCTCGGCGCCTCCTTCGACCCGGCGGTGCAGACCATCCCCGAGGCGAAGATCGGCACCCCGACCGCGGTGGACTGGACGGTCACCAACAACGCGGGCGACCTGGAGGGCTCCCTGAAGGGCGGCTCGCTGGGCTCGGCCGACGTCGAGCGCCCGTCGATCTCCACCGGCGGCGAGTACACCAAGACGGTCACCATCGGTGAGGGCGTCGAGAAGCTGGACGTCGCCATCGGCAACACGTCGGACGCCAACGCCGACATCGACCTGTACGTGTACAAGGGCGCCACCGAGGTCGGTGCCTCGACCACGGCGGGCTCGGAGGAGTCGGTCAGCCTGGTGAACCCGGCGGCCGGCACGTACACCGTCGTCATCGACGGCTACTCGGTCCCGGCCGGGACCACCGAGTACGACTACCGCGACGTGTACTACGCACCGTCGCTCGGAGAGATCAAGGTCGACGAGTCCAAGACCGTGAACCTGGCCAACGGCGCGTCCGCCCAGGTCGGGGCCGAGGTCGTGGTCGCCGGAGCGGCTCCCGAGGGCCGGCAGTTCTTCGGCGAGGTCCAGCTGGTGAACGCCCGCGGCACCGCGGCGGGCACGGGCAGCGTCGTGATCGAGAAGGTCACGCCGTAGCCGTAGCGGCGGTGTGATCCGCACGACACCGGAACACTGTGGGGCGGGGGCTCGCAAGGGCACCCGCCCCACACCGCTGTGCGCGGCCTGTCCGCCTGCCGGACAATGGATTGGACATGGGGGCCATGGACATAAGCATCATGGACCGGCAACCGTGCCCGTTCGCACATCCGTGAGGGAGTTCCAGTGAAGGTCGGAATCGTCGGCGCCACCGGTCAGGTCGGCACAGTCATGCGCAGGATCCTGGCCGAGCGGAAGTTCCCCGTCGCCGAGCTGCGGCTCTTCGCCTCCGCGCGTTCCGCGGGCTCCACCATCGCTTACGAGGGCACCGACATCACGGTCGAGGACGCCTCCACCGCGGACTACACCGGGCTCGACATCGTGCTCTTCTCCGCGGGCGGCGCGACCTCGAAGGCGCTGGCCGAGAAGGTCGCCTCCCAGGGTGCCGTCGTGATCGACAACTCCTCCGCCTGGCGCAAGGACCCCGAGGTCCCGCTGGTCGTCTCCGAGGTCAACGCGCACGCGATCAGGAACCGCCCCAAGGGCATCATCGCCAACCCGAACTGCACCACGATGGCCGCCATGCCCGTGCTGCGCCCCCTGCACCAGGAGGCGCAGCTCGACGCGCTGACCGTGGCGACCTACCAGGCGGTGTCCGGCTCCGGTGTCGCCGGTGTGGCGGAGCTGCACGGCCAGGCGTCCAAGGTCGTCGCGGACGCGGACAAGCTGACGCACGACGGCGACGCGGTCGACTTCCCCGAGCCGGCTGTCTACAAGCGCCCGATCGCCTTCAACGTGCTGCCGCTGGCCGGCTCGATCGTGGACGACGGGTCCTTCGAGACCGACGAGGAGCAGAAGCTCCGCAACGAGTCCCGCAAGATCCTGGAGATCCCGGAGCTCAAGGTGTCCGGCACCTGCGTCCGGGTTCCGGTCTTCTCCGGCCACTCCCTCCAGATCAACGCCCGTTTCGCCCGTCCGATCAGCGTCGAGCGCGCCTACGAGCTGCTGAAGGACGCCGAGGGCGTCGAGCTCTCCGAGATCCCGACCCCGCTCCAGGCGGCCGGCAAGGACGCCTCCTACGTGGGCCGTATCCGCGTCGACGAGACCGTCGAGCACGGCCTCGCGCTGTTCGTCTCCAACGACAACCTGCGCAAGGGCGCCGCGCTCAACGCCGTCCAGATCGCGGAGCTGGTGGCGGCGGAGCTCAAGGGCTGACTCCCTCACCACGAAAGGGCGGCCCCCGATGCCCGGGAGCCGCCCTTTCGCATGCCTCAGAGCGCGAGGTGGCGCCTCAGTGCGGCGTCGATGTCGCTCATGCGCTGACGCGGGACTGTCCCGACGCGCTTCAGGAACCGCTCCTGCGTCATCGCGCGTACCTGCTCGCACTGCACCTTGGAGTTCTTGGGCAGGCCTGATTCGTCCGCCTGCAGCAACACCTGGAAGGGGTAGACCCGCGTGGTGTTGGAGGTCAGCGGCACGACCGTGACCACGCCACGCCCGGTCCGGTCCACCACCGCGTTGGCGCCGTCGTTCGAGACGATCACCGAGGGCCGCGCCTTTTTGGCCTCACTGCCTCGGACAGATTCGTACTCGACCAGGTAGATGTCACCGCGCTTCATCGGTCAGCCCGTCCCCGGAGAACCTGTCCCAGAAGGCGGCGTCCTCGCTCCCGTCCCACTCCGCAAAAGCGGCCTCATAGTCGGCCTCCAGGTTGGAGGCGCGCAGGGCCTCGATCGCGGCGTGTATCACGGCCGACCGGGAGTCCGCCTCGGTCTTCGCGGCGTACTCGTCGACGAAGGCGACATCCTCCTGCGGCAAGCTCACACTGATCTTCATACCCTCCATGCTGCCGTGAGTAGGAACATACTGGCTACCCGAGGGTGTCAGCCTCGTCGCACCTCGAAGTGGAAGCACCCGTACTCCACGGCCCGCACATGCACCAGCGCCACGTGGGCGTCGGCGAATGCCTCCGCCAGCGCCTCGTCGAAGCCCCGCTCCTCGTCGGCCGGGATCTCCAGGAGCCGGCCGCCCACGATGTGCCCGTCCGCGTCGTAGCGCCGGACGGTCCGGAGCGCGCCGGCCCGTGAGAACGGATAGCCGGCCCGGTCCGCCGCCGGGCCCTCGCACTCCTCGGCGTGGATGAAGACCGGGCCCTGCTCGTCGTACGCCCCCGGGCGCGCCCAGGTCTGAGCCGCCCAGCGCCGGAGCGGCGCGTACGACACGAGGGCGATCCTCTCCCCGGGCTCGGCTCCGCGCAGGCAGCAGCGGAGGGGATCGCCGCCCTCCGTCGCCGTGTACGGGACGCAGGGACGTCCGGCGTCGTCGGTCGTGCGCAGCTCTTTCAGAGCGTCCGGCCCGATGGGCCGTGCCTCGTAAGTGGTCATGATCCGAGGGTGGCCCGATCGGCTCCACCGGTCCGGCGGAAAACGGACATCGCGCTGTGCCCGCCCCACGTGGAAGGATGGCCGGAAACGTCGCATATCAAGGAGATGACCGCGTGCCTGGCACGAATCTGACCCGCGAAGAGGCACAGGAGCGGGCGCGCCTGCTGACCGTGGACGCGTACGAGATCGATCTCGACCTCTCCGGCGCACAGGAGGGCGGCACCTACCGGTCCGTCACCACCGTGCGCTTCGACTCCGCCGAAGCCGGTGCGGAGACCTTCATCGATCTGGTCGCCCCCGCGGTGCACGACATCGTGCTGAACGGCAAGGACCTGGACATCGCCGCCGTCTTCCGGGACTCCCGGATCACGCTGAAGCACCTCCGGGCCGGCGCCAACGAGTTGAAGGTCGTCGCCGACTGCTCGTACACGAACACCGGCGAGGGGCTGCACCGGTTCGTCGACCCGGTCGACGAGCAGGCCTACCTCTACACCCAGTTCGAGGTCCCGGACGCCCGCCGGGTGTTCGCGAGCTTCGAGCAGCCCGACCTGAAGGCCACCTTCCGGTTCACCGTGAAGGCGCCGTCCGGCTGGACCGTGATCTCCAACTCGCCGACCCCGGAACCCGAGGGCGACGTCTGGTCCTTCGAGCCGACGCCGCGCATCTCCACGTACATCACGGCCCTGATCGCGGGCCCGTACCACGCGGTGCACAGCAGCTACGAGAAGGACGGGCAGTCCGTGCCGCTCGGCATCTACTGCCGGCCGTCGCTCGCCGAGTACCTCGACGCGGACGAGATCTTCGCGGTCACGCGGCAGGGCTTCGAGTGGTTCCAGGAGAAGTTCGACTACGCGTACCCCTTCGCCAAGTACGACCAGCTGTTCGTCCCCGAGTTCAACGCCGGGGCGATGGAGAACGCGGGCGCGGTCACCATCCGCGACCAGTACGTGTTCCGTTCGAAGGTCACGGACGCGGCCTACGAGACGCGCGCCGAGACCATCCTCCACGAGCTGGCCCACATGTGGTTCGGCGACCTGGTCACCATGGAGTGGTGGAACGACCTCTGGCTGAACGAGTCGTTCGCCACGTACACCTCCATCGCGTGCCAGGCGGACGCCGAGGGCTCGAAGTGGCCGCACTCCTGGACCACGTTCGCCAACTCCATGAAGACATGGGCGTACCGGCAGGACCAGCTGCCGTCGACGCACCCGATCATGGCGGACATCCAGGACCTCGACGACGTCCTGGTGAACTTCGACGGGATCACGTACGCGAAGGGCGCCTCGGTCCTGAAGCAGCTCGTGGCGTACGTCGGCAAGGACGCGTTCTTCAAGGGCGTGCAGGCCTACTTCAAGGCGCACGCGTTCGGGAACACGCGTCTGTCCGACCTGCTGGGCGCCCTGGAGGAGACCTCCGGCCGCGACCTGAGGACCTGGTCGAAGGCGTGGCTGGAGACGGCCGGCATCAACATCCTGCGCCCGGAGATCGAGACCGACGAGAACGGACACGTCACCTCGTTCACCGTGCTGCAGGAGGCCCCCGCGCTCCCCGCCGGGGCGAAGGGCGAGCCGACGCTGCGCCCGCACCGGATCGCTATCGGCTGCTACTCCTTCGACGGGACCGGGGCCGCTGCCGGGAAGCTGGTCCGCACGGACCGGATCGAGCTGGACGTCGACGGGGAGCGCACCACCGTGCCGTTCCCGGCCGGCACGGCGCGCCCGGCGGTCGTGCTGCTCAACGACGACGACCTGTCGTACGCGAAGGTCCGCCTCGACGAGGAGTCGCTGCGGGTCGTCACCGCACACCTCGGCGACTTCGCCGAGTCCCTGCCCCGCGCCCTGAGCTGGGCCTCGGCCTGGGACATGACGCGCGACGGCGAGCTGGCGACGCGCGACTACCTGACACTGGTCCTCTCCGGGATCAGCAAGGAGACGGACATCGGCGTCGTGCAGTCGCTGCACCGTCAGGTGAAGCTGGCCCTGGACCTCTATGCCGCCCCTGAGTGGCGCGAGGCGGGTCTGAACCAGTGGACCGAGGCGACGCTCGCGCACCTGCGCGCGGCGGAGCCGGCCAGTGACCACCAGCTGGCGTGGGCCCGTGCCTTCGCCGCGACGGCGCGCAGCCCGCTCCACCTGGACGTGCTGCAGTCGCTGCTGGACGGCACCCAGGAGATCGAGGGCCTGGCCGTCGACACGGAGCTGCGCTGGGCGTTCGTGCAGCGCCTCGCCGCGACGGGACTCATCGACGAGGAGGAGATCGCCGCCGAGTACGAGCGCGACAAGACGGCCGCGGGCGAGCGACACGCGGCGTCCGCACGCGCGGCCCAGCCCTCCGAGGACGCCAAGGCCGAGGCGTGGGCGTCGGTCGTCGAGTCGGACAAGCTGCCGAACTCCTTGCAGGAGTCGGTCATCGGCGGCTTCGTGCAGACCGACCAGCGTGAGCTGCTCGCTCCGTACACCGAGCGGTACTTCACGGCGGTCAAGGACGTCTGGGACTCGCGCAGCCACGAGATGGCCCAGCAGATCGCGGTCGGCCTCTACCCGGCCCTCCAGGTCTCGCAGGAGACCCTGGACGCGACGGACGCCTGGCTGGACTCGGTGCGGCCGAGTGCCGCACTGCGCCGGCTGATGTCGGAGTCGCGCGCGGGCGTGGAGCGTGCGCTGAAGGCCCAGGCCGCGGACGCGGCGGCGGCCACCGCGTAGCGGAAGCCGCACGGTGAGGGGGCGTCTCCGCCGGGAGGCGCCCCCTTCCGTACCCCGGTCACCCCGCTATGTGAGCGGTTCGCCCGGTGCTCCTGCGCGTCCTGCGGATACCAGCGCAGCTCGACGGTGTTGCCGTCCGGGTCCTGTACGTAGACCGACTGCGCCCGGCCCCGGGCGCCGAACCGCTCCCCCGGGCCGTCGGGCACGGTGACCGCGGGGACCGCCGAGCAGATCGATGATGGTGGTCGGGCTGACCCGTACCCCGAGGGGAACGGGACCTTGCCGGAGCGCCACTCGTCCACCCGGACCGGCTGAGAACCGCCCGGCGGACGGGCGCCGAGTGCGCAGCCGTCCGCCGGGCGGGAGTTGTGGGCGTCCGGGGGTATCAGCCCCTGGACTGCTCGTAGCGGCGGGCCAGTTCGGCCGCCCCCGCCTCCGTCGGCGAGCCGTGGAGGCGCATCCTGGCCACGCCCCCGTCGGGGTAGGCGTCCAGGCGTACGTGGGTGACCACGGCCTCGGTGTCGAGGACGAAGCGGTGCAGGGTGTCGGGCTGGAGCCGGGTGCGCGGGAGGATCTCGAACCACTCGCCGCTCTCACCGTCGCGGCCCTGGAGGCCGATCCAGCCGGCCGCGTTCCCCTTGAGGTAGGCGGTGTCGATCTCGACGGCGCGCACCGCGCCCTGGGCGGGCAGCCGGAAGCGCACCCAGTCGTTCGTGTCGCGGACCCGGCGGCGGCGGTTCTCCCAGCCGTCGTCCATCTTGCGGGAGGTGCCGGGCAGGATGATCTGCGCCGGCGAGGAGTAGAAGCGGTCCGAGGCGTCCTCGTACATGCCGCCGTTGAGGATCGAGATCAGGTCGATCGTGCCCAGCGCCGCGAGCCAGGCCGGGTCGGGGACGACCTCGCCGTGGACGCGGAGGCGGGCGATGCCGCCGTCGGGGTGCTGACAGATCCGCAGGTGGGTGTAGCGGCGGCCGCCGGTGACCTCGAAGCCGTTGGCGGCGTGGCCGCGTACGGGGGTCGGCGGGACGAGCTCCTCCCACTTCACGTCGTCGGCGAGGAGCTCCTCCGGCCCGGGGGCACCTTCCAGGGCCGTCGCCTGGACGGAGACGCGCTGCGGGTAGTTGCCGCGGAAGTGGGCGGTGTCGACGACGATGCCGCGGATGATTCCGGGGGTGCCCAGCCGGACGATCGCCCAGTCGTGATCCTCGGGTGCGGGGAAGGGGTGGTCCCCGTCCGCGCCACGGCGACGGCGGGTCTCCCAGCCGTCCATGATCTTGCCCTTGTGGCCGAAGCGCTCGGGGTCGAAGACGGCGGGTTCGCGGATCAGGAGGTTCTCGCGCTCGGCGAAGAACTCGTCGTTGGCCGCGATCACTCCCGCGCCGAGACGGCGGTCCGCGAGGTCGACCAGCTCGGTGAAGGGGAAGTCGCCGGCCCGGTAGTCGGCGTAGGGATCACCGCCGCCGTAGGGGGCCGCGTCGTTGGCGTGCGGGTCGGTGGAATGGGGCTCCGTCTGGATCTTGTCGGTGGGCATGTGCCTACTGTGCTGCCGCGACACCGATCAGGTCCATCGAAAGTTTTCGTACGGTTCTTTCAGTTCTGCTGAACGTTCTGTTGAACGACCTGCTCCGCCGCCCGCTGGAGCGCCCCCAGCACCCGTGCGACCGCCGGACCGCGCTCCGCCCCCTGCCGCACCGCCGCGACGACATGGCGGTACGGCCGGTCCTCCTCCAGGACCCGCATCACCACGCCGTCGCGCGGCCGGTCGGAGGCCGACACCATCCGGGGGACCAGGGCGACCCCCATCCCCGCCCGGACCATGGCGAGGATCGCCGTCCAGCCGGCGGCGCTGTGGGCCTGCTCGGGGACGAAACCCGCGGCCTCGCACGCCGCCGTGGTGATCTCCGACCACGGGCCGGACCCGCCGAAGATCCAGGCCTCCCGGGAGAGGTCCGCCAGCCCCAGGGCGGGCACCCCCGCGAGGCGGTGGCCGGCGGGCAGCGCCACGTCCAGCGGGTCGGCGAGGAGCGGCAGCAGGGTGAAGCGGGGGTCCCGGGCCGTCGGGGCGTGTGCCGCCAGGGAGAGCGCCAGGTCCACCTCGCCGGCCGACAGCAGCTCGTAGGCCTGAGCCGCCTCCGCCTCCCGCACGCGCACCTGGGGCCCGGGCCGTCCCCCGGCCTCCAGCGACCGCACGGCCGGTACGACGAGGGCGGGAACGGCGGTCGAGAAGGCACCGACCCGCACCTGGCCCGCCTCTCCCCGCAGATAGCCGGTCAGCTCGGCATCGGCCCGCTCCAGCTGGGCGAAGACGGCCTCGGCGTGGCGCAGCACGAGATGGGCGGCGTCGGTGAGCCGGACGCGGCGGCCCTGCGCCTCCAGCAGCGGTACGCCGAGCTGCCTGGAGAGGTTGGTGAGCTGCTGCGAGACGGCCGACGGGGTCATGAGGAGTGCTTCGGCCGTGGCGGTGACCGTGCCCCTGTCGCGCAGGGTGCGCAGGATGCGGAGCTTCTTGACGTCCCACTCGGTCATGGCCGAAACCTACCCCTCGCCCGGACATGCCGATGCGCCGCGCGGTACGTCGTACCGGCGGCGCCGCTCGGAAGAGCTAGGCCTGCTTCTTGGACTTGTCGAGGACCATGACGAGTCCCGCGATCACCAGGAACAGGACGATCGGGAGCGCGACGTAGAGGCCGAGGGTCTCCAGCACGTTCAGCCCCGGGCCCGGGTCGTCACCGTCGTCGCGGGTCAGCGCGAGCGCCGGGGACGACATGAGCAGCATCATCAGCGTCGTACCGGCCGCGACGGCGCCGGCGCGCATAGCGTTCTTCTTGTCCACGGTGCAAACGTAGCGAACGCCTACGAGGGGCGCGCGCCCGGGGGTGCCGTACGGGACTCGTGGCCATCCGTCAGGACGGCCATGAGCCGGTGCAGCCGGGGCGAGGCGGTGATCTCCTCCAGCGTGACGGGGTGGCCTTCCGCGTCGGCGATGGGCAGGCGCCAGTTCGGGTACTGGTCCCAGGTCCCGGGGAGGTTCTGCGGCCGGCGGTCGCCCACGGTGTCCGGGAGCCAGACCCCGGCCATCCGGGCGGGGGTGCGCCGCAGGAAGCGGTGGACGGCGCGGACGGCCGCCTCCTCGTCGCCGTCGCCCTCGGGCAGCAGCCGGAGCCGGGCCAGGTAGGCCAGCCACTCGGCGGTGTCGGCGGCGTCCTCGGCCAGCTCCTGCTCCAGGCTCCGGGTGAGCAGCCCCAGCCGGTGGCGGAGCGTCACATGATCGCCGGTCAGGCGGGCGGCGGTGGACGGCAGATCGTGGGTGGTCGCCGTGGCCACGCAGTCCTCGCGCCACTTCTCGGGCGCCAGCGGGCGCCCCGTGCCGTCCCAGTCGCGCTCGAACCAGAGCACGGAGGTGCCGAGCACCCCGCGCCGGGCGAGCGCCTCGCGTACGCCGGGCTCGACGGTGCCGAGGTCCTCCCCTATGACGACGGCACCGGCCCGGTGCGCCTCCAGGACGAGGACGGCGAGCATCGCCTCGGCGTCCTGGCTGACGTAGGCGCCCTCGGTGGGCGGGCGCCCCTCGGGCACCCACCAGAGCCGGAAGAGGCCCATGACGTGGTCGATGCGCAGCGCTCCTGCGTGGGCGAGGAGGCCGCGCAGGAGGTCGCGGTAGGGGGCGTAGCCGGACGCCGCGAGGGCGTCGGGGCGCCAGGGGGGCAGCCCCCAGTCCTGGCCGTGGGCGTTGAAGGCGTCAGGGGGCGCGCCGACGGACATGCCCCGCGCGAAGGCGTCCTGCTGGGCCCAGGTGTCGGCGCCGTCGGGGTGGACGCCGACGGCGAGGTCGTGGACGATCCCGACGGCCATCCCGGACTCCCGCGCGGCGCTCTGGGCCGTGGCGAGCTGGGTGTCGGTGAGCCAGGCGAGCCGGCAGTGGAAGTCGACCCGGTCCAGCAGCTCGGCGCGCGCGCGGGTGCTCTGCGGGGAGCGGGGGTCCCGCAGCCCTTCGGGCCAGGCACGCCACAGGGGGCCGTGCACCTCGGCCAGGGCGCACCACAGGGCGTGGTCCTCCAGGGCCTGCCCCTGCCCGGCGAGGAAGTCGCAGTAGGCGGCGCGGCGGCCGGGGGTCAGGGGGACCTCGTGGACGATCTCCAGGGCCTGCCTCTTGAGCGCCCAGACGGCGTCCCGGTCGATCAGGGCACCCTTGTTGAGCACGGCCTCGCGGAGGGCCGCGGCCTCCTGGCGCAGATCGTCCAGGGCCGCCCTGCCGGGCTCGGCGACGTGGCCGTACTCCGGGATCGACTCGATGTGCAGATGGACGGGGTCGGGGAAGCGGCGGGAGGAGGGGCGGTACGGGGAGGGGTCGGTCGGGCTGCCCGGTACGGCGGCGTGCAGCGGGTTGACCTGGACGAAGCCGCTCCCCAGGGTTCGCCCCGCCCAGGCGGCTAGGTCGGCCAGGTCCGAGAGGTCGCCCATGCCCCAGGAACGGGCGGACAGCATCGAGTAGAGCTGGACGAGGAATCCGTGCGTACCGGCGGACGGCTGGGGTACGCGGTCCGGAGCGACGACGAGCGTGGCGGTTGCGTAGCGGTGGTCCGCCGTACGGACGGCCAGCCGGTGCACGCCCAGGGGCGGTTCGGTCCACCAGGAGGGCGTCGTCGGCGTGTTCGCGTCGGGGGCGGGAGCGGGGAGCACCCTCATGCGCAGGGGCGACCTCGCGTCGGTGGCGCCCGGTTCGGGGTCGACCGTCAGGAGCGCGCCGGGCGGCAGCGCGGTGAGCGCGGCCGGCAGCGGCTCTCCCGACCAGGCCACCACCGTCGGCGGGAGCAGTCGGGAGGCCGCCGCCGATTCGGCTGCGGTGAGTGATCTCCGTACCTCCGCGGGAGTGTCGGCGTCGACGCCCAGGGCGGCGAGCACGGCCGTGACCGTGTCGTCGGGGACGGACACCGTGACATCCGCGGACGGGGAGAAGGAGGTGGCGACGCCGTGCAGTGCGGCGAGCCGGGACAAGCCCATTCAGACTCCTGGGGACTCCATGCCCCCTGCGGTGCCGGGTGCTGTCGGCTCGCTGGTCAGAGGGGCGACGGCGGCGAGCGGTGGCTCGCTCGTGAGGGGTGTGGCGTCGGCGAGCGGAGGCTCGCTGGTGAGCGGGGGTTCGCTGAGGAGCGGGGCGCTGTCGGCGGACGCGGGTTCACCGATCAGGTGGGAGACATCGGCGAGCGGCAGCTCACTGATCATCGGAGGGGCGGTGAAGGTCGGGGACTTCTTACCCGCCAGCGGATCGGAACCCATGGGGCTAGGCACCTGTTTGGAAAGGGCGGAGAGCAGAAGCTGCGCAGAAGCGGGCATGTTGGCCTCCTGGCCGTGGACAACAGGACACAGCAGACCTACCCAGCGGGCGCGGGAGCAGACGTGGACGTGACATACGCGTTATGACAACGATTCCAACGTGCCGTGGGTCACACTTCGTTCCCCGGCGCGTCAGGTATGGGCCGTTTTCAGCCACTCGGCGGCGTCTCCCCCGCGGCAGGAGCGCCCCGGACCCCGTTCCCGGCCCGCGCCCGCCCGCCGGGCCGTCGCCGCGTCACCCGGCCGGGTGACGCGGCGGCCTCCGACACGTCGATGGCCCGGTTCCTCAGGCGGAAACGCCGTCGATCCGGGCCATCACGTCGTCCGCGCCGAAGGGCTGCAGATAGGGCAGCCAGCGCGGGTCCCGGTGCCCGGTGCCGATGATCCGCCAGGCGAGACCGCTGGGCGGCGCCGGCTGGTGGCGCAGCCGCCAGCCGAGCTCCGGCAGGTGGCGGTCCGCCTTGACGTGGTTGCAGCGGCGGCAGGCCGCCACCACGTTGTCCCAGGCGTGCTGCCCGCCGCGGCTGCGCGGGATGACGTGGTCGACGCTGGTCGCGGCGGCCCCGCAGTACATGCAGCGGCCGCCGTCCCTCGCGAAGAGCGCCCGGCGTGTGAGCGGGACGGGCCCCCGGTACGGGACCCGCACGAACCGCTTGAGGCGGACCACGCTGGGCGCCGGCACGGCACGGGTGGCACTGTGCATGAAGGCGCCGGACTCCTCGAGGCAGATGGCCTTGTTCTCGAGGACGAGGACGAGCGCGCGGCGGAGAGGTACGACGCCGAGCGGCTCGTACGAAGCGTTGAGAACCAGGACGTGCGGCACGGTGGATGCCTCCTTGTACGCCGGCGACGCGTGGCTCGCGCCGGGACGATCCGATCTCAGTCTCTCCTCATGCCTGGTCCGAGCGCCACCACGTGCGGGTAACGGGCCGGAGGGATTTTTCTCACCGCCCGCCGTACGCACGCCCCGGATACACCGGAACAGGTGTTTGAACGGGGCCGCCGGCCCCCCTGTGGCATCGGCCACACCCCCCGTGACCCCGGGTGAGACGTGTCTCTCCCTCCCCGACGGCAACGAACCGGCCCCCCGCCTTCGTTAGTGTGGTTGGTCTGCTGTCGCCCCATTTGGAGGTCCCCGTCGTGTCCCTGTCCGCCCTCCTGGCCGTGGCTCCGTCCCCCGGGGCCGCGGGCTCGCTGGACGAAGCCGCCGAGCGGGCCGGGAACGCCGCAGGCTGGGTCGAGGAGAACTGGTCCACCTGGCTGAACACCGGCCTCCGGATCATCCTCATCGCGGCCATCGCGATCGTGCTGCGCTACCTGATCCGGCGCGCCCTGACCAACCTCATCGACCGGATGAACCGCAGCGCCCAGGCGGTGGAGGGCACGGCCCTCGGCGGCCTGCTGGTCAACGCCGAACGCCGCCGCCAGCGCTCCGAGGCCATCGGCTCCGTGCTCCGCTCGGTGACGTCGTTCCTGATCCTCGGCACCGCGGCCCTGATGATCCTGGGCGCCTTCCAGATCAACCTGGCCCCCCTGCTCGCCTCCGCGGGGGTCGCCGGGGTGGCACTGGGCTTCGGCGCGCGCAACCTCGTCACCGACTTCCTCTCCGGCGTCTTCATGATCCTGGAGGACCAGTACGGCGTCGGGGACCAGATCGACGCGGGTGTCGCCTCCGGTGAGGTGATCGAGGTCGGCCTGCGGGTCACCAAGCTGCGGGGGGACAACGGCGAGATCTGGTACGTGCGCAACGGCGAGGTGAAGCGGATCGGCAACCTCAGCCAGGGCTGGTCCACCGCCGGTATCGACGTCACGGTCCGCCCGACGGAGGACCTGGAGTCGGTCCGCAAGGCGATCGCCGGCGCCGGCGAGACCATGACCAAGGAAGAACCCTGGTCGGAGCGGCTGTGGGGCCCGGTGGAGGTGCTCGGCCTGGACGCGGTGCTGCTCGACTCGATGACCCTGCGGGTCACGGCGAAGACCATGCCCGGCAAGTCGCTGGGCGTCGAGCGCGAGCTGCGCTGGCGCATCAAGCAGGCGCTGGACGCCGCCGGGATCATGATGATCGGCACCATCCCCCTCCAGACGGACGGGGAGGCCGCCGCCGACCCGACGGCGGCGGTGGCGGCCCCCTCGGCGTACGCGTCGGCGACGTCGCCGCAGTCGCTGGCGGCGACCCCGATACCGCCCGCCAACCTCACGAAGTAGCCGGCGCCGGACGACCGGTGCGCACAGCGCCCCCGCAGGTAACGCTTTGGTTGCCTCGGGGGCGCTTCCCATTGACGCCCCGGTGACGCCGCCATACCTTCCTCTCACCGATAGGAAAGTTTCCTAACAGAGGCAGGCGCGTCGCTCATGGCCGGAACCACACCAGGCACCCCCAGCGTTCTGCGTGCCATGAACGACCGGGCCGCGCTCGATCTCCTCGTCACCCAGGGCCCCCTCACCCGCACCCGCATCGGCGAGCTGACCGGGCTCTCCAAGCCCACCGCCTCGCAGCTGCTGGCGCGTCTGGAGGAGGCGGGCCTGGTCCGCTCGACGGGCAGCCAGAGCGGACGCCCCGGACCGAACGCCGTGCTCTACGAGATCGACCCGGCCTCCGCCCACGTCGCGGCGCTCTCCGTCGGGCCCACCGGCATCGACGCCGTGGTCGCCGACATCACCGGCACGGTGGTCGGCTCCTGCCGTGTGGAGGCCGAGGCGGTCGCGGAGGACGTACGGCACCGCACCGCCCAGCTCGTCGCCGAGGCGGTGGACGGGGCCCTGCGTCCGACCGGTCTCGGTCATGACGACCTCGCCGCCGTGGTGGTGGGCACTCCCGGCGCGATCGACCCGCACACCGGGCAGCTCCGCTACGCGCCCCATCTGCCCGGCTGGCACTCGCGCACCCTGCTCGCCGACCTCGCCGAGGTGGTCGGCAGGCCGGTCGTCATCGAGAACGACGTGAACCTCGCCGCCGTCGCCGAACAGTACGAGGGCGCCGCGCAGGACAACGACCACTTCGTGCTCGCCTGGGTCGACGAGGGCGTCGGCGCCGCGATCGTGCTGGGCGGCACCCTCCTGCGCGGCGCCACCGGCGGCGCGGGAGAGATCGGCTACATGCCGCTGCCCGGCGCCCCGCTCGCCCGGGGCGGCGCGGCCGACTGGGCGGGACCCGACGCGGGGGGCGGCTTCCAGAGCCAGGTCTCCTCCCCCGCCGTACGCGACCTGGCCGGAGGCAGGCCGCTGGCCGAAGCCCTCACCGACGAGGCCGTGTCCGCCGAGGTCGCCCGCAGGCTCGCCACCGGCCTCGCCTCCGTGGTCGCCGTGGTCGATCCGGAGCTGGTCGTGCTCTCCGGCTCCGTGGCGCAGGCCGGCGGGGAGGACCTGCGCAAACGGGTCGAGGCCGAAATGACCGGACTGGCACTGCCCAGGCCGCTGCTCCGGATCAGCGACATCGAGGGCGACCCGATACTGACCGGCGCACTGCGCACCGCCCTCGCCCAGGCGCGCGACAGCACCTTCGACACCGCCTGACCTCCCGAAGATCCGCCGTACCGCCCGTACCCGGTGGTCCGTACGGCACCCCCATGCCCGGTGAGCCACCGCGCGCCGCGGTTCCGGGCCGTACCTCCACGCTTCACCGCCCGTCCCCCTCCCCCGCGAAGGAAGTCCGCCATGGCGCTACGGCGCATTCGTACCCGCGTGCCCCTGGCGCTCGGCGCAGCGGCCCTGCTGCTGACCGGCTGCGCGAATCCGAGCACCGGCAGCAACACAGACGACCCCACGAAGCCGGTCACGCTGAAGTTCTGGCACGGCTGGTCGGCGCCCGGCGAGGTCAAGGCGATCAACGAGAACATCGCCCGGTTCGAGAAGCTGCACCCCAACATCGACGTCGTCTCCACCGGCAACGTCAGCGACGAGACGATCAACCAGGCGCTGCGGGCCGGCGGTGGCGACGCACCCGACGTCGTCACCTCGTTCACCACCAACAACGTCGGCCAGTACTGCTCCTCCGGCATGTGGGCGGATCTCGACCCCTTCATGAAGAAGAGCGGCATCGACAAGGCGAAGGTCTTCCCGAAGACCTTGCTGGACTACACGCGGTACGAGGGCGTCCAGTGCGCGACGCCCCTGCTCGCCGACGCGTTCGGCATGTACTACAACAAGGACGCCTTCGAGGAGGCGGGCATCAGCCGGCCTCCTCGCACCATGTCCGAGATGAAGGCCGACGCGGCCAAGCTGACGCGGAAGAAGAAGGACGGCTCGCTCGAGCGCGCCGGCTTCATGCCGAACTTCCAGCTCTACCAGAACTCCCCCGACCGGATGTTCGCGCAGTGGGGCCCGCAGTACTTCGACGGCCAGGGCAAGGCGAAGCTCGCCGACGAGCCCAGGACCGAGCAGTTCTTCACCACCATGCGCGGGATCTCCGACGCGCAGGGCGGCTACAACACCCTGGAGCGGCTGCGCGCCACCTTCGGTGACGAGATGTCGTCCCAGAACGGCTTCCTGACCGGCAAGCTCGCCATGCACCTGGACGGCGAGTGGCGCGGCCTGATGCTCGACGAGGCGAAGGCGGAGTTCGACTGGGGGGTCGCCCCTCTGCCGGTCCCCGACGACCAGGCCGACACCTACGGGCGCGGCTATCTGACGGGCACCGTCGCCGGCATCGCGCACAGCAGCCGGCACCAGAACGCGGCGTGGGAGCTGGTGAAGTACCTGACGACCGACACCGAGGCGGTCGTCCACTTCGCCAACGCGATCCACAACGTGCCGTCCACCTTCGACGCGCTCAAGTCGCCCGACCTGGACGCCGACCCGGCCTTCCGTGCCTTCATCAAGATCGCGCAGAACCCGCACAGCCAGGCAGTCCCGCCCTCCAACAACGGCGGTCAGTACATCACCTCGTTCATGGACTTCTCGCAGTCCGTCGAAGCAGGCAGGACCAAGGACCTGCACGGCGCCCTGAAGGAACTCGACGAGCAGATCGACGCCGACAACCTCCAGTCGGAAAACTGAGGAGCCGAGTCATGGCACTTTCCCTCTCCACCCCGGCGAAGTCCGCCGGACAGGGGACCCAACCGGCCCCCCGCAACTCCCCTCTGCGGCGCAAGCGGAACCGCGAGCGGCTGCGCACCCTTGGGTTCCTCTCGCCCTGGCTGGTCGGCTTCTCGGTCTTCTTCGGCTATCCGCTGATCGCGACCGTCTACTTCTCGTTCATGCACTACAACCAGATCAAGGCGCCCACCTACGTCGGGCTGCGCAACTGGAAGTACGTGCTGGAGCAGATGCCGCTGTTCGGTCCGGCCCTGTGGAACACGCTGTGGCTGGTCGTGGTGATGGTCGCGCTGCGTGTGGTGTTCGGTCTCGGTATCGGCCTGCTGATCACGAAGATCAAGACGGGGGTCGGGCTGTTCCGCACGGCCTTCTACATCCCGTACCTGGCACCGCCGGTCGCGGCCACCGTCGCCTTCGTCTTCCTGCTCAACCCGTCCACCGGACCGGTCAACGAGGTCCTCTCGTGGATCGGCCTGCACGGCCCGAGCTGGTTCAACGACCCGAACTGGTCGAAGCCTTCGCTGGTGCTGCTCTCGCTGTGGGGCATCGGCGACCTGATGGTCATCTTCATGGCCTCGCTGCTGGACGTGCCGAAGGAGCAGTACGAGGCCGCCGACCTGGACGGCGCCGGATCCTGGACCAAGTTCCGCTACGTCACCTGGCCCGCCATCACGCCGATCGTGCTGTTCGCCGTCGTCACGGGGGTCGTGCAGACGATGCAGTACTACACGCAGGCCCTCGTCGCGGGGAAGCTCGCCTCCGGCGTCTCCATCGGCCCCGGCACCGTGATCCAGCCCGGCTACCCGGACCACTCCACCCTGACGGTGCCGCAGCTCGTCTACTCGATGGGCTTCCAGAACTTCAACACAGGCGCCGCGTGCGTCCTCTCACTCGTGCTCTTCGCCATCGCCATGGCCGTCACCCTTCTGCTGATGCGCAAGAGCGTCGGCCTCATCCCGGCGGAGGACTGAAATGACCACCACCCTGACCAGGCCGGACACCGCCGTCGCGAGCCGTCCGAGCGGCCCCGACGCCGCCCGGCACCGCCGTAAGCGCGTCCTGAACTGGATCGCGGTCCACTCCGTGGCCGTCGCGCTCGCCCTGTTCTTCGTCCTGCCGTTCGTCTTCGTCCTCCTCACCTCGGTGATGAGCGACGACCAGGCGATGAGCGGCGATCTGTGGCCCGACTCCTGGAACTGGTCGAACTACTCGACGGTCTTCCACACCCCGGGCTTCCTCGGCTGGTGGCGCAACTCGCTGATGTACGCGCTCGTGGGCACGGTGTTCACGGTGTGTTCGTCCGTGCCGGTCGCCTACGCGCTGGCCAAGTTCCGCTTCCGCGGCCGGCGTACGGCGATGATCCTCGTCATCTCCACGATGATGCTTCCGCCGCAGGTCATCATCATCCCGATGTACCTGGTGTGGGCGCAGCAGTTCCACCTGTCGGGCTCGCTGTGGCCACTGATCATCCCCATGGCGTTCGGCGACGCCTACTCGATCTTCCTGCTGCGGCAGTTCCTGCTCACCATTCCGCAGGAGTACATCGAGTCGGCGAAGGTCGACGGATGCGGTGAGTTCCGCACGCTGCTCAAGATCGTCGTACCGATGGCCAAGCCGGGCATCGCGGCCATCGCGCTCTTCCAGTTCTTCTACTGCTGGAACGACTACTTCGGACCGCAGATCTACGCCGCGCAGAACCCGGGCGCCTGGACCCTGAGCTACGGCCTGGAGTCCTTCAAGAGCGCCCACGCGGTCAACTGGAACCTGACGATGGCCGCGACCCTGCTCGTCATGGCGCCGGTCATCATCGTGTTCTTCTTCGCACAGAAGGCCTTCGTCGAAGGCGTCACCCTCACCGGAGTAAAGGGCTGAGAAGCATGAAGCTCGCAGTAGTTGGCGGCGGGTCCACCTACACCCCCGAACTGATCGACGGTTTCGCGCGGCTGCGGGACACCCTGCCGGTCGAGGAGCTCGTGCTCGTCGACCCGGCGGCCGACCGGCTGGAGCTGGTCGGCGGCCTGGCGCGGCGGATCTTCGCGAAGCAGGGCCACCCGGGGCGGATCGTCACCACCTCCGACCTGGACGCCGGGGTCGCCGGTGCTGACGCGGTGCTGCTCCAGCTCCGCGTCGGCGGACAGGCCGCCCGCAACCAGGACGAGACGTGGCCGCTCGAATGCGGCTGCGTCGGGCAGGAGACCACCGGGGCGGGCGGTCTCGCCAAGGCGCTGCGCACCGTCCCGGTCGTCCTCGACATCGCCGAGCGGGTACGCCGCGCCAACCCCGACGCCTGGATCATCGACTTCACCAACCCGGTCGGGATCGTCACCCGGGCCCTGCTCCAGGCCGGGCACAAGGCCGTCGGCCTGTGCAACGTGGCGATCGGCTTCCAGCGGAAGTTCGCCGCGCTGCTCGACGTGACGCCGGGCGAGATCCACCTCGACCATGTGGGGCTCAACCACCTGACGTGGGAGCTCGGGGTGCGCCTGGGCGGCCCGGACGGCGAGGACGTCCTGCCGAAGCTCCTCGCGGAACACGGTGACGCGATCGCCGGCGACCTGCGCATGCCCCGGCAGATCGTCGACCGCCTCGGCGTGGTCCCGTCGTACTACCTCAGGTACTTCTACGCGCACGACGAGGTCGTACGGGAGCTCGGCACGAAGCCGTCCCGCGCGGCCGAGGTCGCCGCGATGGAGAAGGAGCTCCTGGCGATGTACGGCGACCCGGCCCTGGACGAGAAGCCCGCGCTGCTGGGCAAGCGGGGCGGTGCCTTCTATTCGGAGGCGGCCGTCGACCTGGCGTCCGCGCTGCTCGGCGGGGGCGGCTCCGCGGTGCAGGTGGTCAACACGTACAACAAGGGGACGCTGCCGTTCCTGCCGGACGACGCGGTGATCGAGGTCCAGGCCCGGATCGACGGCACGGGCGCGACACCGCTCGCGGTGCCCTCCCTGAACCCGCTGTACGCCGGGCTGATCGGGCATGTCACCGCGTACGAGGACCTGGCCCTGGACGCCGCGCTGCGCGGCGGCCGCGACCGGGTGTTCAAGGCGCTGATGGCCCACCCGCTGACCGGCCAGTTCGAGTATGCCGAGGCGCTCACCGACAAGCTGATCGCGCACAACCGGGAGCACCTGGCGTGGGCCTGACCGCACATGTGCTCGCGATCGACGCGGGCAACAGCAAGACCGACGTGGCCGTGATCGGCGCCGACGGGACCGTCCTCGGCACCGGGCGTGGGGGTGGCTTCCAGCCGCCGGTCGTCGGGATCGGCACGGCCGTCGACGGACTGGCGGAGGCTGTCCGGTCCGCCCTCGCGCAGGCGGGGGCGGACGGCGTCGACCATGTGTCGGCCTGTCTCGCCAACGCCGATCTCCCGGTCGAGGAGGCGGAGTTGGCCGAGGCACTGCAAGGCCGCGGCTGGGGCGGCACCGTGGAGGTGCGCAACGACACCTTCGCGATACTGCGCGCGGGGGTCGACGAGCCCTGCGGCGTTGCCGTGGTGTGCGGTGCGGGGATCAACTGCGTCGGCATGCGGCCGGACGGAGCGACCGCCCGCTTCCCCGCGATCGGCCGGATATCCGGTGACTGGGGAGGCGGTTCGGGGCTGGCCGAGGAGGCGCTGTGGTTCGCGGCGAGGGCCGAGGACGGCCGCGGCGAGCCGACCGAGCTGGCGCGGGCCCTGCCCGGGCACTTCGGGCTCGACTCGATGTACGCCCTGATCGAGGCACTGCACCTGGGGCACATCCCTTACGCACGGCGGCACGAGCTGACACCGGTGCTGTTCTCCACCGGTGCGGCCGGCGACCGGATCGCACGCGACCTCGTGGACCGGCTCGGCGACGAGGTGGTGGCGATGGCCACCGTGTCGCTGGCCCGGCTCGGCCTGCTGGAGGAAGAGGTGCCGGTGGTGCTGGGCGGCAGCGTGCTGGCGGCCCGCCACCCCGCTCTGGACGACCGGATCGGTGAACTCCTCGCCGTGCGAGCCCCGAAGGCGGTGGTCCGGGTCGTCTCCG
Organism: Streptomyces sp. NPDC091271; assembly: GCF_044757505.1. Lineage (NCBI taxonomy): Bacteria > Bacillati > Actinomycetota > Actinomycetes > Kitasatosporales > Streptomycetaceae > Streptomyces > Streptomyces sp. NPDC091271. Next base: position 515,661 of record NZ_JBIVVD010000003.1, on the reverse strand, counting down.
CTCCGCCGGTGCTGGGCGCCGGGCTGCTGGGTCTGGACCACACGCGGGCCGCCCCCGCGGCGTACGACAGACTGCGGACGCAGTACGCCTGAGAGGGCCGGAGGCGTCGGGCGTCCCGTGGCTGTGCCGCGCGGGGCGCCCTTCGCGTACGGGAACCGATCTGCTGTCCCGAACGTGTTCATGGTGGGGAGATCAGTCTGCTCAGGGGCCCGACCGGCCGATTGCCTTGATCGCTCGCGCTCGTCCTGATCGAATACGGGGCGGGGGCGGGATCCGGGCATTCCTGGTGGACCGCGGCCCCTGGGGCCATACTTCTGGCCAGGACGAGTCGTCCCCCGATCGGCCGGGGGGCCCGGGCCGTCGTCATGACCGAGGGGGAGGTCAAGTGACATACCCGCCGAGCGGGGCCGCACTGCGGGAGCCCGAGCCGGATGCGCCGTCCGCGCCCGTGACCGTACCCGCGCAGCGCCGTGGTGCCCCGTCCGTGGCCGTCGACCGGCTGCGCGCCGCGGCGACGACCGAGCCGGGCAGGCTGCAGATCTTCGGCGCCGTACTGGCCCTGCTGGTCGTGGTGTTCGGCGCGGTGACCGTCACGGAGATCTCCGGTCGGGCCTCGTCCGCCGACGACGTGGTGACACGCAGTCAGCCGCTGAGCGCGGCCGCCGCGAGCATCTACCGTTCGCTGGCCGACGCGGACACGATGGCCGCGAGCGGCTTCCTGGCGGGGGCGCAGGAGCCCAAGGACGTGCTCGCGCAGTACGACGCGGACATCAAGGAGGCCTCCCGGCTGCTGGTGAAGGCCGCGGCGAGCACCGATGCCTCGACCTCGTCGCACCGGGAGATCACCACGCTGGGCGAGCTGCTTCCCGAGTACACGGGGCTGATCGAGCGGGCCCGGGCCAACAACCGGCAGGGGCTGCCGCTCGGCGGCGCCTATCTCCGGTACGCCAACCAGAAGATGACGAACGAGATCCTCCCGGCGGCCGAGCGGCTGTACGCGGCGGAGACCGGCCGGCTCTCCACCGACTCGGCCGACGCGCGGCGGTGGCCCTTCCTCTCGCTGGCCGCCGGGATCGTGGCGCTGGCCGCGCTGGTGTGGATGCAGCGGCGCAACTACCGCAGGACGAACCGCGTCTTCAACCACGGGCTGCTCGCGGCGACGGCCGCGGCCACGGTGGTGCTTCTGTGGCTGGCCGTGGGACACACGGTGGCCAGGGCGGAACTGCATAGCGCGATGGTGAACGGGCAGCAGTCACTCGACGTTCTCAACAAGGCCAGGATCAACTCGCTGAAGGCACGGGCCAACGAGAACCTCACGCTGGTCGCCCGGGGCGCGGTCCTGACCCCGGACGGCACGCAGGACAAGTACGAGACCGACTACAGCACGGGTATGAAGGCACTCGGCACACAGCTCGAGAGCGCGGAGAAGCTCGCCGGCGACGACTCCGGGGGGAGTGAGCCGGTGGAGGCCGCCATCAACAGTGTGTCCGAGTGGCAGGACCGCCACAAGAAGGCCAGGGCGACGGACGACCAGGGCGATTACGACAGCGCGCTGCTGCAGATCATCGACCCGAAGAACTCCACGGGTGAGTCCTTCGAGAAGGTCGACGACGCGCTGAAGACGGCCCTCGCCCATGAACAGGACCAGTTCGACGCGGCGGCCGAGGACGGCCGTGGGGCACTGGGCGGGCTGCCGGCCGGGGCCGCCGTCCTCGCCCTGCTGGGTGCGGTCGCCGCGATAGTCGGGGTCAACCGCAGGCTCTCGGAGTACCGGTGAGGGGACGACCGATGACCAGGCCGAAGGGCTGGGCCGCACGCGGCAGACTGCGTGGCTGGGGCGGTGTGACGGGCATGGCGGTGGCCTGTGCCGTCACGGCCTCGCTCACCCTGCTGCCGCTGGCGCACGGCGAGGGGACGCTGGGCGGGCTGCACACGGGGCAGGGCGCCACCTCCGCGGTGCCCGCGAAGGCCGAGGAGTGCAAGGACCCGGAGGCGAGCCTGCCGGCGTCGAGCGCCGACGGCCCGAGCATCGAGAAGATCAGGAAGCGCGGCAAGCTGATAGCCGGTGTCGACCAGAACAGCTTCCGGTGGGGCTACCGGAACCCGGAGGCCGAGTCCGGCACGCTCGAAGGCTTCGACATCGACCTGGTGCGGGCCATCGCGGAGAACATCCTCGGCGACCGCGACGCGGTGATCTTCCGTGCCATCCCCACCAACCAGCGCATCTCCGCGCTGGAGAACGACAAGGTGGACGTCGTTGTACGCACGATGACGATCAACTGCAAGCGCGCCGGACAGGTCGCGTTCTCCACGGCCTACTTCCAGGCGGGCCAGCAGGTCCTGGCGCCCAAGAAGTCGACGATCACCGGCTACGACGAGTCGCTCAAGGGCAAGCGGGTCTGCACGGCGGAGGGCTCGACGGCGTACGACGCGCTGAACGAGAAGTCCTTCGGCGCGGTCTTCGAGGACGTGCACGACGACACCGAGCTGGACGAGGACCAGCTGACCGTCCCCAACCAGCTCGACTGCCTGGTGCGGTTGCAGCTCGGTGAGGTCGACGCGGTGGTCACGGACAACGCCCTGGCGGCCGGCCAGGCGGCCCAGGACCCCGCGGTGGAACTCAAGGGCGACAAGCCGTTCACCACCGAGTACTACGGCGTGGCCGCGAAGCTGGGCGCCGACGACCTGGTGGCCCGGGTCAACCAGGTGCTGGCCGAGTACCGCCAGGGCGGTGCGGCCAGCCCCTGGATGACGTCGTACCGGACCTGGCTGGCGGAGGGGCTGCCCGGCATCAAGGGCCCCCCTGCACCCAAGTACCGCAGCAACTGAACCTGTCCGGGCCCTGGGGTCCGGCGGCCGGAACGGAGAGGTGATCGATGGGCGTGGCGGGATCCTTCCCCGGTTTCGCGGGGAGGCCCCCCGGCCCGGTCATGGACCGGGACGAGGCGGACCGTGCGCTGGCCCGGCTCGGTGCGGAGCACGAGGCCATCGAGACCTCGCTCCTCGCCCTGCAGGACCACGCCGGCCGCCGGCTCCTGGAGGGCGCCGATCTGACCGGCGTCACCAAGGGACGCTGGGCCACGACCGAGCAGTCGATCACGCTGCTGTGGGGGTACTTCGACGCCTACGCGGGGGCGCTCGCCAGGGCGCGGGAGATCCGGGCCGGGCGCCGCTACCCCAGCAAGGACGATCTGGCGGCCCTCACCGACATCCTGCGCGGTGACAGCGTGACCGTCGCGAACCCGGGAGCGGTCAGCCCGGGGCCCTCCGGCGGCGGGCCGGCCCGACTCTCCGAGCGGTTCACGCTGGAGGAGCTGGTCGCCCGGATGAACGACCTGTACGCCCGTTCCCTCGACATGGTCGTCGCCGCGGACTCCGTGTGGTCGGCGCTGCCCGCCCGGATAGACCTGCTCGCCGCGGAGCTGCGCCGTACGCGTTCGCTGGCGCACTCCGTAGGGGTGCGCCCCGGGGAGCATCCCGCCGGGGACGACCTGGAGTCGATCACCCAGGAGCTGACCACCCTGCGGGTGGAGGTGATCTCCGATCCGCTGGCGTTCTGGATGCCGGGCCCCGGCAGTGCCGCGCCCGGCGGAGGACGTCCCGACACCACACGCTACGACCGGGCGGCCCGCGCCCTGGAGGACGTACGGCGGGAGATCGAGGCGGTCCTCGCGGTCCGGCAGGACGCCGAACAGCGCCTGGTCCAGCTGCGCGACGTCCTGTCCCGCGCGGACCGCACGCTCTCGGAGGCCCGGTCCGCGCGCGGCGAGGTGCTGGCGAAGATCGCCGCCTCCGAGGTGCCCGCCGTCAGCGGCCCGCCGACCGCTCTGCAGGAACGGCTGGCCGCCGCTTCCGAATACCGCAGGCACGCCCAGTGGAACCGGCTGTCGCCGCTGCTGGACTCGCTGGAGCGGGAGGCCGAGGACGAGCTGCTGCGCGCCCGGGACTCGCTGACGTCCGTGACGGCGCCGCTCGCGGTCCGTGCGGAGCTGCGCGGCAGGCTCGACGCGTACAAGGCGAAGGTGGCCCGGCACGGTCTGGCCGAGGACCCGCTCCTCATCGAGCGGTACGACGCGGCCCGCCGGATGCTGTGGAGCGCCCCGTGCGATCTGCGCGTCGCCGAACAGGCGGTGCTGCGCTACCAGCGGGCCGCCACCGAACTGCTGACACCGCGCCGTCCGGGCGAGTACGACGGACAGGGGGAGACATCATGAGTACGGAGTGCCAGCGCCCGACGTGCGAGGGCAGCTACGAGGACATGGGCGGCGGCGAGCTGTACTGCGACACCTGTGGCCTCGCGCCGGTCGTGTCGCCGACGGGCATGGTGAGTTCACCGCCCACCGGCATCGCGGGCGGCGGCAGGGCGGCGGGCGGCCGGGGAAGCAGCAGCACCTCGCAGCGGACCGGTTCGCAGGCGTCCGCGCGGTCCTCGTCCCGCTCGTCGACCTCCCGGCGCTCGGTCTCCGGGCGGCTCTCCCGTTCCCTGTCGGGAAGCTCCACGTCCCGCTCGGTGTCGGTGCGTTCCTCGGGCGTCTCGACGGGTTCCTCCTCCGGGCGCGGCAGGCTGGGCGCGGGCCTGGTGCTCGTGCCCGACGTGCCGCGGCCCGACCCGCACACGGCGGTGATGGAGAATCCCGAGGTCCCCGAGCGGAAGCGATTCTGCTCGCGCTCCGACTGCGGTGCACCGGTGGGCCGGTCCCGTGGGGAGCGGCCAGGCCGTACCGAAGGGTTCTGCACCAAGTGCGGTCACCCGTACTCCTTCGTGCCCAAGCTGCGCGGCGGCGACATCGTGCACGGGCAGTACGAGGTGGCGGGCTGCCTGGCGCACGGCGGGCTCGGCTGGGTCTATCTCGCGGTGGACAGGGCGGTCTCCGACCGCTGGGTGGTCCTCAAGGGCCTGCTGGACACCGGGGACCAGGACGCCATGGCGGCGGCCATCTCCGAGCGGCGCTTCCTCGCGGAGATCGAGCACTCCAACATCGTCCGCATCTACAACTTCGTGGAACACCTGGACCAGCGCACCGGTTCGCTGGACGGCTACATCGTCATGGAGTACGTCGGCGGGAAGTCGCTCAAGGAGATCGCCAACGAGCGCCGCACACCGGTCGGCAAGCGGGACCCGCTGCCGGTGGAGCAGGCCTGCGCGTACGGCATCGAGGCGCTGGAGGCGCTCGGCCACCTGCACAGCCGCAACGTGCTGTACTGCGACTTCAAGGTCGACAACGCGATCCAGACCGAGGACCAGCTCAAGCTCATCGACATGGGCGCGGTGCGCAGGATGGACGACGACGAGTCCGCCATCTACGGCACCGTCGGCTACCAGGCGCCCGAGGTGGCCGAGGTCGGCCCGTCCGTCGCCTCCGACCTCTACACGGTCGCGCGGACCCTCGCGGTGCTGACCTTCGACTTCCAGGGGTACACGAACGTCTTCGTGGACTCGCTTCCCGACCCGGACAACATCGACGTGTTCCGGAGGTACGAGTCGTTCTACCGGCTCCTCGTGCGGGCCACGGACCCGGATCCGGCCCGCCGGTTCTCCTCGGCCGCGGAGATGGCGGAGCAGCTGACGGGTGTGCTGCGGGAGGTGGTCGCCCTGCAGACGGGGCGTCCGCGCCCGGCGCTCTCGACCCTGTTCGGTACGGAAATGCGCGTGACGGACACGGCGTTGTTCGCGGAGCTGCGCGGTGACGTGTCGCGGCTCGGCGCCCGGACGGGCCCGTCCGGTGGCGCGGGGCGCTTCGGTCGCCGACGGGCGGCTGCGGCCGTCCCCGCGGCCACGCTCCCCGCCCCGTCGCTGACGGCCGCCCCCGCGGTCGCCCCCGCACCGCAGGGCGCGCCGCCCGGCGCCGCTCCGCTGTACGCGCCCGACACCCATGTCCGGGGCGGCGCGGTGGCGTATCCGCAGCCTCAGGCGGCTGTTCCGGCGCCTCGTTCGCCGGTCCGGGGGCCGGGGGCGCTCCCTGTCGTGTACCCGGGTGCGGGGCCCCGGCTCGCGGCGTTCGACGCGCGGGCGACCTCGCTGGCCCTTCCCGTGCCCCGGGTCGACCCGAACGACCCCAACGCCGGTTTCCTCGCCGGGGTGATGGCGTCGGCGCCCGCCGAGCTGATCTCCGCCCTGCACTCGGTGCCCGCCGCCTCGCTCGAGACGCGGCTGCGGGAGCTCCGCGCCCGCCTGGAGATGAGCGAACTCGACTCCGCGGTGCGGGCGCTGACGGCCGTGGAGGCCCAGCACGAGGACGACTGGCGGGTGGTCTGGTACCGCGGGATCACCTCGCTGGTGACCGGTGACAACGAGAACGCCGCGCTGTCCTTCGACGCGGTCTACGACGCCTTCCCGGGCGAGCCCGCGCCGAAGCTCGCGCTGGGTGTCTGCGCGGAGGTGCTGGGGCAGCTGGACAACGCCGCGGAGTACTACCGCCTGGTGTGGGCGACGGACCCGAGCTTCGTCAGCTCGGCGTTCGGCCTGGCCCGGGTGCAGATGGCCGCAGGCGACCGGCCCGCCGCTGTGCGCACCCTGGAGTCCGTGCCCGAGTCGTCGATCCACTACACGGCGGCCCGGGTCGCCGCGGTGCGGGCCCGGCTCCGTGAACGGGCCCCGTACGAGCCGCTGATCAACGATCTGTCGGCCGCCGCGGACCAGGTGACCGCGCTGCAGGGCTACGGCCTGGACGCGGTGAGACGTGAACAGTTGTCGACCGAGGTACTCGGCACGGCGCTCGACTGGGTACTCTCCGGTAGTCCCACGGCTCAGCCGTCGGCTCAGCCCTCCCCCGCAGCCGCGGGCCCGAGGGCGGTGCTCGGCAGCGAGCTGGACGAGCGGGGCCTCAGGTTCGGCCTCGAACGCTCGTACCGGATGCTCGCCCGGCTCGCGCAGCGGGGCGACGAGAGGATCGAACTGGTGGAGCGGGCCAACCGTTTCCGCCCCCGGACCTGGGTGTGAAGATGTCACAGAGCCACCAGCAGGCCTCCTTGCCGGGGTGCCCCAGCTGCGAGGAACCGCTGGAGCAGGGCGACCTGTTCTGCGGGGCGTGCGGGTACGACCTCTCGGCCGTGCCGGCGCCGCCCGCCGACCGTCCGACGGTCGCCATCACGGTGCCCGGCCAGGGTGCGGGTGCGCCTGCGGGCGGCGGCCCGGTGGAATGGCCCTCCGCCTCCGAGACGGACAGCTCCGACCTGCCGGCGCCCACGCACCGCCCGGCCGATCTCCCGGGTGTGGACTCGGGCGGCAAGCCCCTGCCCGCCGCGGAGGGGGCGGCGGTCCGCTACGACGAGCCGGACGCCCCGGAGGGGACCGCCCGGGCCGACGCCGCAGGCGACTTCGAACTGGCCGCCCCCGATCCCCGTACCGCGGAGCACGCCACCGCCGGTGGGGTGGCGTCCGGTGCCAAGGTCTGTGTGGCCTGCCGCTCGGGCCGGGTGGACACCGACGGCTACTGCGAGAACTGCGGCCACGCCCAGCCCCGCGAGCGCGACCACATGGAGCAGGAGCTCGGCTCGGTGGCCGCGGTCAGCGACCGGGGTCTGCGCCACCACCGCAACGAGGACGCGTTCGCGGTGTCCTCCACCGCGCTGCCGGACGGTTCACCGGCCGTTGTCGCCATCGTGTGCGACGGCGTCTCGTCGGCGAGCCGCCCCGACGAGGCATCGGCCGCGGCGGCGAGCGCCGCCAACGAGTCGCTGCTGGAGTCGCTGCCGCGCGGTACACACGCGCAGCAGGCGATGCACGAGGCGATCCTGGCCGCGTCCGAGGCCGTCAACGCCCTGGCCCAGGACTCCGGTCAGGCGATGGAGCACGATCAGCACCGCCATCAGAACGCCCCGGCCTGCACCCTGGTCGGCGCGATCATGGCGGGCGGTCTGCTGGTGGTTGGCTGGGTCGGCGACAGCCGTGTCTACTGGGTCCCCGAGGACCGCTCCCACCCGCCGGCCCGGCTCACGGAGGACGACTCCTGGGCGGCGCAGATGGTGGCGACCGGCCTGATGAACGAGGCGGAGGCGTACGCCGACGAGCGCGCCCACGCCATCACGGGCTGGCTCGGCGCCGACGCGTACGAACTGGAGCCGCACACCGCGTCGTTCAAGCCCGACCGGCCCGGCCTGGTGGTGGTGTGCACCGACGGCCTGTGGAACTACGCGGAGGCGGCGGCGGAGATGGCCGCGGCCGTACCGGCCGACGCCTACGAACGGCCTCTGCACGGCGCACAGGTGCTGGTCGGTCATGCCCTCGACGGCGGGGGCCACGACAACGTAACAGTGGCGCTGCTGCCGTTCGCCGTGGCGGCGCCGGGGGCAGGATCGGCCTGAGCCGCTCGCGGTCCGCCGGCTGCCGGCCGGCGTTCCGCCCTGTCCCCGCGCCCCTCTCGTCCCGTGCCCGCGTCCTACGCCCTGAACTCTGTCCGCCCACCTGTCTTCTTCCGACACATGTGGAGCATCGAGGAGCCGATCAGATGGCCAACTTCTCCAAGTCCGGCGTGCCGCAGTTCTCCGTCGAGGTGTACCAGAACGAATACCTGCCCGAGGGCGGCCGCGAAGTCAACGCGATCGTCACCGTGACCTCCACGGGCGGGGGAACGACCGGCGGTGTGCCGCTGGCCGACGGTGTTCCGGCACCGGGGCGCCTCCCGGGGCAGGCGCCGGACGCCGCCGTGGTGCTCATGGTCGACTGTTCGGGCTCGATGGACTACCCGCCGACGAAGATGCGCAACGCCCGCGACGCGACGGCGGCGGCCATCGAAACCCTGCGTGACGGCACGCGGTTCGCCGTGGTCGCGGGGACGCACGTGGCCACGGACGTGTACCCGGGCAACGGGCAGCTGGCGATGGCCGACCCGGGGACCAAGGCCCAGGCGAAGGAGTCCCTGCGCCGGCTGAGCGCGGGCGGCGGCACCGCGATCGGGACCTGGCTGCGACTGGCCGACCGGCTGCTCGGGGCCGCCGAGGTGGACATCCGGCACGGGATCCTCCTCACCGACGGACGCAACGAGCACGAGTCCCCGGAGGATCTGCGGGCCGCTCTGGACTCCTGTGCGGGCCGGTTCACGTGCGACGCGAGGGGTGTCGGCACCGACTGGGAGGTGAAAGAGGTCACAGCGATCGCCTCCGCCCTGCTCGGCACGGCGGACATCGTCGCTGATCCTGCGGGGCTGGCCGCGGACTTCACACAGATGATGGAGAACGCGATGGGCAAGGAGGTCGCGGACGTGGCGCTGCGGCTCTGGACGCCCGTCGGTGTGGAGATCGTTTTCGTCAAGCAGGTGGCTCCCACGGTCGCCGATCTGAGCGGCCGCCGCACCGAGGCGGGGCCCCGCGCCGGCGACTACCCGACCGGTTCCTGGGGCGACGAGTCCCGGGACTACCACGTGTGCGTCAGGGTCCCGGAGGCCGGGATCGGCCAGGAGATGCTGGCGGCCCGGGTCTCGCTGATCCTGCCGCCACCGTCCGGCGGCGGCGCCCCGCAGACCCTTTCCCAGGGGCTCGTACGAGCCGTGTGGACGGACGACATGGTCGCGTCCACCTCGATCAACCCCCAGGTGGCGCACTACACAGGCCAGGCGGAACTGGCACAAGTCATCCAGCAGGGACTTGATGCCCGTAAATCGGGTGACTTCGACGGCGCGACAGCCAAACTGGGCCGGGCGGTGCAGCTCGCGTCGGGCTCCGGAAACGCGGATACTGCGAAACTGCTTTCGAAGGTGGTCGACGTCGTCGACGCGGCGACCGGTACTGTGCGACTGAAAGCGAGGGTCGCGGAAGCGGACGAGATGACACTCGAAACGCGCTCGACCAAGACAGTTCGCGTCAAGAAATAGCGCACGGACGACATGAACCGACCGTACGGAGAGCCGCCCCGGCCGACCGGACGGTGCACCGAACAGCATGGCGGCCTCCGGGCCGGACGAGGAGAGGGGGAAGCGCCGACATGCCGACCTGCCCGAACGGACACCAGTCGGGTTCCGAGGACTGGTGCGAGGTCTGCGGACACCGCATGGCCGGGACGGGCGCGCCCACGGGCGCGGTCCCGCCGCCTCCCCCGCCGCCCGCACCCGGTTACGGCTATCCCCCGGTGCCCGGCACCGGGGAGCCGACCGCACAGGCCGAGCTCTGCCCGCAGTGCCGCACCCCGCGTGAGGCGATGGCGCCGTACTGCGAGGAGTGCCGCTGGAACTTCCTCACGAACACGGCGACGTCGTACACCCCGCTGGCCCCGCAGGGCGGCGCGGGTGGCCCGGCGCCGGGCCTGAATCTGCCGCCCGGCTTCCAGGCACAGCAGGGCCCGCCGCAGCAGCAGCGGGACCCCTTCGAATACCAGGGCTCCCGGCCTTCGCAGGTGAACCGGCCGGCCGAACCGCTCTCGCCCGACCAGGGCAGCCGCCCCGGTCCGCCGCCGCCCCCGCCCTCCTTCCAGCAGGGGCCGCCGCCTCCGCCGTCGTTCCAGCAGCAGTCGCCGTCCCCGTTCGAGTCGCAGGGGCCGCAGGGTCCCGGGCCGCAGGGTCCCGGCTCGCAGGGTCCCGGCTCGCAGGGTCCCGGCTCCCAGGGCCCGGGCTCGCGGGGTCCCGGCCAGCAGGGCTCTCCTTCGCCGTTCGAGCCGCAGAGTCCCCCTTCGCCGTTCGATCCCCAGGGCCGGCCGGGCCAGCAGGTCCCCGGACAGCAGGGTCCCGGGCAGCACGGCGGTCAGCAGGGCCAGGGCCCGCAGGGGCCCGGTCAGCAGGGTGGCCCGCCGTCACCGTTCGAGCCGCAGCGGCAGGGGCCGCCTCCCCCGCCGTCGTTCCAGCAGCAGTCCGCGCCGCCCGCGCCTCAGCGGCCGCAGGCGCCGCAGCCCGGTGGCGACGACGACTGGATGCTGCCGCCGCCCTCGCAGCAGCAGCACCCGCAGGCCTTCCAGCAGGGCCCGCAGACACCGCAGGCACCTCGTGCGCCTCACCCCCCGCAGCAGCAGTTCCCCGGTCAGGGTCCCGCCCAGGGCGGCCTGGACCAGGGGACGGTCAGCTGGAAGGCCGTCATCGGCCCGGACCGTGACTACTTCCTGGCGATGATGCAGCGCAGCGGCCCCGAGGCGACCGGGCTCAACCTGCCCGCGTACTCCCCGGAGCAACACCTTCCGCTCACCGGCAACCAGATCACCATCGGCCGCCGCCGGCACAGCACCGGTGAGTCCCCCGACATCGATCTCGCCGTGCCGCCGGAGGACCCGGGCGTCTCGCACCAGCACGCCGTGCTGGTGCAGCAGCCGGACGGCACCTGGGCCGTGGTCGACCAGAACTCCACCAACGGCACCACGCTCAACGGCGCCGAGGAACCGATCCAGCCCTATGTCCCCGTCCCGCTCCAGGACGGTGACCAGGTGCACGTGGGGGCCTGGACCACGATCACGGTCCGCCGCGACTGAACCGCCGGAGCCGGCCGGGGTCAGGAGTCCTAGGACTCCTGACCTCGGCCGCTGTGTCTGCGACGATGGACGGGTGACAGAGATTCCGCGCGACACGCTTCAGGAGCAGACCTTCTACGAGCAGGTCGGCGGCGAGGAGACCTTCCGGCGCCTGGTCCACCGCTTCTACCAGGGCGTCGCGGACGACCCGCTGCTGCGACCGATGTATCCGGAGGCGGATCTGGGCCCCGCCGAGGAACGGTTCACCCTGTTCCTCATGCAGTACTGGGGCGGACCGCGCACCTACAGCGACGACCGGGGGCACCCCCGGCTGCGGATGCGGCACGCCCCGTTCCAGGTGGACCGGGCGGCGCACGACGCCTGGCTCGGCCACATGCGGGTGGCCCTCGACGAGCTGGGCCTCCCCCCTGAGCAGGAGCGGCAGTTGTGGGAGTACCTCACCTACGCGGCCGCGTCGATGATCAATACCGCCGGCTGAGCCATGTGCGGAATCCGGTACTCCAGAGCCGCATAACGGTCACGATCGCATCAAGGTGCACCCGCAAGCGGTTTCCAGGAGCCCGTGCACTCTGAAAGCATCCGGTACACGCCGGGGGGCGTGCGGCTGCTGAGGGTTCGGGGGATCAGGTGACGGGGTTCGTCCTTCTGCGGGTGCGCGCGCACCGGCTCCTGCTCGCCGCCGCAGTCCTGGCCGTGCTGCTCACCACCTGTGTGCTGGCCGCGCTCACCGCGTTCTCGGGTTCCATAGGCGACGCCGCTCTGCGGCACACGCTCACCCACCGTTCCGCCGCGCAGGCCTCGCTCCTCGTCTCCGCCGATGTGGACCGCGAGGAGCGGGGCGAGGCCGACGCCGCGGTGCGCCGGGCGGCCCGCGACACCTTCGACGGGCTGCCGGTGACCGTGCGGAAGCTGGAGAGTTCGGGGGCGTACGCACTGCCGGACGGTCTCCAGGCGCCCGCCGCGCGGCGCGACCAGCCCGATCTGACGCATCTCGCCTCGCTCGACCGCAGCCGGATCCGACTCACCGCGGGGCGCCTGCCGGACGCCGGGGCGGGTGGTGCGAAGGAACGCGTACAGGTCGCGCTGCCCCGTGCCGCAGCCGAGGCGCTGAAGCTGAAGCCGGGTTCCCGCCTCACCCTCACCGATCGGCTGAAGGAGACGTCGCTGCCGGTCGAGATCACCGGCCTGTACGAGGCGTCCGACCTGGACGACCCGTACTGGCAGCTGGACCCGCTCGGCGGGCGCGGCGCCCGCAAGATCGTCTTCACCACGTACGGCCCCCTGCTGGCCGACCCCGCCGTGCTGGCTTCCGGCCGGGTCAGCGCCGGGCCGGTCTCCTGGCTGGCCGCCGCCGACTTCCGGGCGGTGACCACCGGCCGGACCGAGGCACTGCGCCGGGCGTCGACGGACGGGCCCAGGGCGCTGTCCGCCTCCCCGGTCCTCGGGGACGGTGCCATGGTGCGGACCTCGCTGCCGACCGTGATCGGCCAGATCGACCGGGCGCTGCTGGTGTCCCGCTCCACGATCATGATCGTCGCCGTGCAGCTGGTCCTGCTCGCCGGGTACGCCCTGCTGCTCGTGGCCAGGCTGCTGAGCAGCGAGCGAGGCGGCGAGACCGAACTGCTGCGGGCCCGGGGCGGGTCCAGGGGCCGGATCGCCTCACTGGCCGCGATCGAGGCACTGCTGCTCGCGGTGCCCGCCGCGGTCGTCGCGCCGCTGCTCGCCGGCCCGCTGACCCGGCTGCTCGCCGCCCGCAGCGAGCTCGGCAGGATCGGGGTGCGGCTCGACGGCGGGGTGGACGGCACGGTCTGGCTGGTGGCGGGCGCCGTCGCGCTGGCGTGCGCGCTCGCCGTGGTCGCGCCCGCCCTCGCGGCGGGAGGGGGCCGTCGTGGCGCCCGGGCCGCGACGCTGCCCACGCCGGTGCGGGCGGGCGCCGACATCGGGCTGCTGCTGATCGCCGGGGTGGCGTACTGGCAGCTGGACCGGCAGACCGGGGCGTCCGGAAGCGGTGCGCTCAGCGGCGACCGGGAGGGCGACCTGGGTATCGATCCGCTGCTGGTCGCCGCCCCCGCGCTGGCCCTGCTCGCGGGCACCGTCCTGACTCTGCGTCTGCTGCCGCCCGCGGCCCGGCTCGCGGAGCGGCGTGCGGCGGGCGGGCGGGGGCTGTCCGCGGCGCTGGCGGGCTGGCAGTTCAGCCGCCGGCCGCTCCGGGGCGCGGGCCCGGTGCTGCTGCTGGTCCTGTCGGTGGCGATGGGCATGCTGGCCATCGGTCAGAGCGCGTCCTGGGACCGTTCGCAGGGTGACCAGGCGGACTTCAGGTCGGGCGCGTCGGTGCGCATGGTGGGTGCGCTGTCCGGCGACCCGGCGAAGGCCGCCGCCTACACGGATCTTCCGGGCGTTCGGGAGGCGGCTCCGGCCTTCCGTACGACGGCCGATCTCTCCGGCGGCCGGACCGCCGAAGTCCTCGCCCTGGACACCGCGCACGCGGACGAGCGGATGCTGATGCGCGAGGACCTGTCCGGTGCGTCTGCGCAGGAGCTGTTCGACGCGATCGCGCCGCCGAGGACCGCGCGGGCCGGGGTGGTCCTGCCCGAGGGCAGCGAGCGGGTGCTGTTCGATCTGCGGATCCGTGACACCTCGGCGCCCGGCGGGAGGTCCCCGTCCTCCTCGACGGCGCTGGTGAGCGTGCTGCTGGAGGACCGTTACGGCGTCGGGTACCGGATAGGGGCGGGGACCGTGGCCGTCGACGGCCGCGCGCACAGTGTGTCGTTCCCCGTGTCCGCCGCCGGTGAGCTGGCGGTGACCGGCTTCGAGCTGGACGGGGAGGTCCCCGCCGTGCGCCCCGAGAAGCGGCTGGTCGACGTGGCGAGGCTCCGGGCCCGCACGACGGACGGGCATGAGGAGCCGGCGCCGGCTGCTGAAGGAGTGCGTTGGACGGCCGGGACGACGGTGTCCGAAGGGAGCGAGACCCGCCCCGGCGAGGCGGTTCAGGAGGTGGCCGGCTCGGGCGCCACCCCGTCGTTCCGGTACGGCACCGGAGCCACCCTGCCGGACGACTCGTTCTGGGGCAGCGGCGCCGCGGTCGGCACCCTCCGGATCACCGCGGCCCGCCCCGCGGCCCCCGTGCTGAAGGCGGTGGCCACCGATGCGTATCTGACGTACGCGGGGGCGAAGCCGGGCCAGGAGATCGACCTCACGCTGGCGGGCAACACGGTCCGGGTGAAGCTGGTGAAGTCGGTGCGGCAGCTCCCGACCACCGGCCCCGGGGCGTTTGCCGGTGCGCCCGAGGACGCCTCGGAGGAGTCGTCCGCGAAGCCGGGCGGGGGCCTGCTGCTGGACCTGAAGGCGGTGTCGGAGGTGCTCGCCCACCGGGCGGGTGCCACCCTGGCGCCCACCGAGTGGTGGCTGAGCGCCGCACCCGGCGACGGCCCGAAGGTGGCGGCGGAGCTGCGCGCGCTGCCCGGCACCGATCCGGCGCAGGTGCGGGTGCGTGACGAGGTGGCGCAGGAGCTGGCGGACGACCCGCTGGGGGCGGGACCGCAGTCCGCGCTGCTGGCCGTCGCCGTGGTGGCGGCCGCGCTGGCGGCGGTCGGATTCGCCGTCGGCCTCGTGGGCTCGCAGCGTGAACGGGCCGCCGAATTCGCCGTGTTGCGCGCGCTGGGCGCGCCCCGTCGCCGGCTGGCCCGGACCGCGGCCGCCGAACAGGGCGTCCTGATCGCCCTCGCCCTGCTGATCGGGCTCGCCCTCGGGGCGGTGCTCACCAGGGCCGTCGTACCGCTCGTCGTGCTGACCGGGCAGGCCGCGAGGCCCGTGCCGGACGCACTGGTGCTGCTGCCGGCCGGACAGGTCGCGGTCCTGCTCGCCTCGGTCGCCGCGGTGCCGCTGCTGACCGTCGCCGCGATCACACTGCGCCGCGCCGATCCCGCGGTGTCGCTGCGCCACCAGGGGGACAACTGACATGAACGCCGCCAAGATCCCGGCCGCCTGCGCCCCCTGGGTGCGTACGCGGCTGCGCACCGCCCCCGGTATCTCCGCCGCCCTCGCGGTCCTGGTGTTCCTGACCGCCTTCCTCGCCGCCGCGTTCCCGCGTTCCGTGGACGTGTACGAGACGAAAGCGCTGCGCCATGACGTCACGACGGCGGCGCCCGGGCAGAGTGTGCTCGAAGTGGTCACTCCGCCGCCCTCGCTCGCCGCGCCGCGTCCTGTGCGGGAGCAGGCCATGCGGGAGGAGTCCCTGGCCGGGATCGACCGCGCGCTGGTGAAGACGCTTCCCGACCCCGTGCGGGCCGACCTGCCGCTCTCCTCCTACGGGGTGCACACCACGAAGCCGATCGTCGCGGAGGAGGCCTGGCTGCCCCGTCCCGACGCGATGCCTCCCCAGCTCCACTACGCCGTCCCGTCGGCGCTCGGCGAGCACAGCGAGCTGGCCGCCGGGCGCTGGCCCGCCTCCCACGGCGAGGTGACCGCCGCCGCCGGTGAGGTGGAGGCGGCCGTCACCGAGGAGACCGCGAGAGAGCTGAGGATGAAGCCGGGCTCCACGCTGACGGTGCCCACCCAGGGCGGGAAGCCGCTGACCGTACGTGTCACGGGCATCGTGACCCCGCTGCACCCGGAGAGCGGCTACTGGTCGGTCGATCCCCTCTACCGCGCCCCGTCCCTGGCGCAGGACCCGGGCTCCCCGACGCCGGTCCTCTACTGGACGGGGACGCTGCTCATGGCGTCCGGCACCGGGCCGGCGCTGCTCGACACGATGGGCGAGCCGGAGCTGTACTGGCGTCTCGCCCCGGACCCCTCCGGGCTCACCGCGGCCGACGTGCCCCGGCTTCGGGACGCTGTCGCAGGGCTGGAGAACGGTCCGGCGCTGCTGAAGCTGCGTGCCCTGGTGGGACCCGTCACGACGCTCACCACGGACCTGGACGCGATCCTCGACGCGTACACGGCGATGCGCGCCGCCATCGGCCCCGTGGTCACGGTGGCCGCCGTGGGGATCGGCGCGGTGGCCGCGGTCGTCCTGCTGATGACGGGCGCGCTGATCGGCGCGCGCCGTCACCACGAGCTGGCCCTGCTGCGCTCCCGCGGCGGCTCACTGCGGGGCATCGGCGGGCGGCTGCTCGCCGAGACGGCGGTGGCCGTGCTGCCCGCTGCCGCTCTCGGGCTGCTGCTGGCCGTCCTCCTCGTCCGCGAGGCCCGGTTGCTGCCCGCCGCGGCGGGTGCGGCCGCCGTCGCGGTGCTCGTCTGCCTGGCGCTGCCACTCCGTACGGCCCTGAACCACCGCAGGCCGCTGCTGCACGGCGCCCGCGACGACATGGTGGACGCCAGGCCCACCCGGCGTCGTACGGTGGCCGAACTGACCCTGCTCGTCCTGGCGGTCGGCGCCGTCGCCGCGCTGCGCCGCCGTGGCACGTCGACGGGCTCGGGCGCCGATCTTCTGGTCAGTGCCGCGCCCGTCCTGGTGGGGCTGATCGCCGCGCTCGTACTCGTGCGGCTGTATCCGCTGCCGCTGCGCCTCGCGGCCCGCCCCGTGGCGCGGCTGCGCGGAGCGGTCGGCTTCCTGTCGCTGGCCCGCGCGGGCAGGGCCTCGTCGAGCGGCACGCTGCCCCTGCTGGCCCTGCTGATCGCGCTGACCACCGCCGCGTTCGGCGGCTCGGTGCTCGCGGGGGTCGCGGACGCCCGTGACGAGGCGTCGCTGCGGGCCGTCGGCGCGGACGCCAGGATCAGCGCGGAGGGCGGGCTCTCCCCGCTCTCCGAAGGCTTCGTCCGCGAGGTGCGGGCGGTGGACGGCGTCGAGGACGTCACCCCCGTACGCATCGAGTACGGGACCCCGCTGGCGGCCGGCCTGGACGTCAGGTCGGACACGAAGCGCGCGACGCTGATGGGCGTCGATCCGGAGTCGTACGCGCGACTGGCGCGCGGGACCGGGCTGCCGGCCTTCCCCGTGGCCAAGCTGGAAGGACCGGAGGGGCAGGACAAGGTGCTTCCCGCGCTCGTCTCGCCCGCCCTCGGCGAGCGGCTCGGTGAGCGGCCGCACACCATCCGGTCGCAGGCGGGAGACATCCGGGTCCGGGTCACCGGGGTGCTGACGCGCACCTCCGCCGTGAGCGACTCCGAGTTCCTGATCGTCGACGCGAAGGGGCTCGCCCAGCCGGATCCCACGACCCTGCTGGTCAGCGGTTCCTCGCTCGACGGACGCCGGCTGACGGCCGCAGCGCGCGTCGAGGGGCCGGAGTTCGGGGTGCGGCTGCGGTCGGCGGAGCGCGAGAGGTTCGTGGACACCCCGATGCAGTCGGGCGCCGAACGGATCTACGGGGCCGCGGTCGTGGCGGGCGCCGGATACGCGCTGCTCGCCGTAGGTCTCTCCCTGCTGCAGACCGCCCCGGAGCGCACCACGCTCCTGGCCCGGCTGCGCACCATGGGGCTCACGACGCGGCAGGGGAGACGGCTGCTCGCGTCCGAGGCGATGCCGCAGGCGCTGCTGGCCGCGTTCGGCGGGCTCCTCGTCGGCTGGGCGACCATCGCCCTGCTGGCACCGGGCGTCGATCTGGGCGCGCTGGCACTGGCCGGCGGCGCCCCCTCGACGCCTCACACCGCATCGCTGCGGGCCGACCTCCTGTCGCTGGCACTCCCGGCGGCCGGGGTGGTCGTCCTCGCCGCAGCCGTGGCCGGCGTCCAGGCGTGGTGGGCGAGCCGTCGTGGATCGATCAAGGAACTCAGGGCAGGAGACACCCGGTGACATCGTCGACAGAGACCACCCTGGCGGAACTCGAACGACGGGCCGCGGCGCGCCGTGACCGGCCTTCGTACGGGCACGACGCCCTGATCGCCTGCGACCGGCTGGTGCGCATCTTCTCCACGGACGGTGTGGAGGTGCAGGCGCTCCAGGGGCTCGATCTGCTGGTCACCGAAGGCGAGTTGATGGCTCTGGTCGGCGCCTCGGGCAGCGGGAAGTCGACCCTGATGAACATCCTCGCGGGCCTGGACGTCCCCACGGCCGGGTCGGCGAAGGTCGCGGGCTGCGACCTGCTGACGATGGGGCAGAAGGAGCGGCTGCGCTACCGCCGCGACGTCGTCGGGTTCGTCTGGCAGCAGACCTCCCGCAATCTGCTGTCGTACCTGACCGCCGCACAGAACATCACGCTCCCCATGCAGCTGCGTGGCGGCGGCCGGAACCGCGAACGGGCCGCGCGGGCCGAGTCGTTGCTGGAGATGCTGGAGGTCGCGGACTGCCGCGACCGCCGCCCCGCCCAGATGTCCGGCGGCCAGCAGCAGCGGGTGGCGATCGCCGTGGCCCTGGCCAACAATCCGTCGGTGCTGCTCGCCGACGAGCCGACCGGTGAGCTGGACTCCGCGACCGGCGAGCAGGTGTTCGCCGCGTTCCGGCGTGCCAACGAAGAGCTCGGCACGACGATCGTCATCGTCACCCACGACCAGGCGGTGGCGAGCGAGGTGCGCCGTACGGTCGCGATCCGCGACGGCCGTACGTCGTCCGAGGTGCTGCGGCGCACCGAGGTGGACGCGGCGACGGGGCAGGAGTCCCAGGTGGCGCGGGAGTACGCGATGCTCGACCGGGCGGGGCGGCTGCAGCTGCCGGCCGACTACACGGAGGCCCTGGGGATGGAGCACCGGGTGATGCTGGAGCTGGAGCAGGACCACATCGGGGTGTGGCCGGACGCGCCGAAGGAGTAGGTGCCCGGGTTCGGATCAGGCCGTCGGAACAAGCCGTCCAGGTCAGGCCGTCCAGGTCAAGCCGTCCGGGTCAGGCCGTCCGGGTCAGGCCGTTCCGACCGTCACGGCGAGCGCCCCGAGGCCGCCACCGCCCGCACCGCGCAGGGCGATCGAGCCGAAGGGTGTGCGCAGCCGCAGCCAGGATCCCGCCGTGAACAGCGCGACGGGGAAATCGGGCGCCGGGCGGAGGAAGCCGAGGGACTGGGCGGCGTGGACGGCGCGCAGCGGGAGCTCCGTGTCCCCGACCGTCCGGGACCAGATGTCGTGGCCGATCAGGTCGCGTTCGGCCCGCGTGCGCCGGTCCTCGGGCAGCGCCGCGTCACGGGACCGGAACTCGGCCACGGCGTCGGTGAGCCGGGCGCGCAGGTCGACGGGGTCCGGCAGCCCTGGGCGCTCCTGCCAGCCGCTTCGCGGCGGCAGCAGCCCCGCCCACGGCGGCCCGGTGACGGGCGCGGGCAGCGGACAGACCGCTTCGCCGGCCCCCTCCGTGGCGAGCGCTTCGAGGAGCTCACCGGCCGAGACCGTGACGTCGAAGTCGTGGCTGCCGGACAGCCGGGCCGTCCGGATCGCGAGGACCTCGAACGACGGCGGCCGGCCGAAGACGGCCAGCGCGCCGCCGCCCGCCTGGAGACGGACGGCGGCGGCCCGGTCGTAGTGCAGGAGCCGGCCGAGGAAGGCGGCGAGATCGGCCGCCTCCCTCACGTCGGCGAACCGCGCCGACCGCACAGGCACTGTCATGCGACGGCGGGCTCCTGGTCGAGGTACTCCTGCAGGAAGAGCTTCTCCTCGGCGGTGATCCGCCGGGGCCGCTCCTCCGCCAGGTTGTACGGCACGACGACCGTCGACGCCCGTACGTACACCTGCTCGGGGTCCTTGACCTCGTAGGCGATCGTCAGCGACGCCGCGGTGATCTTCGTGACCCAGGACTCGATGGTCACCGGGGCGTGCCGGTGGACCAGCGGGCGCACGTAGTCGATCTCGTGCCGGGCCACGACGGACCCGCCGGCGAAGGACGGCGAGCCGTCCCCCGGCGCCAGCCGGAACATGAAGTCGATGCGCGCCTCCTCCAGATAGCGGAGGAAGACCACGTTGTTCACGTGGCCGAAGGCATCCATGTCCGACCAGCGCAGCGGGCAGCTGTAGATGTGACGGGCCAAGTCGATCAGCCTCGCGTGAGCTTCTTGTAGGTGGCACGGTGCGGGCGGGCCGCGTCCGCGCCGAGACGCTCGACCTTGTTCTTCTCGTACGACTCGAAGTTGCCCTCGAACCAGTACCACTTGGAGTCGCCCTCGTACGCCAGGATGTGCGTGGCGACGCGGTCCAGGAACCAGCGGTCGTGGGAGATGACCACCGCTGCTCCGGGGAACTCCAGCAGCGCGTTCTCGAGCGAGGACAGGGTCTCGACGTCGAGGTCGTTGGTGGGCTCGTCGAGGAGCAGCAGGTTGCCGCCCTCCTTGAGCGTCAGCGCCAGGTTCAGGCGGTTGCGCTCACCACCGGAGAGGACACCGGCCGGCTTCTGCTGGTCCGGGCCCTTGAAGCCGAAGGCGGAGACGTACGCCCGCGAGGGCATCTCGACCTGGCCGACGTTGATGTAGTCCAGCTCGTCCGACACGACGGCCCAGAGGGTCTTCTTCGGGTCGATGTTGGCGCGGGACTGGTCGACGTACGAGATCTTGACCGTGTCGCCGACCTTGATGGCGCCGGAGTCCGGCGTCTCCAGGCCCTGGATCATCTTGAACAGCGTGGTCTTGCCCGCGCCGTTCGGGCCGATGACGCCGACGATGCCGTTGCGCGGGAGCGTGAAGGACAGGTCGTCGATGAGGACCTTGTCGCCGAAGGCCTTCGAGAGGTTCTCGACCTCGACGACGATGGAACCGAGCCGCGGGCCCGGCGGGATCTGGATCTCCTCGAAGTCCAGCTTCCGCATCTTGTCCGCCTCGGCCGCCATCTCCTCGTAACGGGCGAGGCGTGCCTTGGACTTGGTCTGCCGGCCCTTGGCGTTGGAGCGGACCCACTCCAGCTCTTCCTTGAGCCGCTTGGCGCGCTTCTCGTCCTTGCGGCCCTCGACCTTGAGGCGGGTGGCCTTCTTGTCGAGGTACGTGGAGTAGTTGCCCTCGTAGGGCAGGGCGCGGCCGCGGTCGAGCTCGAGGATCCACTCGGCGACGTTGTTCAGGAAGTACCGGTCGTGCGTCACGGCGACGACGGCGCCCGCGTACTTCGAGAGGTGCTGCTCCAGCCAGTTCACCGACTCGGCGTCGAGGTGGTTGGTGGGCTCGTCGAGGAGGAGCAGGTCCGGGGCCTCGATGAGGAGCTTGCAGAGCGCCACACGGCGCTTCTCGCCGCCGGAGAGGTTGTTGACGGGCCAGTCGCCGGGCGGGCAGCCCAGGGCGTCCATGGCCTGCTCCAGCTGGGCGTCGAGGTCCCAGGCGTTGGCGTGGTCCAGGTCCTCCTGGAGCTTGCCCATCTCGTCCATGAGCGCGTCGGAGTAGTCCGTCGCCATGAGCTCGGCGACCTCGTTGAAGCGCTTGAGCTTGCCCATGATCTCGGCGGCGCCGTCCTGGACGTTCTCCAGGACGGACTTGTTCTCGTCGAGCTTCGGCTCCTGCATGAGGATGCCGACGCTGAATCCGGGCGACAGGAAGGCGTCACCGTTGGACGGCTGCTCCAGGCCGGCCATGATCTTCAGCACCGTGGACTTACCGGCACCGTTGGGTCCCACGACACCGATCTTCGCGCCGGGCAGGAAGTTCAGGTTGACGTCATCGAGAATCACCTTGTCGCCGTGCGCCTTGCGCGTCTTGCGCATGGTGTAGATGTACTCAGCCAAGAGAAACCGTCCGGCAGCAATAGAGGTGTGGGCAGATACACCCATCTTGCCTGACGTCCGCACCCGGACGGAAACCCGTCCGGTCACCGGTACGGGACGGGCCCCTCGGGGCGGCCCGCCCCGAGGGGCCCGGGAAACACGAAGGGCCTGGTACGGAGGTCCGTACCAGGCCCTTCACCGGCGCATTCCCGCTGCGCCTGTGCTCAGTCACTCACCGCTGGTCCGCGGCTTCTTCCGGCGGAGCAGGAAGACCGCGCCGCCACCGAGGACGACGAGGGCGATGGCGACACCCGCGATGACGGGGGTGGCGCTGGAACCGCCGGTCGCGGCGAGGTCACCCTCGGTGCCCGGGGCGCTCGCGGCGGGCGCGGGCGTCGGCTCGGAACCGGTCTGGGTCGTGGTGTCGTCACCCGGGGCGGGGGTGCCGGCGGTCTCGCAGTCCAGGACGCCCTTGAAGTTCTTGCTGAAGCCGCCAGGGCCGGTGATCGTGAAGTCGTAGGCCTCGTCCTCGCCGACCGGGACGGTCACCGTGCGGGTCTCACCGGCCGGGATGGTGTGTTCGGTACCGGCCAGCTCGAAGATGAACGCCTCGTCACCGGTGTTGCTCGCGGTGATGTCGACGCCGCCCTTGGCGCAGTTCTTCTGCGCGGTCACCGCCGGGACGGCACCCTTCTCGGCCCAGGTGGCGGTCGCCGTCGCCGAGACGGTCGACTCGCTGGAGCCGGCGAGGATCATGGTCTGGCTCTTGATGAGTCCGGCGAAGACCCGGCCGACAGGCACGGACGTGGTGGCCTGGACGGTCAGCGAGGCGGAGCCGTCGGTGGCGTCGTCGGGGACGGAGAAGTAGAGGTCGGATCCGTCGGCGGCCTCGGTGACGGGCTTGCCGGCCTTGTCGGTGACCTGTACCCCGCTGGCGGCGGCGTCGGCGGGCGGTGCCACCGCGACCTGGCCGGCGTCGGTGTGGACGGTGATCGGACCCAGCGTCTCACCGGCCTTGCCGGAGACCGCGGCCGGAGAAAGCCCCACGGACGCCTTGGGCTCCGCGACGTTCTCGGCGTTCGCCTCCAGCCAGTCGGCGAGCTTCTCGGCATTCGCGTCCTCGGCCGTCACGTCGGCCTTGTCCGAGAAGCGCCAGATGGCGACCTGGGTGCCGGCGGCGGCGGTCTTCTCGTCGAGCGGGCCGGTACCAGCCTTCTCGGCGAGCGCCGCGAAGTCGTTGACCTGCGGGTAGGAGTGCTGCAGGATCCAGCGCACCTTGCCGGCTTCCGCGTTGGCGCCGAGCGAAGACTGGTCCCAGGGGGTCTCCAGGTACTTCGCGCCGTCCTTGGTGGGCGTGTGGAAGTCGATGCAGTAGGTCTGAATCGTGCCGCCGCCGTCGACCTTCATCTCGAACAGACCGGCGGGCAGCTCCTGGGGCTTCTTGCCCTCACCGGTGTTGAGCTGGGCGGTGCCGTAGGTCTTCAGACCGTCCAGTACGGCGACCGCACCACCCTGGTGCTGGCCCGAATCGTCCGCAGGCGCGGCCGTGGCGGCCGTCGCTCCGACGATCGTTCCCGCGGCGACCAGCCCGGTGGCCAGCATCGCGGCGGCTGCCCTGACGAGACCGCGGCCCTTGCTCCGGCCCGCTGGGGAGCCCTCCGTCGCCGCCGTGGACGACGAAGTGAAGGCTGAAGACACAGAAATCACAGAATTCCCCTCCGGGCGAGGCCTTCACGCGTGGTGTGCGTGTGGGAGGTGCCCCGCCAGCAAACTCAAGTGCCGCATGAGTACGGGGGAATCGTAAGGAGCCGAGCGAACGGGAATGCCCGTCATGCCGTCAGATAAGCATTCCGACTCGTAATCGTTATAGCCCTGTTCGGCGCGCCCCCTCCTCTTCAGGACACCGATGCCATTTCCGTGGCCGGTTTCTGACGATGCGTAGGCGTCGTCAGCGCGGGGTCGGCTCTGGCGACTCGCCGGAACGCCGCCGTCCCTCTGGTCAGGTCGTGCCCCACCGCCACGGCCTCGATGTCCACGGAGGTCTTCCACACCCCGTCCCGCTCCTCCTCGCGCACCTTCAGGCGGCCGTGCACGACGAGCGGCTCTCCGACCGAGACCGAGCCGGACAGATTCGCCGCGAGCGTCCGCCGCGCCCACACCGTGTAGAAGCTGGTGCGGCCGTCCGTCCAGGTCTGCTTCTCCCGGTCCCACCGCCGGGGCGTCACCGCCAACCGGAATCGCGCCGTGGGCCCCGTGGCCGTCTCCCGGAAGTCCACCGCTGTCGCGGCGTTTCCCACCAGCGTCACCGACGTCTCGTTCATTTCAGGTCCCCCGATTCCTGCCGCATTCCGTCCGCTTTCCGGCCCGCTGTCCGCCCTGCACCGATGCGGTGCGATGACGTGCGATCCGGTGCGTCTGTCTGATCCGCTGCGAACCATGCTGGACGGAAAACGGGAATCCCGCCGATGCCTGTGGATTACCCGCCGGTTGTGGACAACTCCGTCACCGCCACATATCGCTCCCGCACCTCGCGGTACCGTGCCAGTTCCGCCGCGACCGGGTCGAGGACCCTGACCCTGCCGCACCCGGCGGCGGCCTCGCGGAGCCGCCGTTCCGCCTCCTGGCCGTACCGGCGCGCGGGTCCCTTCGCCGCCGCCGCGCACGACCACTCGACGAGCGGCCCGCCGACCACTCCGGCCAGCATCAGCAGGGCCGGGGTGAGCAGGCCGGGTTCGAGCACGCCCACGATCTGGCCGAGCAGCCACAGTCCGCCGAAGATCTGGAGCAGCGTCATCGAGGCCTGCGCGAGCACCGCCGCGGGCCACCATGCCGGGCGGGGCGGCCTGGCGACGCGGCCGCCCGGCGCGCCGGCCCTGCCCACGGAAACGGAACCAGAACCGGAACCGGCGGCACCTGAGCCGCGCTTCCGCTGCCCCGCCGCCGTGGTCGCCCCGCCCGCGCCCTGCTCACCCGGGCCCACGGGAGCGGACCCCGTGTCCGCGTTGCCCCCGCGGCCCCGGCCACCGGCTCCCGCCTGCGCGTTCCGCGACAGCTCGTCCAGCGCCTCCGGCAGCCCCTTCGCCCCGTTCACCGCCGTCTCGCGCACGGCCTGCGCCCACGGCGTGGGCAGTCCGTCCACCGCGTCGTCCGCCAGCTTCCGTACGGCCTGCTCCACGCGCTGCCGGGCGGTGAGCTCCTCCTCCGGCGGTGCGAGAGCCTGTGCCATCAGGTCCAGACCGCCGCCCAGCTGCCGGGTGGACTCGTACCAGCGCCACAGCCGCAGCCAGGGCGTCCCGCAGGCCCGCCCGGCGTTCCTCCGCCACTCGCGCTCCGCCGCCTGGCCCGCCGCCGCCGCGCCGACGGCCTCCGAGAGCCGGTCGGTGAAATCCTCCCGGGCCCGCTCGCCGAGCCCCGGCCGCCCCTCGGCGACGTACACCGGCCGGAGCCGCGCGGCGGCCGCGTCCACGTCGGCGGAGAGCCTGCGCGCCGCCGCCGTACGGTCCTGGACGAACCTGCCGAGCACCTCGCGCAGGTCGCCCACCCCGGCCCCGGTGAGCGCGGACAGGGACATGACGGTGGCACCCGGCTCTCCGTGCTCCCCCACCGCCATGCCGTCCTCGTCGAGCAGCCGGCGCAGGTCGTCCAGGACCAGGTCGGCGGCCTCGCCGGACAGCCGGTCGATCTGGTTGAGCACGACGAAGGAGATCTCGGCGTGCCCGGCGAGGGGCCGCAGATAGCGTTCGTGCAGGGCCGCGTCGGCGTACTTCTCCGGGTCGACGACCCAGATCACCGCGTCGACCAGGGCCAGCACCCGGTCCACCTGCTCACGGTGGCCGGTCGCCGCCGAGTCGTGGTCGGGCAGGTCAACGAGAACGAGCCCCTGCAGCGCCTCGTCGGTCGCCGTGCCGCCCTGCACCGGCCTGCGCCGGAGCCGCCCGGGGATGGCCAGCCGGTCGAGCAGTCCGGCGGCGCCGTCGGTCCAGCTGCAGGCGATCGGGGCCGAGGTCGTCGGCCGGCGCAGCCCCGTGTCGGAGATCTGGACGCCCGCGAGCGCGTTGAAGAGCGTGGACTTACCGCTGCCGGTGGCCCCCGCGACGGCGACGACCGTGTGCCTGGAGGAGAGCCGTTGGCGCGCCGACGCCTCGTCGAGCACCCGGCCCGCCTCGGCGAGGGTGTCCCCGTCGAGCCGGGCGCGGGAGAGCCCGACCAGTTCGCGCAGTGCGTCCAGCCGTGGCCGCAGCGGGCTGCCGGGCAGCCCGTACGCCTCGACCTGGGGTCCCGGTTCGTCGTCCGGGGGAGTCCGCTCGGCCTCCGCGCTCTCCTGCGCGGCCTCAGCGGCACGCCGCGCGATGAGCCCGTCGTCCCAGCGCCTGCCGTCGTCCCGCCCGGCGTTCTCCGCGCCCTCGTGCTCCGGTCCCTGTCCGTGGTCCCGGCCCTGGTCAGTGACGGCAGTCATCGCTGCCACCTCTCCTTCTGCAGTACGGACAGCGCGGCGATGAGCTCGGCCTGCGGCTCTGGGGCGACGTCGAGCGCGTCCAGCGGGGCGAGCCGCCGGTCGCGCTCGCCGTGCATGACCTGGCCCAGGCAGTCGGTGAGCAGCGCCCCGCCCTTGTCGCGGAGGCGCAGCGCCCCCTGGGCGCCGATCCGTTCGGCGAGCTGCTCCCCGGCGCCCCTGGCGCGGCGGCCGCCGAGAAGGGCGGCGGCCAGCAGCGCGGCCACCGTCTCGGCGTCGGGCGCGGCATTGCGTTCGAGCAGCCGCGCCTCCTCCTCGGCCAGCTCCTCCAGGACGCGCCGCCAGCGCCGTACGGCCATGGCGATCCGGCCCTGGATGTCCTCGGCGGGCCCCCATCCGCCGGCCTCCCGGCCGGCGTCCTCGAACCGGAAGATCCCGGCGGCGGGCTCCCGCTGCCAGACCGCGCGGATCTGTTCGTCGGAGGCCGCCACGGCGCACTGGAGCAGAGCGATCAGGCTCTCCACGAGTGCGTCCAGCAGCTCCCCCGCGGTGCTGTAGAGCGGATATCCGCGCCACCGGGTGCGGGCGCCGCCGGCGAGCACCGCGCCGTCGCGGAGCCTCCGTCGCACGCGCGACAGCTCCTTCCCGTACGCCTCCTCGACCACACCGGTCAGCCGTACGGCCGCGGCGTACTGCGCGGCGACGGCGCCGGCCAGCTCGGGCATCCGCACGTTGAGCGAGTCGATGACCCCGGACGCCGTGCGTCCCACGGCCTGCTGACGGGCCGCCGGGTCCTGTGCCCGGTGCGTGAGCCAGGCACGCAGGGGGGCGACCGCGGTGGTGGGCAGCAACCCGCTGCCGCCGCCCGCGGACTCGGGGAGCTCCGGGATGGTGAAGCGGGGCACATCACCGAGGCCGGCCCGGGTGAGCAGGGCGGCGTACTGCCGGGACACCTCGGCGATCACCTGGTGCGGCACCCGGTCCAGGACGGTGACCAGGGAGGCGTCGTACTCCTTGGCGGTGCGCAGCAGATGCCACGGCACGGCGTCCGCGTACCGGGACGCGGTGGTCACCATGACCCACACGTCGGCGGCGCAGATGAGCTCGGCGGCCAGGACACGGTTCCGGACGACGAGGGAGTCGATGTCCGGGGCGTCAAGGAGCGCCAGCCCCCGGGGCAGGGTCGCCGCGGTCTCGACACGCAGCACGGTGTCGTCCCGGTCCCCCTCGCCCCCTAGGTGGTCGAGCCCGTCCGGGTCCGGGATCTGCCCCGGCGGCAGCCACACCCTGGTCAGCTGTGGCAGCACCCGCACCCCGGCGAACCAGTGGTGGTCGTCCGGGTGGCAGACGAGTACGGGGGTGCGCGTGGTCGGGCGCAGGACACCGGCCTCACTGACCCGGCACCCCACCAGCGAGTTCACGAGCGTGGACTTGCCGGCTCCGGTGGATCCGCCGATCACCGCGAGCAGGGGTGCCTCGGGATCCTTGAGACGGGGTACGAGGTAGTCGTCGAGCTGGGCGAGCAGTTCGGTCCGCGTCTGCCGGGCGCGCGGGGCCCCCGGCAGGGGAAGTGGAAGACGCACGGCAGCGACACGGTCGCGCAGGGCGGAAAGTGCGTCGATGAGCTGGGGCCGTACATCCATGGTTACCACATGTGAAGAATGCCCAATTTTGACGCCTTTTTGAAGCGTATAGGCCCCTCTGCGCGGCGGATCCACCCTGGGGGACAGAGGGGACGAGTGGGGCGCAGGCATAACGAGTGCACAACACCCGGGGCGCGAGGCGTCAAAAGCGATGCACGAATCGCACCCACCTGCGATTATCGGTTCGCTTCACCGAACCTCCACATCGTGCCACGCAGGTGAAGCAACCGGGACGAGGTGATCTGAGCCCTATCCTTGTCCCCGCAAGGTCACGGATGGCTTGAACCGCGCCCTCCGGGACACCCGGCCCCCGTAGCTCAGTGGATAGAGCAGGCGCCTTCTAAGCGCTTGGCCGCAGGTTCGAGTCCTGCCGGGGGCGCATAACGCGCACCACTGTGAGGCCCTCCACCCCGGAGGGCCTCTTCGCTGGGCAGAGGCACGATACCGAGCGGTGCGTAGCAGCAACGTAAGCGCCGGACCGGCCCTCGGGCGGTTGCGAGGGCCGGTCCGGCGCTGTCCGGCTGTCACCGGGCAGGGGTGGGGGGCAGGGGCGCTCAGCGATTACTTCTGCACCGGCGGGCAGGTGCCCGTGTCCTCACCGATCGAGTTGATCTCGGCGTTCGAGCGCGAGTCGCCCGCGTAATCGACCTGGTCCGTGCACTTCGTACCCGGGTCCTTCGGCGTACCCGACGCCTCACCGGACTTCTGCACCGGCGGGCACGTACCCGTGTCCTCACCGATCGAGTTGATCTCGGCGTTCGAGCGCGAGTCGCCCGCGTAATCGACCTGGTCCGTGCACTTCGTGCCCGGGTCCTTCGGCGTACCCGACGCCTCACCGGACTTCTGCACCGGCGGGCACGTACCCGTGTCCTCACCGATCGAGTTGATCTCGGCGTTCGAG
>NZ_JBIVVD010000003.1:0-486652 GCF_044757505.1 Streptomyces sp. NPDC091271 | reverse complement strand
AGCGCGAGTCGCCCGCATAGTCGACCTGGTCCGTGCACTTCGTGTCGGACTTGGCGGGCGTGCCGGACGACTTGCCCTCCACTGCGTCGGACGGCGGGGTGCTCGTGGCCGCCACCGACGAGCTGCTCGCGGAAGAGGACGCGTTGCCGCCACCGTCGTTGTTGCATGCCGTCAGCGCCAGGCCGAGGGCCACCGCGGTCATGGTCAGTACCGAGATCTTCCGAGTGCGCATGCTGGTCTCTGTCCTCTGCGTGGGGGTGTCGCGGGCGAGTGGGCCGGGCGACCGTTCGCCCGTGTGGCTTCCGTCCTCCCAGACGGCCGGTGCGGTTGCCCGAGTTGCCTCTTGATCGTCTTCAGGACACGTTCGTGACATGACAGTGGTCGCGTCGTGAAGTCCCCATCGGGCGTGTCGCCCGCGGAGAGACCACCTCGACACCCTCCGGTGGTACGCGGCGTGACGGGGCGCGAGCGGAAGCATCGCCGCAGGTGGCGGTTGCGTACCCCACGAACGCCGCTCCGCACGGTTGCCGGTGCAGCCGGTACGGGTGCGGGGCGGCAGCTCCCGTCAGTACACGGCCGCGGTCAGGGCGTCGAGCGCGCTGTGCTGACGTGCCGCGTCCGCCTTGTCGAAGGGACCGTTCCAGTGGAACCCGTAGAAGTTCCCGCTGCGGTCGAGGGTACGCAGAGCATCGGCCTGCCGGTCGATGAAGGCGGAGTAGGGGCGATCGGGCAGGGCCCGGTCCAGGGCGCCCAGGTTGCGCATGAACGCGCCCTTGAAGGAGGGCCCGTCGGCGCCACCGTCCGTGGCGTCGTCGTCGGGCTCGGAGAGGATGCCGCCCGGAGCGAGCAGGGGCGAGGCGATCACGGCTTCCGCGATCCGGCGGGCCTGGGCAAGGGCGGACGCGTCGCCGGTGGCCCGGTGGAGTTCGACGAGGCCGCCGAGGATGACGCCCTGGTTGTAGGTCCACGTCGCGGTCCGGCCGGTGTTCACGCATTCCGTGTTGAGCCCGTCGTTGACGAGATCGTCGCCGTTGATGAGCTTCTTCGCCTGGAACCAGTCCCAGACGTCCTGTGCGCGGGCGAGGTGCGTGGTGTCGCCGTCGAGACGGTTGTGGATGCCCGCCGACAGGGCGATGAAGAGCTCGTTGGTGATGGTGTTCTTGTACTGGTGCGCGTAGTTCCACCAGATGCCGCCGCCGCAGGTGCTGTCGTGGTGGGCCCACATGTGGTTCGCGTCGGCGATGGCGGTGTCGAGGTAGCGCCGGTCGCCGGTGAGGTCGAAGGCCTTGAGCCAGGCAAGCCCCCACCATCCGGTGTCGTCGAGGTAGTCGTTGCGGAACTGGCCGTCCTTCACGCCGACGTTCTTGTCGTAGATCTCGGCGGCCAGCTGCTCGATGTCGTGGCCCCCGGTGTCGCCGGGCGCCTGCCAGAAGTCGAGGAGTGCCTGGAGGTCGTTGGCGTTGTTCCACCAGCCCGTGGTGTCGAAGTCACCGCTGTCCGGGTTCCACCAGGTCATGAGCCCGTCGACAGCAGCCACGGCGTCCTGGTGGCGGTCGGCGCCGGGCCGCGCCGTGGCGGGACCGGCTGCCACCAGGCAGAGGCCGACGGCGGTGGCCAGGACAGCGAGCAAGGGCCTGTGGGTGCGCATGGGGGTGTTCCCTTCGTCGGGTGCGGGTTCAGGCAAGGCCGCGAAGCGGTGTGGCGAGCTCATGGCCGCGGCCTTTGTCGTGCATCCAGCAGTGGGCCCAGTGGCCGTCGGACAGTTCCGTACGGGGCGGGAAGGCGCGGCGGCACTCGTCCATGGCGAACGCGCAGCGTGGGTGGAAGCGGCACCCGGCGGGCGGGTCGGTGAGGTTGGGCGGTTCACCGAGCGCGTCGTCCTCGTCGTACGGCGCGGAGGATTGCTCGCCGAGCCGGTGGGCCGGGTCGGGAGAGGCCTCGACGAGCATGCGCGTGTAGGGGTGCCGCGGCGTGTTGATGACGGCGTCCTTGGGGCCGCCCTCGACCATCTGACCGGCGTACATCACCTGGATGTCGTCGCACAGGTACCGGGCCGACGCGATGTCGTGGGTGATGTAGAGGAGGGCGAGGCCCTGCTCGTCCCGGAGCCTGGCGAGCAGGTTGAGCATGTCGAGGCGGATCGACACGTCCAGCATGGAGATCGGTTCGTCGCCGAGCAGCACTTCAGGGCGTACGGCCAGGGCACGGGCGATGACGACGCGCTGCCGCTGCCCGCCGGACAGGGAGTGCGGGAGCTTGCCGAGGTAGTCGGATGCCGGCGTGAGACCGACCTGTTCGAGGAGTTCCGCCGCGAGTCCGTCCGCCTCGGCCCTCCCACGGGCGTGGCCGTGGATCAGCAGCGGGCGGCGCAGGGTGTAGCCGACCGTGTGACTGGGATGCAGCGAGCCGAACGGGTCCTGGAAGATCATTTGTACGGCCCGGTGGTAGTCGCGGCGCGGACGTGCCCGTACGTCGACCGGCTTGCCGTGGAGCTCCAGCGCGCCGGACGTCGCGGTGTACATGCGGGCGAGGAGCCGGGCCACGGTGGTCTTGCCCGAGCCGGATTCGCCGACGAGGGCCACGATGCGGCCGCGCTCCAGAGTGAGATGGGCGTTCTCCACGGCGTGGACCCGTGCTCCGCCGGTGGCGTCGAAGTGTTTGGTGAGATCGAACGCCCGCAGGACCGGCGTGCTCATCGGCTCTCCCGTGTCGTGTCGTCGAGATGGCAGGCCACCGCGTGTTCCAGCTCCGGGCGCTCGGTGCGGCAGCGGTCGAACACGTGGGGGCAGCGTGGGTGGAAGGCGCAGCCCTCGGGGAGGCGGGTGAGGTCCGGTGGTGAGCCGGGGATGCCGTGCAGTACCTCGACCGGCGCGTGCAGTGGGGGGAACGACGCCTTGAGGCCACGCGTGTAGGGGTGCCGGGGCCGGTGGTAGAGCGTGGCGGCCTCGGCGGTCTCGACGATGCGGCCGGCGTACATCACGGCGATACGGTCGGCAGTCTCGAGCAGCAGGGACAGGTCGTGGGTGACGATGACGACGGCGAATCCGATGCGCCGCCGCAGTCGGAGGATCTGGCCCATGATCCGGCGCTGCATGATGACGTCGACGGCGGTGGTCGGCTCGTCCATGATGACGAGCTCGGGTTCGCAGGCCAACGCCAGCGCGATGGAGGCACGTTGTCGCATGCCGCCGGAGAGCTCGTGGGGGTATGCCCGCGCGCGGCCCGCGGGGATGCCGACCATGCCGAGGAGTTCGGCGATCCGTTCATCGGCCTCGTCACGTCCGATGCCCGGCCGGTGCTCCCTGAGTACGTCGCCGAACTGGGCCCGCAGGCGCATGACCGGGTTGAGGGCGTCCATGGCTGACTGCAGGACCACGGCGATCCGCGTCCAGCGCAGGCGCCGCATCTGCCTGTCGTCCAGGGTGAGCAGGTCGGTGGCAGTGCCGTCGCGGTGGTAGACGAGCTCACCGGCCGTTGTGGCGGCGGGCGGGCGCTGCAGGCGTGTGAGGGCGGTGATGAGAGTGGACTTGCCGGAGCCGGACTCTCCGGCGATACCGAGGATCTCGCCCCGGTGAACGGTCAGATCGATGTCGGCACAGGCAAGGACCGGTGGCGTGGTCAGGTACTCCACGCGCAGTCCGCGTATTTCCAGCACCGGTTCCGAGGAGGGAGTTCCGGTGCTTGCGGAGCCGGACGGTGTGGGTGTGGTG
Source organism: Streptomyces sp. NPDC091271 (assembly GCF_044757505.1). NCBI lineage: Bacteria > Bacillati > Actinomycetota > Actinomycetes > Kitasatosporales > Streptomycetaceae > Streptomyces > Streptomyces sp. NPDC091271. Next base: position 482,942 of record NZ_JBIVVD010000003.1, on the reverse strand, counting down.
AGGGGCATGGTGTCTCCCTGAGCCCGTCGAGGGGCTACGGACGGATCGGGGAAGGGGCGGGCTTCACGCTGGTTCGGCGGGCGGCCTTGCGCTGGGTACGCGCGTCGGCCAGGCGGGGGTTGGCGATCTCGTCGATGCCGAAGTTGATCAGCCCGGTCGCCGTGCCGAGGGCCGCGATGCACAGACCCGGTGGTACGAACCACCACCACTGCCCGTTGAGGATCGCGTTCTGCTCCTGGGCGTTCTGGATCATGGTCCCCCAGGAGGGGTTGTTCAGGTCCGAGACACCGAGGAACGCCAGGCCCGCCTCGGCGAGGACTCCGCCGATCAGGGCGTGCAGGAACATCGCGAACACCCAGCCGGACAACAGCGGGAAGACCTCGACGAAGACCATGCGCAGCCGGCTCTCCCCCAGCATGCGGGCGGCGTGGGCGAAGTCGCGGTTGCGCAGACTGAGGGTCTGGGCGCGCAGAGTACGGGCGCCGCCCGCCCAGCCGAAGACGCCGACGATCACGGCGATGGCCGGCGCGCTGATGTTCTCGGCGTATCCGGCCACCACCAGGGTCAGTGCGAAGACGGGCATGACGATGAAGAGGTTGGTGACGAAGTTCAGGACGGTGTCGACCCAGCCGCCGAAGAAGCCGGCCGTCACGCCGAACACGATCGCGAGTCCCGTCCCGATCAGGGCGGAGACGACGCCGACGAGCAGGGATCCGCGGGATCCCGCGATGACCTGGGCCAGGACGTCCTCGCCGGAGGCTGTCGTACCCAGGAGGTGGCCGGTGCTCGGCGGCTTGTTGACCTCCAGGTAGTCGAGGGTGTTCGGGTCGCTGCCCAGGACGTGCGTGGTGAACCAGGGCCCGAGGACGGCGCCCAGCACGCACAGGGCGAAGATCGCCGCCCCGGCCTGGACCTTGCGGTTGCGCAGCATGCGGTGGCTCCTCAGTTCTGGCGCCGGGTGCGGGGATCGAGGAGGACGTAGACGCTGTCGACGAGGAAGTTGGCCACGAGGACGGCCAGCGTGGTGAACAGCAGAATCCCCTGCATGAGTGGAAGGTCGCGGTTGCTGACGGCTCCGGCGAGCAGGTTGCCCATGCCCGGATATCCGAAGACGGTCTCCGTGACGACGGCCCCGCCGATCACCGAGCCGATGGCCAGGGCGAAGCTGGTGAAGGTGGGCAGGACGGCGTTGCGGGCCGCGTAGCGGAACATGACGCGGGCGGGCGACAGCCCCTTGGCGCGGCCGAGCAGGACGTAGTCCTCGCTGGTCGTGGTGAGCGTCATGTTGCGCATGCCGAGCAGCCATCCGCCGAAGGAGGAGAAGACCATGGTGATCACGGGCAGGAGCCCGTAGTGCAGCGTCGAGAGCCAGAAGGCGGGGCTGCCGGACTCCGCGTCGGGGTCCGCGCCGCCTGCGAGCGGTGCCCAGCCGAGGACGAAGGCGAACAGCCACAGCGCGAACAGCGCCACCCAGAAGTACGGGACCGAGCTCAGGAACGTGGACAGCGGGCTGAGGACCGAGTCCATGCGACTGCCCGAACGCCACCCGCAGAGGGCGCCGAGCGCCGACCCGACCAGGAAGGACAGCACGGTGGCGGTGCCGACCAGGAGGAGGGTCCAGGGCAGGGCGGAGGTGATGAGCTCTCCCACCGGAGTCGGGTAGTTCGTCAGCGAGATCCCGAGATCCCCGTGGAGAATCCGGCCCAGGTACGAGAGGTATTCGCGGACGAGTCCCTGGTCTGTGCCGCCGAAGAGCTTCTGGATGGAGGCGACGGTCTCGGGCGGAACGGATCCGCCGCTCTTCGTGGCGATCTGCTGGGTGATGGCATCGGTCGCGTTGCCGGACATCAGACGCGGCAGCCCGAAGTTCAGGGTGACGGCGGACCACGCTGCCACGAGGTAGAAACCCAGACGCCCGGCCCAGCCGCGCAAGTGCCCGGAGCGCCTGCGGCCGCGGGCCGCGGGGGCAGGCGAAGCCGGTGGCGCGAGAGTCGTCCCGGTCATGCCGCCACCGACTTCAGCGAGCGCAGCAGCGTGGCGGCGGCGGGCGCGGAGTTGACGCCCAGGGGAGAGTCCCCGTCCTTGTTGGCCGGCCAGCCCGTCCAGTACGCGGTCGTGCGCGCGGCCCAGTTGCAGGACCAGATGAAGGGGATGGCCGGCACCCTGTCGGCCATGATGCGCTGGAGTCCGGCCACGACCCGTCGGGCTTTGCCGGGGTCGCGCGTGGCTGCCAGGTCGGTCAGCAGATCCGCGGTCTCCTTGTCGTCCCAGCGGATGGCGTTGAACAGGGTGCTCCTGCCGATCGGCGTCACCGTGTTGGCGTCCATCAGCAAGCGGAAGTGGTTGTAGATGGAGCCGCCTCCCTGAGGTGAGAGATGCAGGTCGAACTGCCCCTTGTTGATGCGGTCCACGAGGGTGGGCACGTTGACCGCGGAGAGCTGCACGTCCACGCCCAGGTTGCGACGCCACTGGTCCGCCACCGCCGCCGCCTGCATGCGGTGGGAGGGGATACCCGCGAAGCAGGCAAGCTTGACGGTGTAGTGACGCCCGTCGCGGTGCTCGAGACGTCCGGCCGCGACCTTCCAGCCGCCGCGCGCCAGTTCGTGGTGCGCCGCGTCGGCGTCCGCGTCGGGTACGACCGCGTACTCGTCCAGCAGGTAATCCCCGAAGACGTTCGGGGCGAGACCCGCGGCGTTGGCGGGTGCCTGGTCCGTGGCCACCAGGCGCGAGACGACGCGCCGGTCCAGTCCGAGGTTGAGGGCGCGCCGCACGTGCACATCGCCCCAGGGGCGCTTCGCGTGGTTGAAGAAGATCCCCGCGAACGACCCGTTGGGAGAGGGGACATAGGAATTGAGGTGCGGGTCGCGCGCGTCGAAGTAGCGGGCGCCGCCTGGCCAGGAGATGTCGAGGAAGTCCAGTTCGTGCGCGAGGATGCGCAGTTTGGCGTTGTCCTCGCCGACGGTCCGGAAGCTGACGAAATCCGGGGCCATGGGGCCGCCCCAGTAGTCGTCGCGAACCTTCATGCGGACCTGCGCGGTGGAGAAGGAGTCCACGGTGCAGGGGCCCGTGCCGACCGGTCGCGGATTGTCCCAGGTGGTGACGGAGCGGTGTTCCCAGTGGCGCTTCGGCACCATCTTGAGTGTGCCGAGCGGAAACAGCTCCTGGTAAGCGGGCCGGTCCCAGCGCAGGGTGACGGAGTCGGGGCCGGAGCGTTCGGCGTGGGTGTAGGTGACTCCGGCCGCGTTGGTCTCCGGGATGCGCAGCGGCAGCTGGAAGCTGTAGAGCGCGTCTTCGGCGGTGAAGGGCGCGCCGTCGGAGAAGAGCACTCCGGCGCGGACGCTCAGGGTGAGCGTGCGTCCGCCGTCGCTCCACTCGTAGGACTTCATCAGCCAGGGTTCGACGCGGCCACCGCCCATCTCCACGGCCCACAGGGCGGGTTCGTACACGAAGTTGGCCAGTGAGCCGATGGTGGACGCCGGCGAGAAGACGTTGAAGTTGCGCACCATGGAGGAGTTGCGGTTGGACAGCGCCAGGGTCCGCGACCGGCCGCCCCTGCCACTGCCGGGGAGGGTGCAGCCCGAGAGCAGGGCGGCCGTCACCCCCAGGCCCGCACCCGAGGCCGCCATCATGGATCGCCGTGACAGGTCAGGCAACGAACTTTCCTTTCACTTCCGGCGTCCGCGCACGCCAACCACCCTTTCTTAGAAAGGGAGTTGAGACACCGGAGCGCGTCAGACATCGTTGTCAGAAAGCGCATTCTGATAACGTTCCCTGAGAACGTAACCAGGGGGCAATTTCCCGTCAACCCCTGCGCAACGCCCGGATCCGCCATCCATCGAGAGGCTTCCCATGGGATCGGAACCCACCATGCGCGACGTGGCTCGTGTCGCCCGCGTGAGCGTCTCCACCGTCTCGCGCGTCGTGAACGGCGAGCGATACGTCGGTCGCGCCACCAAGGAGCGGGTCGAGAACGCCATCGCGCAAATGGGGTTCCAGCCCAACGACATCGCCCGTACGCTGCGCCCCGGCCGCACCAGCGCGACACTCGGACTCGTGGTCGAGGATCTCGGCAACCCGTTCTCCGCGGCGGTGGCCGACGGAGTGGACGAAGTGGCCCGCGACCGTGGCTTCGTGGTCCTGCTCGGCTCCACCCGCCGCGACTTCGCCCGCGAGCAGGAAGTCCTTCAGGAGATGGCCCGCCGCCGCGTCGACGGCCTCCTCGTGATGCCGCGCCCGGAGGACCACACGCACATCGAGCGGGACCTCGCCGGGCGGTGCCCCATGGTCTTCCTGGACCGTCGGCCCAAGGGGGTCGAGGCCGACGCCGTGACCCTGGACAATCGGGGCGGGGCCCGCCGTGCGGTCGCGGAGATGCTAGAGCGCGGCCACCGGCGCATCGGCTACATCGGTGGCGCGGCCGGTGTCACCACGGGAGCACATCGACTGGCCGGCTACCGGGCCGCGCTGCGCGAGCACGGCGTCACCCCGGACACCTCGCTGATCCGCCTGAGCAACCACGACACCCAGGACGCGCAGGAAGCCGCCGCCTCGCTACTCGCCGGCGCGCACCCTCCGACGGCGCTGTTCGCCGACAACAACCGTATGACCGTGGGCGCGGCCCTGGCCGTGCACCGCTACAGGAGCCCTGTCGACCTGACCGGTTTCGACCCTCTCGAGCTCGCCGAGTTGCTGCACGTCCCGCTGACCCTGGTCACCTACGACGCCCGGGCGCTGGGACGGATCGCCGCCGAGCTGCTGTTCCGGCGTATGGACGGCGACGAGGCGAAGCCCCGGCGTATCACTCTTCCCACCGAACTGACTCGTTTCGGGAGCACCGACCATGCATGACCGCCGCGCCCTCACCGAGGACCGCCTGACCCGCCAGCTGCGCGACCGCATACGCCCGGCCATCCATCCGGAGCGCGTCCCGGTGGAGGTCCGGGCCGCAGCCGTGGCCGGCGAGCCTCCCTCTGTGCAGTCCGCCTTGGCCACTCTCGACTACCTGCCCCATCGTGCGGGCGAACCATGGGGCCGGCCGTGGTCCACCACCTGGTTCCATGTGCGGGCGACGGTTCCGGCCTCCTGGCGCGGGCGGCGGGTCGAGCTCGTGGCCGACCTCGGCTTCGACCGCGGCTCGGTCGGCTTCCAGTGCGAAGGGCTCGCCCATACGGCCCAGGGCACACCGGTCAAAGGGCTCAACCCGTATTCGGACTGGCTGCCCGTCAGCCGTAGTGCCGACGGCGGGGAGCTGGTCGAGTTCTACATCGAGGCCGCCGCCAATCTCTCGGCCATCGGCACCCCGGGAAGCGGGTTCGACTTCCGTCCCTCCCTCCAGGGTGACCCCCGCACCGCTTCCACCGAGCCCCTCTACCGGACGCACGCCTTCGACCTGGTGGTCGTCGACACCGTCGTGTGGGAACTCGTGCAGGACCTTGAGGTGCTCCAGGAGCTCATGGGCCAGCTCGACCTGCACGACGCACGGCGATGGGAGATCCTCACCGCCGTGGAGCGCGCGCTGGACCAGCTCGACCCCGAGGACATCGGCGCCACGGCCTCCGCGGCCCGCGATCAGCTCAAGGGGGCCATGTCGGCTCCGGCGCACGCCAGCGCGCACCGCCTGAGTGCCGTCGGGCACGCGCACATCGACTCGGCATGGCTGTGGCCCGTGCGCGAGACGGTACGCAAGGTCGCCCGCACCTGCGCCAATGTCGTCGACCTCCTCGACGAAGACCCCGAGTTCGTCTTCGCGATGAGCCAGGCACAGCAGTTCGCCTGGCTCCGGGACCATCGGCCCGACGTGTTCGCCAGGGTGCGGGAGAAGGTCGCCGAGGGGCGCTTCGTCCCCGTGGGCGGCATGTGGGTGGAGGCGGACACGAACCTCACGGGCGGTGAGGCGATGGCCCGTCAGTTCACGCACGGGAAAAGGTTCTTCCTGGAGGAGTTCGGTGTGGAGACCGACGAGGTGTGGCTCCCGGACTCCTTCGGATACAGCGCCGCGCTCCCTCAGCTCATGAAGCTCGCCGGTGCCGACTGGTTCCTCACGCAGAAGATCTCGTGGAACACCGTGAACCGCTTCCCCCACCACACCTTCTTCTGGGAGGGGATCGACGGATCGCGGATCTTCACCCACTTTCCGCCCGCCGATCTGTACAACGCACAGATCACTGGCCGCGAAGTCCACCACGCCGCACGGAACTTCGCCGAGAAGGGCCACGCCAGCCGTTCCTTGATCCCCTACGGTCACGGCGACGGCGGTGGCGGCCCCACCCGGGAGATGCTCGCCCGAATCCGCCGCCTGCGCGACCTGGAGGGCTCACCGCGGGTGGAGTTCTCCTCCCCCGCCGCGTTCCACACCGCGGCACGCGCCGAGTACCCCTCCCCACCGGTATGGACCGGCGAGCTGTACCTGGAGTCGCACCGGGGCACGTACACGTCCCAGGCCAGGACCAAGCAGGGCAACCGCCGCTGTGAACACCTGCTGCGAGAGGCGGAGCTGTGGGCCGCCACCGCGGCCGTCGGCACCGGCCTTCCCTACCCGTACGAGGAGCTGGACCGGCTGTGGAAGGTCGTCCTGCTCCACCAGTTCCACGACATCCTGCCGGGTTCCTCCATCGCCTGGGTCCACCGCGAGGCCGAGTCGGCCTACGACGCCGCCGCCCAGGACCTGGAGCGGATCGTCGCCGAGTCGCTGGCCGCCGTGACGGCAGGAGGCAGGGCGAGGCTCACGGTCAACTCCGCACCCCACACACGCCGCGGTGTGCCGGCCATGTCCGCGCAACCGGCCGCCGATGTCGACGCCACCGTTCTCGTACGGCCGGACGGAGACGGATGGCGGATCGCCAACGGCGTGCTGACCGTCACGGCGGACCGCGACGGGCTCATCACCTCGGTCCATGACCACACCGCCCGCCGCGAGGCCCTCATGCCCGGCGAGCGGGCGAATGTGCTCCAGCTCCACCGTGACCTGCCCAACCAGTGGGACGCTTGGGACATCGATGAGAACTACCGTGATCACACGGTCGAGTTGACGGGCGTCGACGCCATTGAGGTCGTCGAGCACGGCATCCGGGTGACCCGGCGATTCGGGTCGTCCGTGGTCACGCAGACCATCGAGTTGCGGCCCGGCGCCCGCCGGGTCGACTGCACCGCGGAGGTCGACTGGCACGAGCGGCAGAAGCTGCTCAAGGTGGCCTTCCCGCTCGATGTGCACGCGGAGCGCAGTGCCGCCGAGATCCAGTTCGGCCATGTCTTCCGCCCCACTCACTCCAACACCACCTGGGACGCGGCCAAGTTCGAGATCCCGGCGCACCGCTGGGTGCACGTCGGCGAGCCCGGCTACGGGGTGGCCGTCGTCAACGAGGCAACGTACGGCCACGACATCACGCGTGTCCCCCGGCGCGGTCAGGGTTCGGGCACCCTGGTGCGGCTGTCGCTGCTGCGGGCGCCCCTCTCACCCGACCCCGGGGCGGACCAGGGCCGGCACGTGCTGCGCTACGGGCTCGTGCCGGGCGCTCACATCGCCGACGCGGTGCGCGAGGGATACGCGGCGAATCTGCCGGAGCGGTCCGTCACCGGCAGCCCTGTCGCACCACTGGTGCGCAGCGACAGCGCCGCCGTGGTCGTCGAGTCCGTCAAGCTCGCCGACGACCGCAGCGGCGACGTGGTCGTCCGGCTGTACGAGTCCTTGGGCGGACGGGCCGTCACGACTCTGCACACCGATTTCCCCGTGGTGCGCACCTGTGAGGCCGACCTGTTGGAGCGGCCGACCACCGACCTGGACGGGCCTCTGCACCTGCACCCCTTCCAGATCCGCACCGTACGGCTGTGCCGTGCCTGAACCCCTGTCCTCGCGCAAGGAGACCGCTGTGCCCGACCTGCCCAACTCCGTCGAGGTCGTGACGGGTACTCACGCCGTCCGCTACGCGACGCACAAGGGTGACGGAGTGTTCACCGCCGGCGGCGCCCGTATCGAGGTGACCCCTCAGGGTGACGCCCTGCGTCTCACGGCGGAGGCACCGCCCGAGGGGCTTTCCCTGATCGTCCTGCGCTGGCGCGTGCCGACGCCCGGCGACGCCCTCGTCCTCGGTGACGCCTGGGAGCGCGCCTACGGGGATCTGCAATGGCGGCCGCTTCAGCCCGACCGTCCCCTTCCCTGGTATGCGCTGGTCTCCGCCGGCTTCGACGGGCCGACCACCGGCTGGGGGGTGCGCACGCGCGCCGGCGCACTGTGTGCGTGGACGGTCGCACACGACGAAGTGACGCTGTGGGCGGACGTACGCTCCGGGGCGCTGCCGGTGCGACCGGGCCGCCGGGTCGTCGACGTGGCGACGGTGGTCACCGCGCGGGCCGACTCCCCTTTCGCCGCACACCGAGACCTGAGCTCGGCGATGTCCCCCGACCCCCTCCTCCCTGCGGAGCCCGTGGTCGGGTGCAACAACTGGTACTACGCCTACGGAAAGGGGTTCGGCCCGGATGCGGTGCTGCGCGACGCGCGAACCGTCGTCGAGTACGCGGACGGGCACCCCGTGCGGCCCTACTGCGTCATCGACGACGGCTGGACCGAGGGCGGGGGCTCCGCACCGGGCGGCCCCTGGGACAGGGGGCTGCCCGGGGTGTTCGACGACATGGCCGATGTCGCCGCCCGCATCCGCGAGACGGGCGCCCGCCCGGGCCTGTGGTTCCGCCCGCTGCTCTCGTCCGTCGAGACCCCCGCCACCCGCCCGGGCACGATCCTCGACGGCGGGCACCCCCTGGACCCCTCGACCTCGGCCGCTCTCGACACGGTCACCGCGGACGTCTCCCGCTTCCGCTCCTGGGGCTACGAACTCCTCAAGCACGACTTCTCCACCTACGACGTCACGGGACGCTTCGCCTCCGGTCAGCCTGCCCGGCTCGTCGACCGTGACTGGACCTTCGCGGACCGCTCCCGGACCACGGCCGAGATCCTCGTGGACTTCTACCGCGCGATCGCCCGGGCCGCGGACGGCGCGCTCGTCATCGGCTGCAACACCGTCGGACACCTCGCCGCGGGCCTCGTACACCTGCAGCGCGTCGGCGACGACACCTCGGGCCGCGACTGGCGACGCACCCGCCGCATGGGCGTCAACGCGCTCGCCTTCCGTCTCGCGCAGCATGGCCGCCTCTTCCACGTGGACGCGGACTGTGTGCCCTGCACGCCGGAGACTCCCTGGTCGGCACATCGCCAGTACCTCGATCTCGTCGCACGCTCCGGTACGGCGCTCTTCGTCTCCGTGGACCCCGCGGCCCGGACCGCACAGGCGGACGATGACCTGTCCGCCGCCGTCCGCAGGGCACTGGACGGCGGCGAGCCCGGTGGCATCGAGCCGCTCGACTGGCAGCGCACCACGGTCCCCCGGCACTGGGCGGCTGTGGACGGTCCGCTCCTGTACGACTGGAGTGACGGAGGCAGCGGATGGCCCTACCCCGTCTGACAGGCCCGCCTCCCTGTGTGGCGACCTCGTTCGGACCTGGCGGGGCGGGCCGGTATCAGCGTGGAGTACCTGACCCGCCTGGAGCAGGGCCGTGACCGCAATCCCTCGGTCGCGGTGGTGAACGCGGTCGCCGACGCGCTGGGTCTCGACACCGCGGAGCGCAGCCACCTGCGTTACCTCACGAAGATCACCGGCGGCGAGTGCACCGCCCACACCCAGCCCTCACCGGCTCCCCGCGAGGTGCGTCCACAGGTCCTGGAGACGCTCCGCCTCATCGAACCGGGCATCGCCGTGGTGACCAACCGGCTGGGCGACGTCCTGGCCCGCACGGGTGTCCTCCCCGCGGACGAGGCCACGGCCCAGGCCGTGGCCCGGCTCCGCGGCCTGCCACCGCACGGCCGGCTCCGGGCCATCTCGTGAAGACCCCCTGGCCACGCCTTGGGCCGTCGTCAACAGGGCACCGGCCGATTGCCGTCATCCCCCTCACCCTCCATGTCCGAGACGCGGGCCGGGGCCAGGGAGCGGATGCCCGGTATCGGTGAGGGCAGTAGCCAGAGCAGTGACAGGGCTCCGCCGACAGCGGCGACGAGGAGGGTCGCCCGCAGACCGAGGAGGGTCGCGAGCAGGCCGCCGACGACGGCGCCGACAGGGCGGATGCCGTAGTTGATCGTGCTGTAGGCGCCGGCGACACGGCTGCGCATGCCGTCGGGGATCACAGCGGCCTGGAGTGAATTGAGATTGACGTCGAACAGCATGACGCCGAAGCCGGAGAGGAACTCGGTCGCGGCCAGTGCTCCGGCACGGAGCCAGAGAGGGCCGTCCGCCGCGGCGGCGATGGCGAGCGGCGCCGGAAACAGCACCGCGCCCACGACGATGCTGCGCCCCACGCCGATCCGCCGCGAGATCTTCGGAGCGAGTACCGCGCCGAGCAGGGCGCCGGTCGCACCGACCCCGAACGCGATCCCGATCACTCCTGCGGAGAGCCCGAGGCTCCGGTTGGCGAACAGCACGATCAGTCCGCTGCCAGCGACGAAGGTGAAGAAGTTGACGGTCGCCGCGCAGCCGAGACCGGCCCGCAGCACCGGGTGCCGGACGATGAACGACAGGCCTGCCCTGGCCCGCCGCAGCAAGGAGGGTGCCTCTGTGCCCGCGGAGCCGGCCGGGGGCTCGTCGACCGCGACCTGGCCGACCAGGACCGCCGACACCAGGAAGGTCAGGGCGTCCACCACGAGGGTGACCGGTGCGGTGAGCGCCTGGACCAGGGCTCCCCCGATGGCCGGGCCCGCGACATAGGAGGCGGAACGGCTGGTGCTGAGCTTGCTGTTCGCGTCGACGTAGGACGTACGCGGCACCAGGCGTACGAAGAACGGCGGGTAGGCGGTGTTGAACAGCACCCCGGCGGCACCGGTCAGCAGTGCCACGGCGTAGAGCTGCCCCAGCGTCACCGCTCCCAGCAGGTAGGCCACCGGGATGCTGAGCAGCACCGCGGCGCGTATCAGGTCGGCGAGGATCATCAGGCGGCGTTTGCGGGCCCGTTGGTCGACCCACGCCCCCAGAAGGATCGCGAGCAGGTTCGGGGTCCAGCTCAGCGCGGTCAGCCCTGCCACCTCGTTGGGCGACGCGTTCAGGGCGCTGACGGCGATCAGGGGCAGGGCCAGTTCGGTGATCCGGTCGCCGAACTGTGAGACCGACTGACCGGCCCAGAAGCGGCGGAACGGCCGGTCCCGCCACAGCGATATCCCGGCGGTACGGTCAGGGCCGCTCATGAGGCCGGCCCGGCCTGCTCCTCGTCGTTCTCCGGCAGGACGTAACGCAGCAGCCGTACGCCACGGCTGTCGGCCGGCCGCTCCTCCGGGTCGCGCGTGACGTACGGCGCGAGAACGCGCTCGATCGCGTCCTCGATGGCGGCGAGCTCGTCGGCGGAAACGACGACGCGGGTGTCGGCCAGCCCGGCCGGTCTGCGCCACGCCGTACCGAGTCCGGGCTCGACCTCGGCCACCCACCGGTTCGGAACGTCCGCACTGCGCAGGAACATCTGCCGCGACAGCATTCGCGCGGCCGACTGCCCCTCCTCGTCCGCCGGATCCTGCGGCGACTCGAACCGGAAACCGCGTGCCACCGCCTCCCACCGCCGTTGGCGGCGGTCCGGGCCGGGCTCGCTGTCACGGATCAGCCCGAAGCCTGCCAGGTGGCGCAGATGCCAGCTGGTCACCGTCGGGGTCGCTCCCACGAAGGGCGAGAGTTGCGTCGCGGTCGCCGGCCCGTGCCGCTGCAGGTGATCGAGGATCGCCAGCCGCACGGGATGCGCCAATGCCTTCATCGCCTGTGGGTCGGTGATCTCGATATCGCCCAGGGGATTACTGGAGTTCATGACGTGAGAGTGTCCTCTCACGTTTTATGAGAGTCAACGCTCAGGTCGGCCGACGCCGATGCCGGGCCGACACCGCCGCCGGGCCCCGCCACCCGTATCGGACCTGGGTCAGCGTCCGAGCCGCTCCAGCAGCGCCGGCACGTCCGCGAAGGAGTCCAGGACGTGGTCCGGGGCCCCGTCGGCGGCCTCATGGGTCTCCGGCCGGTACTTGCCCGTCCTGACCAGCGCCCCGGTGATGCCGTGGCGCTGGGCGGCGAGCACGTCCGTCTCGATGTCGTCGCCCACCATCAGCGTCCCGCCCGGGCCGGTGCCGAGGTGGGCCTGGGCGGCGGCGAAGAAGGCCCCGGACGGCTTGCCGGTGATGACGGCCTCGGTACGCGCGGCGCGCTCCAGGCCGGCGAGGAAGGCCCCGGTGTCGAGGTCGAGCCCGTCGGCGGTGCGCCAGTACAGGTTGCGGTGCATGGCGACGAGTGCCGCGCCCTGCTGGACGAGACGGAAGGCGCGGTTGAGCGCCGCGTACGTGAAGGCGGCACCCGCCCCGCCGAGGACGACGACGTCGGGCACGGCCCCCTCGGTGTCCTCCTCCTCGACGAGAGCCACCCCGGACAGGTCGTCCCGTACGTCACCGCTGTTGATCAGCAGGCAGCGGGCTTCGGGGTGGTGCTCGCGGAGATGGGCGGCGGTGACGGCGGGCGCGGTGAGGATGTCGCCGGGGCCGACGGGGAAGCCAGCATCCGAGAGCCGTTCGGCGATCCGGGCGCGCGTACGCGACGTGGTGTTGGTGACGAGCGCAAGGGGAATGTCCGCGGCTCGGAGCCGTTCCATGGCCCCCACCGCACCGGGCAGCGGCTCCCAGGACACCGTGAGCACACCGTCGATGTCGATCAGGACCGCACCGATCGGCTCCATGTACCCGACGGTCCCCGACTTGCCCGACCGGCGCAAATGCGGTTGCTTCGAAGGTGGGGGCGCGCGTGTGTGTTCCGCTCTTCCCTCGCTTGGAGGTGAACCACCGTGCTGTTCACCGACCGCACGGACGCCGGGCGGCGGCTCGCCGTGGCGCTGCGGCACCTGGAACGCCGCGATCCCGTCGTCCTGGGGCTGCCGCGCGGCGGCGTCCCGGTGGCGTACGAGGTGGCGCAGGCCCTCGGCGCCCCGCTCGATGTGATCGTGGTCCGCAAGCTCGGGGTGCCCTACCACCCGGAGCTGGGGTTCGGCGCGATCGGCGAGGGCGGGGTGCGGGTCATCAGCGACGAGATCGTCCGCCATGCCGGGGTCCGGGAGAAGGACCTCGACTCCGTCGAGCGCGCCGAGGAGGCGGAGCTCGTGCGGCGGGCGCGGACCTACCGCGAGGGCCGGCCGCGCCTGCCGCTGAGGGGGCGCGCGGTGGTCGTGGTGGACGACGGGGTCGCCACCGGAGCGACCGCGCGGGCGGCCTGCCAGGTGGTGCGGGCGCAGGGTGCCGCCTCTGTCGTGCTCGCCGTGCCGGTCGCCTCACCGGATGTCGCCGACAGGCTGCGCGAGGACGTCGACGAGGTCGTCTGCCTCTCCACGCCGCACCTCTTCTCCGCGGTGGGTGAGTGGTACCGGGACTTCTCCCAGACCTCGGACGAAGAGGTCGTCTCCCTGCTGGCCCGGGCTTCCGGGGGTGCCGCCACGGCCGAGGAGGTCGAGGTGGACGCGGGCGGGGTCCCGCTCTCCGGGGACCTCGTGCTCCCCGGGGACGCGGGGGCGGTCGTGGTGTTCGCCCACGGCTCGGGCAGCAGCCGCCACAGCCCGCGCAACCGTGCCGTGGCCACGGCACTGAACCGTGCCGGCCTGGGGACCCTGCTCTTCGACCTGCTCACGCCCGGCGAGGAGGTCTACCGCGCCAACGTCTTCGACATCGGGCTGCTGGCCGGGCGGCTGGCGGACACCACCAAGTGGCTCCGCCGCCGCGTGTCCCTCCCGGTCGGCTCGTTCGGGGCGAGTACGGGCGCGGCCGCCGCACTGCGGGCCGCCGCGGCGGCGGACTCGGGCGTCGGCGCCGTGGTCTCCCGCGGCGGGCGCCCCGATCTGGCCGGAGCGGATCTGTCCGCGGTACGCGCGCCCACCCTGCTCGTGGTGGGCGGCGCCGACACCACGGTGATCGACCTCAACCGGCAGGCACAGTCGGCGCTGCACTGCGAGAACCGGCTGGAGATCGTCCCGGGCGCCACGCACCTGTTCGAGGAGCCCGGAGCCCTGGACCGGGTCGCGGAGCTGGCCGAGGACTGGTTCACCACGCACCTGGTCCGGCCGGCCGGCTGAGCGGCGGCGGCAGGGGCGGCAGCTGCGCAGGGGGGCTTCCGGAGCGGGAGAGCTGTTGGCGAGAGCTCTATCCTTTCCTTTCCGGAGCGGTCCAGGGGCAGGGGGCGGTCATGCGGGTCCGGCTGGTCGAGGGTACGAGCCTTCCCGCGTACGCCGACGAGATCCGGCGGGTGTACGCCGAGGTCTTCTCGGCGCCGCCGTGGGACGAGCACCCCTCCGCGGGCGCGCTGTACGCCGAGCGGCTCGCCGCCGACGCCGTGCGCCCCGGGTTCACCGCCGCGCTGGCCACCGACGGGGACGCCGTGGGCGGCTTCGCCACGGCCTGGACCACGCCCGACGCGTTCCCCTCCGGCCGCAGCTACGGGCACGTCGCCGAAGCTCTCGGGCCCGGCCGCGTCCGTGACTGGCTGTGCGGGGCCCTGGAGGTCGACGAGCTGGCCGTCGCCCCGGAAGCGCGCGGCACCGGGCTGGGCGCGGCCCTGCTGGCGGCGGTCACCGAGGCCGCCCCGGACGGGCGCTGCTGGCTGCTCACGTCCGTACACGCCGGGTCGACGCTGCGCTTCTACCGGCGCGCGGGCTGGCACCAGGTGCCGGTACCGGTGCCCGGCAGGGCGGGACTCGTCGTGCTCCTCGGGCCGGGCCATCCCGCAGCGCACTTGTGAGTGGAGCGATGCACGACCGTTACGTGAATCGATTCAAGCGTCCGGAAGATAGTGGCCCGCCCTGAAGACTGTCAAGGGCGCCCGCCCATTCCCCCCATTCAGGTCGCACATCGCCCCTCTTCCTGGAACTCCCCGCCATCAACCCATTGACGTCGCCCGCAATCCCCGTTTAGCTTCCGAGCAACCTCATTGAAACCTTTCACGGCGGGTGGAGCGGAACAGTCCCTCCGCTGAGGAGCTCCCATGAACCAGTCCGCCCCCGACCCGGCCCCGGTCCTGGCCCTGAAGGGCGTGAGCAAGTCCTTCGGTGCCGTACGGGCCCTGCAGGACGTGTCCCTGCAGTTGTTCCCCGGCGAGGCCCACGCACTCGCGGGTGAGAACGGCGCCGGCAAGTCGACGCTGATCAAGGCACTCGCCGGGGTGCACCGCCCGGACAGCGGCGAGGTGCTCCTCGACGGCGAGCCCGTCGTCTTCCACGGCCCGGCGGATGCCCGTGACGCCGGCATCGCCGTCATCTACCAGGAGCCGACGCTCTTCCCCGACCTGTCCATCGCCGAGAACATCTTCATGGGCCGTCAGCCCCGGCGTTCCCTGGGCCGGATCGACCGCAGGGCCGTGCACGAGACGACCGCCGGGCTGATGCGGAGGCTCGGTGTCGATCTGGCACCGGACCGGCCGGCCCGCGGACTGTCGATCGCCGACCAGCAGATCGTCGAGATCGCCAAGGCGCTCTCCTTCGACGCCCGCGTCCTGATCATGGACGAACCGACGGCCGCCCTGACCGGCAGCGAGACCGCCAGGCTCTTCTCCGTCGTCCGTACGCTGCGCTCCGAGGGCGCGGCGGTGCTGTTCATCTCGCACCGCCTGGACGAGATCTTCGAGCTGTGCCAGCGCGTCACGACCCTGCGCGACGGCCGGTGGATCTCCTCCGAGCCGCTGGAAGGGCTCACCGAGGACGATCTGGTGCGCAGGATGGTCGGCCGTGATCTCGACGACCTCTACCCCAAGCAGGACGCCGAGGTCGGCGAAGTCGCCCTGTCGGTGCACCGGCTGACCCGCGAGGGCGTCTTCCGCGATGTGTCCTTCGACGTCCGCCGCGGCGAGATCGTCGCGCTGGCCGGACTCGTCGGCGCCGGACGCACGGAGGTGGCCCAGGCGGTCTTCGGTGTGGACCGCGCCGACGCCGGCGAGGTGAAGGTGGCCGGCACGGTGCTGCGCCCCGGTTCGCCGACCGCCGCCATGGACGCCGGGCTCGCGCTCGTGCCCGAGGACCGGCGCCAGCGCGGGCTGGTCATGGATATGTCGATCGAGCGGAACATCGGCCTCACCGGCCTGGGCGAGGTCCGCAAGCGCGGGCTCGTCAGCCGGGCCCTGGAGCACGACCGGGCCGCCGACTGGGCGGTGCGCCTCCAGCTCAAGTACAACCGGCTGGCCGACACCGTGGGCGTGCTCTCCGGCGGCAACCAGCAGAAGGTCGTGCTGGCCAAGTGGCTGGCGACCGGCCCCGCCGTGCTGATCGTCGACGAGCCGACCCGCGGGATCGACGTCGGCACCAAGGCGGAGGTCCACCGGCTGCTCTCCGCGCTCGCGGCCGACGGCCTCGCCGTACTGATGATCTCCTCCGACCTCCCCGAGGTCATCGGCATGGCGGACCGGGTGCTCGTGATGCACGAGGGCCGGCTCGTCGCCGAGATCCCGCGCGAGAGCGCCACCGAGGAGTCGGTCATGGCCGCGGCCACCGGACGTAACGAGAGGGCAGCGGCATGACCACCACCATCGAGAGTCCCCCGGACACCGCGAAGGCGCCGGAGCGGAGTGCTTCCTCGCTCGTGGACGCGGTCTTCCGGGCGCGCGAGATCTCCATCGCCGGTGCGCTGGTCCTGCTGATCCTCGGCACCTACCTGGCCAACCCGCGCTTCCTGTCCGACCAGGGCATCAAGGACCTGCTGCTCAACGCGTCGATCCTGGTGCTGCTCGCGGTCGGCCAGTCGGCCGTCGTGATCACCCGGAACATCGATCTGTCCGTCGGCTCCGTCGTCGGCCTGTCCGCCTTCGCCTGCGGCAAGTTCGTCGCGGGCAGCGACCACGGTGTGCTGACCGTGATGCTGCTCGGTATCGCCATCGGCGTCGTCTGCGGCCTGGTCTCCGGCGCCCTCGTCAGCTTCGGCAGGGTCCCGGCGCTCGTCGTGACCCTGGGCATGCTCTACATCATCCAGGGCGTCGACTACTGGTGGGCGCAGGGCGAGCAGATCAGCGCCGCCGACGTCCCCGAGGCCGTCCTGGGCCTCGGCAGCGGCAGCGTCCTGGGCGTCCCGTACCTCCCGCTGATCGCACTCGTCCTGCTCGCGGCGACGGCGTACTTCCTGCGCGGCTACCGCTCCGGGCGCGAGCTGTACGCGATCGGGTCGAGCCCGGAGGCCGCCCGCCTCGCCGGCATCCCGATCCGCCGCCGGGTGCTCGCCGCGTACGCGTTCTCCGGGGCCGTCGCCGGCTTCGCCGGGGCCCTGTGGCTGGCCCGCTTCGGCACCGTCGTCGCGGACAACGCGCACGGCTGGGAGCTGACCGTCGTCAGCGCCGTCGTCGTCGGCGGTGTCGCCATCACCGGCGGCACCGGCACCGTCTGGGGCGCCGCCCTCGGCGCCCTGCTGCTCACCACCATCGGCAGCGTCCTGGTCGTGCTGAAGGTGGACTCGTTCTGGCAGGGCGCCATCACCGGTGCGCTCCTCCTGCTGGCCATCAGCGTCGACCGGATCGTGAACCTGCGGATGACCGCCGCCCTGAGGAAGAGGAACGCCCGCCATGACCACGGCGCCTGACACCAAGCCGGCCCCCACGCCGCGGGCCGCGACGAAACCCTCCCCCCTGCGCGCCCTGGCACTGCGCTGGGACACCGCGGTCGGTGTCCTGCTGGTCGCGGTCCTCGTCGTCGGGCTCGGGTCCACGGAGGGCTTCGGTTCAGCTGAGAACCTCGCGTTCGCCTTCAACGACATCGCCGAAGTCGCCATCATCGCGCTGCCGATGACCCTCCTGGTCGTCGCCGGGCAGGTCGACCTGTCGGTCGCCTCCATGCTCGGCCTGGGCAGCGCGCTGACCGGCGCGCTGTGGGAAGCGGGCTGGGCCTTCGAGATGATCGTGCCGGTGGTGCTGCTGGTGGGCGTCGCCGGAGGCCTCCTCAACGGCTGGCTGGTCACCAAGGTGGGTCTGCCCTCCCTTGCCGTCACCATCGGCACCCTGGCGCTCTACCGGGGTCTGGCCTCGGTGGCGCTCGGCAGCGACGCGGTGACGGACTTCCCGCAGGTCTACGCGGACTGGGCCGTCGACACCACGACCGTCCCCGGCACCTTCCTCACCTATCCGGTGCTGCTCTTCGTCGTCCTGGCCGCGATCACCGCGGTGGTGCTGCACGCCACCGGGTTCGGCCGCTCGCTCTTCGCGATCGGCGCCCAGGAGGAGGCCGCGTACTTCGCCGGCATCCGGGTCAAGCGGATCAAGCTGCTGCTCTTCGTCGTGACCGGTCTGTTCTCCGCCTTCGCGGGCATCATCTTCACCCTGCGCTACGGAAGTGCCCGCGCGGACAACGGTCTCGGCTTCGAGATGCTCGTCATCGCGTCCGTCCTGCTCGGCGGAATCGACTTCGACGGCGGGAAGGGCACGCTCTTCGGCGCGGTCGCCGGTGTCCTGCTGATCGGCCTGCTGAAGAACCTGCTCACGCTCAACGACATCGCCAACGAGGTGCAGGTCATCGTCACCGGGCTGCTGCTCGTGGCGTCCGTACTGACCCCACGGGTCATCGCCACGGTCGTCGAGCGCCGGCACAGGCGGGCCGCGAACGCCCCCGCACCCCAGTCGTCATAACGCCCCTCCCCCGTACCTCTCCGAAAGGCACACGCCGCCATGATGCTCCGCAATGCCGCTGGGCGCCGCGCCGTCGCGACCGCAGCCACCGCCGTCTCCCTGGCCCTCGCCCTCACCGCCTGTTCCGGCACCACGAAGGACAGCAAGGAGAGCGGGAACGCGAAGGCGGGCAGCTCCGCGAAGGCCGACCCGGACGCCCCGCTGAAGAAGGGGCTGAAGCTCGGCTTCCTGCCCAAGCAGATCAACAACCCGTACGAGAAGATCGTCGACGAGGCGGGTATCGCGGCGGCGAAGGAGTACGGCGGCACGGGCAAGGAGGTCGGCCCGTCCGACGCGAACGCCTCCTCGCAGGTCTCCTACATCAACACCCTGATCCAGCAGCGCCAGGACGCGATCCTCATCGCGGCGAACGACCCGAACGCGGTCTGCGGCCCGCTCAAGCAGGCCATGAAGAAGGACATCAAGGTCGTCGCCTACGACTCGGACACGGCGAAGGACTGCCGCCAGCTCTTCATCAACCAGGCCAGCTCGGAGGAGATCGGCCGCAGCCTGGTCCAGCACCTCGGCGAGCAGATCGGATACAAGGGCAAGGTCGCGATCCTGTCGGCGACCCAGAACGCGACGAACCAGAACACCTGGATCGAGTACATGAAGGAGGAGCTGAAGCTCCCCAAGTACAAGAACATGGAACTGGTCAAGGTCGCCTACGGTGACGACGCGGACCAGAAGTCCTTCCAGCAGACGCAGGGCCTCATGCAGGCCTACCCCGACCTCAAGGGCATCATCTCCCCCACCACGGTCGGCATCGCCGCCGCGGCGCGTTACCTGAGCGACTCCTCGTACAAGGGCAAGGTCGTGCTCAACGGCCTGGGCACGCCGAACCAGATGCGCAAGTACGTCAAGGACGGCACCGTCGAGCAGTTCTCGCTCTGGAACCCGGAGGAGCTCGGCTACCTCGGCTCGTACGCGGCCGCTGCGCTGGCGTCGGGGCAGATCACCGGTGCCGAGGGCGAGAAGTTCAAGGCGGGCAAGCTCGGCGAGTACACGGTCGGCAAGGACGGCGAGGTCATCCTCGGCGAGCCGACCGTCTTCGACGCCAAGAACATCGACACCTTCAACTTCTGACCGGAGGGGCCGGCTCCATGCAGCGCGTCTGCTTTCTGCTGAAGGTCCGTGAGGACCGCAAGGACGAGTACCGCGAGCGCCATGCCGCGGTGTGGCCGGACATGCTCGCCGCGCTGTCGGAGGCGGGCTGGCACAACTACTCGCTGTTCCTGCGCGACGACGGCCTGCTGGTCGGTTACCTGGAGACGGAGGACTTCGACGCGGCCCGGGAGGCGATGGCGGCGACCGAGGTCAACGCGCGGTGGCAGCGGGAGATGGGCGAGTTCTTCGAGCAGTCGGAGGCCGCCGACGAGGCCATGGTCCCGCTGACCGAGGTGTTCCACCTCACCTGACCGGTGTCCGCCCCGGCTGTCCGTGACAGCCGGGGCGGACGTACGTCGACAGCGGCGGGCCCGGCGGGGGGCGATCCCCTGCCGGGCCCGGGCGGCCGTGTCAGCCCAGTTCGCCCTCGCCCTCGCCGCCCGGCCGTTCGTCGCCGCCGCCGTTCCTGATCCGGTCGGCCTGCTCGATCGCCGTCGCGAGCTTCTCCACCGAGCTGTCCTCGGTGGAGGACGCCAGCTTCCGCGCGCGGCCTGCGAGTTCGCCGAGCGTGGGCGTCCCCCGCAGGTCACCGCCGCGCAGGGTGTCCGCGAAGTACGCGGCCACCGCGGTCACCTGGAGCCGCGCGCCGGCGTCGTCCCAGAGCCTTCCGTCGATCGCTCCGGTCCCGACCGACCCGGTCTCCTCGTGCGCCTCGCGTGTCTTCGGGTCCAGCCAGCGCACCGTCGCCGTCGCCACACGGCCGGAGGCGCCCTCACGGAGCCGCACGGCGTAGAGCGCGGTCACCGTGTGGCCGGGGCCCACCTCGCCGCCGTCGACGCTGTCGTCCCGGAAGTCCTCGTCGGCGACCTTGCGGTTCTCGTAGCCGATGAGCTCGAACTGCTTGACCGTCCTGCGGTCGAACGCCACCTGGGCCTTGGCGTCGCGGGCCCGGAGTTCGACGTGGGCGGGCAGCTGGTCGACGAAGACCTTCCTGGCCTGCGTCTCGTCGGCGATGTAGGTGGTGTTGCCGTCGCCCTTGTTGGTGAGGCGTTCCATCAGCTCGTCGCCGTAGTCGCTGCCGACACCGACGCCGAAGAGGGTGATGCCGTACTCCTTGCGTGCGTCCCCGATGCGTTCCAGGATCGCGTCGGCGTCCGTCTCACCGGTGTTGGCGAGCGCGTCGGAGAGCAGGACGACCCGGTTGGTGGCACCCTTGCGATGGCCCTCGACCGCCTCGTCGTAGCCGCGCCGTACGCCGGCCGCCACGTTCGTGGAGTCGGCTGGTTCCATCTCGGCGATGGCGTCGCGGACCTTCGTGCGGTTGCCCTGGAGGCGGGTCATCGGCAGCCGGGTCTCGGCCTCGTCGCTGAAGGTGACCAGGGATACGGAGTCGTCGTCGCGCAGTTCGTCGGCGAGGATGCCCAGTGAGGTCTTCGCGAGGTCGAGACGGCCCGGTTCGGACATCGATCCGGAGATGTCGACGACGAAGGTCAGCGCGGCGGGCGGGCGTTCGCCCGAGTCCGAGGCGGTCTTCGTCGCCAGCCCGACCCGCACGAGCGACCAGTCGGCGGCGTCGGTCCGTGCGCCGTCGACGTTCACCGAGAAGCCGTTGCCGTCGGGGCGCTCGTAGCCCTGGCGGAAGCTGTTGACGAACTCCTCCGGGCGCACCGTGCCTGCCGCCGGGAGCTGCCCGTCGCCCAGGGTGCGGCGCGCGTATCCGTAACTGGCGGTGTCCACGTCGAGGGCGAAGGTCGACAGGTAGTCGGGCGCCGCGCTCTCTCGCGCCGCACCGTCCTCCGCCGGCCCCGCCCCGTCCTCGTCCTGCCCGGGCCCGGCGGACGGGGCCCGCTCGCCCCCGGCCGGCCCGCCGCTGCCGGCGACGCCGCGGTCGGCGGTGGCGGAGTCGTTGCTCGTGCCCGGTCCGCTGCAACCGGTCACCAGGATCCCGCCCGCCAGGAGCAGTGCGAGCGCTCCCCTGTACGTCCTTGCCCTGCGGTCCATCCGTACCCCCCACGTCGTAGACATTCGTCAATGTGACGTGCGAGGGGGCCGGGCGGAGTCGTCAGAAGCGTTGCGGAACCGTCTCGATGGCGCAACGGCGGGCGGTGGCGTGGCGGAACATCAAGGTCAGGACACGATGTCCTTACGGCTGAACCCACGGAAGGCGAAGGCGAACAGGATCAGGGCATAGGTCACCGATACGGCCGCGCCCTTCACCATCCCGCCCCATGCGAGGTCGGGCTGGAGCGCGTCGGCCCAGGCGAACTGCCAGTGCGCGGGCAGGAACTCACGCCAGGTGCCCAGCGCGGTGACCGCGTCCAGGACGTTGCCGACGATGGTCAGCCCGACCGCGCCACCCACCGCGCCGAGCGGTGCGTCCGTCCTCGTCGACAGCCAGAACGCCAGCCCGGCGGTGACGAGCTGGGAGACGAAGATGAAGGCGACGACGAGCGCGAGGCGCGGCACGGTGTCCGATGTGGTGAGCGCACCCCCGGTGGGCAGCTTCAGCGGCCCCCAGCCGTACGCCGCTGCTCCCGCGCCGAGGGCGACGAGCGGCAGCAGCACCATCGCGGCGAGGCTGAAACCGAGCGCAACGACGAGCTTGCTCCACAGCAGCCTGGCCCGGGGGACGGGTGCCGCGAGCAGGTAGCGCAGCGAGGACCAGCTGGCCTCGGAGGCGACCGTGTCCCCGCAGAACAGTGCGACCGGCACCACGAGCAGGAAGCCGGCGGAGACGAAGAGACAGGTCGCCGCGAAGTTCGCGGCGGACTCCGTCGCCACGTCCATGAGGTTGATCCGCGAACCGCCTCCGCCGCCGCCGCCCTCGCCGCCGCCGGGGGTGCCGCCGACCGCGAAGGCGATGATCAGGACGAACGGCAGTGCTGCCAGCACCCCGAACATGAGCAGGGTGCGCCGCCTGCGCAGCTGCCTCATCGCCTCCACGCGCAGCGGCAGGGTGCGGCGGGCGTGGTAGCCGGGGGCTTCGGCGCGTGCCTGGATCTCAGTTGCGGAGCTCATGCGGATCCTTGGGAGATGAGGGTGAGGAACGCGTCCTCCAGGCGGCGGTGCGGCCCGACACCCGTCACCGGCACGTCGAGACGGACCAGTTCGGCGACCAGCTGTGCGGCCGTGGCGCCGTCGAGGCGGACCAGCAGGCCGTGGCCGTCGTCGAGGCGGACGGCGGAGCCGATGCCCGGCAGGGCCGCCACCTTGTCCACGAGCGGTTCGGCCACCTCGGCGCCCGTGGTGACGAGCAGCATGTCGCCGGAGCCGGTGATCTCGGCGACCGGGCCGGCCTGGACGAGCCGGCCCCGGTCCATGACCACCAGGTGGGTGCAGGACTGTTCGACCTCGGAGAGGAGGTGGCTGGAGACGATCACGGTCCGGCCCCCGGCCGCGTACCGGATCATCACGTCCCGCATCTCGCGGATCTGGGGCGGGTCGAGACCGTTGGTCGGTTCGTCGAGGATGAGGAGGTCCGGCATGCCGAGCATGGCCTGGGCGATCGCGAGCCGCTGCCGCATGCCCTGGGAGTACGTGCGCACGGCGCGGGCCAGGGCGTCGCCGAGTCCGGCGATCTCCAGGGCCTCGTCGATGTGGGCGTCCTCGGCGGGCCGCCCGGTGGCCTGCCAGTACAGCTCCAGGTTGGAGCGGCCGGACAGGTGCGGGAGGAAGCCGGCGCCCTCGACGAAGGAGCCGACGCGGGACAGCACGGGCGCGCCGGGGCGGATCGCGTGCCCGAAGACGCGGATCTCACCGGCGTCGGGGGTGATGAGCCCCATCAGCATGCGCAGGGTGGTGGTCTTGCCGGCGCCGTTCGGTCCGAGCAGGCCGAGGACCTGCCCCTTCTCGACGCGGAAGCCGAGGTCCCGTACGGCGTACCGGTCCGAGGACTTCGCGTACTTCTTGGACAGGTCCGCGATCTGCAGCGGCACGTCGGCCAGCGACGGGTCGGGGGCGGGGGTCGTGCTGCGCCGGCGTGCGGTGAGCAGGACGGCGGCGGCGATGACGAGCCCGGCGGCCGGAAGCCCCCAGGTCCACCAGGGCAGCGTGGCCGCGGCGGTCTTCACGGCGGGTGCCGTGGGGACGGTCATGGGCCCGTCGAGGGAGACGGTGTACGTCGCGGGCTCGGCGGGAGAGGCGTAGGCGAGGTCGGTCGCGGAGAGGACGAGGCGGAGGCTGTGCCCGGCCTCGACCTCGTGGTCGACGGCGGGCAGGGTCAGCTCGACCGGCTTGCCCTGCTCCTCGGGGGTGATCCGGTAGGGGGAGACGAGCTGGGAGGGCAGGACCTGCTGCTTCCCGTCCGGCGAGACGTCGTAGACCTTGCCGAACAGCACGGCGTCGCCGTGGTCCGCCTTCACGTTCACGCGGACGGTCGGCGACCCGGTGACGTGTGCGGCGCTGTCCAGCGGGGCGGAGTCGAAGCGGGCGTACTGCCCGGGGAAGTCGAGGGAGAACCCGACGCCGAGCGAGGACAGCTGGGAGAGCCCGCCTCCGACGCCGGGGACGGCGGAGATGGAGGGCGGGTTGGCGCCGGCGGGGTTGCGGAAGGTCTGCGTGAGGCCCCCGGCCGGGGCGTTCTGTCCGCCGGTGGTCGCGGGCTGCCGGCCGGCGCCGGTGAGGGAGATCTTCCGCCCGCCGCTGTGCAGGCCGGGGTAGGTGTCGCTGCTCGCACCGCGCTTCAGGGCGGCACCGTCGGTGGAGTCGACGCCGCCGGTCCGGGTCACACGGAAGCCGGGCCCGGTGCCGGCGCCCTTGTCGTCCTTCAGGTAACGGTCGAACCAGTCACCGACCCGGCCCTGGAGGCGGTCGCCCTCGTCGTCCCCTCCATCGTGTCCGCCCGCGATCCAGTCGACGGACACGGGCGCGCCGTTGGCCTTGACGGCCTTGGCCATGGCGTCGGCCTGGCCGAGCGGGAAGAGCGAGTCGCTCTGGCCCTGCATGATGAGCGCGGGTACGTCGATCCGGTCTGCCACGGCCTCAGGGGAACGTTCCGTCAGGAGTTTCCGCGCGGCGGCGTCCGGCTTGCCGCTGACGGCGACCCGCTCGTACATCTCGCACAGCTGCTTCTGGAACTTCTGGCAGCCTCCGCCGGAGCTGACGAAGATCCCGGCCCAGAGCTTCTTGAAGACCCCGTCCGGGAAGAGCGCGTCGGCGAGGTTCCAGTAGCTGATCACCGGTGCGATGGCGTCGACCCGGTCGTCGTGCCCGGCGGCCAGCAGCGACACGGCACCACCGTACGAGGCGCCGGTGACACCGACGCGCGGGTCGCCCTTCGCGTCGAGCTGCACCTCGGGCCGGCCGGCCAGCCAGTCGATGAGGCCGGAGACGTCCTTGACCTCGCCGCCGGGGGCGTTGAGCGTGATCTCCCCGCTCGTCCTCCCGAATCCGCGGGCGGACCACGTCATGACGGCGTATCCGTCGGCGGCCAGCTTCTCGGCCTGGGCGCGCACGTCGTTCTTGCTGCCGCCGAAGCCGTGCCCGATGAGGACGGCGGGCCGGGGCCGTGTGCCCCCGGAGGTGAAGTACGACGTGTCGACCGACACCCCGTTCATCTTCATCATCCGGTCCTGCCGGTGCACGGTCGGGGGGCTGTCGTCGGCGACGGCGGTCCAGGTACCGGCCCCCACGAGCACGGCGAGGGCGGCGGCCACCGCGGCCCACCGGCCTGGGGTACGGGGCAGCCGGTGCCGCCACCGGGAAGTCGGTTTCTCCATGACTCGACCCTAAACGGAGCGCACGGTGCGCCAGGATGCCCCCAGGGGGAGCTCCCCGGCCTCCCTGAGAGGTACGGCACACCCCGCCCGTACTCCGCACGCGGTACTCCTCACGCGCGAAAGGCCCATAAGTGAACATCCGTCCCGCCACCACCATCGCCGAGCTCCTCGCCGCCGCGCATCTCTACGACGCCGAGCCCCGCCCCGAGTGGGCGGCCCGCTTCCTGGCGGCGGAGAGCCATCTGATGCTGATCGCGTACGTGGACGGTGTCCCCGCCGGATTCGTGTCGGGCATCGAGATGCTGCATCCGGACAAGGGCACGGAGATGTGCCTGTACGAGCTCTCCGTCGACGAGGCGTACCGCCGCCGCGGCATCGGCCGGGCGCTGACGGAGGCCCTGGCGGCGGAGGCCCGGGGGCGGGGGTGTTACGACATGTGGGTGGGGGTGGAGCGCGACAACGAGGCGGCACTCGCCACCTACCGCTCGGCGGGAGCGGCGGACGACGGCGCATTCGCCATGCTGACCTGGGAGTTCGGCGGTACGGACGCTCCCGGCCCGGCCTGAGCACGGACACCCGCCCCTGACGAAGGTCGCATACGGCCCCTGCCGTTCGGCCCGGGTGCCCGGCCCACTGCCGCTCGTACGTTCGGCGGCATGACGAACCCACATTCCCGGGCCGCCCGCCTGCTCCGCGCGGCAGCCCTTCTGGCGTCGGCCGGCGGCGCCGTCGCGCTCCTGTCACCGGGTGGGCTCGGCCGGGCCGAGCCCACCGAGGTGACCCAGGGTGCCTCCGTGTCCGCGTACCGGTCACTGACGGCGGCGGTCGCGGACGCGCCCGACCGGCTGGCCCATCTCCTCGAGCCGGTCACCGAGCTCACCCTGGTCGCCCTGGGCCTGTTGCTGCTCCTGCTCGGCTGGACGGCCGTACGCCGCAGGGACGCACGCCTGGCTGCCGGAGCCGTCCTGGCCGGCGCCGGGGTCGTCGTGGCATACGCCGTCAGTGAGGCGCTGAAACTGGTGGTCGACGAGGAACGCCCCTGCCGGGCCGTGCCGGGGGCCGAGGCGGTGGCCGCGTGCCCGGAGGCCGGCGACTGGTCGTTCCCCAGCAACCACGCCACGCTGGCCGCCGCCCTGGCGACGGGGCTTGCGATCCGGCGGCCTCGTCTGGCCGCCGTGACCGTGCCGTTGGCCGTGGCGGCGGCGCTGCTGCGTGTCCTGACAGGGGTCCACTACCCGCACGACGTACTGGCCGGCTCGCTGCTGGGCGCGGCCGTGGTGGCCGCGCTCCTGATCGTGGCGCAGCAGCCGGTGGAGCGTGCCGCGTCAGCCGTTCTCCGTCGTGTGGGCGGGCACGACACCCGCCTCATGGGCCACGACGGCGGCGGCGGCCCGGTTCTCCACCCCGAGGCGGGACAGGACGGAGCTGACATGCGCCTTGACGGTCCCCTCCACCACGTGGAGCCGCCGGGCGATCTGCCCGTTGGACAGTCCGCTGCCGAGGAACGACAGCACCTCGCGTTCCCTGGGGGTCAGCCCGGCGACCTTCTCCCGGGCGGCGGTCCGGCGCCCGGCCCGGTCACCGGCTCCGCCGGACGCGAGGTGCGCGACCACGCGCGCGGCGACCTTCGGTGACAGATAGGCGGCGCCGTCGGCCACCGCCCGTACGCCCGCGAGGAGTTCCTCGGGCTCACCCGACTTGATCAGGAAGCCGACGGCCCCGCAGCCGAGCGCCCGGAGGATGTAGTCGTCCTCACCGAACGTCGTGAGCATGATGACGCCCGTGGCGGGAACGGTCCGGCTGATCTCCGCCGCGGCGTCGATGCCGTCGGTCCTCGGCATCCGTACGTCGAGCACGGCCACGTCGGGGCGGTGGAGCCGCACGAGCTCCACCGCCTCGTGTCCGTCGCCCGCCTCGGCGACGATCTCGATGTCCGGGTCGGTGGACAGCACGGCCCGGACACCGGCCCGGATCATCGGCTCGTCGTCGGCGATCAGCACCCTGGTCATCGCGCGCTCACCCGGCCAGGGCGTCGAGCGAGACCAGCGTGTCGTCGCGGAAGCAGAGCCGGTAGGCGTCCCCGGACCGGCTGTCGAAACGGTCGGCCGTCATCGCGTAGTACTCGCACGTCACTCCTCGTCCCTCGGGCCGCTCGCCACCGGAGGGCCGGTGGACCGACTGGCGGTCCGGCAGCACCCGCTGCACCTCCGCACGATCCTGCCCCACCCGGAGTCGGGTGTAGTCGCCCGGATCGAGGGTCGACCGTGCCGCTGACACCATGTCCCACCCCGTCACCACGGCGCTCAGGACGGCGCCCGCGCACAGCGGGACCAGGAGCGCGGTGGCCAGGGTGCGGCGGACGCGCCGCCGTACGGTGTGGAACTGGGCCGGAGACCCGTCCTCGGGCCGGGCTGCCCGGGCCGGTGCGGGACGGTCCGTCAGGCGGTGCGGCAACCGGGCGGACACGACGAAGCCGCCGTCGTCCCGGGGCCCGTGTTCGAAGGTCCCGCCGGCGAGCCGGACCCGTTCGTCGAGCCCGATGAGCCCGCGGCCCCCCTGGCCGGGTGGCCGTCCGGCCGGGGCCTTCGCGGCGCCGTTGACCACGACCACCTCGGACTCGTTCTCGGTATGCCTGACCTGGACGGTTGTCGCCGCTCGGGGAGCGTGCCTGGCCACGTTGGTCAACGCTTCCTGCACCACCCGGTGCACGGCCCGTGCGACGGCGGGAGGAAGCCCGTCCGCCTCTCCGTCCACCCGCAGTTCGACCCTCAGCCCGGACTCGGCCGCATCGCCGACCAGTTCGGTCAGCTCCCTCCCGTGCGGCCGCAACGGCGGAGGTTCCGAGCTGTCACTCAGGACGCCGACCACTTCGCCCAGGCGCTCGACCGCCGTGGCCGCCCGTGCCCTGATGTCCTTGGCGGCCCGCCGCTGCTGCTCGTCGAGCCCAGGTGCGAGCTGGAGCGCGCCCGCCGACAGGGCGATCAGGCTCAGGTCATGGCCGAGCACGTCGTGCATGTCCTGCGCGATGCGGGCCCGCTCGGCCAGCCGGGCCTGTTCTGCGGTCAACTTCCGCTCTCGTTCCAGCCGTTCGGCTCTGTCCCAGCCGGCCCGGACCAGCTCCTGGTACTGCCGCCAGAACCGTCCTGCGAACCAGGGCAGCAGGACCCCCAGGACCATCACCCCGACGAACCGGGTACCGAGCGCCAACAGGGGCGGCACCAGCGAGACGGCCACCAGACCGGCGGCGAGCACGGCGGCCAGGGAACAGAGCACCGCTCCGGTACGCCCGGGGCCGCGCCCCGCAAGGAACGCGGCGACGACGGTCGGCACGGCCCACCAGGGACTCGCCAGGCTCAGTCCCCCGAACACGGCCACAGCCGCGGACACCAGGACCACCGCCACACGTTCCCCGCTCACGTTCCCGCGCGGAATCAGGTTCAGGTTCACCGGCCCGACGGTACGGAATTTGGGGTCCGGCCGGCACTGCCGAAAGTCATAGTGCTCACGGGGTGGTGGCAACCGGCCGCGGAGCGCTGAGATCGAGCGGGGTCTCCACCGGCAGCAGGACGGCGGCCTTCTCCCGCTCCCCCGCCCGGACCGCCGCATGCACCTCGCGGGCCAGGGGCGTGACATCGCGTACGGACACGGTCCACTCGTCGGCGTACCGCCGGGCGGCCTCCCCGGAGAGTCCGAGCTGGAGCGAGCGGTACGGGAGCGGGTTCAGGTCGAGATCGCGCTCGGGGTCCCACTGGACGCGTGCGGGGGCGGACCGCAGCGCCCGCTTCCACGCACCCTGGTCCTCGTGCACATCCCTTACGTAGTGGGAGAGTTCGGCGTTCTCCAGCGCCCAGGCGAAGCCGTCGCGAGTGATCTCGACGGCGAGCACGGTCTCCTGGCCTTCCTTCGTACCCCAGCCGCAGCGGTACATCATCCACAGGAAGCTCGGCTTGATCCAGGTCATGCGGTCGCGCTTCCAGGCCGACGGGAAGCGCCCGTCACGGGCGGCGGGCAGTCCGATGGCCGGCCGGTAGGCCTGGTACACGGTGACGGTGGACTCGGTGTGCTGCGCACGGATCTCGTAACGGGGCGGGTGTGTCCGGTCGTTCATAGGCCCCAGGATGCGGGATCCCGGCGCGTGACAGCACCTGGTTTTCGCTAGGGGTCACGGCCTCGCGGACATGCCGGCGGCTCCTTCCCGCTGCGGGTGACCTCGACAATGTCTGCGGTGTGCGACCGAACTCGTCGAGAACCGCGACGACAGCGGCAGCGTCACCATCCTGATCGGCCCCAACCGCGTCCGAGCCGAGCGGAAGAGACCGGATCCGTTCCGGAACTCCCCTACCTGGAAGGCGTTCTCATGACCCGCACCACCCC
Source organism: Streptomyces sp. NPDC091271 (assembly GCF_044757505.1). Lineage (NCBI taxonomy): Bacteria > Bacillati > Actinomycetota > Actinomycetes > Kitasatosporales > Streptomycetaceae > Streptomyces > Streptomyces sp. NPDC091271. The sequence continues at coordinate 453,076 of NZ_JBIVVD010000003.1, read as the reverse complement.
GCCACGTCCCCTCGACGTAGAAGCGGTCTTCCCTGCTCTGGCAGCCCACCGGCGCACAGCCACACGCCTGCACCCCCGTCACGGCTCTCCCGGGGCCCAGGAAAGCTCGGTGGCGGGCCCTCTGCTGTGGCCGGCCGGCGAACCTTGGCCGGTGTGCACCGCCGTGCACCCGAAGGGCACGGGCCACCTGCTCTCCGACGTGCGGCAGCTCCGCCGGATCCAGAGGGACGCCCGGGGGCGGGAGTACACCGCCGAGGAACAGCGCCTGGTCGATGGAATGACCGAGGGCAATCACCTCCCGGAACTTCAGGACGACGCCCCACTGCCGATGCTGGCCGTTGCCCAGCTGTACGCACACGAGATTCCCGATCTCGTGGGACCCGAGGGCCACGACCTGCTGCAGGTCTTCTGGTGCCCCTTCGAGGTGCACGGCGCCGACCGCACGATCGACGTCGTACTGAAGTGGCGACGGTCCACCGATGTCGGCGCCGTACTCATGCCTCAGCCCGAACCTCCCGTGGTCGGCCGGAAGGAATGCGTGCCGAACACGTGCGTAGTACACCCCGAGCGCGTCGTGGAGCACGAGTACCTCGGCCTGCTGGAGGAGGAACTCCAGGAGGCGATCGACGAGTGGGAGGAGGCGCGCCTCGACGAGGACGAGGCGGACGAATACAACTCCGCTGCACCAGCAAGCTACGCGACGTATGAGGAGTACGCAGAGGCGATGGCCGCAGCCGAAGCTGCCGAGCCCGAGCAGATCAACTACATGAGCGATCTGTCGATCGCCCCTGGCTGGAAGGTCGGCGGCTTTGCTTCATGGCACCTGACCGACCCCGCTTCGGTCGACTGCGAGGTGTGCGGGGCTGCGATGCCGCCCCTGCTCACCGTGGCCATGTGGGAGTGTGACGGGGCCTCACGCAGCTGGCTGCCGATCGAGGACCGGGACGCCGGAAATGCCCGACACGTGACCAACCCGACATACGTCTACCTCGGCCGCGGCCTGATGCGCGTGCACACCTGCCCGGCCGATCCCGCCCATCCGCACCGCCTGAGCTTCCAGTAACCGCTACGGCCGCAATTCCGGCACCGGACACACCGCGGGCCACCGGTCCAGGACGGCGCGGCGCAAGTCCGCCGCGAGAGCCCCGAGATGGCGCAGGTCTCCGTCTCCCGAGGTCATGCCGGCGACCACCCCCAGCCGGTGGGCGAGGCGTTGGCGGGCGGTCGCCGTGCCCCAGGTCCAGTCCTCGTCCGGGACGCGGGCCAGGTGGTCGGTGCTGTCTCGGTGGGCCCGCTCGACCAGGGCGTCGCCCCGGATCAGCCAGCCCGCGCAGGCGTCGGCGAGGCCTGTGTCCGGCAGCGCTGTGCCGGTCTCGGTGTGCCAGGCCGTGCGGTAGGCGGCCTCCGCCCGCTCCAGCAGGGGCCCGGACGCCCTCGTGACGCACCAGCAGGTCGGGAATCCGATGCGGAGGTAGGCGAGTTCCATCAGGCCGCTGCCCAGGGACGCCTGCTCGAAGTCGACGAACCTGACCCCGTCCGGGGTGTGCAGGTCGTTGCCGGGGCACGGGTCGCCGTGGAGGAGCGCGGTCCCTTCCGCCCGGCCGAGACGCTCCACGAGGGCGTGGAGCTCGTCCCGTACGCCCGATGGCGCGACGACCCCGAGGGTCTCGGCCAGGGTGAGGAACGACGTGACGTCGGCACCGGTCGGCCCCTGCCAGCGGGGCAGGGCGCCCGCGTCGCCGGGACGGGCTGTGCTGTGCAGCCGCGCGAGGGCGGCCGCGTAGTCGACGATCCAGTCGGCGGGCGGCCGCCGGTCGTCGAGGTGCTCGATGACCAGGACCCGCTCGGCCGGATCGGTGCCGAGGAGCGCGGGCACGACCGGGGTGCCGGATGCCCGGGCGCCGATGCGCAGGGCGGCCACCTCGCGGGCGTACCGCGCGTCGGCCTCGGGGCCCGCCACCAGCTGCTTCAGCACCGCCGGGCGTCCGGACAGCTCGATGCGCCAGACGCGGGAACGCGGGCTGCTCTCCAGGGCGGACGGGTGTGCGGGCGGGCCCAGACGGCCCCTCAGGGCCTCGCCGAACGGAAGCTGCGACGCCGTCACCATGCGGTCAGTCTTCCAGTCGGCGAGCGCCCGCGTCCGACGTGTCAGTGATTGCGGGGGAAGCCGAGGTCGACGCCCGCCGGGGCGTCGGCCGGGTCGGGCCAGCGGGTGGTGACGACCTTGCCCCGGGTGTAGAAGTGCACGCCGTCGTTGCCGTAGATGTGGTGGTCGCCGAAGAGGGAGTCCTTCCAGCCGCCGAAGGAGTGGTAGCCGACGGGCACCGGGATCGGGACGTTGACGCCGACCATGCCGGCCTCGATCTCCAGCTGGAAGCGGCGGGCCGCTCCGCCGTCACGGGTGAAGATCGCGGTGCCGTTGCCGAAGGGCGAGGCGTTCATGAGGGCGACGCCGTCCTCGTACGTCTCGACGCGCAGGACGCACAGGACGGGGCCGAAGATCTCGTCGCGGTAGGCGTCGGAGTCCGTGGAGACGTTGTCCAGCAGGGACAGGCCGATCCAGTGGCCGTCCTCGAAGCCCTCGACCGTGTGGCCGGTGCCGTCGAGGACGACGTCGGCGCCCTGCGCGGCGGCGCCGGTGACGTACGAGGCGACCTTGTCGCGGTGGGCGGCGGTGATCAGCGGGCCCATCTCGGAGGTGGGGTCAGCGCCGGGGCCGATCTTGATCTTCTCGGCGCGCTCACGGATCTTCGCGACCAGCTCGTCAGCGACGGAGTTCACGGCGACGACCGCGGAGATGGCCATGCAGCGCTCGCCCGCCGAGCCGTACGCGGCCGAGACGGCGGCGTCGGCCGCGGCGTCCAGGTCGGCGTCCGGGAGGACCAGCATGTGGTTCTTCGCGCCGCCGAGCGCCTGGACGCGCTTGCCGTTGGCGGAGGCGGTGGCGTGGATGTACCGGGCGATGGGGGTGGAGCCGACGAAGGAGACGGCGGCGACGTCGGGGTGGGCGAGGAGGCCGTCCACGGCGACCTTGTCACCGTGCAGGACGTTCAGCACGCCGTCGGGCAGGCCCGCCTCGGCGGCGAGCTCCGCCAGCAGGTTGGCGGCCGACGGGTCCTTCTCGCTGGGCTTGAGGACGAAGGTGTTCCCGCACGCGATCGCCAGCGGGAACATCCACATCGGCACCATGGCCGGGAAGTTGAACGGGGTGATGCCCGCGACGACGCCGAGCGGCTGCCGGATCGAGGAGACGTCGACCCGGCTGGAGACCTGGGTCGAAAGCTCGCCCTTGAGCTGGGTGGTGATGCCGCAGGCCAGCTCGACGATCTCCAGGCCTCGGGCGACCTCACCCAGCGCGTCGGAGTGCACCTTGCCGTGCTCGGCGGTGATCAGCGCGGCGATCTCGTCGCGGTGGGAGTCCAGCAGGGCGCGGTAGCGGAAGAGGACGGCGGTACGGGCAGAGAGCGAGGAGGTGCCCCATGTCGTGTACGCGGTCCTCGCCGCGGACACCGCGGCGTCGACCTCCTCGGTGGAGGCGAGCGCCACCTGGGTCGTGACGGCGCCGGTCGCCGGGTCGGTGACCGGACCGTGGTTGCCCGACGTGCCCTCGACGGTCTTGCCACCGATCCAGTGGTTGACGGTCTTCATGACGGGGTCTCCTTCACAGGTGGCGGCGTCGGGCTGCGATCTGCCGGTCGTACTCTTTCCTGGCCTCGACCGCCGACGGGCGGGTCGCGGTTTCGGCTACCGGAACATCCCACCACGCCTGCGCCGGGGGAGGCCCCGACACTGTGTCTGCCGTTTCGGTCTCGACGTAGACACAAGTGGGACGGTCCGCGCCGCGCGCCTCGGCGAGGGCCCGGCGCAGCTCCCCCACCGATCCGGCACGCAGTACGTCCATGCCCAGCGAGGCCGCGTTGGCGGCGAGGTCGACGGGCAGCGGGGTGCCGGTGAACGCCCCGTCCTCGGTGCGGTGCCGGTAGGCGGTGCCGAAGCGTTCGGCGCCCACGGACTCGGAGAGGCCGCCGATGGACGCGTATCCGTGGTTCTGCAGGATGACGAGCTTGACGGGCAGGCCCTCCTGCACGGCGGTGACGATCTCGGTGGGGTTCATCAGATACGTGCCGTCGCCGACGAGCGCCCAGACGGGCCGGCCGGGCGCCGCGAGCTGGACGCCGATGGCGGCGGGGATCTCGTATCCCATGCAGGAGTAGCCGTATTCGACGTGGTACTGGCGCGGGGAGCGGGTCCGCCACAGCTTGTGGAGGTCGCCGGGGAGGGAGCCCGCCGCGTTGATCAGGATGTCGTCCTCGGTGACCAGCTCGTCCAGCAGCCCGAGGACCTGGGCCTGGGTGGGGCGGGCGTCCGGGTCGCCGGTGGCGAAGGCCGCGTCGACGCGGACCTCCCAGCGGTCCTTGGCGTCGGTGTACTCGCTCTCGTAGGCGGGGGCGACGCGGTGCCCGCGTGCGCCGAGGGCCTCAGCGAGGGCTTCGATCCCGGTGCGGGCGTCACCGACGAGGGGGAGGGCGGCGAGCTTGTGCGCGTCGAAGCCGGTGATGTTGAGGTTGAGGAAGCGGACGGCCGGGTCCGCGAAGAGGGTGCCGGACGCGGTCGTGAAGTCGGTGTAGCGGGTGCCGATCCCGATCACCAGGTCGGCCTCGCGGGCCAGCGCGTCCGCCGTGGCGGTGCCGGTGTGGCCGATGCCGCCCACGTCGGCGGGGTGGTCGTGGCGCAGGGAGCCCTTGCCGGCCTGGGTGGAGGCGACGGGGATGCGGGTGGCGGCGGCGAACGCGGCGAGGGTCTCCTCGGCGGCGCTGTGGTGGACGCCGCCGCCCGCGACGATCAGGGGGCGCCGTGCGACGCGCACCGCGCGGACGGCCTGTTCGAGTTCGTACGGGTCGGGGGCGGGCCTGCGTACGTTCCAGACGCGTGTCGCGAAGAACTCCGCCGGCCAGTCGTACGCCTCCGCCTGGACGTCCTGCGGCAGCGCGAGCGTGACGGCACCCGTCTCCGCCGGGTCGGCGAGGGTGCGCATGGCCTGTAGGGCGGCCGGGATCAGCGCCTCGGGGCGGGTGATCCGGTCGAAGTAACGGGAGACGGGACGCAGGCAGTCGTTGACCGATACGTCACCCGTGTGGGGCACTTCGAGCTGCTGGAGCACGGGGTCGGCGGGCCGGGTCGCGAAGGTGTCGCCGGGCAGGAGCAGCACGGGTAGATGGTTGACGGTGGCGAGCGCGGCACCGGTGACGAGGTTGGTGGCGCCGGGGCCGATGGAGGTGGTGACGGCGTGGGCGGAGAGCCGGCCCGACTGGCGGGCGTATCCGACGGCGGCGTGCACCATGGCCTGTTCGCTGCGGCCCTGGAGATACGGCATCGCCGGGCCGGCCTCGACGAGTGCCTGTCCGACCCCCGCGACGTTGCCGTGGCCGAAGATGCCCCAGGTGGCGTGGATCAGGCGGTGGCGCCGGCCGTCGCGCTCGGTGTACTGGCGGGCGAGGAAGGCGACGAGCGCCTGGGCGGTGGTGAGCCTGCGGGTGGGCTTGGCCGCGGCGCGGGGCGTGCTGCGGGGTGTGGTCACCGGGCGCCTCCCGTGCCGTGGAGCGGCAGCCGTGGGTCGACGGGCTGCGTGGGCCAGGTGTCGCGGATCCAGCGGTGGTCCGGGTGGTCGCTGATCAGCCACTCGCGCTGCTCGCCAGGGCCGGCCATCACGTTCAGGTAGTACAGGGTGCGGCCGGGCGGGGCGATGGACGGGCCGTGCCAGCCGTCGGGGATGAGGACGGCGTCACCCGTGGCGACCTCGGCGAGGACGTCCGTGCCTCCGGGGCGGGACGGCGACACCCGGTGGTAGCCGAGGCCTTCGCCCTCGACCTCGAAGTAGTAGATCTCCTCGAGCACCGACTCGGTGCCGGGGTGGTGCTCGTCATGCTTGTGCGGGGGGTACGAGGACCAGTTCCCGCCGGGGGTGAGGACCTCGACGGCGATGAGCCGGTCGCAGTCGAAGGTGTCGGCGGCGGCGAAGTTGTTCACCTGGCGCGAGCAGGCACCGGCGCCGCGGAGCTCGACCGGTACCTCCGGCGCGGGGCCGTAGCGAGCGGGGAGTCGTCGCTCGCACTTCGCTCCTGCCAGGGCGAAGCGGCCTCCTGCGCCGGAGGCGATCTGGGCGCGGGCGTCGCGTGGGACATAGGCGAAGTCGGTCGCCGCGCTGAACACGTCTTTCCTGCCCAGCAGTTCAAAGATCTCACCTGCTGCCTGCACCGTACAGCCACCGGACAACGGCAGGATGATCCATTCGCTCTCCCCGGTTACCAGGGTGTGAACACCACCTGGTTCGAGCTCCAGGACGCGCAGACTCGACCGTTCCCACCCGGCGCGCTCCGGGTCGATGTCGAGGGCGTAGGGGCCGCGTGCTCCGCGGCCGGCCCTGAGGTGGTACCTCTGCTGCTCGTCGGTCGTCGTCATGGCTCCATCCCTACCCGTCGTCCCGCCCGTTCACAGGCACCCGTGGCCGGGTGCGTTCACAGCAGCCCCACGGCCGTGTCGACCGCCCCGGCCACGTCCCCGTCGGCGGGGTAGAGCAGCGAGCGCCCGACCACCAGCCCCTGGACGGTCGGCAGCCGCAGCGCGCCGCGCCATTTCTCGTACGCCGTGTCGGGGTCCCCCGTGACCTCGCCGCCGAGCAGGACGGCGGGGAGGGTCGAGGCCCGCATCACCCGCTCCATGTCGTCGGGGTCGTCGGTGACGGGGACCTTGAGCCAGGTGTACGCGGATGTCCCGCCCAGGCCCGAGGCGATGGCGATGGAGGTGGTGACGGCGGTGGCGCCCAGGTCGGTGCGGAGCCCCGCAGGGGTGCGGTGGCAGAGGAACGGCTCGATGAAGACCGGCAGCCGGAGGGCGGCCATCTCGTCCACGGCACGGGCGGCGGTGTGCAGCGTGTCCAGGGAGCCCGGGTCGTCGTGGTCGATCCTCAGCAGGAGTTTGCCCGCGTCGTAGCCGTGGCGGGAGAGGTCGGCGGGGCGGTGGCCGGTGAAGCGGTCGTCGAGCTCGAAGGCCGCGCCCGCGAGCCCGCCGCGGTTCATGGAGCCGAGGACGACCTTGCTCTCCAGCGCGCCGAGGAGGAGCAGGTCCTCCAGGACGTCCGCGCCCGCGAGCACTCCGTCGACGCCGGGGCGGGCGAGGGCGAGGCAGAGGCGTTCCAGGAGGTCGAAGCGGTCGGCCATGGCCAGGTCGTCGTCGCCGACGGCGAGGGCGCCGCGGGCCGGGTGATCCGCCGCGATGATCATCAGGCGTCCGGTGGGGCCGAGGAGGGGGCGCCTGCGGCGGGCGGCGGCGGCCTCGGCGACGGCTTCGGGGCGGTGGGCGCGGAGCCGGACGAGATCGGCGACGCCGGCCGCGGCGGGCGGGGTCACGGGGTGGCTCCCGCGGCCCCTGAGGCTCCTGAATCTCCCGAGGCGCCCGCGACCCCCGAGGCTCTCCTCGCTTCCGTGGCCGGGCCGGCCGTGCCTTCGGTGAGGACCTGTTGGACCTCGTGCGGGAAGGGCATCGCGGACGAACAGGCGAGGCGGGAGGCGACGATGGCTCCGGCCGCGTTGGCGTAGCGCATGATGTGCGCCGTGTCCCAGCCGGCGAGGAGGCCGTGGCAGAGGGCGCCGCCGAAGGCGTCCCCGGCGCCCAGGCCGTTGACGACGTCGACGGGCAGGGGCGGGATCTCGGCGGTGGTGCCGTCGCGGTGGACGGCGAGGACGCCGTCGGGCCCCTGTTTGACGACGGCGAGTTCGGGCCCGGCGTCGAGCAGGGCGCGGGCGGCCGCGTGCGGGTCGCGCTCTCCGGTGGCGATCTCGCACTCGTCGAGGTTGCCGACGGCGACCGTGGCGTGGGCGAGTGCCTCGCGGTAGTGGGCGCGGGCGGCTCCGTCGTCTCCGTCGTCCTCCTCGCCCCAGAACATGGGGCGCCAGTCGAGGTCGAAGACCGTGGCACGCGGTTGGGCCGGCGCGTCCGGCGGAGCTGCCGCGCCACGGGCGCGGAGCGCGGTGAGGGTCGCGGTGCGGCTGGGTTCGGCGCAGAGCCCGGTGCCGGTCATCCAGAAGACGCGGGCCGCCCGCACCGCGTCCAGGTCGAGGTCGTCGCTGTGGATCTCCAGGTCGGGCGCTTTGGGCTGCCGGTAGAAGTAGAGCGGGAAGTGGTCCGGCGGGAAGATCTCGCAGAAGGTGACCGGGGTCGGATACTCCGCCACGGCGCTCACCCACCGGTCGTCCACCCCGAACTCCCTCAGCGCCTGGTGGAGATAGTCGCCGAACGCGTCCCGGCCGGTCCGGGTGATCACAGCCGTGCGCCGCCCCAGCCGGGCTGCCGCCACCGCCACGTTGGACGGGGAGCCGCCGAGGAACTTCCCGAAGGTCTCGACCCGGGCCAGCGGTACACCGGTCTGCAACGGGTAGATGTCCACCCCGATCCGCCCCATGGTGATCACGTCGTACGGCTCAGGCATACGCATCCCTTCGACCCGTCGCTCCGGCCCGGTACGTCGTCCCGGGAGGCGGCCACGGCCGGACGGCCGCTCCCAGGTCTAGCCCTCGCCCGGAGCCCTGTCAACACTTTGTCCGGACATTCGGACGAACTCTTGACACTCCTCCCCGAGGGCTGGAGGGTGGGCGATATGACCTCCTCCGTACCCCCTCCGGCCCGCATCCGCATCGGTTCGGCACCCGATTCGTGGGGTGTGTGGTTCCCCGACGATCCGCAGCAGGTGCCCTGGGAGCGATTCCTCGACGAGGTCTCCGAAGCGGGTTACGAGTGGATCGAGCTCGGCCCTTACGGTTATCTGCCGACCGAGCCCGCCCGGCTCGCGGACGAGACCGCACGCCGGAATCTCGCCGTCTCCGCGGGCACCGTCTTCACGGGATTGCACCACGGTCCGGCGGTCTGGGACCGGACCTGGGAGCATGTCGCGGGCATCGCGGCACTCACCCGGGCGATGGGCGCCGGATACCTGGTGGTCATCCCGTCGTTCTGGCGGGACGACAAGTCAGGCGAGGTGCTGGAGAACAGCACACTCACCCCCGCGCAGTGGCGCGACCTCACCACCCAGACGGAACGTCTGGCCCGCGAGGTCCAGGACCGCTACGGACTGCGGATCGTGGTCCACCCGCACGCCGATACGCACATCGACAGCAAGGAGAACGTCAACCGCTTCCTCGACGCCACCGACCCCGATCTGGTCTCGCTCTGCCTGGACACCGGCCATTACGCCTACTGCGGCGGGGACAGCGTGAAGCTCATCAGGACCTACGGCGAGCGGATCGGCTATCTCCACCTCAAGCAGGTCGACCCGGAGGTACTCGCGGACGTCGTGGCGAACGAGGTGCCGTTCGGTCCGGCCGTGGCGCGCGGCGTGATGTGCGAACCGCCGGGCGGAGTGCCCGCACTGGAGCCCGTACTGAATGCCGCGCGCGCCCTGGGCAGCGACCTGTTCGCCATCGTCGAGCAGGACATGTATCCCTGTCCGCCCGACAAGCCGCTGCCCATCGCACGCCGCACCCGGGAGTTCCTCCGCACCTGCGGGCCCGCGCGGCCGTCCTCCTGAGCTTTCCCTTCAGCCTCTCGGGCCCCTCCCGCCGCAGCAGTCACCTCTCTGTCACGTATGTCCGCGTTCCGCTGGGTCCCTGTCACGGGCTCGCGACGCCCCCTGCCCGGGGCGGACTGCTCTCGTTCACCGGAACAGAGGCGCACGGACGTACAGAGAGGTGTCATTCATGACGGACAGAACACTCTGGTCGTACAAGGACATTGCGGCACACATCCGGGTCCAGCCGGACACGATCCGTTCGTACCGCAAGCACGGGCTTCTTCCGCCTCCCGACGATGTCCGGAACGGGAAGCCCTACTGGTACGTGGACACCGTCCTGGCGTGGATCGCGTCCCGGCCCAGCAACCGGGGCCGTTGAGCCGGCCGGACACGAACGCTCAGGCCCCCGCCGCCGGTTCGATGATCGTGACGCCCGCTCCCGGGGCACTGCCCATCGCGGCGAGGGCCGCAGGGGCGGCGTCCAGCGCGATGGTGGAGGTCACCAGCAGATCCGGCCGCAGGGTGCCGGACCGGACCATGTCCATCATGGGCGGGTAGTCATGGGCGGCCATGCCGTGGCTGCCGAGGATCTCCAGCTCCAGTGCGATCACCCGCGCCATGGGCACCACCGGGCCGCCGGCCGCCGGCGGCAGCAGCCCGACCTGGACATGACGGCCCTGCCGGCGCAGGCTCCGCACCGAGGCGGCACAGGTGACCGGGGACCCCAGCGCATCCAGCGACAGATGCGCACCGCCGCCGGTCAGTTCGCGTACGGCCTCGTCGGCACCGGCGGGGCATGCCGAGGCGTCCACGCAGGCGGACGCGCCGAAGGCCCGCGCCAGCTCCAGAGCCTGCGGCGAGACGTCGACCGCGACGACCCTGGCCCCGCACGCCACCGCGATCATCACCGCCGACAGCCCGACCCCGCCGCAACCGTGCACGGCGACCCACTCCCCCGGCGCCACCCGCCCCTGCCCCACGACAGCCCGGAACGCGGTGGCGAACCGGCACCCGAGCCCGGCCGCCGTGGCGGACGACAGCCCGTCGGGCACCGCGACCAGATTGACGTCGGCCTGCTCCAGCGCCACATACTCGGCGAAGGATCCCCAGCGGGTGAAGCCCGGCTGGGTCTGCCGCTCACAGACCTGCTGGGCGCCGGCCGCGCAGGCGGAGCACCGGCCGCAGGCACAGACGAAGGGCACGGTGACCCGGTCGCCGGGGCGCCAGTTGTACACACCGGCGCCCACCTCCTCGACCACCCCGGCCAGTTCGTGTCCGGGTACGTGCGGGAGGACGATGTCCGGGTCATGCCCCATCCAGCCGTGCCAGTCGCTCCGGCACAGCCCCGTGGCCTCGACCCGGACCACGACGCCCCCGGCCGGAGGGGTGGGATCCGGGAGGTCCCGGACCCGGGCCTCCTGCCCGAACTCCTCGAACACCACTGCCCGCATCGGCCCCGCCTCCCATGGTCCGGCTCACGCCGTCCGGTTCCTCAGGGCTGCGCCGCCCCGCGACCCGGCGAATCTACGCCCCGACCTGATCAGGTCGCACGACGGAGGCGAACGGCAGGCGCGCATCGGGGAGTTGAAGAGCTTGATGCGTCGCCGCCTGGTGCCCCTGTCGCGTGACACACCCGGTGGAGTGACACCAGGGCACATAAATACCCCCTAGGGGTATAGTTGTCAGTGCGGGTAGGCGCACCGGGCTCCCCAGTACCCCCTCGTGCCACATCCGTCACACATCTGTACCTGCGAAGAGGAGAACGCCATGACCGCCGAAACGGACACGCCCCGGACCGCCGGCTCCTGCTGCTCGTCCACCGGTTCCCGCAACGACGGGGCGGCCGACGCCCAGGCGGGCAACGTCACCACGGTGTACGAGGTCAAGGGCATGACCTGCGGCCACTGTGAGGGAGCGGTCACCGAGGAGGTCTCCGGGATCGAGGGAGTCACCTCGGTGAAGGCGGAGGCAGCCACCGGCCGGGTGACCATCACCTCCGCGGCGCCGCTGACCGAGGACGCCGTACGCGCAGCCGTCGACGAGGCGGGCTACGAGCTCGTCGGCCGCGCCTGAGGATCGGCGATCCGCGCCTCGCATCGAGGCACCCTCGGGCGGCCTCATGCCGGTTCATGGAGATCTCAAGGTGGACCCTGCCACCATCCGCCCATTGAGGCGTACTCTGTGCACCATCAGAAGCAACCGCTTCCAGGCCTGCGGCCACCATGTGGTCACTCTGTCGTCCACCACGTCCTGGCTGGTCAGAGCCATGTTCGCGAGTGCGGCAGCAGACGTCACCGACGGCCTCCGTCGTGACGGTCGGCCTGTGGTTGTGCTCCTTCACACAATTTCTACAAAGAGACTTAGATCACACCGATTTGAGGGTAACCATCTGATGGGTTGGTGAGTCTAAGAGTGCGATGCCAAGGATGTCTTGGGGGACGTCCGACGGAGTGTCTTGGGGGACGCTCCGGGCAGGCGTGGCCGGGGCACGTGCACCGGGGAGCTTTGAGCGGCCCTCCCGTGCGTACGTACCCCGGCAGTCGCACAGCAGGACCGAACTGAATAGGCACCACCGGAAACCAGGGAGTTCAGGCTCCCGCGCAGACGCCCGGCCGGATCCCGTGGGGGGAATCCGCTCCGGGATATGGGAAGCGCCCCGTCCGTCGACCCGTGGGGGGATCGGCAGACGGGGCGCTTCTCGCGTTCCGCGGCTTCACGGCTTCACGGCTTGAACCGCTCTGGGGCCTGCGGGGGCTGGCCCCAGGTCACCATGGGTCTCGGCGACACCACCGACAGGGGTGCCAGCCGGATTCTTCGGTCGCCCGCATTTCCGAATGATGGGACTGACAGGCACACCAGCACCCTCAGCCACCGAAGGATCAGACATGCCCCGCACCGCCCTCGACCGCCGGTCCACGTACCGCGTGCTGTCGGCCTTCGTTCTGCTGACCTTGACCGCCGGCGCCGTCACGGCCTGCGCCGGCGACGACGCCACCCACGAGGAGGCCGCCTCGCCGGGCGCCGTCGCGTCAGGCACGTCGAGGCTGCACATGATCACCCATGACGGTCACCGTCTCGCCTTCCACGTCACGCAGGGCGACGACCGCACGATCGTCCTGGACTCGGGCGGCGGCGAGGACTCCTCCTACTGGAAGGACCTCGTCCCCGAACTCCACGCGGACACCGGCGCGACGGTCATCACCTACGACCGGGCCGGTCTCGGCAAGAGCGACGTGGTACCCGGCCCGTGGCAGGTCGAGAGCGCCGTCGGCGACCTCGAGTCGGGGCTCCGGCAGCTGGGTGTCACGAAGAACGTGACCCTGGTGTCCCACTCCCAGGCCGGCGAGATCGCGGCCTACTTCGCCAAGGACAACCCGAGGATGCTCTCCGGTGCGGTCCTGGTCGACGCCAACCTCCCCCAGTTCTTCACGGACGAGGAGATCCCCCGTCTCGTAGCGGCGACCGCGCCGCAGGTCGAAGCGGCGAAGAAGGACCCCGAGAAGCCGGAGAACCGCCAGCTCATATCCACCGCGGACGGCTTCGTCGCAGCTCACCGTGGATTCCACAAGGTGGCCTGGCCGGACGCGGTGCCGGCAACGGTCATGGTCTCGGAGAAGACCCCGCTCGACGGGTCCCCCGTGGACGCCCGGCGCTGGCGCGACGCCGCCGCCTCGTTCGTCCAGGCCGGACCCGGCCGCACGCTCGTCACCGCCGAGGGCAGTTCCCACGACGTCCCGAAGGACCGTCCCGACCTCGTGCTCGAGGAGATCGAAGACATGGTCGCCCCACAGCAATGATCTCGAAGCTGCGGTCCTTGCGCAGGACCGCGGACCGCGCTCATCAGCCCAGCAGTGCGGTCACCGTCGACAGCGGCTCCCACTCCGCGGTGCCTCCGGTCAGCCTCTTCGCCACCCGCGCCCAGGCCGCCCCGTCCGTGCCGAGCCGGGCCCGTACGAGCACGGCGAGCTCGGCCCGCGCGGCAGCGGCCTCAGGCGGTGCGTCCGTGCGGCGGGCGGCCGCGTTCAGATAGGCGAGCATCCGCACGGCCGGGGTCGCCAGAACCAGCAGGTCCGCACCGGTCAGCAGGCCCGTGGTGAGCAACCCGTCCAGCTGCATGGCCGGCGGGCAGCGGTACAGGCCGCCCAGCCCGTGCCGGGCCCGCTCCCGGCTCAGCCGCGCACCCGCCGGCAGCCCGTCGGGCCCCGGCTCATGCAGCAGCGCCGCGTGCCGCATCCGTACGTCCCCGGGGACCACGGGCAGATTGATCAGGTCACGCCAGTACGGCACCGGATCCTGTTCATGGGCGGCTTCGAGCGCCTCCCAGTCGACGGGCTCGCCGGGCGGGAGGGCCTCGACAGTGCCGCGCGCCTGGGCGGCGTGACGGGCTCGCCGCAGTCTCACGAGGAGCTTCTCCGGGGCCAGTTCACGGTCGAGCCGGGCACGGAGCACCGCGGCGGGGTCGGCGGACGCCAGCGCCTTCGCGCACAGCGATGTGGCCGCCCGCCCCAGCACTTCCCGGCCCGCGAGGCCGGCCAGCCGGTCGGCTCCGCCGTGTTCGAGCAGCCGCAGACACCCCAACAGCTGGTGTCCGAGACCGAGCCGGGCGCCCTCCCGGATGAGGAGCTCCTCGACCAGGCCGGGTTCGGCCGAGCAGAGCCAGGTCAGTCCCCCGGCCGGGCGGGCTCCACCCCCGGCGTGCCACTCGGCCAGTACGCGGGCCCCCAGCGACGGGGGTTCGGCTCCGGAGTGAGGACGGGAGCGGGTCACGATCCGGTGGACGGTCGGCCGGTGCGTCAGGTGCCGCAGGAGCACGAGGTCGATGTCCGGGTCGTCCAGATCGGCCAACCGCTCCGCCGAGCCGTTCTTGAGCCAGCGGCACTGCTCGGCGAGTACGCGGAGCGCGTCGGGGTCACGATCGGCGAGCAAACGGTCGAGGACCTGGCGCGGAGTGCGGTCGTGGCGCAGCAGGTAAGCGGCGAGGAGCCAGGGCCCGTCGGGGCCCAGCCGCGGCAGCACGGCGTCGACCACCTCGGCGTCGGCCAGGCACAGCAGGGTGCCTTCCGGCCACTCCCACAGATGGTTGCCCCGTTCCAGGAGCTTGATCGCCTCGTCGGCAGTGCGCGGCCGGGGCGTGGGCGCGAACCAGCTCTGCTCCGAGGCGGGGGCCTCGGCCGGCGCCTGGTCCGCGGTGGGCGTGGCAGGCCCCTCACCGGAGCGCGACAGGCGCAGCAACTCGGCCCAGGTGGGCCCCTCCGAAGCGTTGGTGGATCCGGACGCGGCGGACGCCGACACCGTTGCGGCCAGGTGCAGCCATGCCTCCGGGTCGGTGCCGAGGTCGGCGCGCAGCCGGCGGGCGAGCGCGGCCCGCCACGCGTGGGCGAAAGTGAGCCGCTGCCAGTCGTGGGGGAACAGCAGCAGGTGGCCGGCCGGCAGCAGGGCGAGCAGTTCGTCGGCGGGCAGAATGCCCTGGACGTAGGCGTGTTCGGTGAGGAGGGCGCCGGACCCGTGGGTCTGCGGGCGCTGCGCCCTCACCTCCGCGAGGGTGGGCGCGACGTGGGCGGATCCTTCCCCGGACGGGGCGATGCCGTGGGCCGCGCAGGCTTCGGCGAACCATTCCGGGGTGCTCAGCCCGGGGGCGTCACTCCAGTCGTACGCGGTCAGCGCGCGCAGCACATCGGGGTCGTCGGGCAGCGGTGCGCCGGCGGGAGCGAGGGAGTACAGCAGGTCCAGGGCCGACAGGGCCAGGGACCGGTCGCGTCGGCTCACCTGCGACGGGGCCGGTGCGCGGTCGCGTGCTTCCGGCAAGGGGCGCTCCTCCTCGACGCCCGGCACGGCGGCGACCTCACCGGGGGTGGCCGGGGCCGCCCTGCCCGCGTCCGCGATCAGCTCCGCCACGGATCCGCGGTGCCCGGGCAGCAAGCTGTCGAGTGCGGCCCGGGTCCCGGTGTCCTCGCCGAGGTGGGTGTCGGCCAGTACGCGGAGCGCGGCCACGGCCTCGTCCGTCAGCAGGGCCCGCTCGGCGAGCACGGCGAGGGCGGCCACCGCGTGCACGGCGGGTCGGGCCCGGTGTATCAGCTCGACGGGGTCCAGCAGGCCGGCGTCGACCATGCCCTCCGCCCAGCGGGCCGCGCTGTCGTCGAGCATCTCCTCGGCCAGCCGCTGTCCCGGCAGGGCGGTGTTCCCGGCGCGGCGGCCGCCGGCCCGCCACGGCTCGTTGAGGACGCTCAGGCGGAACGCCAGGCGCTGCGCGTCGCTCGCCGCTTCGTGGCGGGCCAGCTCCTCGCACGCCTTGGGCATGAACGGACTCTTCGCGTGGGCCAGGGCCAGGGCGTCGATGTCGTGGACGTACGGCTCGGAGAGCAGGTCGCGCAGGGTGCTGGTGCCCCGGGTGGTCGCCAGCAGGGCGGGCAGGCGCGCGGGATCCTCGTACGGCTCGCACTGTTCCCGCAGACGTCGTACAGCGTCCGCGTGGCGGCCGTCCCCGCCGGGGTCCTCGTCCGCGCCGCCGGAGCCGGCGTCCGACAGGGCCGCGCCGACCGCGCTCACGACATCCCGGCTCAGGTGACGGGCCACGGAGGGGTCGTCGAGCAGGGCTCGTACGGCGTGCGGCCCGGTGCGCTCCCAGACCCTCACCAGCGCGTACTGCTGAGCGACCCGCCGGGGCCCGGCCCGCAGGGCCGACGCCACCAGCTGCGGATCGCCGGAGCCCAGCAGCGGCGCGAGCCAGGTACGGGGCACGTCATCGCGCGGTGAGGCCAGCTCCGTGCGCAGTGTGTCGTCCATCGGCTCGGCGGGGAGCCGGTGCGCGACGGTACGACGCAGGGATTGGGTGGCACGGGGGTGGCGGTAGACGGCCGCCGCCACCTCGGAGTCGCCGACGGTGAGCAGACGGGCCAGGACCCGGGTGTCGAGCCGCGGGTGACGGGCCAGGGCGGCGCGGACGCGGGAGTCGCCGTGGTCGAGGACGGCGGTGACGAGGGACGACGCGGGAAGCGTCCCGCCGGCGAGCAGTTCCGCCGCCACCCGCTCCGGGAGGCCGGCCAGGGCGACGGCGGCGTGCTGCGGCTCGACGTGCTCCAGCAGCAGGCCGAGCGTGGCGTGGACGCTCCTGGGCGCGGGCGGGACGACCGCGCCCTCGGCGGGGGGCTTCGCGGGCACCGGCGCCTGGGCGAGCAGTGCGGGCAGGCTGCCCCGGTGGTCGGTGAGTGCGTCGTGCAGGCCACGCCACCGCTCCACGTCACCGCCGAGCTGACGCCCGGCCAACTCGCGCAGCAGCAGCGCGGTTTCGCGGTCGGCTCCACCCGCGGCGGCGACCTTGGCCGCGACCGTACGCGCCGGACGCGTCTGCTGTACGGCCCGGAGAGCGGCGCCCGCTTCGTCCGGGGCCGACGCGGCGCTCCCCTCGCTTCCGGGTGTGCCGGAGGAGGCGTCGAGGAGAGCGCGCAGCACACGACCGGCCGGCCCGGCCTGCATTTCTGTCATGCCCGACATGCTAGGTGCGGCCCGGGACCGACCGGCCGCCCCCTCGGAACGCCGAATCGCCCCGTACACCGCGCTCGATGACCGAGCACGGCACGCGGGGCGAAGGCAGTGGACCTCAAGGGCCCGGTACGTCAGCGGCTCCGGCGAGGCGGAACCGACGGGTGGTCGGGGATCAGCGGCCCTCGACCGGGACGAAGTCGCGCAGGACCTCGCCGGTGTAGATCTGGCGCGGGCGGCCGATGCGGGATCCCGGCTCCTTGATCATCTCGTGCCACTGGGCGATCCAGCCGGGGAGGCGGCCGAGCGCGAACAGCACGGTGAACATCTCGGTCGGGAAGCCCATGGCGCGGTAGATCAGGCCCGTGTAGAAGTCCACGTTGGGGTAGAGGTTGCGCGAGACGAAGTACTCGTCGGAGAGCGCGTGCTCCTCCAGCTTGAGCGCGATGTCGAGCAGCTCGTCGGACTTGCCGAGCGACGACAGCACGTCGTGGGCGGCGGCCTTGATGATCTTGGCGCGCGGGTCGAAGGACTTGTACACCCGGTGGCCGAAGCCCATCAGGCGGACGCCGTCCTCCTTGTTCTTCACCTTCTGGATGAACGAGTCGACGTCGCCGCCGTTGGCCTGGATGCCCTCGAGCATCTCCAGCACCGACTGGTTGGCGCCACCGTGCAGCGGGCCCCACAGGGCCGAGATGCCGGCGGAGATCGAGGCGAACATGTTCGCCTGCGAGGAGCCGACCAGACGCACGGTGGAGGTCGAACAGTTCTGCTCGTGGTCCGCGTGCAGGATGAGCAGCTTCTCGAGCGCCGAGACGACGACCGGGTCCGGCACGTACTCCTGGGCCGGCACGGAGAACGTCATCCGCAGGAAGTTCTCGACGTAACCGAGGTCGTTGCGCGGGTAGACGAACGGGTGACCGATCGACTTCTTGTACGCGTACGCCGCGATCGTCGGAAGCTTGGCCAGCAGCCGGATCGTCGAGAGGTGACGCTGCTCCTCGTCGAACGGGTTGTGGCTGTCCTGGTAGAAGGTGGACAGCGCGCTGACGACCGAGGACAGCATGGCCATCGGGTGGGCGTCGCGCGGGAAGCCGTCGAAGAAGCGCTTGACGTCCTCGTGCAGCAGCGTGTGCTGGGTGATCTCGTTCTTGAAGGCCGACAGCTCGTCGACCTTGGGAAGGTCGCCGTTGATCAGCGTGTAGGCGACCTCGAGGAACGTCGAGCTCTCGGCGAGCTGCTCGATCGGGTAGCCGCGGTACCGCAGGATGCCCTGCTCACCGTCGAGGTACGTGATGGCGGATTTATAGGCGGCTGTGTTGCCGTATCCGCTGTCCAGCGTGACCAGGCCGGTATTGGCCCGGAGCTTCCCGATATCGAAGCCCTTGTCGCCGACGGTGCTGTCGATCACCGGGTAGGTGTACTCGTCATCGCCGTACCGCAGTACTACAGCGTTGTTGGTGTGCTCGCTCACGTCATCCCTCACCGACGTAGTGCCTCTTCTTCGAGGTGCCCTGACTGTCTCCACCCTCCCCCATTTGGCGCAGGAGAGTGCACTCGGGGTCGTCCATTGGACCTACCGGCGGCACTGAGTGCCGCCAACTTGCCCATCCTGCCCCCTCCCCTCCGGTTCCGGAAGGGCTCAGTGATGTATCCCACCGTTTTGATCGATCATTTTTCCGGGAAGTCTTCCGACGCCTCGCCGCGGAGCCGGAAATCCAGTGCTGTGCAGCGCCTGCCTGCGGAAACCGTGCGGACGGCCTGACCGATGGCCTTGCGCGAACCGACCAGCACGACGAGCTTCCTGGCTCTGGTCACGGCGGTGTACAGCAGGTTCCGCTGGAGCATCATCCAGGCGCTGGTGGTGACGGGAATGACGACCGCCGGGTATTCGCTGCCCTGCGAACGGTGGATGGTCATCGCGTAGGCGTGGGCCAGTTCGTCCAGTTCGTCGAAGTCGTACGCGATCTCCTCGTCCTCGTCGGTGAGAACCGTCAGCCTCTGCTCGTCCGCGTCGAGACCGGTGACGACACCGACCGTACCGTTGAAGACGCCGTTCTCACCTTTGTCGTAGTTGTTTCTGATCTGCGTCACTTTGTCCCCGACCCGGAAGACCCGGCCGCCGAACCGCTTCTCGGGCAGGCCGGGACGGCCCGGGGTGATGGCCTGCTGGAGCAGTCCGTTGAGATGGCCCGCGCCCGCCGGGCCGCGGTGCATCGGGGCGAGCACCTGCACGTCACGACGGGCGTTCAGGCCGAACTTTGCGGGGATGCGACGGGCAGCGACGTCCACGGCGAGCACCCCCGCGTCCTCCGTCTCGTCCTCCACGAAGAGAAAGAAGTCGTCCAGCCCCTGGGTCAGCGGCGGCACCCCGGAGTTGATCCGGTGGGCGTTGGTGACGACACCGGACTTCTGGGCCTGCCGGAAGATGGTGGTCAGCCGGACCGCCGGGACCGGGCCGTCCTCGGCGAGCAGATCCCGAAGCACCTCCCCCGCACCGACCGAGGGCAGCTGGTCCACATCGCCGACCAGCAGGAGATGGGCACCGGGCGCCACCGCCTTGATCAGCTTGTTGGCGAGCAGCAGATCGAGCATCGACGCCTCGTCGACGACGACGAGGTCGGCGTCCAGCGGCCTCTCCCGGTCGTACGCCGCGTCCCCGCCGGGCTTCAGCTCCAGCAGCCGGTGCACGGTGGACGCCTCGGCGCCGGTCAGCTCCGAGAGCCGCTTGGCGGCCCGCCCGGTGGGGGCGGCCAGCACCACCTTCGCGTTCTTCGCGCGGGCCAGCTCGACGACGGAGCGGACGGTGAACGACTTGCCGCAGCCGGGGCCACCCGTGAGCACGGCTACCTTCTCCGTGAGGGCGAGCCGGACGGCCGCCTCCTGCTCAGGCGCCAGCTTCGCCCCCGTACGCCCTGCGAGCCACGACAGCGCCTTGTCCCAGTCGACGTCGCCGAAGGCCGGCATCCGGTCCTCCGGCGTACGCAGCAGACGCCGCACCTGTGCGGCGAGGGAGATCTCGGCACGGTGGAAGGGGACGAGATACACGGCGGTGACCGTCCGCCCGTCCTCGGGACCCGGCACCTTCTCCCGCACGACACCCTCGGGGTCCTCCGCGAGCTCGGCCAGGCAGTCGATGACGAGGCCGGTGTCGACCTGGAGCAGCTTCACCCCGTCCGCGATCAGCCGCTCCTCAGGGAGGAAGCAGTGCCCCTGGTCGGTGGACTGCGACAGGGCGTACTGCAGCCCGGCCTTGACCCGTTCCGGGCTGTCGTGCGGGATCCCGACGGCCTGGGCGATGCGGTCGGCGGTCAGGAATCCGATGCCCCAGACGTCGGAGGCCAGCCGGTAGGGCTGGTTCTTCACCACGGAGATCGAGGCGTCCTCGTACTTCTTGTAGATGCGGACGGCGATGGAGGTGGAGACGCCGACGGTCTGGAGGAAGACCATGACCTCCTTGATCGCCTTCTGCTCCTCCCAGGCCGCGGCGATCATCTTCGTCCGCTTCGGCCCGAGCCCGGGCACCTCGACGAGGCGCTTCGGCTGCTGCTCGATGATGTCCAGGGTGTCCACGCCGAAGTGGGTGGTGATGCGGTCGGCCATGACCGGCCCGATGCCCTTGATCAGGCCGGAGCCGAGGTAGCGGCGGATGCCCTGGATGGTGGCGGGCAGGATCGTCGTGTAGTTCTCGACGGTGAACTGCTTGCCGTACTGCGAGTGGGAGCTCCAACGCCCCTCCATCCGCAGCGACTCACCGGGCTGCGCGCCGAGCAGCGAACCGACGACGGTGAGCAGGTCCCCCGCCCCGCGCCCGGTGTCGACGCGGGCGACCGTGTAGCCGTTCTCCTCGTTGGCGTACGTGATCCGCTCCAGGACGCCTTCGAGGACGGCGGTGTTGGACATGGTCCCGACGGTAGCGGGTGGGTCCGACAGCCCGTGGGAGGAGTACGGCACCTGCGGCCGGGACGGCCCCACACGTGCCACATCCGTCACAGGACCGAGAGCCGGGGGCAGCCGGCCCGGCCTCTTCGGGCACCTGTCGTGCCCCGTGGCTTCCTGACTCGGCACCATTGCCGCGTTTAACGTCCGGGAGTGAGCCTCTGGACTTCCCTTGAGCCCGCCTCCACGACCGTGGACCCGGGTGGCAGTGCGACTGTGCGGCTGCGACTGCGTAACACCGGTGACGTGGTGGAGGAGTACCGCTTCGAGGCGGTGGGCTCTCTGGCGCCCTGGACCGCCGTGGAGCCGCAGTCGCTGCGGTTGTACCCGGGGACGACGGGGTCCGTGGACCTGACGTTCGCTCCGCCGCGTACGCCGGATGCGACGGCGGGGCCGAATCCGTACGCCGTGCGGATCACGCCGACCGAGCACCCGGAGGCGACGACGGCTCCGGAGGGGAACGTCACCATCACTCCGTTCACGGAAGTGCGGGCGGAGTTGATACCTCCGACGGTGAAGGGCCGCTTCCGTGGCCGTCCGAAACTGGCCGTGGACAACCTGGGCAACACGAAGCTGACGGCGTCGGTGAGCGGCAGCGACAACGGCGATCAGCTGTCGTACGACATACATCCGGGCAGTGTGCAGATCGAGCCGGGCCGTGCGGCGTTCGTGAGGACGACGCTGAAACCACGGCAGATCATCTGGTTCGGGTCTGCGGAGCAACGGCCCTACACCCTGGCCGTGCAGCGGTCGGGTGTGACGCCGCTGGACGTGGAAGGCACATACGTGCAGCGGGGTTTCCTGCCGCGCTGGCTGGTGGCCTTCCTCAGTCTCCTCCTGGCGCTGGCGATCACGTTCGTGATGCTGTGGATCGCCTACAAGCCCCAGGTCCGCAGCACCGCCACCGAGAAGGTCCAGGAGCCAGGCATCAGCACGCTGCCACCTTCTCCCTCACCGTCCGCCGGCGCACCGAAGGCCCCGTCCGCCGAGGCCACGCCCCCTCCGGCCGCGGCCCAGGAGACGGGCGGAGCGGGGACGGGAGGCAGCGGTTCCCAGGAGGAGGAGACCAAGGCCCCGGAGAGGACGGCGGCGACCGCCGTCCAGCAACTGGCCGCGAAGGACCCGAGCGGCCGGCACATCTGCTACCGCGTCTATGCGGCGGGCCAGGGCTGGACCGACGCCGTGTGCGACGGTGAGACGGCGGGCGCGGCGGGCGAGGGGGTGCCGCTCAAGGCCGTCAACATCGCCGTGGCCGGAACCAACGGCACATCCAGCGGCGCCTTCACCCCCGACCCCGCGTCGACCAAGGGCGAGGGACACTTCCCCGAGCCGTGGTCGAACGCCGCCGACGGCATCGACAACTACGTCGGCAGCACCAAGAAGGACGCCCCGGACCTGATGGGGTTCACGATCAGCGTCGACGCCGGCAAGGGTGCCGTCTGCCAGTCCACCTACGTCAACAGCGACGCCTGGCTCGGCCTGGCATGCGACGATCCGGGGAACGGGCTCGAATTCACCTACGCCGGCACCCACGACAACACATCGTGGATCGAGGCGGTCAAGCTCAGGGTGTGATCGTCGGCAGCCTCCGCACTTGATGAAGGCTCCTTGTCCGGCCCCTTGACCGGCGGCCGGTCAGGAGCGGCGTCCTATGTCGAAGCTGATGTGGAAGTTGCCGCCCGCGTCCTTGGTCAACTCGCCCCCAGAGATGAAATGTGAGCGCTCCGGGGGAAGTTTCTTCACCTTGTTGTACGTCCCCACCATGTTGAGCGTCGATTTTCCGTTGACTGTGCCCATCATCTGCCTGTACTCAACGCTGTCCTCGGGGAAGGAGACCTTGGATTTGTCGCCGAGGATGCCACCCAGCGTCTGCTTGGCCTGTTCACCCGAGATGTTCTGCCGGTAGATGCGGTCCGGCAGCTCGTCCGGGATTGCGGTAGAGGCGGTCTTCTCCGCCGCCAGTGCCCCCTTGACCTTCTTGTTCAGCGCACCGCCACTCAGGCCGCCGCTCGTACCGAGTACCGAATGGGCCGCTGTCCACTGGTTGAGGAAGACGTCACTCGCGGTATAGGCGGGAGACGGGACCACTTCCCCGGTCTCCGGGTCCGCCGTGTCCTTGCTCTGGCGGTAGTTCTCCATCATCACCGCGAAGGAACCGGCGTCGTCCTTCCCGAAAAGGTTCTTGAACGCCCCGCCCCTGAGCGGCGGCTTCCCCGAAGCGTCCTGCGGGTCGGCCTTGTAGTCCTTGGACTCTTCGGCGATCTCGATCATCTCGGCCGGGACCTCCCGCCCGAAGGCCGTCAGCGCCGACGACTTCCTGGCCTTTCCGCCCACGTCGGCACTCTTCTCATGCGCGTTCGTCTTCTCGATCCACGCGTCGAGCCTCTCCTGCGGGTCCTCCACGATGCGTTGTACCGGGACCCCGGCCCCGGCGCCGCTCCGCAGAGCCCTCTGCAGGGCGGCATTGCCGGCAGTGCTCTGAACAGCGGCGACCTGTGACGCGGTGAGCAGCTCCCGGGAAGCCGGCGACACCCCGGTGTTCGGCCGGCGGAGGCTCGCCGGGGCGGGGGTACGTGCCCTGGTGCCGCGCACGGTCCAGGAATCGCGTTCGAGTCGCTCGCGTTCGGGCATGCTCGTCTCTTCTCTCCGTCTGCGGCACAGGGGTCAGCTCAGCCTCACCCGAGCAGGGAACAACTGCCAAGGCCTGCCGGGGCACTTCCCAGGAGGCGGTGTCTGCCCTCCCAGCCACCCCCACCCCTCGCATGCGTCTGGAGTGAGCCCGCGAGAAAGACGTCTCGGCGGAGCCTGAATCGCCCCCGTGGCGGCCCTCGGGTGGTGCGTGGGTGCGTGGGCGCCCCTGCGCCGGAGGGGGTTGGTGGCGGGTGTCCGGCGAGGTCGCCACCCAGCCACCCAGGGGTGCTGCTCACCTGCTCTGACCTGGCCGTTCATGTCGGGTGGCGATAAACTCAGGTCCTCGGGAAGGGGGTTCCGGATGGACCGGAACGTGCGCTCCGTCGACGACGTACTGAAGCTCATGGACAGCCTGTTCGCGCCGGGGGCTGACCGGTGGACGAGCGAAGCCGGCAATTGGTGGGACGGGTTCTACGAGGACCGGTCGAAGCCGGTGCCGTTTTTCGCGGCGAAGCCCGACGAGAGCCTCGTCTCGTATGTGGAGCGGGGGCTGGTCGCGCCGGGGCGTGCACTCGATCTCGGGTGCGGTCCGGGGCGCAACGCACTCTGGCTCGCCTCGCGCGGCTTCGAGGTGGACGCCGTCGACCTGTCGCCCGGCGCCATCGCCTGGGCGGAGGAACGCGCCCAGGAGGCAGGCGCGGACATCCGCTTCCGCTGCGGCGACGCCTTCACCGAGGACGCGTCGGCCGGCCCGTACGACCTGATCAACGACTCGGGCTGTTTCCACCACCTGCCGCCGCACCGGCGCGTCAGCTATCTCCGGCTCGTGGAGCGGTCTCTCACGCCCGGCGGGCATCTCGCCCTCAACTGCTTCGCCTCCGGCGCGGTGGGCTCCGAGCTGCCGGACGCCGAACTCTACGGCTCAGGAGGGCTGCAGGGCGGTCTCGCCTTCACCCCCGAATCCCTGCGCTGGATCTTCGAGGGGATGAAGGAGGTCGAACTGCGCCGGATGCGGGACGAGCCGGCCGATTCCCCTTGTTTCGGTGAGGACTTCCTCTGGGCCGCGCTTTTCAGGAAGCCTGATTGCCCCGAGGCCCTCAGTCCATGACCGCGGTGGCCTCGACCTCCACCAGGTGGGCGGGGACGTCCAGCGCCGCGACCCCCAGGAGTGACGCCGACGGGGCCGCGGTGACCCGAGCTTCTCGGTGGCCCGGGAGATGCCCGCGAGGAGCCACCTTCGGGCCCCTGCGCTTACCGCCCTTGGATTTCGCGTAGTTGTCGAACGTCGCCGAAGCGTTCGCCAGGCCGGTGTTGTAGGCCTCCTTGGAGTTCTCGTCCCACCAGCCGGCGAACCGCGGATCGGTGCGCTTGGCCTCGTTGAACGCCTTCCGCAAGGCGGGCAGTGACCACGACCGCCACGCACTCAGCACTCCTCAGGGATGCCGTACGAGGCTTCGGCCTTGCGCTGCCACCACACCGAAGTCACATACTCGACCGCCCAGTTGTGCGCAGCCCTGGCCACACCCGCATGCGAATGCAGACGGCCCGCCACCATGGCATTCGGATCCAGAGCCAGCCTGTACGCGAGGACAGTGAAGCCCCGCTGCGGGGGACGGCTCATGCAAGCGGAATGGGGCCCGGCCCACAGGCCGGACCCCCCTCGCTTTCCCCCTCCGTCGGGCTTCCCGATCCCCCCGGACCCCTCCCCGGAAGTCCCGACGCAGAGTACGACCGGGGAGGGTACGTAAAGGTTGCACGCCTTGACGATCTCTTTACCTTCGAGTCGTCGACCCGCTCTCAGCAGGCATGTTCGAGGTAACGGGCGGCGACTTCGGCGATCACTTCGGCTCCGTCACGGGCCCAGAGCCCCTCGTTGAAGATCTCGACCTCGATCGGTCCGTCGAAGCCGGTCGCCTCGACCTGCCGGCGCATCGCGCGGAAGTCCACGCTCCCGTCGCCCAGTTGGCCCCGGCCCACCAGAACTCCCGCCGGAAGCGGAGTGATCCAGTCGGCCAGCTGGAAGGAGTGGATCCGGCCGCCCGCGCCCGCCCGGGCGATCTGTGCGGGCACCTGGTCGTCCCACCAGATGTGGTAGGCGTCCACGACCACGCCGACCTGCTCGGCCGGGAAACGCTCGGCGAGGTCCAGGGCCTGGGACAGGGTGGAGACGACGCAGCGGTCCGAGGCGAACATCGGGTGGAGCGGCTCGATCGCGAGGCGGATGTTGCGCTCGGCGGCGTACGGGGCGAGCTCCGCCAGCGCGTCGGCGATGCGCTCCCGGGCCGCGTACAGGTCCTTCTCCCCGTCCGGGAGACCGCCCGAGACCAGGACGAGGGTGTCGGTGTTCACGCCCGCCGCCTCGTCGACCGCCGCACGGTTGTCGTCCAGGGCGCGGGCGCGTTCGGCGGGGTCGGTGGCGGTGAGGAAACCGCCGCGGCAGAGGCTGGTGACGGTGAGGCCCGCGTCCCTCATCAGCTGCCCGGCACGCTCGACGCCGTACTCCCGCACCGGAGCGCGCCACAGGCCGACCTGACCGATGCCCGCCTTGGCGCAGCCCTCGACGAGCTCCGGCAGGGAGAGCTGCCTGACCGTCTCCTGGTTGATGGAGAGGCGGGAGAGTTCGCTGGTCATCGGCTTCCTCCGTGGACGTTCAGCAGGGCGCGCATGCGGGCCTCGGCCAGTTCGGGGTCCGGGAACAGGCCGAGGCGGTCGGCCAGTTCGTACGCCTTCGCCAGATGCGGCAGCGAGCGGGCGGACTGCAGGCCTCCGACCATCGTGAAGTGGTCCTGGTGGCCCGCGAGCCAGGCCAGGAACACCACGCCCGTCTTGTAGAAGCGGGTCGGGGCCTTGAACAGATGGCGCGACAGCTCGACCGTGGGGTCCAGGAGGGCCCGGAAGCCCTCGGTATCCCCGGTGTCCAGGACCCGCACCGCGTGGGCGGCCAGCGGGCCGAGCGGGTCGAAGATGCCGAGCAGGGCGTGGCTGAAGCCCCGGTCGTCGCCCGCGATCAGCTCGGGGTAGTTGAAGTCGTCGCCGGTGTAGCAGCGCACCCCGCTGGGCAGACGGCGCCGTACGTCGATCTCGCGCTCCGCGTCCAGGAGCGAGATCTTGATGCCGTCGACCTTGTCCGGGTGCTCCGCGATGACCTTGAGGAAGGTGTCCGTGGCGGCGTCGAGGTCCGCACTGCCCCAGTAGCCCTCCAGCGCCGGGTCGAACATGGGGCCGAGCCAGTGCAGGACGACCGGCTCCGTTGCCTGGCGCAGGAGATGGGCGTACGTCTCCAGGTAGTCCTCGGGGCCGTTCGCCGCGGCGGCCAGCGCGCGGGAGGCCATCAGGATGGCCTGGGCGCCGCTCCCCTCGACCAGGGCGAGCTGCTCCTCGTACGCGGCGCGCACCTCGGGCAGGGTGGCGGGGCCGGTCAGCTGGTCGGTGCCCACACCGCAGGCGATCCTGCCGCCCACCGACTTCGCCTCGGCGGCGGAGCGGCGGATCAGCTCCGCCGCGCCGGCCCAGTCCAGGCCCATGCCGCGCTGCGCGGTGTCCATGGCCTCGGCGACGCCCAGGCCGTGCGACCAGAGGTGGCGGCGGAAGGCGAGGGTGGCGTCCCAGTCGACGGCGGCGGGGTCGTCGGGGCTGATGTCGGCGTACGGGTCGGCGACGACGTGGGCGGCGGAGAAGACCGTACGGCAGGCGAGCGCCGCCCCGGACGGTGCCAGGTCGAGCGGGGTGGTCCGGGGCTCGTAGGCCCCCTGCGGGAGGTGGATGGTCACAGGCTCAGCTCCGGTACGTCGAAGCGGCGGCCCTCGGCCGACGACTTGAGTCCGAGCTCGGCGAGCTGGACGCCCCGGGCGCCGGCCATCAGGTCCCAGGTGTAGGGCTCGTCGAGGACGATGTGGCGCAGGAAGAGCTCCCACTGGGCCTTGAAGCCGTTGTCGAACTCGGCGTTGTCGGGGACTTCCTGCCACTGGTCGCGGAAGGGCTCGGTGACCGGGAGGTCGGGGTTCCAGACCGGCTTGGGGGTGGCCGAGCGGTGCTGGACACGGCAGTTGCGCAGGCCCGCGACGGCGGAGCCGTGGGTGCCGTCGACCTGGAACTCGACGAGCTCGTCGCGGTTGACGCGGACCGCCCAGGAGGAGTTGATCTGGGCGACGGCGCCGCCCGCCAGCTGGAAGGTGCCGTACGCGGCGTCGTCGGCGGTGGCGGCGTAGGGCTTGCCCTGCTCGTCCCAGCGCTGCGGGATGTGTGTCTGCACGTGGGCCGAGACGCTGGTCACCTGGCCGAACAGCTCGTGCAGGACGTACTCCCAGTGCGGGAACATGTCGACGACGATGCCGCCGCCGTCCTCCGCGCGGTAGTTCCAGGAGGGGCGCTGGGCCTCCTGCCAGTCGCCTTCGAAGACCCAGTAGCCGAACTCGCCGCGCACGGAGAGGATCTCGCCGAAGAAGCCGCCGTCGATGAGGCGCTTCAGCTTGAGCAGGCCCGGGAGGAAGATCTTGTCCTGGACGACGCCGTGCTTGATGCCGGCGTCGCGGGCGAGGCGGGCCAGGTCGAGCGCGCCCTCGACGTCGGTCGCGGTGGGCTTCTCGGTGTAGATGTGCTTGCCGGCCGCGATCGCCTTCTTGATCGCCTCGACACGGGCCGAGGTGACCTGGGCGTCGAAGTAGATGTCGATCGACTCGTCGGCGAGCACCGCGTCCAGGTCCGTCGACCACTCGGTGAGGCCGTGCTGCTCGGCGAGCGCCTCCAGCGCGTGGGCGCGGCGGCCGACGAGCACCGGTTCGGGCCACAGCACCTCGCCGTCACCGAGGTCGAGGCCGCCCTGCTCGCGGATCGCGAGGATCGAGCGCACCAGGTGCTGCCGGTATCCCATGCGTCCCGTGACGCCGTTCATGGCGATGCGCACTGTCCTGCGTGTCACGAAAGTTCCTCCATACAGCCGTAGCAAGCGCTTTCTATGCGGTATGACGCTAGCCTGCCGACAGTGGCCCGGACAAGGGGGGCCGCTCCACAACTCCTCGAGGAGAGCGATGACAGTCACCCTGGCGGACGTAGCGGCCCGCGCCCGGGTGTCCCCGGCCACCGTGTCCCGTGTCCTGAACGGCAACTACCCGGTGGCCTCGTCCACCCGGGAGCGGGTACTGCGCGCGGTGGACGATCTGGACTACGTACTGAACGGCCCGGCCAGCTCTCTCGCCGCCGCCACGTCCGACCTGGTGGGCATCCTGGTCAACGACATCGCCGACCCCTTCTTCGGCATCATGGCCGGAGCGGCGCAGAGCGAGATCGGCGGCCCTGGCGACGGAACCGGCCGCGCGGGCGGCGAAAAGCTCGCCGTCGTGTGCAACACCGGCGGCTCCCCCGGGCGCGAACTCACCTATCTCACCCTGCTGCAGCGGCAGCGTGCCGCGGCCGTAGTCCTGACCGGCGGCGCGCTGGAGGACCCGGCACACCAGGCCGCGATGGCGGTGAAACTGGCCAAGCTCGCCGACGCCGGCACCCGGATCGTCTTCTGCGGGCGTCCTCCGCTGCCGGACACCGACGCGGTGTTCGCCGCGCTGACCTTCGACAACCGGGGCGGCGCCAGGCGCCTCACCGAGCATCTGATCGCCCTGGGCCACCGCCGGATCGGCTACGTCGCCGGGCCCCTGGAGCGCACCACGACCCGGCACCGGCTGGAGGGGCACCGCGAGGCCATGAAGGCCGCGGGGCTGTACGGGGACGAGGAGAGCGTCACCGTCCACGGCCCGTACGACCGGAGCTCCGGCTACGACGCCACCCTCGAACTCCTGCGCAGGGAACCGGACGTGACGGCCGTGGTCGCCGCCAACGACACCGTGGCACTCGGTGCCTGTGCGGCGGTCCGGGAGCGTGGGCTCCGCATCCCCGAGGACATCTCGGTGGCCGGCTTCGACGATCTGCCGTTCTCCGTGGACGCCGTACCGGCCCTGACGACCGTACGGCTGCCGCTGTTCGAGGCGGGGGCCCGGGCGGGGCGGCTGGCGATGGGCAAGGAGACGCCTCCGGCGGGAGGCACGGCGACGATCGCGGCGGAGCTCATGGAGCGCGGATCGACGGCGCCGCCGCGGGTGGGATGAGGAATCTCCCCCGCGAACACGGGTACTGGTCAGACCGCACCGATGAAAGGACAGACACCGTGAAGCTCGCTTTCTCCACCCTCGGCGTTCCGGGGATGCCCGTGGCGGACGTGGTGCGGCTCGCCGCCGGGAACGGCTACCAGGGGGTGGAGCTGCGCGCCCATCCCGAGGAGCCGGTCCACCCCGGCCTGACCTCGCTCGAACGGACAGCCGTGGCTGAGGAGTTCAAGCGCGGAGGGGTCGAGATCCTCACCGTCGCCGGGTATGTCCGCGTGGCCGCCGAGGGCGAGGACGGGCCGGTGATCGCCGCGCTCGCCGAGCTGGTGGAGCTGGCGCGCGACCTGGGCGCGGCCAACGTCCGGGTGTTCCCCGGCGGCGGGGACCAGGACCCCGCGGAGGCCGACGCGATCGCCGCACGGCGTCTGGGGGCCGCCGCGCCGCACGCCGCCGACCTGGGCGTACGCATCCTGCTGGAGACCCATGACTCGCACCGCGCCGGGGCCGACGTGGCCCGGGTCGTGGGCACCGTCGGACATGGGCAGATCGGCGCGATCTGGGACGTCATGCACACCTGGCTGGCCGGCGAGGAGCCCGCGGCCAGCCATGCGGTGCTGGCCCCGCACCTGGGATACGTACAGGTGAAGGACATCGCCTCCGCCGAGGACACCGCGCCGCTCGCCCTCGGCGCGGGGACGCTGCCCCTGAAGGCGTGCCTGGACACGCTGGACCAGGACAGCTGGGTCTGCTGGGAGTACGAGAAGCGCTGGTACGCAGGTGCCGCGGATCTGCCGGACCTGCTGGCGGCGGGCCGGGAGCACGTCCTGCGGCTCGGCGCGCCGAAGCAGTAGGTTCAGACGGCCGCCTCCCGGACCTCCGGCAGCGGTGGAGCGGCGACGCGACGGGGCCTCGCCAGGGAGGTCAGGGCCACTCCCCCGACCAGCAGCGCCGCCGCGCACCACCGCAGGGGGCTGACCGTCTCGCCGAGGAGGAGCGCGGCCGAGGACATCCCGAAGACGGGCACGAGCAGGGTGAACGGGGCCACGGACGAGGCCGGGTGGTGGCGGAGCAGGAAGCCCCAGGCCGCGAAGCCGAAGACGGTGGAGATCCAGGCGACGTAGACGACGGTGCCGGCGCCGCTCCAGTCGAGCGCGGCCAGGGCCTCGGCGTCACGGTCCCAGCCCTCGAGGAGCAGGGACAGGGCGAGGAGCGGCAGTACGGGAACGGTCGACACCCAGACCATGAAGTTGAGGGAGTCGGCCGGCGCCGCCTTGCGGGTGATCACGTTGGAGACACCCCAGCAGGCCGCCGCCAGGATCACCAGGGCGAAGGCGAGCACGGGTCCGGAGGCCCCCTCGTCGACGGCGGCCACGCCGATCCCGGCGAGCGCGACGCCCATGCCCAGGACGCGCGTCCTGCCGGGCCGTTCGGACAGCACCAGGGCCGCGAACAGGGCGGTGAAGACGGCCTGGACCTGAAGGACGAGCGAGGAGAGCCCGGCGGGCATCCCGCGGTCCATCCCGATGAAGAGCAGCCCGAATTTGGCCACCCCCAGGGCGAGACCCACCCCGACGATGTACTTCCACGCCACCGTGGGCCTGCCGACGAAGAACACGGCGGGCAGCGCGGCGACGAGGAAGCGCAGGGCGGAGAAGAGCAGGGGCGGGAAGTGGGCCAGACCCAGCTCGACGACGACGAAGTTCACGCCCCAGACGGCGGCGACCAGCGCGGCCAGGGCGATGTGGAGGGGACGCATGGACCGAGCATCCGATGCCGGGACCATGTAGCACCAGCGCGGATTTCTTCATGGTTGGATTGAGGATCGCTAACGCTTCCCGTTCGCCCGGAGGTCCCGGTGCTCGACCTGTCCCGGCTGCGCGCCCTGCACGCCGTCTCCGTCCACGGCTCGGTCGCGGGCGCCGCCGCCGCTCTCGGCTACACCGCGTCGGCGGTCTCCCAGCAGATCACCAAGCTGGAGCGGGAGACCCGCACCACCCTGCTCGAACGGCGCGGGCGCGGGGTGGCGCTCACCGAGGACGCACTTCACCTCGCCTCCACCGCACAGCGGTTGCTGGCGATCGTGGAACAGGCCGAGACGACGCTGGAGCAGCGCAGGGGGCAGCCGACCGGACGGCTCTCCATCGCCGCGTTCGCCTCGGCGGCGCGCGGGCTGTTGCCCGGGGTGCTGGCGGAGCTGGCACGGGAGCACCCGGCTCTGGACGCGCGGCTCACCGAGGTCGACCCGCATCTCTCGGTCGACCTGGTGGCGAAGGGCGTGGTCGATCTCGCGGTCGCCCACGACTGGGACATCAGCCCGCTGCCCGCACCGGAGGGGGTCGCGCAGGCGGTGCTCGGGGACGACCGGTGCGATCTGCTGGTGCCGGAGGGCCATCCGCTCGCCGGCCGGGAGGCGGTGCGCCGGGAGGAGCTGGCCAAGGAGCGGTGGGTGTGCCAGCCGCCCGGCACGGTGTGCCACGACTGGCTCGTACGGACCCTGCGTGCGGCGGGGTGCGAGCCGGACATCCGGCACCGGGCGGAGGAGAACCACACCCAGCTGGCGCTGGTGGCGGCCGGGCTCGGCGTGGCGATGATCCCCCGGCTGGGGCGGGGCCCCCTGCCGCCGGGCGTGGTCGCCGTGCGACTGGATCCCGTACCGGTGCGGCGGCTGTACGCGCTGTGGCGTACGGAGGCGGCGCGGCGGCCCGCGATCATCGCGGCGGTGTCGGTGCTGCAAGGGGCGTCCGAAGCATTCCGGGAAGCGGACTAGGACAGGACGGCTCACCCGCCTGTCCGTCCCGGGATACACAACAACTCTTGCGCAGTTTTTATTGCGCATATTTTCTTTTCTACCTAGGCTCAGGAGCATGGCCAAGGAGAAGAAGCCGCCGAGCATCACCGATCTCGACGCCCTGAAGGTCTTCGCCCACCCCCTGCGGATCGCCCTCTACCGGCACCTGAAGACGGCGGAGGCCGCCACGGCCTCCCAGCTCGCGGAGCAGGTGGACGAGGCGGTGGCGCTGGTCAGCTACCACCTGCGCAAGATGGCGGCCCACGGCTTCCTCGTCGAGGCGCCGGAGCTGAGCACGGACGGCCGCGAACGCTGGTGGAGGCTCGCGTCGGACCGGGGGTGGAGCTTCCGCAGCTCGGACTTCACCGGGGACCCCGAGGGCGCGGCGGTGGTCGGGCAGGTGACACGTCATCTGCTCGCGACCCGTGCGGAGCGGTACTCCGCCTATCTCGACCAGCAGGCGGCCTGGCCCGAGGAGTGGACCGACGCCGCGTTCAGCTCCGAGTACACACCGCGGCTGACAGCGGCGGAACTGGCGGGGCTGGGCGAGGAGATCGCCGCGCTCGTCCGGCGCTACGGCGAACGCGGCCGGGCCGCCGAGGCCGCCGGCGACACCACGGGCCGCGAGCACGTCGCCCTGCATCTGTACGGCTTCCCCTTCCGCTCCCCCGGCGGCACGGCATGACGGGCCCCGCCGCGATATCGGCCCCGGCCGGGTCGCCACCCGCCCACCGGGACGCGAACGTGCTGCGCTGGCTCGGCGCGCTCACTCTTTCGCTCCTGGGCGACAACGTGTACTTCCTGGCCCTCTCCTGGGCGGCGATCCACGTCGGCGGCCCCGCCGAGGCGGGGCTGGTCCTGGCCGCCGGGTCCCTGCCGCGCGTCGTACTCATGCTGGGCGGAGGCGTGCTGGCCGACCGGCTGGGGCCGCGCAGGGTGATGATCGGCAGCGATCTGACGCGCTGCGCGGTGATCCTGGCCATGGCGGGCACCTTGGCCGTCTCGACCCCGGGCGTGTGGCTGCTCGTGCTGCTGGGCCTGGTCTTCGGCGCGGTGGACGCCTTGTTCCTGCCGTCGGTCGGCGCCCTGCCGCCGCGGATCACCGGGCCGGACCAACTGGCCCGCGTGCAGGGCCTCCGGGGCCTCGCCACCCGGGCGGCCACCATCGGGGGTTCGCCGCTGGGCGGCCTGGCCCTGGCGCTGGGGGGACCGGCCGCCGCGTTCGCGGTCGCCGGCGCGATGTTCGCGGTGTCCGTGCCCCTGCTGGTCGCTTTGAAGGTCGCGCCCCTCCCCCGGGCCGACGGTGAGGACGCCGGGGCGCGCGGCACCCCGTGGCAGGACCTCGCCGACGGGCTCCGGCACATCCGGCGCGACCGGGTCCTGGCTCCGCTGGTGCTCGTCATCGCGATCGGCGACCTCGGCTTCGCCGGCCCGCTGAACATCGGCCTGACCCTCCTGGCGGACGAGCACGGCTGGGGCGCCGCCGGACTCGGCTGGATCGTGGGCGGCTTCGGCCTGGGGGCGGCCGTCGCCTCCCTCCTTCTGGCCGCCCACGGCGGCGTCCCGCGCGCGGGGCTCGTACAGCAGGGGTGCCTGGCCCTCGGGGCGGTGGCCATCGGCGCGCTCGCCTTCGCCCCCTCCCTCGGCGTCGCGGTCGGGGTCGGCGTCACCATCGGTCTCACCGCCGGACTCAGCGGGGCCCTGTGCGCGGCCCTCCTGCAGACGGCCGCCGATCCCGCGTACCTCGGCCGGGTCACCTCGGTGGCGGCCCTGTCCTCGCTCGGCCTCGCCCCGCTGACGTATCCCCTCAGCGGAGCGGCCATCGCCGCCTGGGGGACGCAGCCGGTGTTCACCGTCAGCGCCGCGTTCGTGGCGCTCGGAGCGCTCGTCGGGCTCGGCACCCGGTCGTTGCGGTGCGCCGAGCTGCCCGGGCCGAGGGCGGGAGCGGCCGAGGCGGCGCCGTCCCGCCCGGCCGGGGACTGAGGGCCTCTGCCGCCGGGCCCGTTGCCGGGCATGCCCACCCCTTGTCCCGCGTGTCATGCCCGTTCTCGGACCGCCCCCTTGACTGGTAGTTACTTTCCATATATCCGTACCTTCTTGGAAGTTTCTTTCAGCACCGGAAGGGGCTCACGTGCACTACCGCACCTCCAGACGCACCCTCCTCACCGCCACCGCGGCGACCGCAGCAGCCGCGGCAACCGGCGTCGCCGCTCTCCCCGGCGCCGCGCAGGCAGCCACCACGGGCACCTCCACGGACAGCCGCCTCAAGCGGCTCATCGCCCGGATGAGCCTGGAGGAGAAGGTCGGCCAGCTCTTCGTGATGCGGGTGTACGGGCACTCCGCGACCGACCCCGACCAGGCGGACATCGACGCCAACCTCGCCGAGATCGGGGTCCGCGACGCCGCCGAGCTGATCTCCACGTACCACGTCGGCGGCATCATCTACTTCGCATGGGCGCACAACACCCGCGACCCGCACCAGATCGCCGCCCTCTCCAACGGCATCCAGCGGGCCGGGCTCGCCGGTCCCACGCCCCTGCCGCTCCTCGTCTCCACCGACCAGGAGCACGGCATCGTGTGCCGCGTCGGCGAGCCCGCGACACTGCTGCCGGGTGCGATGGCACTGGGCGCGGGCGGTTCACGCTCCGACGCGCGCGCGGCGGGCAGGATCGCGGGGGCCGAGCTGGCGGCGCTGGGCATCAACCAGAACTACGCGCCGGACGCGGACGTCAACGTCAACCCGGCCAACCCCGTCATCGGCGTACGCTCCTTCGGCTCCGACCCGGAGTCGGTCGCCGGGATGGTCACCGCGCAGGTGAAGGGGTATCAGAGCGCCGGGGTCGCCTCCACGGCCAAGCACTTCCCGGGCCACGGGGACACCAGCACCGACAGCCACACCGGTCTGCCCGTCATCTCGCACACCCGCGAGCAGTGGGCCGAGCTCGACGCCCCGCCGTTCCGGGCGGCCGTCGCCGCCGGCATCGACTCGATCATGACGGCCCACATCGTGGTGCCCGCCCTGGACCCGTCGGAGGACCCGGCGACCCTGTCCCGGCCCATCCTCACCGGCATCCTCCGCGAGGAGCTCGGCTACGACGGCGTCGTGGTCACCGACGCGCTGGGGATGGAGGGCGTCCGCACGAAGTACGGCGATGAGCGCGTCCCCGTGCTCGCACTGCTGGCCGGCGTCGACCAGCTGCTCAACCCGCCGCACCTCGATGTCGCCTGGAACGCGGTCCTGAACGCGGTGAAGAGCGGCGAGATCAGCGAGGCCCGCATCGAGGAATCGATCCTGCGCATCCTGCGGCTGAAGACGCGGCTCGGCCTGTTCCGCGACCCGTACGTCACCCGGCGGGGCGTCGACCGCACGGTCGGCATCCCGTCGCACCTCGCCGCCGCCGACCGGATCGCCGAGCGGACGACGACGCTGCTGGCCAACACCGGTTCGCTGCTGCCCCTCTCGCGCCGGTCCCACAAGAACCTCCTGGTGGTCGGGGCCGATCCGGCCTCCCCCTCCGGCACGACCGGCCCCCCGACGACGACGCTCGCCGGGGCCTTCGAGGAGCTGGGGTACGCGGCGACGGCGCTGTCGACGGGCACGGCCCCGACCCAGGCGAAGATCGCCGAGGCGGTGGCCGCCGCCGAGGGCAAGGACGCGGTGATCGTGGGCACGTACAACGTCACGGCGACCAGCACCCAGCGCACCCTCGTCAGCGCGCTCGCGGCTACCGGCGTCCCGGTGATCACCCTCGCGATCCGCAATCCGTACGACATCGCCCACCTGGCCGGTACGGGCTACGCCGCGAGCCTCGCCACGTACTCCTGGACGGACGTCGAACTACGGGCCGCCGCCCGTGTGATCGCGGGGCGGGCCCGGCCGGAGGGCAGGCTGCCGGTCCCGGTGCAACGGGCGGACGCGCCCACGCAGGCGCTGTACCCCGTCGGCTACGGGCTGTCGTACCGGGACTGAGCAACAACCTCGCCGCAACCACCCCTATGAGCTAAAAACACCCCGTGCACCTGGCGTGCGCCCGCTCCGGCGGGTCACGCTGGGTGCACGTCCGTACGGACGCATCGGGGGTCGTTCATGGGGAAGTACCGTGCCGCGTGGGTGTCGCGCGCCCTCCTGCCCGTCGTCGTGGCGCTCTGCCTCAGCGCCTGCCGGCAGCCGGCGGGCAGCGCGCCGGAGACCCCCGCAGGCCGGCCGCAGGACAGCGCGGCGCCCTCGGGTCACGGGGCGCAGTTCCTGGGTCCCGCCGACTGCAGCTCGCGAGGACAGGCGTTCCACGAGGTGCCGTGCGGCAGCGAGAAGGCGGGGGCCCGGGTGCTGGCCCGCCACACCGGCGCGCCGTCGGACGGGCCGGTCTGCCCGCCACCGACCGACTTCGTCCTGCGCATCCCACCCGGCGGCCCCGCCCCGTCGGGGAGCCCCGCCGCCGCGCCCCGCGGGTATGCGTGCATGCGCAACCTGGAGGCCCCGCACCCCGGCGATCCCGGGCAGGGCGGCGGCCCGCTGACGGTCGTCGGCGACTGTGTCCACGGCTTCCGCGAGGGCGAGGTCAGGGAGACCGCCTGCGACGGATCGGGCGAGCGACCGCCGGAGTTCGAGATCGGCTCGGCCGTGGCGCGCCGTGCGCTATGCCCCGGCACCACTGATCTGTACGTGCAGGTGGGCGGGGACATGCCGGTGGGCTGCGCCCACCGGATGTGAACATCCGGCAGGCCCAGCCCACTTCGGTGCGGAGCGGCCCTACGGCCGCAGTGTGCCCCGGTCCCGCTGGAGCTCGGCGTCACGCACGTCCAGGCGCGCGTCGAACTTCGCGAGGGGCTTCGCCTTCGCCGGATCGGCCTCGACGGCCGCCGGAGCGACCCCGGCCCAGCGCAGGATGGCGGCGGTCGCCTTGGCCTTCTCGTCGGCGACGAGACCGGCGACCTTGGAGCCGTGGTTGCCGCCCGGCACCGTGTAGACGTAACTGTCACGGGCGCCGCGGCCCAGGCGGAAGGGCTCGGCTCCCCACGGGTCGTTCTCGCCGTAGACGTACAGCATGTGCCGGGCGTTGTTCCGGACCCAGCTGTCGACGTCCCGCATGGCCGAGGGCTGGAACTTCATCGGGATGGAGCGCGGCACGAAGTTGCGCGGCGGCTGGTAGCCGTAGCGGCTCAGATCCCCCAGCCAGGGCTGCTCGATGTCGGGCGAACCGAGCTGGGTGCCCGCCTGGTAGTAGTACGGCGTGTACGTCTCCAGGCCCTGGTCGGCGTAGGCGGAGAAGCCGGAGATGCCGTCGACGGAGTCCCAGATCTCCTGGTCGGTGGCGTTCGGGGCGTCGGCCGGGACGGAGTCGCAGTCGGCGAGCAGGCTGTACTGCCAGTAGGCCCAGACGTAGTCCATGACCACGGCCTCGTACGCCTTGTCGAGCGTGCCGACGGTGTCGAAGGTGAGGCCGTTCTCGGCGGCGTACGCCTCGAACTTCTTCTCCAGCGGCTCGCGGCGGACGAGGGCCTCACGCTGGACACCGCTCAGCCGGTCCCGGCACTCCTTGGTGCCTACGCGGGCGAAGAACCGGTCGTACGCCGAATCCTCCTTGTTCACCACGTCGTTGGGCGCGACATAGGCGACGACGCCGTCCATGTCCTTCGGGTAGAAGCGCTCGAAGTAGGTGGCGGTCATGCCGCCCTTGGAGCCGCCGGTGGTGAGCCAGTTCTCGGAGTAGATCTTCTTCAGAGCCTTGAAGACCCGGTGCTGGTCGCTGGCGGCCTGCCAGATGTCGAGCTTCGACCAGTCGGCGGGGGCCGGGCGGGACGGGGTGAAGAACCGGTACTCCAGGGAGACCTGGTTGCCGTCGATGATCTGCGTGGGCTCGCTGCGGCTGGGGTTGGTCGAGACGTTGTAGCCGCTGGTGAAGAAGACCGTGGGCCGGGTCGTGTCCTTGTGCAGCAGGGTGAGGCGCTGTTGGAACGTGCCCTTGGACGGGTGCCTGTGGTCGACCGGCTGGGTGTAGTTCAGGACGAAGAAGCGGTAGCCGGGGTAGGGCTTCTCCTCGATCAGACTCATGCCCGGGATGGCCAGGATGCGGTCCTTGATGTCCTCGCTGCTGCTCTCGTTGCTGCTGAGGCCGCTGCTCTGCTTCGCGGCCGGTTCCGCGGCTGTGGCCGCACCGGCCGAGGCCCCGGTCGCACTCACTGTGCCTATGAGCACCGCGAGTGACAGAACGCCTCTGAGCGCCTTGCGCATGCACCCTCCCCTTGATTCACGACAGTCGCCGTGAACCTAGCGGTGGTAACACCCGTCACGCCAGACCCACTCGCACGTCAGCACCCGATCCACCCCGTGGAGCCGGAGGATCCCCCGATGGAACCCGAGGCACGGACGCAGCGGTTGAGCGCGTGCACCGTGACCGGGCCGGCCAGTTCGGTGAACCTGCCGCTGTCGACGACCGCCCGGCCACCGCGCGGCTGGAGCGAGACTCGCATCGCCCGGCGTGCGCCCGGCTTCTTGGCGACCGTGACGGCGCACGCGTAGGCGCGGCTCTTGTAGACGCGCAGCGAGCCGGTGGAGAACTTCACCGTCTTGACCAGCCGTCCGGAGCAGGGCGAAGCGGCCTGCGCCGGGGCCTGCCCGACGGGGCCCATCACGAGCACCAGGGCCCCGAGCAGCGGCAGGAGAAGGAACGGCACCGTCATGCGCCGGCCCCTCGCCGGCCCGTGCCGCTTCGGTCCCGTTCGTCCCGATGACCTCAGCTGTCTCACCACACGGTCCACCCCATCCACCCCTCGAACACATCGGCCCCCATCAGACACACGTACGCATGGGTGTACGACGCGGGAGGACGGCGTTCAGTTGCGGAAGGGCGTCACACGCCCGCCGGGGCGTCCTCCCCTATGCCCTCCCCTATGAAGGTGCGCCACAGCCGGGCATACGCGCCTTCCCTGGCCAGCAGCTCGGCATGCGTGCCGTCCTCGGCGACCCTGCCCCGGTCCATCACCACGACCCGGTCGGCACGCGCCGCCGTCGTCAGCCGGTGGGCGACCACCAGGGTGGTGCGCCGTCCTGCCAGCCTGTCGGTGGCCTGGTTGACCTGCGCCTCGCTGGCGAGGTCGAGGGAGGCCGTCGCCTCGTCGAGGAGCAGGATGTCGGGGTCGACCAGTTCGGCGCGGGCGAGCGCGATCAGCTGGCGCTGGCCGGCGGAGAGATTGCGGCCCCGTTCGGCGACCTCGTGCAGATAGCCGTCCTCCAGGGTGGCGATCATGTCGTGCGCGCCGACGGCCCGCGCCGCCGCCTCCACCTGGGCGTCGGTGGCCTCCGGGAGTCCGTACGCGATGGCGTCGCGGACTGTTCCCTCGAAGAGGTAGGACTCCTGCGGCACGACCCCGAGCCGGTGCCGGTACGCCGTCCTGTCGAGCTGCCGCAGATCCGTGCCGTCCGCCGTGACCCGTCCGCTCGTCGGGTCGTAGAACCGGGCGACGAGCTTGACCAGCGTGGACTTGCCCGCCCCCGTCTCACCGACGAAGGCGACCGTCTGGCCCGCCGGGATCCGCAGATCGACGCCGGTGAGAGCCTCCTCCTCGTCGGCGTAGGCGAACGAGACGTTCTCGAAGGCGATCTCGCCGCGCAGCGACGTCACGTCCACCGGCTCGTCGTGGTCGGCCGTGGAGGTCGGCTCCCGG
The DNA here is from genome assembly GCF_044757505.1 of Streptomyces sp. NPDC091271. NCBI lineage: Bacteria > Bacillati > Actinomycetota > Actinomycetes > Kitasatosporales > Streptomycetaceae > Streptomyces > Streptomyces sp. NPDC091271. The sequence continues at coordinate 412,920 of NZ_JBIVVD010000003.1, read as the reverse complement.
AGGAGTTCCTGGATCCGGCCGAGGGAGACGGTGGCCTGCTGGTAGCCGTCGAAGACCTGGGACAGCTGCTGCACGGGAGCGAAGAACAGGTCGATGTAGAGCAGGTAGGCCACCAGCGCGCCCGTGGTCAGCGTGCCGTTGTCGACACGGCCGGCGCCGACGATCAGCACGGCGGCCGCCGCGACCGAGGCCAGCAGCTGGACGAACGGGAAGTAGACCGAGATCAGCCACTGACCGCGCACCCTCGCCTGGCGGTAGTGGTCGCTGCGCGCCGCGAACCGCTCGGCGCCGTCACGCTCGCGCCGGAACGCCTGGACGATCCGCAGACCGGAGACGGACTCCTGGAGGTCGGCGTTGACGACGCTGATGCGCTCACGGGCGAGCTCGTACGCCTTGACGCTCTTGCGGCGGAAGAAGAACGTACCGACGATCAGCAGCGGCAGCGTCGCGAAGACGACCAGGGCCAGCTGGATGTCGAGGACGAGCAGCACGACCGTGATGCCGAAGAAGGTGACCAGGGAGACGAAGGCGGTGACCAGGCCGGTCTGCAGGAACGTGGACAGGGCGTCCACGTCCGTGGTCATCCGGGTCATGATCCGGCCGGTCAGCTCGCGCTCGTAGTAGTCGAGGCCGAGCCGCTGGAGCTGGGCGAAGATCTTGAGGCGCAGGGAGTACAGCACGCGTTCGCCGGTGCGGCCCGTCATCCGGGTCTCACCGATCTGGGCCGCCCACTGCACGAGAACGGCCAGCAGACCGAGTGCCGCCGCCGCCCAGACCGCGCCGAGCGCCATCTTCGTGACACCGTCGTCGATGCCGTGCCTGATCAGCACCGGCAGGAGCAGGCCCATGCCGGCGTCGACGGCGACCAGCGCCAGGCTCACCAGCAGCGGCCGGCCGAAGCCGTGCAGCAGCCTGCGCAGGCCGTACGACTTCTCGGGGCGCACCGCGCTCGCCTCGTCGATGCCGGGGGCGTCCGTGGCGGGCGGCAGCGCCTCGACCTGGGCGAGCAGCTCGGGGGTGGCGGGCATTCCGGCGGCCGCCGCGTCGCGCCGCTCCTCCTTGCGGATCCACAGCCCGGGGGTGAGACCGCGCTCGGCGTCGAACTCGGCGTCCAGCTCCTCCAGGAGCGCGCGGTCGTCCTGCGGTTCCGCGGCGACCGACGGCTGGTGTCCGGGTGAGGTGCCGCCCAGCTCGTCCGGGTCGGTGAGCAGCCGGCGGTAGAGCGCCGAGCGGCGCTCCAGTTCCGCGTGCGTGCCGATGTCGGCGAGCCGCCCCTGGTCGAGGACGGCGATGCGGTCGGCGAGGCCGAGCGTGGACCTGCGGTGAGCTATCAGCAGGGTGGTGCGGCCCCGCATGACCTGGGCCAGGACTTCGTGGATCTCGTGTTCGACGCGGGCGTCGACGGCGGAGGTGGCGTCGTCGAGGAGCAGCAGGCGGGGGTCGGTGAGGATGGCGCGGGCGAGAGCGACGCGCTGGCGCTGGCCACCGGAGAGGGTGAGCCCGTGCTCGCCGACCTTGGTGTCGTAGCCCTCGGGCAGTTCCGAGATGAAGCCGTGCGCCTGGGCGGCGCTCGCGGCGCGTTCGATCTGCCCCTGGGTGGCGCCCGGGTATCCGTACGCGATGTTGGCGCCGACGGACTCGGAGAAGAGGAAGCTGTCCTCCGGTACGAGCCCGATGGCGGCCCGCAGCGAGTCCTGGGTCAGCTCACGGACGTCGTGGCCGCCGACCAGGACGGCGCCGTGCGACACGTCGTAGAAGCGGGGCAGCAGGAGCGAGACGGTGGACTTTCCGCTGCCGGAGGCTCCGACGACGGCGACGGTCTCGCCCGGCTCGATGGTGAGGGAGAAGCCGTCCAGGACCGGCCGGTCGTGGTCGTAGCCGAAGCGGACGTCGTCGAACTCGACGCTCGCGGGGGCGTCGGCCGGGAGTGTCTTGGTGCCGTCCTCCATGGACGGCTCGGTGTCGATCAGCTCCAGGACGCGCTCCACACCGGCGCGGGCCTGCTGGCCGACGGTGAGGACCATGGCGAGCATCCGGACCGGGCCGACGAGCTGGGCGAGGTAGGTGGAGAAGGCGACGAACGTACCGAGCGTGATCTCGCCCCGGGTGGCGAGCCAGCCACCGAGGGCCAGCATCGCGACCTGGCCGAGCGCGGGGACGGCCTGGAGCGCCGGGGTGTAGCGGGAGTTCAGCCGGATGGTGCGCAGCCGGCCCGCGAAGAGCCTGCGGCTGACCTCGCGGAGCTTGCCGGTCTCCTGCTCCTCCTGGCCGAACCCCTTGACGACCCGGACGCCCGAGACGGCGCCGTCGACCACTCCGGCGACGGCGGCGGCCTGGCTCTGGGCGTACCAGGTGGCCGGGAAGAGGCGCGCCTTGGAGCGACGGGCGATGAACCACAGCGCGGGGGCGACGGCGAGGGCGACGAGGGTCAGGGGCAGCGAGAGCCACGCCATGATCACCAGGGAGATGATGAAGAGCAGGATGTTCCCGATGGTCATCGGGAGCATGAAGAGGAGCCCCTGGATCAGCTGGAGGTCGCTGGTGGCCCGCCCGACGACCTGCCCGGTGGAGAGCTCGTCCTGGCGCTTCCCGTCGAGCCGGGTGAGGGTGCCGTACATCTCGGTACGCAGGTCGTGCTGGACGTCCAGGGCGAGCCGCCCGCCGTAGTAGCGGCGGATGAAGGTGGCGATGTAGACGAGGACGGCGGCTCCGATGAGCAGTCCGGTCCAGACACCGAGGGAACGGGTGTGGCTGCCGACGACGTCGTCGATGATCACCTTGGTGATGAGGGGGACGAGCGCCATCACGGCCATGCCCACGAGCGACGAGCCCAGCGCCAGCACGACGTTGCGCCGGTAGCGCCAGGCGTATCCGCTCAGCCGCCGGCCCCACCCCTGTGCCTCGGGATCCTGCGTCTCGGCGCCCTGTTTCTCCGCGCCCTGTTTCTCCGCGCCCACGCGTGCCTCCTGTGTCGCCCCGTTGCCCCGCCTGGGCCTACCGCATGTCTCCAACGCGGTCGGCCGGGGATTTCATCCTCCCGCAACAATTCTCGGCCGATGGGCGGATCCTGGGGCCGGTGGTCCTAGGACTCGGGCGGCGGCAGCGGCGGCGCTCAGTGGGCGGCGGGCCCGATGTCCTTGTGGACGGCCTTGGAGACGGCCTGAATGGTGTCGATGCCGTCCTCCATCGTCTTGTTGTCCTGCGTGAGCACGGTGATCACGTAGTCGTGGCCCTTGCCGCTGAACGCGCCGACGCTGTGCACGCGCCAGCCGTGGGTGGACCTTTCCAGCCAGCCGTTCTTGAGCTGGACCGTCGCGTCGCCGGGGGCACCGGCCGGAACGCCCCAGCGCTGTTCCGGCACGACCTTGCGCATCCGGTCCAGGACGAAGCTCCGCGAACTGTCGTCGAGGACCTTGTTCCTGGCCGTCACGAGGGTCAGCAGACGCTGTTCGTCATGGGCGGTGATCTGGGTGAGCCCCCATGCGCCCTTGGCGTCCAGTGCCGTACGGGTCATTCCCGCCACCTTGAGGAATCCCTTGACCTTCGCGGGGCCGAGCTTGTCCCACAGCTCGGTGGTCGCGTCGTTGTCCGACTCGGTGATCATGGCGGTGGAGAGCTTGCTCTCGTGCGGGGTGAGCGGCCGGTCGGCCTTCTGCGCGTCCCAGAGCAGTGCGGCGAGGACCGTGACCTTGACCACGCTCGCCGAGTCCACCTGCTGGGTGGGCCGCAGCGTGCAGCTCGTACGCGTCCGGTGGTCCTGCACGGCCAGGGCGGTGGTGGACCTGTGTCCCTTGAGGGCCGCGGTGATGTCCTTGGACATCTTCGCGGCGAGCCCGGCCCGGTCCGAGGCGCAGGAGACGGCGGGGGCCGGGGCCGCGGTGGCGGGCGACGCCACGGCCGCCGGGACGAGGGCACCACCGATCAGGGCGGCGCCGAGCGCGGCGCTGGAGTACCGGATCATCCGCTGGTGAGTCATACCGTCCTCCGCACTGTCTCGCTGGTCGCCCCTGCGGAGCACCCGGACATGATGCGCGGAACGGACAAACCGAGCTATGGCCTGGGACACAGACAGAAGGGCCGTCCCGGCGCCGGTCCCGCGCCGCAAGGCCTCCGGGCCGGGCCCGTGACCGACGCCACGCCGCCCACCCCCGCCGGGCCCCGGTCCGGGAGCCGGTCGGGGACACGGCGGAGGGCGGGGGTCAGAGGCGGAGGGCCGGGGTCAGAGGTGCGCCCGGCGGAGGGCCGGGGTCAGAGGTGCGTCGGCTCGAACATCTTCAGCAGCGCGGGGAGCACGACGACCGCGGGCCCCGGGGCGGCCAGGGCCTTCCCGAGGTCGGCGGCGAGGGTCTCCGGCGTCGTACGGACCGCGGGGACGCCGAAGGACTCGGCGAGGGCGACGAAGTCCGGGCGGGAGAGTTCGGTCGCCGTGGCCTCGCCGAAGGCGCCCGTCATGTACTCCCGCAGGATGCCGTAGCCCCCGTCGTCGACGATCAGCCAGGTGACGGGCAGGTCGTACTGCCGCACCGTGGCGAGCTCGGCGATCGAGTACATCGCGCCACCGTCGCCGGAGACCGCGAGCACCGGCTTCGTCGGGTCGGCCGCGGCGGCGCCGATCGCGGCGGGGAAGCCGTAGCCGAGACCGCCCGCGCCCTGGGCCGAGTGCATCGTGTTCGGACGGCGGGCGTCGAAGGCGGACCAGGCCCAGTAGGCGAGGATCGTCATGTCCCAGAAGCTGGGCGAGGTGTCGGGCAGCGCCTCGCGGACCGAGGCCAGCACCTGCTGCTCCAGCGTCAGGTCCTGGGCCGCGATGCGCTCGTGGACCCGCTCCAGCAGCTCCCGGACACGCTCGGGCGCGGTGTCGTCCTCGCGGGGCTCCACGGCGTCCAGGAGGTCGGCGAGGGCCTCGCGGGCGTCGGAGTGGATGCCGAGCGCGGGGTGGTTGGACTCCAGCTTCCCGGCGTCGGCCTCGATCTGGATGACCCGGCCGCGCGGGGCGAACGTGTGGTAGTTCGAGGAGAGTTCACCCAGTCCCGAGCCGACGACCAGCAGCACGTCGGCGGACTCCAGGAAGTCCGTGGTGTGCCGGTCCTCCAGCCAGGACCGGAGCGAGAGCGGGTGCTCCCAGGGGAAGGCGCCCTTCCCGCCGAAGGTGGTGACGACCGGGGCGTTGATCTTCTCCGCGAGCGCGCGCAGCTTGCCGGAGGCGTCGGAGCGTACGACTCCGCCGCCCGCGATGATCGCCGGACGTTCCGCATTCGACAGCAGGTGGGCGGCCGCGAGCGTCAGCTCCGGTCGCGGGTACAGCTCACGCGGGGTGGCGTCGAGCGCGCTGACGACGGGCAGGATCGTCTCGGCGAGCAGCACGTCCTGCGGGATCTCGACCCAGACCGGACCGTGCGGGGCGGTCAGCGCGGACTCCCAGGCGGCGGCGATCGCGGAGGGGATCTGTGACGCCGTGCGCACGGTGTGCACGGACTTCACGATGTCGCGGAAGGACGCCTTCTGGTCCCGGAGTTCGTGCAGATAGCCGTGGCGTCCGCCGCCGAGCCCGGCGGTGGGGATCTGGCTGGAGATCGCCAGCACGGGCGCGGACGCGGCTGCCGCCTCCTGGAGAGCGGCCAGGGAGGTCAGGGCGCCCGGACCGGTGGAGAGGAGCAGGGGCGCCACCTCGCCGGTGATCCGGCCGTAGGCGTCGGCGGCGAAGCCCGCGTTGTTCTCGACCCGCAGTCCGACGTACGAGAGCGAGGAGCGGCGCAGCGCGTCGAACATCCCGAGCGCGTGCTGGCCGGGCAGCCCGAAGACGGTGGTGGCGCCGAGGCCCTGGAGGGTCTCGACGACGAGGTCGCCGCCGTTGCGTCCCGGCGGGGGGTTGAGGGCGGCCTCGGCCTGCGCGGCGGTGAGCTGCGGCCGGTCGTCGTGGTCGTGACTCACTTGGTGCGGCCCTCCGCGATCTGGCGGGACATGATCGTCGTCAGCTCGTACGCCGTGTGCGAGGCGGCGACGGAAGTGATCTCCGCGTGATCGTACGCCGGGGCCACCTCGACCAGGTCGGCCGAGACGAGGTGGCAGGAGGAGAGTCCGCGCAGGATCTCCAGGAGCTCGCGCGAGGTGAGGCCGCCGGCCTCCGGGGTGCCGGTGCCGGGGGCGTGCGCCGGGTCGAGCACGTCGATGTCGATGGAGATGTAGAGCGGACGGTCGCCGATGCGCTGTCGCAGCTGGTCGGCGATCTCGTCGACGCCGCGCCGCATGACGTCGGCGGAGGTGACGATGCCGAAGCCCATCTTGGCGTCGTCGGTGAGGTCCTGCTTGCCGTACAGCGGGCCGCGCGTGCCGACGTGGGAGAGCGCCTCCGTGTCGAGGATGCCCTCCTCGACGGCGCGGCGGAACGGGGTGCCGTGGGTGTACTCGGCGCCGAAGTAGGTGTCCCAGGTGTCCAGGTGGGCGTCGAAGTGGAGCAGGGCCACGGGGCCGTGCTTCTTGGCGACGGAACGCAGCAGGGGCAGCGCGATGGTGTGGTCGCCGCCGAGCGTCATCAGCCGGGCGCCGGTGGAGAGCAGGTCGTCGGCGGCGGCCTCGACGGTCTCGACGGCCTCGTTGATGTTGAACGGGTTGGCGGCGATGTCCCCCGCGTCGGCGACCTGGGCGAGAGCGAAGGGGGAGGCGTCCTGCGCCGGGTTGTAGGGGCGCAGGAGGCGCGAGGCCTCCCGGATAGCGTTGCCGCCGAAGCGGGCGCCGGGCCGGTAGGAGACGCCGCTGTCGAAGGGCACGCCGACGACGGCGACATCGGCGGAGCCGACCTCGTCGAGCCGGGGCAGCCGGGCGAACGTCGCGGGTCCGGCGTACCGCGGGACGCGGGAGGAGTCGACGGGTCCGCGCGGCGATTCGTTGCTGCTCATGGGTGCGGGTGCCTTTCGTTGTGCCATGCGCGCCTTGTGGGCGTTCATACGGTATTCAGTCTGCCAGGGGCCCGCTCGGGCCCCTGGGCCGGTGGACGGGCGGTCAGACGGCGACCGGGTCCGGGGCGGCCGGGTCCTCGGCCCCCCGCCCGGCGAGGCGCTCACGCCAGGCGGTCAGCACGGCCGGGTCGGTCGGCCTGGTCGCCAGCGAGACGACGACGTAGACCACGAGCGAGGCGATCAGCCCGTAGTAGACCGGCTCGTTGGCGAGGATTCCGTAGGCGGCCATCAGTCCGATCACCGCGACACCGCCGACGGCCACGGCCGCCAGCGCGCCCGCCGCCGTGCCCCGGCGCCAGAGCAGACCCCCGAGGATCGGCACCAGCAACCCGCCGACCAGCAGGTTGTAGGCGACGGTCAGTGCCTCGACGACGTCGTTGAGCGCGATGGCGATCACGATGACGGCGACGCCCATGATGAGGATGAAGGCCCGGTTCCCCTTCACCTCGTCCCGCTCCTCGCCGCCTTCCTTCGCGACCACGCCCCGCAGCCGCGACCAGATGTCGTTGTTGGCCACGGTCGCGCAGGCGATCAGGGCGCCGGAGGAGGTGGACATCACCGCGGCGAGCGCGGCGGCCAGCACCAGTCCCCGTACGCCGACCGGCAGTTCGTCCTTCACGATCGTCGCGAAGGCGGCGTCGGCGCTGGGCAGCTTCGGGTACATCACCTTGGCCGCCGTCCCGATGACGGCACCGGCGACGGCGTAGACCAGACAGTACGTACCGGCGACGGTGCCGCCCCAGCGTGCCGTGCGGTCGCTGCGCGCGGTGAACACGCGCTGCCAGATGTCCTGGCCGATCAGCATGCCGAAGGTGTAGATCAAGACATACGTGAAGATCGTCTCGCCGCCTATGCCGAGCGGGTCGAAGTACTCCGTCGGCAGCTTCGCCTTCATCTCGCTGAAGCCGCCGGCCTTGACGACGGCGATCGGCAGGAGCAGCAGCAGGACGCCGATCGTCTTGACGACGAACTGCACCATGTCGGTGATCGTGATCGACCACATGCCGCCGAGCGTCGAGTACGCGACGACGATGGTGCCGCCCAGGATGATCGCGACGGTCCGGTTCACGTCGAACAGGACGTCGAAGATGGTGGCGTAGGCGATGGTCGAGGTGACCGCGAGCATCAGCGTGTACGCCCACATGACGACACCGGAGATCACCCCGGCCCGGCCGCCGTAGCGCAGGTCGAGCATCTCGGAGACGGTGTAGACCTTCAGCCGGGCGATGCGCGCGGAGAAGAAGACGGACAGGGCGAGCAGCCCGAGGCCGATCGTGAAGACCATCCAGGCGCCGGAGAGCCCGTACTGGTAGCCGAGGCCGACTCCGCCGATCGTCGAGGCACCGCCGAGGACGATCGCGGCCATCGTGCCCGAGTACATCCAGGGGCCGAGCCGCCGTCCCGCGACCAGGAACTCGCTCTTGGACTTGGCGCGGCGCATGCCCCACCAGCCCATGGCGAGCATGCCGGCCAGATAGACCACGATCACCGCGTAGTCGACAGCCATGGGCTTTCCTCCGTCTCGGTTCCGCTCAGGGGGTGTGGTGATGAAGACGGTAGGTGGCCGGAAGCCGACGCTGAAGTGTACGTTTCCTCCATCCTCACGAAGCTGAATGGATGGACCATCCATGCCGGACTCCCCCGCAGGGCCACCCGCCCCTCCCATCGCCCTCTCCGAGCTGCTGGCCCGGGAGGAGCTCGGGCTCCGGCGGATCGCCGGTCCGGACCACGCGGATCTTCTGTGGGTGCACACCTCGGAGATGGCCGACCCGTATCCGTATCTGCTCGGCGGTGAGCTGCTGCTGAGCGCCGGGGTGCAGCTCACGGACGCGGACACCTACGTGGCCCGGCTGGTGCAGGCGGGGGCGGCGGCGCTCGGCTTCGGGTTGGCGCCGGTGCACGACACGGTGCCGACCGCCCTGGTGGAGGCGTGCGACCGGCACGGGCTGCCGCTGCTGGAGGTGCCTCCGAAGACCCGCTTCACCGCGATCGCCCAGGCGGTGTGGCGGCTCATGGCGGAGGCCCGGCACCGCGAGCTGCGCCGGGTGACCCGCGCCCAGCAGGCCCTGGCGACGGCGGCCGCCCGCCCGGACCCGGTGCCCGCGGTGCTGCGCCAGCTCGCCGTGCAGCTGGAGGGCCGGGTCGCGCTGCTCACGGCGGACGGCGCTGTGCTGCACGCGGCGGGCGGGCGCCCGGCACCGGATGTGCAGACGGCACTGGCCCGGCTGGCCCGGGTGGTGGCACCCGCGCCCACCTCCGGCACGGGCCCCGCCCCGGGCGCCCCGCCTGGTGCCGCGCCGTCCGCCGCCGCTCCCGGCCGGAAGCCGAACCCGTCGTCGGCGACCGACACCCGGGGCGGCACCCACCTCTTCGCGTACGCGCTCGGCGGCGGGCAGGGGCTGGCCCTCGCCCTGGCGACGCCCCGGCGCGACCTCGGCGACCACACTGTCGCGGGCATCGCCGTCGTCCTGCTCTCCCTGCTCACGGCCCCGCACCAGGGCGCCGACGCGGCGGGCCGTTCGGCGGCGCTCGTGCGGCTGCTGCTGGGCGCGGCCCCGCGGGACGTGGCCCCGCTGCTGGGCGACGGCGACTCCTGGACGGTGGTGCACGCCCGGCGGGCCGACGGCACCCCGGCCGGCGCGCTGAACGCCGGTGCCCTCGGCGCCGCGCTGGGCTCCGCCCTCTCGGACGTGGACCGCGAGACGGTACGGGTCCTGCTCCCCGGCCGCCACGAGGCGGTGCCCCCGCAGCCCGGCTGGACCCTCGGCGTCTCCGGTCCCGCCCCGGTCACCGCCCTGCCCGACGCCGACACCCAGGCGGCCCGCGCCCTGGGCCACGCCGAGGCGACCCGCGCCCCGCTGACCACGCACCGCCCCGGCACCGGAGGCCTGGCCGCCCTGATCCCGCCCGACCGCGCCGACGCCCACGCCCGCACCCTCCTGGCCCCCCTGACCGAGCCCCTGGCCGAGACGCTGCGCTGCTGGCTGAGCCTCCACGGCAGCTGGGACCGCACCGCGGTGGCCCTCAAGGTCCACCGCAACACGGTCCGCCAGCGCATCGCCCGGTGCGCGGCGCTGCTGGACGCGGACCTGGACGACATGGACGTACGGACGGAGCTCTGGTTCGCGTTGCGGCAGGGATGACGTGGACAAGCTCATTGCCACGCCGAAGCTGCACAAGGCCTACTGGACCGTGGATGAGGACCGGGAGGCGGACACCGACGGCGGTTTCGCTCTCGGTCCCCTTGCGGTCGCCTGTCTCGCTTACAACGGCGTGTTCACGATCGACGTCGAATCCGAGTACCTGCCCAAGCACGTCCTGCAACGCGGATGGCTCGGCGAACTCCCCACGTGAGCCACCAGCCAGGGGAGTCCCCCTGGCGGGTGCGCTGAGGACTGCCTACGCCGATCGCCCGGGCAGCACCCGGTCCGGCCTCGGGCGACAGCTCAGCCCTTGTTGACCTTGATGACAACGGTCTTGCACACCTTGTCGGCGAAGGTCTGGTTCTTCTCGTCCCACAGCGGCCACAGCCAGCCGAGGTAGCAGGCGAAGCTGTCCAGGAAATGCGCGAGCTTACGGACGAACGCCATGCCGAACCCGAGTGGCCTGCCGTCGGCTTCCCGGTGCAGGCTGATGCCGAGGACCTTCTTGCCGGTCGTCTGGCCGGTCTTGCCTTCCAGGTAGAGCTGGTAGAAGGCCATGGCGAGGGCGTAGACCACGCCGATCGCGAAGAAGATTCCTGGCTCGGCGGTCGCCGGGTCGTCGCTGCCGGCGAGGTCGATGAAGCCGAGTGCGTACATCGGGCCGGCGATGATCAGCACGTCCAGCAGGTACCCGCCGACGCGCTGCCCCCAGTGGGCCAGCGGCGGCAGCCCTGCCCCCGGCATGCCGGGCGGCGGGTACGCCCCGTACGGCTGCTGCGGGTAGCCGTACTGCGGGGGCGCGTCCTGCGGCGCCTGCTGGGGATAGCCGTACTGCGGGGGCACACCTTGCGGCGCCTGCTGCGGGTAGCCGGGCTGGCCTTGCGGAGGCTGCTGCGGGTAGCCGGGCTGGCCTTGCGGAGGCTGCTGGCTGTAAGGGTTGTTGGGATCGCCGAAGCTCATGGCGAAGCTCTCCAGTTCCGAGGTGGGGACGGAGCGACCTGAGCGGAGGGCTGTTTCACGCCACGCGCAGTTGCCCCCGTACAGCCGCGGTTGTGCGCGCTCATCGTGTTCGTAGGACAGTCCGCTTGTCTAATCGGACCAGGACCTGTCCGGCCGGGCTCTGTGGCCCGCGACTGAAGAGCGCGGGTATGTCTTCCTCACCGTCACCACGGTGGCCGCGCTCAGTGGGTGGACGACCACCCGGCGCCCCGTCCTCGGCTTCAGGAGCGGAACCCGATGACGCCGTAGCCCGGTCGCGCTTCTGCGTACCGCATCCAGTCGAGGCACTGCATGACGGCCTCCACTACTTCCGGCTCCAGGGGCGGGGCCTGTCCCGCCTCGTCGGCCGCGCGCTTGGTGGCCTCGAACTGCTGGAGCGCCTGTGCGATCTCGTCAGGCGTCCACTCCCCGCAGCCCGGCGTGTGGGCGTAGGGCAGGGGAGCGGGCGGAGCACCGTGGCTGAACGCGTCCACGGACACAGCGGTGATACCCAGAACCTCCAGGCCCCGGTCGACGACGGACAGCCAGTCGCCCTTGTGCGGTGTGAAGCAGTCGTTGGGCAGGAACGCGCCGGTGAGCGAGCACAGCCGGCTGTAGGCATAGCCGTACTGGAAGGCGTGGTTCTGGTCATCACTGAAGGGGCCACCGTGGATGACCGCGCGCAGTGCCTCGTCCGCGGTGGGGGCGCCCTTCTCGATCTCGTAGCGGTGGTAGTCGTCGTCGCGAACCAGGTCATCCCCGAAGTCATCGCGTATCACCTTCAGCAACTGGTCGTCGCGGGAGCCGATCAGGGCCTGCGTGGCGGCCACGTCGAGCAAGTAGACACTCAGGGAAGAACTCATGGGACGAAGCTAAGCGATGCCGGGGATGCTCCTGCGAACGCACCGGCCGCGCTCCGCCATGTCAGGAAGCCCTGTGCCTGTCCGGATGCCGGGGTCGTGTCGTGTCACCGGGGCTGGTGCGCCTGGACAGCGCGGACTTCGTCCGGCTCGAGGGCCATCCGCACCAGCGTTCCCGACTCACTGATCAGCAGTTCCGGCACATGGTCCTCGTAGAAGCGGATCTGCCCGATGACGCCCTCGGCGCTGGAGTGCCGCGCCAACTGCTCCAGAAGCGGGTCCAGGTCGGAGAGGCACTCCGCGTGCACCTCCTGGCGGGCCGTGAGAGCCCAGCCGCAGTCCGTCCGGTGCAGCTCGCCCACCAGCAGGCCACCGATGCGCCACGCCGGTCCACGCTCGGCGAGGAGGGGGAACGCGTCGTCCGGTCCGGCCAGTTCTTCCGCAGGAGCGCCCGTCGTCCCCTCCCCCGGCCCGGAGGCAGTGCCGAGATGCCATCTCAGCTCGTCCAAGACCGCGCTCGGCACCGTGGCACGGAGGTTCAGAGCGAGGTCGAGTGCGTACATGTCACCCATCCCCGCAGCCTAATCATCTGCGGTGGGCAGAGAAAATGAGGGGAAGCCCCGGCGACGGTCTGCTAGGAATACGCATTCCCGCCCCTCCATAAGGACTTGGCCGCCATGCCCCGTGCAGTCACGCTCATCCGCTCCACCGCCCTGTCCGACGTGGCCGAGTACGCCTACGCCGCCACCGCGCCCGCCGACGCGCGGCTGATCTTCCTCGCCGGGGCATGCCCACTGAACGAGGACGGGTCCACGGCAGCCGTCGGTGACTACGCCGGTCAGGCGGCGAAGGCCCTCGAGAACATGAAGACCGCGCTCGCGGCGGCCGGGGCCGGTCTGGAGGACGTCGTCAGCACGCGCGTACTGGTGGCCTCCACACGGCAGGAAGACCTGGTGGCCGCCTGGAAGGTGGTCCGGGACACGTTCGGCGACCACGACGTCCCGAGCACGTTGCTCGGCGTCACCGTGCTCGGGTACGCCGACCAGCTCGTGGAGATCGAAGGTGTGGCCGCCGTACTCGACTCCTGATCGCCACCCGGCAGCCCAGCCCCTCCGCCGCGCCGTCCGCTGCATCCTCACACCCCCGCCGTGCAGAACACGCACGCCTCCCGGAAGGGCAACGCGCCCAGCACCCGGTGACGTACGCACGAGGCCATCGCGGCTTCCTGTGTGTGCTGCGCCTCACCGTCGGGCCCGTCCCAGATCGATCCGAGCAGCAGTGCGTCCAGCCCAGCACACACCTGCGGTCCGGCGTGGTCGCGGAAGGACTCCCGTGCCGGGTCGCTGGGCAGTCATTGGGAAGGTACGGACAGCCCGTGCCCCTATATATCCGATATGGACGTCCATGACTTCCCAACGACCGGCGCTGCAGTCAGCGCAGCGCGTGTGGGCCTATGACCGCGAGGAGGCGCAGTTTGTCGTGGCTCTCGCTGCCCGGGACCGCGGTGTATACGAGCAGGCGGTGTGACTGGTCCGGGTCGAGGAGGTTCTGGCAGTTCAGTTCGAGGGCGCCGACCTCCGGGTGGACGAAGCGCTTGACGTGATGGGGGCGGACGCCGACCTCGTGCTTGTCCCACAGGCCGCGGAATTCGTCGCTCCGGGCGAGGAGCAGTTCCGCGTAGCGCGCGGCCCGGGAGCCGGGGCCCCGTAGAGCGGCCACTTCACGCAGGCCTGACGCGAACATCCGGGAGAGGAACGCGTGGTCCGTCGGCGCGTAGAGCTCGCGGATGGCCGGGTCGGTGAACCAGCGGTAGCCGATGCTGCGCGCCGGACCCGTGTAACGGGTCGTGTCGCCGGTGAGCGCTGTGCCGAGCGGGGTCTGCCGCAGCGTCTCCCCGAGCTCGGTGACGACCTCCGCGGGCGTGTCGTCCAGCCGGTCCAGGATGCGCAGCAGGCCGGGGCTGACGTGCTCTCTGACGGTGCCTGTGCCCCGTACGGGCGGGGCGTGGCCGGCGAGGCGGAACAGGTGGTCCCGCTCGTCGAGGGAGAGGTGCAGCCCCTGCGCGATCGAGGCGATCATCGGCTCGGAGGGCTGCGGGCCGCGTTCGCGCTCCAGCCGGGCGTAGTAGTCGGTCGACATGTGGCAGAGCTCGGCGACCTCCTCGCGGCGCAGGCCGCTGGTTCTGCGCCGCTGTCCGCGCGGGAGGCCGACATCCTCGGGTTGCAGCAGCTCCCGGCGGTGCCGCAGGAACGCCGCGAGTCCGGCTCGGTCGATCTCCATGCGTTCTCTCCCTCTCGTACTGATCCTTTGTAGCGCGCGCACCCGCACTTATCCACGGATCGTCGATCCCCCTCTGCGGCAGGGACGGGCGGGGCGGCAGGCGTGTCCCGGCCGCTGTCCGTGCAGGTCAGCCCTAGCCTGGCCGCGCCGACCGCGCTTATCGGTGGATCGGGAGGCCCTGGATAGGTCCGGTCGTCGGGGTCACGGTGGGGGCAACGACATCGCCAGGGAGTGCACTCATGCCACGACAGGACATCGACATCACCGTTCCCGACCTGACCGGGCAGCGCGCTGTCGTCACCGGAGCGAGTGACGGGATCGGGCTCGGCATCGCCATGCGCCTGGCCGCCGCCGGCGCGGAGGTCGTCATGCCGGTCCGTAATCCGCGTAAGGGAGAAGGAGCGGCCGCCAGGATCCGTGAGCAGGTCCCCGGCGCGAACGTGTCGCTGCGTGCCCTCGACCTCTCCTCGCTCGCCTCCGTCGCGGAGCTCGGCAAGACCCTGCTGGACGAGGACCGCCCCATTCACATCCTCATCAACAACGCCGGCGTCATGACCCCGCCCGACCGGCAGACGACGGCCGACGGCTTCGAGCTGCAGTTCGGCACCAACCATCTGGGCCACTTCGCCCTGGTCAACCACCTGCTGCCGCTGCTACGAGCCGGCCGGGCCCGCGTGACGTCCCAGGTCAGCGTTGCCGCGAACCGCAACGGCATCCACTGGGAGGACCTGAACTGGGAGCGTTCGTACAACGGCATGCGCGCCTACAGCCAGTCGAAGATCGCCTTCGGCCTCTTCGGCCTCGAACTCGACCGCCGGAGCAGGGCGGCGGGCTGGGGCATCGCGAGCAACCTCTCCCACCCGGGAGTCGCGCCGACGAGCCTGCTCGCCGCCCGCCCCGAGATCGGCCGCGCCAAGGACACACTGGGCGTGCGCCTGATCCGCACCCTGTCCGCCCGCGGCGTCGTGGTCGGAACGGTGCACACGGCACAGCTGCCCGCCCTCCACGCCGCGACGTCACCCGAGGCCGTGGGCGGCGGGTTCTACGGACCGAGCGGGACCGGGCACCTGGGTGGCGGCCCGGCGGAGCAGAAGCTGTACAGCCGCCTGCGCGGCGGCGAGGACGCGCAGCGTATCTGGCAGATCTCCGAGGAACTCGCGGGCGTTCGCTCCTGGGCATAGGGCGGAACGGCGGCGAGGCCGCCGCTCTTCCGGGCCGCTCCCTTCCGATCGGTGAGCGCACCTTCTTACGTCACGCCGGGCAGGGGCTGCCGCGCCGCCGGGCCCCGCCGTGTGGCGCAGGTCACCGGAACTCCTGGGTCCGGCCGGAGAGGTAGGTGGTGTGAGGTGTGATGAGCAGGGAGATCGGGAGCGCATGCGTGCACGGATCAGGGCGGGCGACCGCGAGGCGTTCGCCGCGCTCTACGAGGAGTACGCGCGGGCGGTCTACAACCACGCCTACCGGCTGACGGGCGACTGGTCGACGGCCGAGGAGGTACTGTCCGAGACCTTCCTGGCAGCCTGGCGCACCCGTCACACGGTCGAACCGGAGGGCGACTCGCTACGGCCGTGGCTGCTCGGGATCGCCACGAACAAGGCGCGCAACGCCAACCGCGGCATCGGGCGGCGCCTGGCCTTCCTGGCCCGCCGCCCCGCCCCGGAGCCGGTGGCGGACATCGCGGACGCCACGGCAGGGCGTGTCGACGACACACGGCGGCTCGCCGCGGTCCAGCGGGCGCTGGGCGGGCTCCGCCGCCAGGAACGTGAGGTGCTGGTCCTCTGTGTCTGGTCCGGGCTGGACTACGCCGGGACCGCCGAGGCCCTCGGCATCCCCGTGGGCACCGTGCGGTCGCGGCTGTCCCGTGCCCGTACCCGGCTGCGCCGGCTGACCGATGAGGAGCTCGGCCGGGCGCCGGACGGGCCCACGCGGGAGGCACGACCCGAAGACCCGGTCCGGTCCGGCCGGGAACCCCGCCCCGGCCGCGGAGAGGTAGGGAGCAGGGCCCCGTTCGTGGCCCTGCCCATCCAGGAGGAAGCCCGATGAACGACCGTACCTCCGGCCCCGAGCAGGCCGAACGCGAGGAACTGGGCCGGCTGTTGCCGGCCCCGGCCGAACGGGACCTGCCCCCGGGCCGTCATCTCCACCACAAGGACACCCTGATGCGTCTGATCGACCAGGACGGCGACCGCGCCACCGCTCGCCCCCGCCCCCGCCTCCTGCGCCCCGCCGTCCTGCTGCCCGCCGCCGGACTGGCCCTGGGTGGGGTGCTGCTGACCACGCTCGCCCTGACCGGCCAGAACAGCACTCCGTCACCGTCCGCCGCGGGCACCGGCTCCCACTCCACGGCCCCGCGCGGCGCGGCCGTACTGCTCGACCGGATCGCGTCGGTCGCCGAGAAGAGCGGCGAACAGACGGTCACCGGCGACCAGTTCGTGTACGTCAAGACACTGCAGACCGAGAGCGAGGGCGAATTCGGTGGTCCGTTGAAGCTGGGCAAGCCCCACGAGCGTGAGGTCTGGATGGCGCAGAAGGCGGGACCGGTGATCGATGTCGGCCTGATCCACGAGGAGGGTTCGTACCTCCCGATCACCGTGGGGGTCCCGGACGGCGAGACCCCCGTCGGCTATCCGGCGGGCCTCAACCGGCCGACGTACACGTGGCTGGCCTCGCTGCCCACCGACCCCGACGTCCTGCTCCGGCGGCTCACCACCGAGATCACCCGGGACCAGGACGCGCGCGACACCCCGGCCGAGGACCGGGACCAGGCCCAGGACGCCTTCGACACCATGGGCGAACTGCTGCGGGAGACGGTGATGCCGCCGAAGACCGCGGCCGCTCTCTACAAGGCGGCGGCGAAGATCCCCGGCGTGACCGTGGACTCCGACGCGGTGGACGCGGCCGGCCGGCACGGGATCGGCGTGGCCCGCGACGACACCCGGGCCGGCTGGCGCACCGCCTGGATCTTCGACCCGACCACCCTGGAGTACCTGGGCGAGCGCACCTACCTCATCCGGGACACCACCATGGGCAAGAAGGGCGCCCTGCTCAGCAAGTCGGCGGTCCTGGAGCGCGGGGTCGTCGACGCCCTCCGCGAGAGGCCGTCGGCCGGGAAGCCGCCGGCCGAGAAGCCTTCGGCGACCTGATCCCTGCGGGGGCCGGCCGGGGCGTGACCACACGCCCCGGCACCGGCCTCTTCCCGCACCGCCCTCGTCACGCCCGGTTGCGGGTGGGCCTCAGCCGGAGTGCCGACACGAGGAAGAACACACCTCCGAGGAAGGCGTAGCCCGCGAGGTTCACCAGCGTGGGATCACCGCTGCCGGCCTGCGTGATGAACGAGGTGCCGGCGAGTACGGAGATGGCGCCACTGATGATCATCGGCCACTGGCCGCCCAGTGCCCGGCGAACGGCACCCACGACGAGTTGGACGAGCCCGGAGGCGACGGCCCAGGCTCCCCAGATCCGCAGGACGTCCGGAATGCCGGACGTGACGGCGACCGCCAGGCCGATGACGGCGAGCGAGCTGATCGCGATGTTCACGTGAAGGGCCGCGGCCGTACCGCCGTTCGCCTTGGCGGACCGTACGTCGACGATCGCGGCCGCCACGTCGAACAAGGGATAGACCAGCAGGAGCGCCACACTGAGCGGTCCCAGGGTGTCGGCGGTCGCGAACAGGAGCCCGGCCCAGACCGCGGCGAACGCGAAGCGCCCGAAGTACAGCTTTCGCAAGGTCGCGGGAACGCTGGGGGACGCGGTGCTGACGAGAGTGTCCACGGAAGTGCCTTTCGGTGACGGCGCGGGGATGCACAACAGCCGAGTCATCCACCACAGGTGAGGGAGAACGTTCGGTCTCATCGAATTACAGGCCTCCGGCTGGGACCTGTCAAGACCGAACGTTCTCCCTCAAGGGTTTGGTAGCCTGGCCGCATGAGCCGGAGCCCAGAAGGCGGCAGCACGTCCGAGGCGCGGACGCGGCTGCTCAGCACAGCGATCGAGATCTTCTACGCGGAAGGGATCCACTCCGTCGGCATCGACCGGATCACCGCGGAGGCGAAGGTGAC
Organism: Streptomyces sp. NPDC091271; assembly: GCF_044757505.1. Taxonomy (NCBI): domain Bacteria; kingdom Bacillati; phylum Actinomycetota; class Actinomycetes; order Kitasatosporales; family Streptomycetaceae; genus Streptomyces; species Streptomyces sp. NPDC091271. The sequence goes on along the minus strand of NZ_JBIVVD010000003.1, from coordinate 394,645 downwards.
CCGGGCGACGCTGTACCGCCACTTCGCGGGCAAGGAAGAGCTCGTCCTCGCGTATCTCGACCAGGCCGACCAGGGGATCCGGGCGCAGATCGCCGCCGCCCGGACAGGCAGCGAGTCAGCCCCCGACGAGGTCCGGGCCGTGGCCAGGTCCATCACGGAGGGCATCCGGTCCCCCGGTTTCCGCGGCTGCGCGTTCCTCAACGCGGTAGCCGAGTATCCCGATCCCACGCACCCGATCCACCAGGCCGTCCTGGCCCACCGGGAGTGGTTCCTGAACACCGTCACGGACCTGCTGGCACAGACCGGCGACGCGCCCGCCGGGCCGGCCGCCCGGCATCTCGTCATGCTCCGGGACGGCGCCATGGCCGCCGGCTGCCTCTTCGATCCGGAGCTGGTCTCCGAAACCTTCCTGCACGGCGTCGAGGGGATCCTGAGCTCCCGCGCCGCCGAGGGCTGAGCGACGCACCGTCGGGGCCGGGCACTTCCCCGTCCGCGCGGCGCGCCCCGCCCCGCTAGGGTCGCCGGCATGCGTGGTGTGCGAGTGGTGCTGATCGGGGGCACGTCGAACGTCGGGAAGTCGGCCGTCGCCCGGGTGGTGGCGGACAGGCTCGGCTTCGAGTGCCTGTCGACGGACAAGCTGGCCCGGCACCCGGGGAGGCCGTGGCGGACGGCGGAGTGGGAAGTGCCCCCGCACGTCGCCGAGCACTACGGCGGTCTCACGGTCGACGAGCTGATCCGGTCCGTCCTCGACCACTACGACCGGCTGTGGCCCCGCATCGAAGAGCTGGTCACCGCCCGCGCGGCCGAGGGCGGCACCGGGACGGGCCTGGTCCTCGAAGGTTCGGCGCTCTGGCCCGTGCCCGTCGCGGAGCTGGGAGTCCGGCGTACGGCCGCGGTATGGCTCACCGCGGACGACGCGGTCGTACGCGCCCGGGTGCGCACGGCCGGCCACTACGAAGCGGCGACCGCGGCGGAACAGCACCTGATGGACCAGTTCCTGGCCCGGACCGAGCGCTACCAGAAGCTCATGCTGGATGCCGTCGACGGGCTGGGCCTGGACCACATCGACACGGGCGCCGGACATTCCGTCGCGGAGCTGGCCGACCTGGTACTCGCGACGGTCGACGCGCAGCTCGCGGTGGGGCGCTCACCCGACGGGGACTGACCGGACCTCGCGCCCCACCGGCGGGGCCCCGCGACAAGTGTCAGCGCGCTGCGAGCTCCGCGAGCAGCTCGGCGGCGGGCCTCGGGTGGACGAGCCAGCGCAGGTGGCTTCCCTCGAGAGTCCGGACGTCGAAGGGGTTGTCCGGTGTGAGCGCGTCGGCTTCCCGAATCATGCGGTCCTGCACGGCGGGCGGAACGCTGGTATCGGCGGCCAGGCGCACATAGGTCCTGGGGATCCGGCCCCAGGTCGTGGCCTGTGCCCGGTCTGCGGACGTACCGGCGTCGAGGTTCTCGTCGGGCTGGAAGGTGTTCAGGAAGTTCCGGAACTCGTCGTCGGTGAGGTCGGCGGCGAACGCTTGCCTGAACGCGGCGAGCGCCACCGCGTCGGCCGTGCGGAAGTTGACCCGCAGAAGGCCCAGTTCGGCCGGGCTCCCGACGAGCGCGGCAGCCAAGGCTCCCGGATCGACGTCCGCCATCTCCGGCTGGGCGTAGTAGTCGGCCACGTCCAGATCGACGGGGCACCAGGCGGAGACGTAGACGATCCGGTCGATCAGCTCCGGCCGGGCGTTGGCGACGGCGGTGATGGTGACGCCGCCCCTGCTGTGGGCGACGAGGATCGTGGGGCCGTTCCGCTTGGCCCGTTCGAGGGCTTCGATCACGCGGGCGACGTTGTCCGCGAGCGTGACCCCCTTGATGTTCCCCGGTTCCGCGGAGAGGGCGTCCAGGTCCTGAGGGGCCTGGTAGGCCGCGGGGAAGGTCGCCTCGAATCCGTGGCCCGGAAGGTCGACCGCGGCCGAGCGGTGGCCCAGCAGGGCGAGTTCAGCTTGCAGCGGCGCGAACGAGAACGAATTCGCGAAGGCGCCGTGGACGAGGACGAAGGTCGGCAGATTCTGCATGTCTCAGCCTCCAACAGAACGATCTTCGGAGCAATACCCGTACCAGGATCACCGCCCCCACCCGCCCGGAATGTCGGGCTTTCCAGCATGTGCAACCGGGGGTTGACCATCTCTTCCCGCACCCCTAAGTTTCTCGCAACCCGCTGGTACATCGATTAACCACCCTGGTTAACGTCCTGGTTGGAGACATCCCGCTGTGCGCTCACCCCTGAGTCGGCGCGGTTTCCTTGCCGCTGGTTCCGGCTTCGCCGCCGCTACCGCGCTCCCCGCAATGTCCGGCTGCTCCACGCTCGCCTCGGCCGATTCCGACCCCGGCTCCCTACTCGTCCACACCCAGCTCGGGACCACCGCGCCGGGCTCCGCCACGTACACCGCCGTCGTCGAAGCCTTCGAGAAGGAGAACCCGGGCATCCGGGTCAAGAACCTCGTCAACGGCGACGACCTCCCCCAGGTCTACGAGACCTCACGGCTGGCCCGTAAGGAGCCGGACGTGGTCATGGTCAACCTGTACGACAAGACGCTGGCCTGGACCGACGTCGGTGCCACCGTCGACGTGAAGGGCTACCTCGACGACTGGGGGCTGCGCGACCGCGTCCTGCCCGCCGCCCTGAGTGAGTGGACCGACGACAAGGGCAGGCTCCGCGCCTTCCCGTACTTCGCCACCAACTGGCCCGTCGCCTTCAACACCCATCTGCTCGACCGGGCCGGCGTCGGCTCCGTCCCCACCACCGGGGACCAGCTCATCGGCGCCGCACGGAAGTTGCGCGTCAAGGGCGTCGCACCCGTCACCGTGGGCGGCAACGACTGGACGGGGCAGAAGCTGCTCGCCCAGATCATCCAGACCTTCCTCACCCCCGAGGAGGCCAGGCAGGTCTACACGACCGGTGACTTCAGCGGCAGCCGGGGAGCCCGCGCGGGCATCGACTACTTCGTGACCCTGCGGGACGCCGGTGTCTTCGCCGACAAGGCGCAGGGGCTGACCTCCGACACGATGACCACGCAGTACAACACGGAGGCGGCGGCCATCCAGTCCGCGATGTCCTCCGCGCTGGCGAAGGTCCCCGCCAAGGCGGCCGGGCACACCGAGATCGGCGGCTGGCCGCTCGCGCCGGGCGCCGCCCACGAGAAGCCGACCATCCTGCGCTCGTACACCCTCATCGGCTTCTGGATCAGTCCCAACGGGGTCAGGAAGCTGTCCTCCGTCGAGAAGTTCCTCCGCTTCATGTACCGCCCCGACGTGGTGTCGCGCTTCATCACCGAGAGCGGCCGGGACATGGCGCTCGTGACCGACACCGTCAGCAAGGACTTCCCGCTGGTGGCCGAGGCCCAGCAGCTCGGCGGGCGGGTCGGCCAGGTGCTCCTTCCCGACCTGTACGTCCCCCCGACCGCCACCCAGCCGCTGATCACCGCGACCAGCACCGCCTTCACCCGGGGGACGAGCGCGGCCTCCGTGCGCTCCGCCCTGGAATCCGCCTACCGCACGGCCTGATCCGCGCGCCCGAGCCTTTGCGAGTCCTCCCATGACGATGCTCTCGTCCGCCCCGGGCGGCGCCTCGGTCCGCGGACCGGTCCCTCCCCCGCCGTCCGCCCCCACCACGAAGCGCCGCACGCAGGGCGGGGTCATCCTCGCCGTGCCCGCGCTGGTCTGGTACCTCGTCTTCATGGTCGGCCCGCTGGTCGCCATCTTCGTCATCGCCGCCCTGCACTGGCCCGGCATGCTCCAGCCGGTCTCCTTCGCCGGCACCGGCAACATCAGCGCGGTCCTCGACGACCCGGTCTTCTGGGACGCGGTGCAGAACACCGCCGTGCAGCTCGCCGTGGCCGTGCCCCTGATGATCGTCGGGGCGTACATGCTCGGTTACTACGTCGCGCAGAAGCCGCCGGGCCACCGCGTCCTGCGCTATCTGCTCTTCATCCCCGGGCTGATCTCCACCCCCGCCAAGGCGATGGTGTTCTACGCGGTGCTCTCCCCGGACGGCCTGCTCAACGGCGCCCTGGACAAAGCCGGTCTCGGCTCGCTGACCGACGCCTGGCTCGCCTCGCCGTCCACCGCGCTCGGCTCGCTCATCCTCCTCGACGTGTGGAGCGGCATCGGGTTCACCGCCGTGCTGTTCGCGGCCCGGCTCGGCAGCGTCCCGGACGAGATCGGTGAGGCCGCGCAGCTCGACGGCGCCGGGCACTGGCGGGCCATGTGGCGCATCCACTTCCCCGTCATACGCGACTTCGTGGGCGTCGTGACGATGCTCCAGTTCCTCTGGACGCTGTTCGGCTCCGCGCAGAACGTGCTGCTGCTCACCCAGGGCGGGCCGGGGAGCTCGTCGACGACTTTGTCCTTCCTCGTCTACCAGAAGGCGTTCATCGCGGCCGACCTCGGCTACAGCCAGACCGTCGGTGTGGTCCTCTTCCTGGTCGGTCTGGCCGGGCTGCTGACCATCCGCCGCGTCTTCCGCCAGAACTACTGATCGGAGCTGGTCCCATGAAGTTCGGAAGGTCCTGGCTGCCGGCGCACATCTTCGCGTGGCTGTACATGGTGCTGCTGGTCGTCCCCCTCTACTACCTGCTGGTCTCGGCGTTCAAGACGAACGACCAGATCTTCGGGAGCCCGTTCTCCCTCCCCACCTCCCTCTCCACCGCGAACTTCACCGAGTCGTTCTCCTCGGCGCACCTCGGGCCGGCGATCATCAACTCGATGCTCGTGACCGTGCTGGCGCTGCTGCTCACCCTGGCGCTCGCGATACCGGCCGCCTTCGCCATCGCCCGTGCGGAGGGGCGCCTCGGGGCCCTGGTCGAGCGGGTGTTCTCGCTGGGCTTCCTGATCCCCACGTTCGCCGCGCTCTTCCCGACTTTCCTGCTGGCCGCCGCCACCGGGTTGTTCCACACCCGCGCGTTCATGGTGCTGTTCCTGCCGGCCACGGCGATGCCGCTCTCCGTCGTCATCCTCGTGCAGTTCATGCGGACCATCCCGCGCGAGATGGAGGAGGCGGCGCGCATGGACGGCGCGTCCACCTTCGCCGTCCTGCGGCACGTCTACACACCGATGTGCATGCCCGGGATCGCGACCATCCTGCTGCTGAACTTCCTGACCTTCTGGAACGAGTACCTCTACTCGCTCGTCATCATCGGCCCCGACCCGGACCTGCGGACCGTGCAGGTCGCCCTGCCCACGCTCAAGTCCCTGACGGGTACGGACTACGGCATTCTTACGGCGGGCACGGTACTGACCCTGGTCCCGGTCTGGGTGGTCTACACCGTGCTCCAGAAGCGGATGCAGCAGGCTCTCGTGAGCGGGGCGGTGAAGATGTGAACAAGCGTCTGGAGGGTCGTACGGCTGTACGTCCCACGATCAAGGCCGTGGCCGCAGCCGCAGGGGTGTCGACCGCCGCGGTCTCCCAGGCCGTCAACGGCACCGGCCGGATCTCGGAGGCCACCCGTCGCCGGGTCCTGGACGCGGCCACCGAACTGGGCTGGTCCCCCAGCGCCTCCGCGACGGCACTGCGCCGGGCCCGTACGCGCACGATCGCGCTCGTCGTCCGGCGGCCCACCGATGTGCTGGGCTCCGACCCGCACTTCAGTGAGCTGATCACCGGTCTGGAGGGCGAACTCGCGCCGCGCGGCTACGGTCTGCTGCTCCACCTGGTCGCCGACATGGACCAGGAGAACGCGCTGTACGAACGGCTCGTCGCGGAGGGCCGCATAGACGGTGCCGTGCTGACCGACGCCCGCGCCGACGACCCGCGCCCGGACCTGCTGCGCGGCCTCGGGCTGCCCGCCGTCCTGCTGGGCGCCCCCGATGCCGCCTCGCCCGTGCCCCGGGTAGGGCTCGGACAGCAGGGCGCGGGCGTGAAGGAGGCCGTGGCCCATCTGCTGGAGCTCGGCCACCGACTCATCGCCTATGTCGCGGGGCCGGCCGAACTGCTGCACACCCGGCTGCGGTTGCACGCCTTCGAGGAGGCCCTCGCCGAGGCGGGGCTGGCACCCGTCGCCGTACGGCACAGCGACTTCACCGAGCAGGCCGCCGTAGCCGTCACCGAGGAACTGCTCTCCCTGCCCGACCGGCCGACGGCCCTCGTGTTCCCGAACGACTCCATGGCCGTCTGCGGCATCGGCACGGCGCAGCGCGCCGGTCTCCGGGTGCCGGACGACCTGTCGGTGGTCGGCTACGACAACCTCTCGCTCGGCCGCTGGGTCCACCCCCGGCTCACCACCGTCGACCAGCAGGTGCAGCGCGTCGGTGCGGCCGCCGCCCGCACCCTGCTCGCCGGGTGCGGGGAGGACGTGCCCCCACCGGAGCTCGACGGCCGCCCCCGGCTGGTCGTACGGGAATCGACCGGCCCGCTGGCACCCCCGACCTGAACCGCCGCACCACCCCGGCACCGCCCGCACATCGAAGAGGACCCAGAAACACCATGCGACGCCACAGCGCCCAGCTCACCCACGACCCCGCCGTCCTCCCGTGGCTCGGCGCCAACTTCTGGTCCCGCACCGGCGGTCCGCTGATGTGGCGGAACTACGAGCCGAGGACGGTCCGCGAGGAGCTGGCCGTGCTCGCGGAGCACGGTCTGAACATGACCCGGTCGTTCTTCTACTGGCCCGACTTCCACCCGGAGCCCGGACGGATCGACGAGGAACTCTGCGACCGCTTCCGGGACTTCCTGGACGCCCACCACGAGCTGGGCATGGGCACGGTCCCCACGTTCATCGTCGGCCACATGTCGGGCGAGAACTGGGACCCGGCGTGGCGTGGTGACCGGGATCTGTACGAGGACGTGTGGCTCGTCGGCCGGCAGGCGTGGTTCGTCTCGCAGATGACCCGCCGCTTCAAGGACCACCCGGCGGTCACGGGCTGGCTGATCACCAACGAGATGCCGGGCTACGGGCGGATCTACCAGGTCGACCCGCCGTCGAACGATGTCGTCACCGCCTGGGCGCAGTTCATGTGCGACGCGGTGCGCGCGGCGGGCGGCACCCAGCCGGTGTCGCTCGGCGACGGCGCCTGGGGCATCGAGGTGACCGGCCGCGACAACGGCTTCTCGCTGCGGGAGACCGCCGAGTACGTCGACTTCGTGGGGCCGCACGTTTACCGCTCCGACACGGACCGGCCGCGCCAGCACTACCGGGCCGCGTTCGAGTGCGAGCTGGCCGCTGTCACGGGTCAGCCGGTCGTCCTGGAGGAGTTCGGGCTCTCCACGGACACCGTCTCGGCCGCGAACGCCGGGATCTTCTACCGGCAGACGCTGCACAACTCGCTGCTGGGCGGGGCCACCGGCTGGATGGCCTGGAACAACACGGACTACGACGAGCTGTGGGAGCAGTCGCCGTACGACCACCACCCCTTCGAGATGCACTTCGGGATCACCGACAGCGCCGGGCGTCCGAAGGAGCCGCTGCGTGAACTGGCCGCTTTCGCGAAGGTCCTGGAGCAGGTCGACTTCCCGCGCTGCCGTCGCACGGACGCGGACGCGGCTCTCGTCGTGCCCGCCTTCCTGGAGCGGGGCTACCCCTACAGCCGGCCCGCCGACCGCCCGCTGATCTTCACCTCGCTGCACCAGGGCTACGTGGCGGCGCGCGGTGCGGACCTGCCGGTGGCGTTCGCCCGGGAGGCGGACGGGCTGCCGGACGACGCCTCGCTGTATCTGCTGCCGTCGACCCGCCAGCTGACCACCCGCACCCGCCGCGCGCTGGAGCGCCGGGCGAGGGAGGGGGCCACGGTCTATCTGTCGTTCTGCTCGGGCGAGTACCCGACGACCCGTGGCCCGTGGTTCCACGACCTCGACGGGCTGTTCGGCGTGGAGCTCCAGCTGTCCTACGGTGTCGCCGAGCCGATCGAGGACGACGTCCTGGAGATGACGTTCACCGAGGACTTCGGCTCGATAGCCGCCGGCGAGGTGCTGACCTTCCCGGTCGCGGGCAACGAGGACAGCCGCGCCTATCTGCCGGTCGTCCCGGACGGGGCGCGGGTGGTCGCCACCGACGCGCACGGCCGCCCCGCGCTGCTGCGCTACGAGGCGGGCGCCGGCCGCACCGTCCTGGCCACGTATCCGCTGGAGCACATGGCCGCCCGTACGGCCCGTGCCAACCCCGAGCAGACCCACCGGCTGTACGCGGCGCTCGCCGAACTGGCCGGTGCCGCGCGCCCGGTGAAGGTCGACACCCCGTACGTCAGTGCCGACACGCTGGTCCGCGAGGACGGTGCGCGGTTCCTGTGGCTGGTGAGCCAGTCCGGCGAGGAGCTGACCGTGCGCCCCTCGGCGGACGGGGAGCTGCGTGAGCTGACCGGCGGGGGCCCTGTGCGGGACGTGACCCTCGCCCCGTACGGGGTGCGCGTGCTCGAACTGCGCTGATCCCGCGCCCCGTCCCTGCTCCCGAGGTGAGTCACCCCATGTCCGAGCCACTGTTCCGCGACCCGGAGGCATCCGTCGCCGCCCGGGTGCGCGATCTCCTGTCACGGATGACGCTCACCGAGAAGGTGGGGCAGGTCAACCAGCGGATGTACGGCTGGGACGCGTACGAGCGCACCCCGTCCGGCCACCGGCTGACGGACGCCTTCCGCGCGGAGGTGGCGGCCTACGACGGGATGGGCGCGCTGTACGGACTCCAGCGCGCCGACCCCTGGTCGGGTGTGACGGCGGAGACGGGGATCGGCGCCGCGGACGGGGCGCGGGTCTCGGACGCCGTGCAGCGGCACGTCGTCGAGAACACCAGGCTCGGCATCCCGGTGCTGCTGGTCGAGGAGATGCCGCACGGCGTCCAGGCGCTGGACGGGACGGTGCTGCCGGTGAACCTGGCGGTCGGCGCCACCTGGAATCCGGAGCTGTACGAGGAGGCGGCGGCCCTCGCCGCCGCCCAGCTCCGCGCCCGGGGCGGCCATGTGGCGCTGGTCTCCGCGCTCGACCTGGTGCGGGATCCGCGCTGGGGCCGTGCGGAGGAGTGCTTCGGGGAGGACCCGTATCTGGCGGCGCGCTTCACCGAGGCGCTGGTGCGCGGGGTTCAGGGGCCGGCCGGTGACCGCATCGGGCCGGACCGGGCGGCCGTCGTGCTCAAGCACTTCGCCGGGCAGGGGGCCACGGTCGGCGGCCGCAACAGCGCGGCCACCGAGCTGGGCGCCCGGGAACTGCACGAGATCCATCTCGTGGCTGCTCTCGCGGGCGTACGGGCCGGAGCCGCGGGCCTCATGGCGGCGTACAACGAGTTCGACGGCGTCCCGTGTGCGGCGAACCGCCACCTGCTGACCGGGATCCTCCGGGAGCAGTGGGGCTTCGACGGCCTGGTGATGGCCGACGGGCTCGCGATCGACCGCCTGGTGCGGATGGCGGGTGATCCGGCGGCGGCCGGTGCGATGGCGCTGCGGGCCGGGACGGACCTGAGCCTGTGGGACGACTGCTACCCGCGGCTGGTGGAGGCGGTCCGGCGCGGGCTGGCCGACGAGGCCACGCTCGACACGGCGGTCGGGCGCGTCCTGGCGCTGAAGTTCCGCCTCGGCCTCTTCGAGGACCCGTACACCGGCGCCCGGGTGACGGACCCGGCGCGCGTGGAGGAGCTGAGTGAGCGCGTCGCCCGCGAGTCCGTGACCCTCCTCGAACACGACGGGGTGACGCTGCCGCTGGCCGGCCGCCCCGCCGGGACCCTCGCGGTGATCGGGCCGAACGCCGACTCCGTGCCGCAGCAGATCGGCGACTACACCGCGCCGCAGCGGCCCGGCACGGGCAGCAGTGTGCTCGCCGGGCTCCGGGCGGCCGCTCCCGCCGGCACCGACGTCACGTACGCCCGGGGCTGCGGCCTCATCGGTGGCGACCGGTCGGAGCTGCCCGAGGCGGTGACGCTCGCCACCGCCGCCGATGTGGCGGTGCTGGTCCTCGGCGGTTCGAGCGCGCGCGAGTCCGGGACGCGTTTCGACGCGAACGGAGCGGCCGTCGTCGCCTCCGGGAACCCGGTGGGGATGACGTGCGGCGAGGGCGTCGACCTGGCCGAACTCGCCTTGCCGGACGGGCAGTCGGCGCTTCTGGACGCGGTCTCCGCGACGGGCACCCCGGTGGTCGTGGTGCTGGTCCAGGGCCGGCCGCACGCACTGCCCGACCTCGCCGGCAGGGCGGCGGCGGTGCTGAGCGCCTGGTATCCGGGCCCGTGGGGCGGGAGGGCGGTCGCGGACGTGCTGTTCGGCCGGTCGGACCCCCAGGGACGGCTGCCGGTCTCGGTGCCCCGCTCGGCGGCCCAACTCCCCGTGTTCTACAACGTGAAGGACCACGGCTACCGGGGTTACGTCGACCAGCCCGCCACCGCTCGTCAGGCGTTCGGCCACGGGCTGTCCTACACGACGGTCGAATACGGCACGCCCCGGCTGTCCGTGCCGTCCCTGGCGGCGGAGCGGTTCGCCGGTCCGGCACCGCTGACCTGCACGGTCCGCGTCGCCAACACGGGCGCCCGGCCGGTGCGGGAGACCGTGCAGCTCTACGTGCGCCGGGTGCTCGGCGGGACGTCGTGGCCTCGGGTCCGCGAACTGCGGGGCTTCGTCCGGGTGGAGCTGGCGCCGGGCGGGAGCACCGAGGTCGCCTTCCCCGTGAACGCGGCCGTCCTCGCCTCGTTCACGTACGCGGGGGAATGGGCCGTGGAGCCCGGTGAGTTCGCGATCGAGACGGGGCCCTCCTCACAGCTCACCCAGGGCGCCCGGCTCACGGTGACGGCGTAGGCCGCTCGTGGCCCCGCCTGTCAGGCGGCTCCGGCACGGCCCGGGCCACGCCCGGCGCCGCCTCCGGCGCGGGGGCGGCGGCTCCCTTCGCCGTACGGACACGAGCGCGGTCGTTGCGCCCGCCGCCCCGCACCAGCAGTACGCTCACCGCGGCCAGGAAGCCGACGACGGTGAGGCCCACCAGGCCGCCCTTCGTCGAACCGGTCGTGTCCTCGATGATCCCGAAGGCGGTGGGGGCGACGAACCCCCCGAGGTTGCCGATGGAGTTGATCAGGGCGATGCCGGGGGCGGCGGCCCGGGCGTCGAGGTAGCTCTGCGGGATCGTCCAGAAGATCGGCGAGGCGGGCTTGAAGCCCACTGCCGCCAGGCAGAGCGCACCCAGGCCCACCCAGGGTGAGACGAAGACCGCGAGCAGTGTGCCGCAGCCGCCGACGAGGAGAAGGACCACCAGGACCGGCCGCCGTTTGCCGATACGGTCCGAGATCCGCCCGCTGACGTACACGGCGAGGATCGCGCAGATCCAGGGCACGGACGTCAGCAGTCCGACCTGGAGGTCGTTCAGGCCGCCGATGTCATCGACGATGGACGGCAGCCAGAACGTCACGGCGTACAGGGCGACGTTGATCGCGAAGTAGATCCACAGGAAGAGCAGCATCTGGGGGTCGGCGAGCAGCTTCCAGCGGGAGACCCGGGCCCTGGAGCCGCGCTGGGCGTCCCGCGCGTCCTGTTCGGCGTCGATGGTGGCGACGAGGCCGGCCTTCTCCTCGTCCGTCAGCCAGGTCGCCTTCTCGATGCTGGAGTCGAGGTAGCGGTAGACGACGAAGCCGAGGAGCACGGAGAAGACGCCCTCGACGAAGAACATCCACTGCCACCCGGAGTGGCCCCAGAGTCCGTGCATCTCCAGCAGCGCCCCGGAGATCGGGCCGACGATGACGGTCGCCGTGCCGGAGCCCATCAGGAACACGGAGGTGGCACGGCCGCGGTGGGAATCGGGCAGCCAGCGGCTGAAGTAGTAGATGACGGCCGGGAAGAACCCGGCCTCGGCGACGCCGAGCAGGAACCGCAGGGCGTAGAACGTGCCCGGGCTGTTGACGAAGGCCATCGCGGTGGCCACGATGCCCCAGCTGATCATGATGCGGGTGAGCCACACCTTGGCCCCGAACCGCTCCATCATCATGTTCGAGGGGACCTCGAAGATCGCGTACGCGATGAAGAAGATCCCTGCGCCGAGTCCGAACGCTGCGGCGGAGAGACCCACGTCGGCGCGGAGCTGGTCCTGGGCGAAGCCGAGGTTGACGCGGTCCATGTAGTTCGCGACGAACATCACGAAGAAGAGGGGGACCACGCGACGGAAGATCTTGCGGATCGCGGACCGGACGACGGCCGGGTGCTGGACTTCGGGGGTGGGGGGAACTGCGGACACGAGCGGCACTCCTTCGTGCGGCCGGGCCACCGCCGCTCCCGCGGCGGTGGCTGCTCGCCGTCGGTGCGGTGGGGGCGAGGAGGCGGGGGACGGCTACCAGCGCGGAACGGCCGGGGTGGCCCACTGCGGGTCGGTGACGCGCATCGCCGCCGCGTCGTCGCGGTCCTTGAACGTGCCGTCGTCGTCGAGCCACCGCTGGTGGAGGAACGCGAGCTTGTCGCGGTCGAGTTCGACTCCGAGGCCGGGTGCGTCGGAGACGGCGACCTTCCCGCCCTCGAAGGTGAGCCGCTTCGTGAGGACGTCCTCGGACTGCCAGGGGTAGTGGGAGTCGCAGGCGTGGTGGAGGTCGGGGACGGTGGCGGCCACATGGGTCATGGCGGCGAGGCTGATGCCGAGGTGGGTGTTGGAGTGCATGGAGACTCCGACGCCGAACGCGCGGCAGATGGCGGCCAGTTGCTGGGTGTTGCGCAGGCCGCCCCAGTAGTGGTGGTCGGAGAGGACGACTTGGACGGCGCCCTGGGTGAACGCCTCCTTGATCTCGTCGAACGTCGTCACGCACATGTTGGTGGCGAGCGGTACGCCGGACTTCGCGGCGACCTCGGCCATGGCGGGGACGCCGGTCGCCGGATCCTCCAGGTACTCCAGGACGTCCCGGAGCTCCGCGGCCACCTTGAGGGAGGTCTCCACGGACCATGCCCCGTTGGGGTCCAGCCGCAGCGGGTGGCCGGGGAAGGCGGCGGCGAGTGCCTTGACCGCGGCGATCTCCTGGTCCGGGGGGAAGACGCCGCCCTTGAGCTTGAAGGAGGTGAAGCCGTACCGCTCGGTGAAGATGCGGGCCTGATCGACGATCCCGGCGGGATCGACGGCGGCGCCCCACCCGTCCTGCTCGCCGGACTGCTCGCCGGACGGGCCTGCCGGGTGAGCGGCGTACTTGTAGAAGAGGTACGCGCTGTACCCGACGGCGTCCCGCACCTTGCCGCCGAGCAGCGCGTGCACGGGAAGGCCGAGCGCCTTGCCGAGGGCGTCGAGGCAGGCGACCTCGAAGGCGGAGACCACGGAGAGGCGCAGTTTGTCGGCGGTCTGGACACCGCGCAGCCCTCCGACGTCGACCTGGCCGGCGACCCGGGAGGCGTCGACGGCGACCTCGTCGGCCGCGCCGAACAGGCCGTTGAGGTCGCTGACCTGGTGGCCGATCAGCTGCTCGGCGAGGGGCCGGGCCAGCTCCAGGTATTTGGTGTCGCCGTAGGTCTCGCCGAGGCCCGTGGTCCCGTCGGCCGTGGTCACCTCCACGATCAGGCGCGGGGTGTACGGCTGGTGGACACCCGCGGTGTTCAGCAGCGGCGGGTCGGCGACCAGGATCGGGGTCAGCGTCACGTCCGTGATGGTGAGGTCGCGGGTCACAGGGTGGCTCCTACGAGGTCGAGTCCGGTGGAGAGCAGGGTCTTGAGCTCGGCCAGGTCGGCGGCCGAGGGGTCGGTGAGCGGGGCGCGCACGGGTCCGACCGCGCGGCCGCGCAGCCGGGCGGCGGCCTTCACCAGCGACACCGCGTATCCGGGAACACGGTCACGGAGCTCGACGAGCGGGACGTAGAAGTCGCGCAGCAGCTTGTCGACGGTGCCGGCGTCACCGTCGCGCAGGGCGGCGAAGAAGGCGTTCGCGATCTCGGGGGCGAAGGCGTGGACGGCGGAGGAGTAGGCGGGGACGCCGACGGTGGCGTAGGCGCGGGCCTGGATCTCGGCGGTGGCGGCGCCGTTGAAGAACAGGAAGCCGTCGGGGGCGGCGAGGGTCAGGCGCTGGAGGCGGTCGAGGTCGCTGTGGCCGTCCTTGACGCCGATGACGCCCGGGATACGGGCGATGCGGCGGAGCGATTCGGCGGTGTAGGTGACCTGGCCGCGCTGGTAGGCGACGAGCGGGAGCCGGGTGCGGGCGGCGATGTGCTGGAGCTGGGCGACCAGCCCGTCCTGCGGGGCGGCGGTGAGGTAGTGCGGCAGGACGAGGAGCGCGTCGGCTCCGGCATCCTCCGCGATGCGGGCGAACCGGGCGGCCTGCGCCCAGCCGTAGCCGGTGCCGGCCACGACCGGGAGGCGGCCGGCCGCCTCCTCGACGGTGATCGTGACGGCCTGCCGGTACTCGTTCTCGTCCAGCGAGAAGAACTCGCCGGTGCCGCAGGCGGGGAAGACGGCCCCGGGGGCGGTGGCGAGCTGCTCCGCCACGTAGTCGCGGTAGCCGTCCGCGTCGAAGGAGCCGTCCTGGTGGAAGCTGGTCAGCGGGAAGGAGAGCACGCCGCCCGCCATCCCGTTCCGCAGCCGTTGTGCCACGTGCTGCGCGGCCTCCGCGCCGGTGTCGAGACTCACGTCATCTCCCCATGTAGACGTCATCCATGTATGAGGATGGAGATTAGGGAGGTGAACCTCAGGGCGTCAATGGGTATGCACCACCCTTCTCCGAGCCCGATTACGATCGGCGCATGCCAGACACACGGGGAGAGGCGGGCGGCGTCCGCGAGGTGAAGTCCGCGGCACGCACGGTCGAGTTGCTGGAGGTCCTGGCGGCGCGCGGCGACCGTCCGGCGCGGCTCCAGGAACTGGCGGACGAGCTGGGAGTGCCGCGCAGCTCGATGTACGCGCTCCTCCAGACGCTGATCTCACGCGGCTGGGTCCGCACGGACCTGACCGGCTCCCTGTACGGCATCGGCATCCACGCCCTGCTCACCGGTACCAGCTACCTGGACTCCGACCCCCGGCTGAGGGTGGTGCGGCCGTATCTCGACGAGGCCTCCGAGGCGCTGGGCGAGACGATCCACATGGGCCGGCTGGACGGGCGGGACGTGGCGTATCTCGCGACCCGGGAGTCGCACGAGTACCTGCGGACGATCAGCCGCGTCGGACGGCGGCTGCCGGCGCACGTGGGTGCGCTGGGCAAGGCCCTGCTGGCCGAGCGGCCGGACGAGGAACTGCCCGAGGGGCCCTACGAGGCGCTGACGCCGAACACCCACACCGGCCGGGGCACCCTCCTGGCCGACCTCGCGGAGATCCGGACGCGCGGTCACGCGGTGGACCGGGAGGAGGGCGTATCCGGGATCGTCGGCTTCGGGTTCGCCCTGCGTTACGACAACCCGCCGCAGGACGCCGTCAGTTGCTCGGTACCCGTGGCCCGGCTGACACCGGCGCACGAGGAGCGGATCGTGGCGGTGATGCGGGAGATCCGGGCGAAGATGGAAGCGGCGGTTCCCACCGGGAGCGGAGCGGCGCACTGGCGCTGACGCCGGCCCGGTGACGCCCCGCACTACGGCCGCCCGGCTCGCAGCCCGTCGATGACGATGGCGAGCATGCGTTCGCCGCGCTCCTGCCAGTCTGGCCCGTCGGCCTTCCACAGGAACGACACGAGCAGCAGGACCTCGTCGGCGTCCGCGTCGGGGCGCAGCTCCCCCGCCTCCTTGCAGGCGGTCAGCAGCCGGTCCAGTGCGCCGATGACCGGCGCGTAGTACTCGTTGCCCAGGTCGGCACGGGTGGCGGCCTCGACGGCCAGGGACGCGCCGTGCTTGATCCGGCCGTAGGCGGCGAGGCGGCTGAACCAGAGGCGGAGCGCGTCCAGCGGCTCGCGCTCCGCGAGCAGGGCCGGGGCGGCGTCGACGAGGGCCTCGACGTCCTCCCGGTAGACGGCGACGAGCAGCGCCTCACGGTTGGGGAAGTGCCGGTACATGGTGCCCTGACCGATGCCGACCGCCTTGGCGATCGACTGGAGGGTCGCACCGGGGGTCTCGGTGAACGCGGTGCGCGCGGTGTCGATGATGCGCGCCCTGTTGTCCTGCGCGTCCGACCGCGTGGCGCGGCGGCGTGGCTCCGTCATCGGCTCTCCCTCGTTCCGGGCGTACAGGCATCGATTGCTTATCCGGACACATGTCCGCTACCGTTGGCGCCGTACTGGACACGTGTCCGCTTAACAGTCTAGAGCGTCGTGAACGGAGATTCGGCATGCCTGGAACCGAGGGCAAGGTCGTGGCGATCACAGGAGCGAGCAGCGGGATCGGCGCCGCCACCGCGCGCCTGCTGGCAGAGGGCGGGGCGAAGCTCGTACTCGGTGCCCGCCGTGAGGAACGGCTCGCGGAGCTGGCCGACGAGCTGCGGGAGAAGGGGTGCGAGGTGGCGTTCACCCCGGTCGACGTCACCCGCCGCGAGGACCCGGCGCGCTTGGTGGAGCTGGCCCGTGAACGCTTCGGCCGGCTGGACGTCCTCGTCGGCAACGCGGGGATCGGCCCGGTGTCGCCACTCGACGACCTGCGGGTGGACGACTGGGACGCGATGATCGACGTGAACGTCAAGGGACTGCTGTACGGCATCGCGGCCGCCCTCCCCGTCTTCCGGAGCCAGGGGCACGGCCAGTTCGTGCACACCCTGTCGACCGCCGCCTACCGGACGGTGCCCACCATGGCCGTCTACTCGGCGTCCAAGGCCGCCGCGCGCACCCTCACCGAGGGCCTGCGGCAGGAGGCCGGGCCGTCGATCCGGGTCTCCGCGGTCTCACCGGGATTCGTGGCCACCGACTTCGTCGACTCCGTGCCGGACGCGGATCTGCGTGCGCGGTTGAACGAGTCGAAGGAGGAGACGGCGATCCCGCCGGCGGCGGTCGCGCGTGCCATCCGGTTCGCGATCGAGCAGCCCGACGACGTCGACGTCAACGAGATCGTCGTCCGGCCGACCGCCCAGGCCTGAGCCGGCCGCCTCACCGCGCGCCGCGAAGCCGGAGGAGGTACGTCGCGGTCAGCGGGACTCCACGGTCCTCGTCGTGCGACAACTACGCCCTCGTGGGCTCCCCTCCGTTTCCTGTCCCGTGATCGTCATCGTGACCACCTCCTCGCTCTGGAGGAGGCCCTTGTCACCGAGTCAAGGCCGACCGGAACCGGCCGCCGCTCCCGGAACGGCGAAAGGCCTCCGCGCGCACATTGCGGCGGAGGCCCGGGAGGCTGCGGCTGGGCGTCGGAGGTCGCCACGGCACTGCGGAAAGTGCCGCATGGCCGGAGCACGCGCCACCAGAGCCGGGCGCCGTCCTCGCGGTGCTCTCACTGCACGCGCGCGGAGGCCCGGCCCGAGCGGTCGCCCTCGTCCTCCTCGTCCTCGTCCTCGTCCGGCACGTGGACGTCGAAGACGTAGATGTTGATCTCGACGACCTCCAGACCGGTCATCGATTCCACCGCGTCCGTCACCTGGGTCCTGATCCGGTCGGCCAGCTTGTGTATCTGGACGCCGTACTCCACCTCCACGTCGACGTCGATCGCGGCCTGCGTCTCGCCCACTTCCACCTTGACGGCACGCCCCGCCCCGGAGGACCCCGACCTCCGTCCGGCGACCGCGCCTATGGCCTTCGAAGCCCCGCGGCCGACCGAATGCACGCCGTCGGTCTCACGGATGGCGATTCCGGCGATGGTGGCGACGACGCCGTCGGCGATGGTCGTCGTGCCACGCCCGGCCCCCGTGCTCCTGTCCGCGATTGAACTCCCGCCCTGGGTCCCGACATCAGCCATGACTGCCTCACAGAGAGTTGATGCGACGAGGCTGCTCGCGTCCCCGTCGGCTCCTCATTTCACTGTGCGCCTGCCCGCCGCCGCCCGCCATCGAGGCGTACGCAGCGCTCGCGGCGACCACGCTCCGCGACCGGGTGCCCGGGGGAGCCGGGCGTGCTCAGCATCACCCTGGACAGCCACCGTGACCGCCGGGTAACTTTTGACCAGGACTGAGCAAGCGCTTAGCCACTGCGACCGACGCTGAAGCTGACACCAGGAGGCATCCCGTGCGCCGTACGGTTTACAACGAGGACCACGAGGCGTTCCGGGAGACCATCCGCGCCTTCATCGAGTCCGAGGTCGTCCCCGTCTACGACGAGTGGTTCGCGGCGGGCCAGGCGCCCCGCGACTTCTACTACAAGCTCGCCGAGCTGGGCATCTTCGGCATCGAGGTGCCCGAGGAGTTCGGCGGCGCGGGCGTGGAGTCCTTCAAGTTCGAGGCGATCCTGTACGAGGAGACCGCCCGCGCGGGCATCTCCTTCGGCGGCTCCGGCGTGCACGTCCTGCTCTGCCTGCCGTACCTCAAGGCGTACGCCACCGAGGAGCAGAAGAAGCGCTGGCTGCCGGACTTCGTCTCCGGCAAGTCCATGTACGCGATAGCCATGACGGAGCCGGGCACCGGTTCGGACCTGGCCGGCATGAAGACGACCGCCAAGCTCTCCGAGGACGGCACGCACTACGTCCTCAACGGCGCCAAGACCTTCATCACCGGTGGTGTGCACGCCGACAAGGTGATCGTCTGCGCCCGCACGGACGCCCCCAAGGCCGACGACCGCCGCCACGGCATCTCCCTCCTGGTGGTCGACACCAAGTCCGAGGGCTACTCGGTGGGCCGCAAGCTCGACAAGCTGGGCCTGAAGGTCTCCGACACCGCCGAACTGGCCTTCGTGGACGTCAAGGTGCCCGTCGAGGACCTGCTGGGCGAGGAGAACAAGGGCTTCTCCTACCTCGGCCAGAACCTCCCTCAGGAGCGCCTGGGCATCGCCGTCGGCGCGTACGCGCAGGCGAAGGCCGCCGTGCGGTTCGCCCAGCAGTACACGCAGGACCGCACCGTCTTCGGCAAGACCGTCGCGTCCTTCCAGAACACCAAGTTCGAGCTGGCCGCCTGCAAGGCCGAGGTCGACGCGGCCGAGGCCGTCTGCGACCGCGCGATCGAGGCCCTGGACGCCGGTGAGCTCACCCCCGCCGAGGCCGCCTCGGCGAAGCTGTTCTGCACCGAGGTCGCGCACCGCGTGATCGACCGCTGCCTCCAGCTGCACGGCGGCTACGGCTTCATGAACGAGTACCCGATCGCCCGCCTCTACACGGACAACCGGGTCAACCGCATCTACGGCGGCACCAGCGAGGTCATGAAGTCGATCATCGCCAAGTCCATGGGCCTCTGAGAACGGCTACGTTTCTCCTTCATGAGCGCAGCACTTGAATCCCTGCTCGATCTGCTCGACCTGGAGCAGATCGAGCAGGACATCTTCCGGGGCATGAGCCGTTCCGCGGTCGTGCCCCGTGTCTTCGGCGGCCAGGTCGCGGCCCAGGCGCTGGTCGCCGCCGGGCGTACGGTCCCCGAGGACCGGGGAGCCCACTCCCTCCACGCGTACTTCCTGCGCCCCGGGGACCCCGGCGCCCCGATCGTCTACAGCGTGGACCGGATCCGCGACGGACGGTCCTTCACCACCCGACGGGTCGTCGCCGTCCAGCACGGCAAGCCGATCTTCCACCTCTCGGCATCCTTCCAGGTGCACGAGGAGGGCATGGACCACCAGGCGGTCATGCCCCCTGCCCCGGACCCGGAGACCCTGCCGACCGCTGCGGAGATGCTGCCCCGGTACGCGCACCGCTTCACCGACCCGCGCATGGTGGACCGGCTGCTGGAGGCCCGGGCCGCGGTCGACCTGCGGTATGTGGACGCCCCGCCGTTCGCCACCGCCGGTGAACCGCGCGAGCCGCGCTCCCAGGTCTGGTTCCGGACGCACGGCAAGCTGGCGGACGACCCGCTGCTGCACGTCTGCATGGCGACGTACGTCTCCGACATGACGCTGCTCGACTCGGTGCTGCTCGCCCACGGACGCGGCGGCTGGTCGGTCGGTGACGTGGTGGGTGCCAGCCTGGACCATGCGATGTGGTTCCACCGCCCCTTCCGGGCGGACGAATGGCTGCTGTACGACCAGGAGTCGCCCTCCGCGTCCGGTGGGCGCGGTCTCGGCCAGGCCAGGATCTACACGGCCGACGGGAAGCTGGCCATCACGGTCATCCAGGAGGGCCTGGTCCGCGTCCCGAGGGACTGACGTCGCACATTCGGACATACTGCCCCTCATGAGTGACGCCACGAGTGACGCCGGAAGTGACTCCGATCGCGGCTCCGGCACCGACGGGCAGGCCGGTGGCGAGTCCACGTTCACTGTGGTCGTCGCGGCGGCCGCCAACCTCGGTATCGCCGTGGCGAAGCTGGTGGCGGGGCTGATCAGCGGTTCGAGCGCGATGCTGTCCGAGGCCGCGCACTCGGTCGCCGACACCGTCACCGAGGTCATGCTTCTCACCGCGCTGAAGCGCAGCGAGAAGCCCGCGGACGAGGACCATCCGCTGGGCTACGGTCCCGAGCGGTACATCTGGGCGATGCTCGCAGCCGTCGCGACCTTCATCGGCGGCGCCGTGTTCTCCCTGTACGACGGGATCCACACCCTGTTGCGGGGCGAGGAGCTCGGCGACCCTCTCGTCTCGTACCTCGTGCTCGCGGTCGCCTTCCTGCTGGAGGGCTTCTCGCTGCGTACGGGCCTCCGGCAGGTGCGCGGCGAGGCCGCACGGCTCCGGATGCCCGCGCCGCGCTATCTGCGCCGGACCCCGGACACGGCGGTCAAGGCCGTGGTGATGGAGGACTCGGCGGCGCTGGCCGGGCTGCTGCTGGCGGGCGGCGGCCTGCTCGGCGGGCAGCTCTCGGGCTCCGGGGTCTGGGACGGCATCGCCTCCGTCCTCATCGGCGTACTGCTGGTGTACGTGGCGTGGGTGCTGTGCCGGTCCAACGCCCAGCTGCTGATCGGCCGGCCGCTCCCGGCCGGGATGCGGGACGGGGTGCGCGAGGAGCTGCTGTCCGTGCCGCACATCGTCGAGGTGGTGGAGCTGACGACACTGATCCAGGGGCCGTCGGAGATGCTGATCGCGGCGAAGATCGACTTCCGGGACGCGTCGACGGCCGCGCAGATCGAGTGGGCGTGCGAGGAGGCGGAGCAGCAACTGCGGGAGCGCTACCCGTCGATCCAGCGGGTGTACCTGGACCCGACACCGGGGCGCGCACAGCGCCTGGCGGCGCGCGCCGGCGGCTGAAAGGGATGCGGGGAGACGCTTCCCGGCCCACTGTCTGCTACGGGCCAGATCCAGCCAGAGGCGCGTCCGGCAGAGCATTCGGCGGCGAGATCGACCAGGACACGACAACATTTCGGCCCATCCGCCGCCCCACACCGGTGAAACCTTACTCACTGCCACGGCGGAGAGCGTCCGACGTGCGGCCTGTGCCCCGCCCTGCCGCAGTTGTGGCCACGCGCCGCAGCCTTCCCCGTGGGGCACACACCGTCAAATGGTGATGTTTCAGTTGAGTGCGAGCAACCGGCACACCCACATTCCACCCATTTACCTTTTTACCTTTCATGTCAATTTTTGAAATATCTCGGTGCTGATTGAAATTATCCGAGGGC
Organism: Streptomyces sp. NPDC091271; assembly: GCF_044757505.1. Lineage (NCBI taxonomy): Bacteria > Bacillati > Actinomycetota > Actinomycetes > Kitasatosporales > Streptomycetaceae > Streptomyces > Streptomyces sp. NPDC091271. The sequence goes on along the minus strand of NZ_JBIVVD010000003.1, from coordinate 373,236 downwards.
TCGAATTCCAGCCATGATCAGCGGATTTATTGCATCTGCGGCCAGGAACCGATGTCCTTCTCAGGGTTGCCTCAACTAGCCCTGTCCGCGCGCGGGCAGGCGCATCCCCCCATCCACTGAGGACCTTTGTGATGACGCACATATCGGAGGCCGGTCCCTGGGTACTGGCGCTGGCCATGACGGCCGTCGCCCTCGCCCTGGCGCTCCTCCACCTCCGCACGCGCCGTTCGAACGCGGCACTGCGTGCTGAGGCTCGCACCGAAGCGCGGGCCGCGGCCGGCAGGTACCAGGCGCTGGAGGCCGATGCGCGGTCCGGCGCACAGGCGGCGGCGCAGGCCTCGGAGGCCCGCTACCGGTCGATGGAAGCGGCCCTCCTCGCCGAGGCGCAGGAAGCCGAGCGCGCCAGACTCGACGCCGAGCAGCAGAGCGGCCGGATCGGCGGGGAGCTGGCGTACTTCGTCGACACCCGGCTGCCGGCCCTCGTCACGCACCTGAGACACCGTCATGTGCCGGTCCCCGGAACGCAGGACCCGGCGCTCGCCCACACCGAGGTCGGGACCCTCCTGGAACGGGCCCTGAACCAGGTCGCCCAGGTCATCGTCGACACCGAGCAGCGGGTCGACGCCGGCGCCCAGGCTGTGCTGCGGGCCACCACCGCCGAGATCCAGGCCAAGTCCTACCGCCTCCAGGAGATGATCGAGGAGGCGCAGTTCACGTTCGACGATCCGGAGATCGCGAAGCGGCTGGTGTCGATGGACCGCACGAACGAGGAGAATCTCCGGCAGATCCAGGCGACCGGAGTGCTCTGCGGGGCGTGGCCGGGGCTGACCCGGGACGACTCCCACCTGGGTGACATCGTTGCCGGAGCTCAGTCCCGCATCGCGGGCTACCAGCGCGTCCAGATCACCAGCCAGCTCTCCGACCCCGTCGGGGTGGTGGCCCGGGCGGTGGAGCCGCTCGCCGTGATCGTCGCCGAGCTGCTCTCCAACGCGGTGCACCACACTCCTCAGGGCACACGGCCCGTCGACGTCAGCCTGCATCAGGTGCAGGCAGGGGCGTGCGTCGTGATCGACGACCCCGGCGTGGGCATGACGGACGAGGAGCGTGAGTTCGCCGCGCGCATGCTGTCAAGTCAGCAGGGTGTCCTGCTGACCCATCTGGGAGATCCGCCGCGTGCGGGGTTCGCCACGATCGGCCGGCTTGTGCAGCAGTTCGGTTTCACCGTCACGGTGGACAAGCCCTCGTCGTACGGCGGCGTGCGAGCCGTGGCGTTCATTCCCGATCACCTGCTGATGCTGATGGATGAGGTGGCCCAGCCCATGTCGGCCATGTCCCCCGCCCTGCGCAAGCCGGAGCCGCCCAGGCAGGAGAGCCCCGCGCCGTCCGCGGCCACCGGGCCCGCCGGTCCCACCGGGTCCGCCGGTGCGATCGAACTGCCGCGGCGGCGACGCCAGCGGGCCGCCCAGGACACGGACCGGCCCGCCCAGCAGGGCCCGGACCCGGCGCCTGCGATCAGCCCGGACCAAGCGGCCCAGACGTGGGGCGCCTGGCAGACCGGCACCATGCGCGGATTCGAGGACGCGCGCACCGACCAGGAAGAAGGCATGCAGCCATGACCGTCGTACCCAAGCGCCCCCTTCTCCGGGACATGTCCTGGGTGCTCACCCCGCTTCTGGAGGTGCCGGGGGTCGTGCACGCTCTGGTCCTCTCCGGGGACGGGATGATCCAGGGCGCCACGCAGGCTCTCACCCGGGAGGCCGGGGAGGGCGCCTCCGCCATGGCGTCCGCTGTCCAGGGCGCCTGCAAGGAGCTGGTCAGGAAACTGGCGGGGCAGGAGGAGAGCCCCGTGCTGCACCAGGTGGTGGTCAGCACGAACTACGGGTTCGCCTTCCTGATCCCCGCGGGCGACAACACGGTCATGGCGGTCTTCGCACAGCCGACCGTGGACATGGGCGTCATCGCCCACGCCATGCAGGTGCAGGTCTCGAAGCTCGGCGACAAGGTGATGAACTCGCCTGCTCGGGCCCGGGGATGACGCCGGCGCCCCGCCGGCGGCTCGTGCCGTCGTTCCTGGCCACCGACAGCGTCCAGCCGACGCGCAACACGCTGGACCGCCTGACCCTGCTGTCGTCCACCGGCGTCACCGCCGTGGACGACCTGACGCACGCGCAGCGCCGGCTGGTCGAGCTCCTCCAGGGCGGCCCGCTGGCGCTGGTCGAGGTCGCCGCACGCCTCGTGCTGCCGGTGAGCCTGGTGCGCGTCCTCGTCGCGGATCTCGTCGACAGTTCGCACCTGCACGCCCGCGCCCCCATCCCCGAAGCGAAGGCACACGATCCCCAGCTGCTAGAGAAGGTGCTCGATGGACTCCGCAGTATCCGATAACACCTTCCTCGACAGCGACGAGCAGACGCTGGTGAAGATCGTGGTGACCGGACCGTTCGGCGTCGGGAAGACGACGCTGATCAACACGCTCTCCGAGACCGCCCCGCTGCACACGGAGGAGGTCATGACCCAGGCCGGTGCGGCGGCCGACGATCTCGCCGGCGTCCGGGACAAGGCCACCACCACGGTCGCCATCGACTTCGGCCGCAGGACGCTCCCCGGCGACCTGGTGCTCTACCTGTTCGGCACTCCCGGCCAGAAGAGGTTCAAGCCGCTCTGGGAGGACATCGCGCGCGGCGCCCTGGGTGCGGTGGTCCTGGTCGACACCCGCCGTCTCGACGACTCGTTCGACGTCATCGACATGATCGAGCAGCAGGGACTGTCCTACGCCGTGGCCGTCAACAACTTCCCCGACTCGCCCGACTACCCGCCCGAGGTGCTCCGCGACCACCTGGACCTGGAGCCGCACACCCCGCTGGTCGTCTGCGACGCCCGCGAGACGACGTCGGCCGTGGACGTACTGATCGCGCTGGTGACCCACCTGCTCGCCGCCCACCCCGTCCTGGAAGCCTCATGAGCACCTACCTGCCCCTGGCCGTCCCCCTGCACAGTCCGGACTTCGCCGCGGACCCCGGGCGCGTCTACGCCCGCCTGCGCGCGTTCGGGCCGGTCGCCCCCGTCGAGGTGTCCCCGGGCGTCAGCGGCTATCTCGTCACCGACCGCGACGCCGCTCTCGCCATCCTCAACGACCCCGACGTCTGGTCGAAGGACCCGCGGGTCTGGGAGAGCGGGCTCCCGGCCGACTCGCCGGTGAAGCCGATGATGGGGTGGCGGCCCAACGCCCTGTTCAACGACGGCGCCGAGCACCGCCGCTACCGGTCGGTCATCACCGACAGCTTCAGCCGGATCGAGCCGCACGACCTGCGCCGGCAGGTCGCGGAGATCGCGGACGGTCTGATCCAGGACTTCGCCGGCGCGGGCGAGGTCGACCTGGTCGGCCAGTACGCCCGCCCGTTGCCTCTGGTGCTGTTCAACGCGATGTTCGGCATGCCGCCCGAGGACGGGCCCCGCCTGGTGGCCGCCATGGGCGGCCTGTTCGAGTCCGAACCCGAGCACGCGATCAAGGCGAACGAGGACTTCGGCCGGTACATGGACGAACTCATCGCGCTCAAGGTGCAACAGCGCGGCGAGGACCTGACGAGCTGGTTCATGGACCACCCCGCCGGTCTGGCGCCGGAGGAACTCGCCCACCAGGTCATCCTCACGATGGCCGCCGGGCAGGAGCCGACCACGAACCTGATCTCGAACGCGCTCTCGCGCATGCTGTCCAATCCGGACTACTACAGCAGCCTCTCCAACGGCGCCCGCACCGCCCGCGACGCCATCAACGACGTGCTGCGCCACGAGCCGCCGATGGCGAACTACAGCGCGCACTACCCGCGGCGCAACATGCAGATCGGCAGCACCTGGATCCCCGCCGACAGCCTCGTACTCATCTCGTACCACGCGGCGAACACCACCCCGGACGGCCACGACGTCGGCGAGCGTACCGACGGCGGCGCGCACCTCGCCTGGTCCTCCGGTCCGCACGCCTGCCCCGTCAAGCAGCCCGCCCTGCTCATCGCGATCACCGCGATCGAGAGGCTCACCAGCCACCTCGGGGACCTCGAACTCGCGGTCCCCCGCGAGAGCCTGCAATGGCGCCCCGGCCCCTTCCACCGCGCACTGGCGCACCTCCCGGCCCGCTTCGGTCCCATCACGCCGCAGAAAACTGGAGTCACCCCATGGAGCAGCCCCTCGTCCTCGACCCCGCCGGCCGGGACATCCACGGAGAGTCCGCTCTCCTCCGCGAACGCGGACCGGCGACCCGGGTCGTACTCCCCGGCGACATAGACGCCTGGGCCGTCACCAGCCACTCGCTCCTCAAGGAGCTCCTGACCGACGACCGCGTGACCAAGGACCCCCGGCGCTGGAGCGCCTGGCAGCGCGGCGAGATCACCCCGGACATGTGGGTCTACACCTGGGTGGCGGTCTCCAACATGTTCACCGCCGCGGGGCAGGACCACCGGCGCCTGCGCAAACTCGTCACCCCTGCCTTCACCGCCCGCCGCATCGAAGCACTGAAGCCCGTCATCCAGGGGATCGCCGATCAGCTGCTGGACGACATGGCACGCTCCTCCGACGGCACGGTGGACCTGCGCAGCGCGTACGCCCACCCGTTGCCCATGCAGGTCATCTGCCATCTGTTCGGGCTTCCGGAGGAGCTCCGGCCGCGCATGGCCCAGTTGGTCGAGAAGGTCTTCGACACGACCATCGAGGACGCCGCGTCGAATTTCGCCGAGCTCCAGCAGATGCTGACCGGCCTCATCGCGAGCAAGCGGCAGGAGCCCGGGGACGACCTGACCAGCGTCCTGATCGCCACCCGCGACGACGACGGCACACGTCTGAGCGAAGCCGAGCTGACCGACACACTGTTGCTCATCATCAGCGCCGGCTTCGAGACCACCGTCAACCTCATCGGCAACGCCGTCCGCGCCCTGCTGGAACACCCCGAGCAGCTCCAGCAGGTCACCGCGGGCGGTGCGAAGCGCTGGAACGACGTCGTCGAGGAGACCCTGCGCTGGGAGCCGAGCGTGGCCCATCTGCCCCTGCGTTACGCCGTCGAGGACATCGACCTCCCGGACGGTCAGCGCATCGCCCAGGGTGAGGCGATCCTCGCGTCCTACGCCGCGGCGGGCCGGGAGCCGGCCCAGCACGGCCCGGACGCCGACCGGTTCGACATCGACCGGTTCGGCCGGGAACACCTGGCGTTCGGCTACGGCGTCCACTTCTGCCTCGGGGCCCCGCTCGCGCGCCTGGAGGCCGATGTGGCACTGACCACCCTGTTCGCCCGGTACCCGGACCTCTCCCTGGCGTCCCCCGCCGCGGACCTGCCCCCCGTCGAGTCGTTCATCGTCAACGGTGATCAGCGCATCGACGTCGCGCTGGGCCGTCCCGCCTCGGCCTGAGAGCCGGAGGGTCGAGGAGCCCGAGTCGGCCGGTCCGGTTGTCCGCCGGCCGGCTCGCCTCTCCACCCCCGCTGTCGTTACTCCCGGTCCTCGGCAGGGAGCAGCCCGGCCGCGTCCAGCAGGTAGTCCGTCATCGGGTCGTAGTAGCGCGGGTCGGTGACGTGGTCGTCCAGGGGCACGGTGACCTGGAGGGTGCCCTCCGCCTCGCCCAGGAAGAGCGCGGGGTCGTTGCAGTCCGCGTAGCCGATCGAGTCGATCCCGCGCTGCCCCGCGCACCCGGCCCACCCGTGGTCGGCGACGACCAGGTCGGGCCGGGGGCGGCCCTCGCGCTCCAGCCCGTCCAGGATGGCGGCCATCGGGACCGGTGAGTGCGTGTGCCAGAGGGTCGCGCCGCGCTCCAGGACGGCGACGTCGGCGAACTGGAAGACCATGCCCTCGTCCGCCATCAGGCCGCCGGGGATCCGTACGATCTCGCATCCGGCGGCCCGCAGTGCGTCCGCGGTCTGCCGGTGCACGTCGAGCAGCCCGCCCGGGTGACCGGTGGCGAGGAGCACCCGTTCCCCGTCGGCCGCCGCCTTCCGCAGCCGTGCGGCCATCCGGTCGAGGGCGTCGACCGTCAGCTCGGGGTCGATGGTGTCCTGGCCCTGGCGGTGCTCCGGGTCGTCGTTGACCCCGCATCTCTCGGCCATCACGGCGAGGACGTCCTGCTCGTCGGTCCACCGGTCACCGAGCTCCAGCCCCAGCCAGAAATGGCGGTTGCCGTTGGCGAGCTGGCGGTAGTGGGAGAGGTTGTTGTCGCGGGGAGTGGCGACGTCGCCCGCGATACGTGTGCGGACGAGGTGCTCGACGAGTTCGGCGCGGCTGGGTATCGGCATGCACCCATTGTGCCGTCGGCGGCGCACTGTGTGCCTGGTGTCTCGTACGGCGGAATCCTCAGCGGTACGGTGGGCCGCGCTCCTACGCGGATCCCGCCCGCATCCGCGCCCCGGGCAGGGACCTGCCGCTGTGCGGCGGGACGGGGTCCTGGGCGGACCCGGCGGCGGGGTGCCCGCCCCTTCCCGCCATCCGGCACCCGAGGCAGCCGGGGTGCCCGTGACGGGCGGCGGTGTCGCGGGACCGCCAGTCCTGGGCGCTCCTCGGGCGCGGCCCGGTGGGCTTGCCCCAGCCGGCCAGATGCAGGGCCCAGCAGGCCGCGCCCGCCAGCACGAGGACCCCGAGCCCGAGCCACAGCAGCGCGGCGGACGTGGCGATGACGGCCACGCCCAGCACCGCACCGCCCAGGACACCGATGGCCGTACCGGTCCAGCCGGCCACGGTGTGGCCCAGATCGTGGTCACCGTGTGCACTCACGTCGGCTCCTCAGGGTGTGATAGTTCAGCGACCGGATCCCGACGATCCGGCCCGCACCAATAGCTTACGAGCTAAGTAACTTAGAGACTAAGGGGATTTTGCGTGGACGGCAAGAAGCGCCCGGAGGCGACGGCCGACCAGGCGCTGCAGGCGATGGACCGGATGATCGCGCTCGCACAGTTCGGGCAGCACGACATCGCCGGGCGGCTCGGCCTGAACACCACCGACCTGACCTGCCTCGGCTTCGTGATGGAGGCCGCCCTGGCCGGCACGCCGCTCAGCGCCGGTGACCTCGCCGAGCGGGCGCGCCTGACGACCGGGGCGGTGACGGGCGTGCTCAACCGTCTGGAGAAGGCGGGCTACGCCCGGCGCCAGGCCGTCGCCGGCGACAGACGCCGGGTGCAGGTGGTGATGGAGGAATCGGCGCAGGCGCGCGTCCTCGAGGTGTACGGGCCGTTCTACGCCCGCCTGGGCAGCCTGTTCGCCGACTACGGGCCGGACGAGATCGCCGTACTGACGGACTGGTTCACCCGCGCGCGGTCGGCCATGCAGGAGTCGCTCGACGAGATGAGGGGCGGGACGGACGGGAGCGGCGACTGACCGCTCCCCCGGTCACGAGGCCGCGGCCTCGAAGGCCCCACGCGCCAGCCGGTGCAGCAGGGCGGCCGTGGCGGCCCTGCCCGGGAGCGCTTCGGGGCGGGTCAGGTGGGGCGTGGAGTTCAGCAGGCCGAACACCGCGTGGACGGTGACCCGGGCCTCGTTCTCCGCGAGGTCCGGGTAGAGGGCGCGCACGGCCTCGACCCAGACCTCGACGTACTGCCGCTGGAGCTGGCGCACGCGCTTGCGGTCGGTGTCACGCAGGCGGTCCAGCTCGCGGTCGTGGAGGGTGATCAGGGGGCGGTCGTCCAGCGCGAAGTCGATGTGGCCCTCGATGAGCGCGTCCAGGAGCGCGTCCGGGGAGCCGTCGCGGGAGGCGCCACCCTCGGTGACGCGCAGCTTCCCGCCGGCCAGCAGGCGCTCGCTGATGCCGACGAGCAGTTCGGCGAGCATCGCGTCCTTGCCGGGGAAGTGACGGTAGAGGCCGGGGCCGCTGATGCCGACCGCCGCCCCTATCTCGTCGACCCCGACACCGTGGAAACCGCGCTCGGCGAAGAGGCGGGCGGCCTCCCGGAGGATCTGCTCGCGGCGGGTGGGAGCCGCGACACGGGCGGCGGCATGGGTGCTCATGAGGATTCATTCTAGACAGGCGGGTTAGCGCTCGTTAACCTGAGCACCACGCGTTAACGCTCATTAACTATCGTCCGACTACTGCGGTACGGGCAAGGGGGCTCGACAGGATGCAGCAGGCACCGGTCCTGGTGAGCGCGGCCGATCCCGCCTCGGAGGCCTGGCAGGCCAACGAGGCGGCGCATCACGCGCTCGCCGAGGAGCTGCGCACGCGGCTCGCCACGGCACGGCTCGGCGGGGGTGAGAAGGCCCGCGCCCGGCATGTGGCGCGCGGCAAGCTGCTGCCCCGGGAGCGGGTGGACACGCTGCTCGACCCGGGCTCGCCCTTCCTGGAGCTGGCACCGCTCGCGGCCGAGGGGCTGTACGGGGGCGCGGCGCCGGCCGCCGGGGTGATCGCCGGGATCGGGCGGGTCAGCGGCCGGGAGTGCGTGATCGTCGCCAACGACGCCACCGTCAAGGGCGGCACGTACTACCCGATGACGGTGAAGAAGCACCTCCGCGCCCAGGAGGTGGCTCTGGAGAACCGGCTGCCCTGCCTGTACCTGGTGGACTCGGGGGGCGCGTTCCTCCCGATGCAGGACGAGGTGTTCCCCGACCGGGACCACTTCGGACGGATCTTCTACAACCAGGCCCGGATGTCGGGCGCCGGCATCCCGCAGATCGCGGCGGTGCTCGGCTCGTGCACGGCGGGCGGGGCGTACGTCCCGGCCATGAGCGACGAGGCCGTCATCGTCCGGAACCAGGGCACGATCTTCCTGGGCGGCCCCCCGCTCGTGAAGGCGGCCACGGGTGAGGTCGTCACGGCGGAGGAGCTGGGCGGCGGCGAGGTCCACTCCCGTACGTCCGGGGTCACCGACCACCTCGCCGAGGACGACGCGCACGCGCTGCGGATCGTGCGGAACATCGTCGCGACCCTCCCGGACCGCGGGCCGCTCCCCTGGTCCGTGGAGCCCGCCGAGGAGCCGAAGGCGGACCCCGCCGGCCTGTACGGGGCGGTGCCGGTCGATTCGCGTACGCCCTACGACGTGCGGGAGGTCATCGCCCGGGTGGTGGACGGCTCCCGCTTCCAGGAGTTCAAGGCGGAGTACGGCCAGACGCTGATCACCGGCTTCGCGCGGATCCACGGCCATCCCGTCGGCATCGTCGCCAACAACGGGATCCTGTTCTCGGAGTCCGCCCAGAAGGGCGCCCACTTCATCGAGCTGTGCGACCAGCGGGGCGTGCCGCTGGTCTTCCTCCAGAACATCTCGGGCTTCATGGTCGGCCGGGACTACGAGGCCGGGGGCATCGCCAAGCACGGCGCCAAGATGGTCACGGCCGTGGCCTGCACGCGGGTGCCGAAGCTGACGGTCGTGGTCGGCGGGTCGTACGGCGCGGGGAACTACTCCATGTGCGGCCGGGCCTACGGGCCGCGCTTCCTGTGGATGTGGCCGAACGCCAAGATCTCGGTCATGGGCGGCGAGCAGGCCGCCTCCGTGCTGGCCACCGTCAAGCGCGACCAGATCGAGGGGCGCGGCGAGGAGTGGCCCGCCGAGGACGAGGAGGCCTTCAAGGACCCGGTCCGCGCGCAGTACGAGCAGCAGGGCAACGCCTATTACGCCACCGCCCGGCTGTGGGACGACGGCGTGATCGACCCTGTGGAGACCCGGCAGGTGCTGGGGCTCGCCCTGACCGCGTGTGCCAACGCCCCGCTGGGCGAGCCCAGTTTCGGCGTCTTCCGGATGTGATGTGAGGACTTCCATGTTCAGCACTGTTCTGGTCGCCAACCGTGGCGAGATCGCGGTCCGGGTCATCCGGACCCTGCGTGAGCTCGGCGTGCGGTCGGTCGCCGTCTTCAGCGACGCGGACGCGGACGCCCGGCACGTCCGGGAAGCGGATACGGCGGTACGGATCGGGCCGGCGCCCGCCGCGGAGAGCTATCTGTCGGTGGAGCGGCTGCTGGACGCCGCCCGCCGTACGGGCGCCGAGGCGGTCCACCCGGGTTACGGCTTCCTCGCGGAGAACGCGGGCTTCGCCCAGGCGTGCGCGGAGGCGGGGCTGGTCTTCATCGGCCCGCCCGCCTCCGCGATCTCCCTGATGGGCGACAAGATCCGTGCCAAGGAGACCGTCGCCACGGCCGGGGTGCCGGTGGTACCCGGCTCCTCCGGGAGCGGGCTCACCGACGACCGACTGGGCACGGCCGCGCGGGAGATCGGGATGCCTGTCCTGCTGAAGCCGTCGGCGGGCGGCGGCGGCAAGGGCATGCGGCTGGTGCGCGAGGAGGCACTGCTCGCCGACGAGATCGCGGCGGCCCGGCGCGAGGCGCGCGCCTCGTTCGGTGACGACACGCTCCTCGTGGAGCGGTGGATCGACCGGCCGCGCCACATCGAGATCCAGGTCCTGGCCGACGGCCACGGCAACGTGGTGCACCTCGGCGAGCGCGAGTGCTCCCTCCAGCGCCGCCACCAGAAGATCATCGAGGAGGCGCCCTCGGTCCTGCTCGACGAGGCCACCCGGGCCGCCATGGGCGAGGCGGCCGTGCAGGCGGCCCGCTCCTGCGGATACGTCGGCGCGGGCACGGTCGAGTTCATCGTCCCGGGCAGCGACCCCTCCTCGTACTACTTCATGGAGATGAACACCCGTCTCCAGGTCGAGCACCCGGTCACCGAGCTGATCACCGGGCTCGACCTGGTGGAGTGGCAGCTCCGGGTCGCCTTCGGCGAGCGGCTGCCGTACGCGCAGGCGGACATCACGCTGACGGGGCACGCCGTCGAGGCCCGGGTCTGCGCGGAGGACCCGGCCCGGGGCTTCCTGCCGTCCGGCGGCACGGTGCTCGCGCTGCACGAGCCGGGGGGCGGCGGGGTGCGGACGGACTCGGGGCTCAGCGAGGGCGTGCCGGTCGGCAGCACGTACGACCCGATGCTGTCGAAGGTCATCGCGTACGGCCCCGACCGGGCGACCGCCCTGCGCCGGCTGCGGGCGGCGCTCGCGGACACGGTGGTGCTGGGCGTCCCGACGAACGCCGGGTTCCTGCGGCGGCTGCTGGCCCATCCGGCGGTGGCAGCGGGCGATCTGGACACCGGCCTCGTGGAGCGGGAGGCGGACGGCCTGGTGCCGGACGGGGTGCCGGAGGAGGTGTACGCGGCGGCGGCGCTGCTGCGGCAGCCCTCCCGCACTCCCGTCGGCGGCTGGGTCGATCCCTTCTCGGTGCCCAGCGGCTGGCGGCTGGGCGGCACCCCCGCGGAAACCTTCCACCACTTCCGTGTCCCCGGCCATGACCCGGTGCGCGTGGGTCTGCGTACGGGTGCGGGGTCCACGGCGGCGCTGACGTTCGGCCACGCCGGGGACCGGCGGGAGCCCGCGGACGCGTGCGGTCCGGTGCCGTCGCTGCCGCGTGCGGAGAGGTCCCGGCTGGTCGAGGCGTCCGGGCGGCGTGTCGTCGTCGAACTCGACGGGCTGACCCACACGTTCAGCCTGGCGCCGTCCCCGGAGGGGGTCTGGCTCGGCCGGGACGGGGACGCCTGGCACGTCCAGGACCACGACCCGGTGGAGGCGTCCCTCAGCGGCGCCGCCCGTTCGGGTGCCGACACGCTCGCCGCGCCCATGCCCGGGACCGTCACGGTGGTGAAGGTGGCGGTCGGGGACGAGGTCGTGGCCGGGCAGAGCCTGCTGGTCGTCGAGGCGATGAAGATGGAGCACGTCATCTCCGCCCCGCACGCCGGGACCGTCACCGAGCTCGACGTCACCGCCGGTGCCACGGTCGCCATGGACCAGATCCTGGCCGTGGTGGCCCCCAGGGAGGAATCGTGACCGACACCGGACTGCCCATGACGGTGCCCGCGCCGGGGCTGCCGGCCCGGGTCCGTATCCATGAGGTCGGCGCCCGTGACGGCCTGCAGAACGAGAAGTCCGTCGTACCGACCGAGGTGAAGGCGGAGTTCGTCCGCCGTCTCGCGGAGGCCGGGCTCTCCACGATCGAGGCGACCAGCTTCGTCCACCCGAAGTGGGTGCCCCAACTGGCCGACGCGGAGCAGCTCTTCCCGATGCTCGGGGACGTGGCGGACGTCGGGGACGTGGCCCTGCCCGTCCTCGTGCCGAACGAGCGCGGTCTGGACCGGGCGCTCGCGCTCGGTGCCCGCAGGATCGCCGTGTTCGGCTCGGCGACGGAGACGTTCGCCGCCCGCAACCTCAACCGCACGGTGGACGAGTCGCTCGTCATGTTCGAGCCGGTGGTGGCCCGGGCGAAGGCGGCCGGGGTGCATGTGCGCGGCTATCTGTCGATGTGCTTCGGGGACCCGTGGGAAGGGGCCGTGCCCGTCGCGCAGGTCGTGCGGGTCGCGAAGGCGCTGATGGACCTCGGCTGCGACGAGCTCTCCCTCGGCGACACGATCGGCGTGGCCACCCCGGGCCACGTGACGGCGCTGCTGACCGCGCTGAACGCGGCGGGGGTCCCCACCGGCACGGTCGGGGTGCACTTCCACGACACGTACGGCCAGGCGCTCTCCAACACCCTGGCCGCGCTCCAGCACGGTGTGACGACGGTGGACGCCTCGGCCGGCGGCCTCGGCGGCTGCCCGTACGCGAAGAGCGCGACCGGAAATCTCGCCACCGAGGATCTCGTGTGGATGCTCGACGGCCTCGGTGTCGAAACCGGGGTCGATCTCGGCGCACTCACCGCCACAAGCGTGTGGATGGCCGAACAGCTGGGCCGCCCGAGCCCTTCCCGTACCGTCCGCGCGCTGTCCCACAAGGAGTGAACGACCCATGTCCCTTGACCACCGGCTGACCGCCGAGCACGAGGAACTGCGCCGTACCGTCGAGGAGTTCGCACACGATGTGATCGCCCCGAAGATCGGCGACTTCTACGAGCGCCACGAGTTCCCGTACGAGATCGTGCGGGAGATGGGTCGCATGGGCCTGTTCGGCCTGCCCTTCCCCGAGGAGTACGGCGGCATGGGCGGCGACTACCTCGCCCTCGGGATCGCCCTGGAGGAGTTGGCCCGGGTCGACTCCTCCGTGGCGATCACGCTGGAGGCGGGTGTCTCGCTCGGCGCCATGCCGGTCTACCGGTTCGGGACCGAGGAGCAGAAGCAGCGGTGGCTGCCGAAGCTGTGCGCGGGCGAGGCGCTCGGCGCGTTCGGTCTGACGGAGCCGGACGGCGGCTCGGACGCGGGCGGGACGCGGACGACTGCCGTGCTGGACGAGGCCGCCGGCGAGTGGGTGATCAACGGCTCCAAGTGCTTCATCACCAACTCCGGTACGGACATCACGGAGCTGGTCACGGTGACGGCGGTCACCGGCCGCAAGGAGAACGGCGCCCCCCGCATCTCCGCGATCATCGTCCCGTCGGGCACCCCCGGCTTCACGGTGGCCGCCCCGTACTCCAAGGTCGGCTGGAACGCCTCGGACACCCGTGAGCTGGCCTTCTCCGACGTCCGGGTCCCGGCGGCGAACCTGCTGGGCGAGGAGGGCCGCGGTTACGCGCAGTTCCTGCGGATCCTGGACGAGGGCCGGATCGCGATCTCGGCGCTCTCGACGGGCCTGGCGCAGGGCTGTGTGGACGAGTCACTGAAGTACGCGAAGGAGCGGCACGCCTTCGGGAAGCCGATCGGCGCCAACCAGGCCATCCAGTTCAAGATCGCGGACATGGAGACGCGGGCACACATGGCCCGGGTCGGCTGGCGGGACGCGGCCTCGCGGCTGGTGGCCGGCGAGCCGTTCAAGAAGGAGGCGGCGATCGCGAAGCTGTACTCCTCGACGGTGGCGGTGGACAACGCCCGCGAGGCGACGCAGATCCACGGCGGCTACGGCTTCATGAACGAGTACCCGGTGGCCCGGATGTGGCGCGACTCCAAGATCCTGGAGATCGGCGAGGGCACGAGCGAGGTCCAGCGGATGCTGATCGCCCGGGAGCTGGGCATGGACGCCTGACGGGCGGGCTCACTGATTGATATACTCACCTCAAGGTGTATATCAGTCAGCCCCAGGAGTTCGCCATGACCAAAACCCTCGTGGACGTGGACGACGCGATGCTGGCTTTCGCCCAGCAGCAGCTCGGGACGTCGACCAAGCGGGAGACGATCAACCGGGCGCTGACGATAGCTGCGGCGGTCAGTGCGGACGACCGGGCGCGTGCCTTGCGGTGGTTGCAGGACAACGCGGACCAGTTCCTGGACTTCGATGCCCTCGAGGAGCGGGAGCGATCGGGGCTGTGAACTATCTCGCCGACACCTCCGCGGTCTGGCGCCTGCTCCGTCGGCAGGTGGGAGAACCCTGGCCGCAGCGCGTCGCCAGGGGCCTCGTGTCGCTCTGTCCGCCCGTGGAGTCCGAGCTCATGCCGGCCCTCCAGGCGGACAGGGACCACGAACCGTTCTTCACCATGCTCGGCCAGACTTTCGGATGGGTTCCCACCCTTGAGGATCCTTGGCCCGGCATCATCGGAGTACAGCGGGAGCTCGTCAGGATCGGCCATCACCGGGACCCCTCGACCTTGGACATCCTCATCGCACTGACCGCTCGGCAGCACGGCCTCACACTGCTGCACGTGGACGACGACTTCGGCGCGATCGCCAAGGTGTGCCCCGACATCGACATGCTGCGCCTTCAGCCGGTCACCGGCTGAGCGCGGACGTCCACGACAGCCGCCTTCCCTGGTCACGGGGAGGCGGCTTTCCCGTGGGCCGGTAACGGAACGGCAGCCCCCCTTGCCCTCCCCACCTGCGGTATGTGAGGTTAGGCTAGCCTTCCTTTGAATCGCAGCGGGCGCCCTGGGGCGCGTACGAAAGCAGACACACTCATGCCCAACCTCCGGACCAGCTCCCTCTCCCGCCGCGGCCTGCTGGCCGCCGGTGGCGCCGTCGGCCTCGGTGCCGTCCTCGCAGCCTGTGGCGACGGCGACGAGAAGAGCTCCGCCTCGGGTTCGGGTGCGGAGAAATCCGGCCCCTGGTCCTTCAAGGACGACCGCGGGCAGACGGCCGAGGCCGAGGCCGTGCCGAAGAACATCGTCGCGTTCATCGGTGTCGCCGCCGCGCTCCACGACTACGGCGTCGAGGTCAAGGGTGTCTTCGGTCCGACGAAGACCTCCGACGGCAAGGCCGACGTGCAGGCCGGCGACCTGGACATCAGCAAGGTCGAGGTACTCGGCAACGTCTGGGGCGAGTTCAACGTCGAGAAGTACGCCGGTCTCGCGCCGGAGCTCCTCGTCACGGCCATGTGGGAGAAGGACGCCCTCTGGTACGTGCCGGACCAGTCCAAGGACAAGATCCTCAAGCTGGCCCCGAGCGTCGCCCTGTGGGCCGCGCAGACCACGGTGCCGAAGGCGATCCAGCGCCACGAGGACCTCGCCGCCTCCCTCGGCGCCGACGTCAAGGCCAAGAAGGTCACCGACGCCAAGGCCGCGTTCGAGAAGGCGGCGGCCCGGCTGCGCGCCGCCGCCAAGTCCCAGCCGAACATCAAGGTCATGATCGGCTCGGCCAGCCAGGACCTGTTCTACGTCTCCCTCGCCAAGACGTCCGCCGACACCCTGTACTTCCAGGAGCTCGGCGTGCAGTTCGTCGAGCCGAAGGTCAACTCGGCCGGCTTCTTCGAGGAGCTGAGCTGGGAGAACGTCGACAAGTACGGTGCCGACATCATCATGATGGACAACCGCTCCTCGGCCCTGCAGCCCGACGCCCTGGCCTCCAAGCCGACCTGGGCCCAGCTGCCCGCCGTCAAGGCCGGCCAGGTCATCCCGCGTACGACGGAGCCCATCTACTCCTACGACAAGTGCGCGCCGATCCTCGACGCCCTCGCCGAGGCCATCGAGAAGGCCAAGAAGGTCAGCTGACCCTGCGGCCCTGCCGGGAGTGACTCCCGGCAGGGCCCTC
This sequence comes from Streptomyces sp. NPDC091271, assembly GCF_044757505.1. NCBI lineage: Bacteria > Bacillati > Actinomycetota > Actinomycetes > Kitasatosporales > Streptomycetaceae > Streptomyces > Streptomyces sp. NPDC091271. Next base: position 357,425 of record NZ_JBIVVD010000003.1, on the reverse strand, counting down.
GCCGTTCCGGTTCCTGGGAGGACCTCTCGCATGACGACCGCCACCGCACCCGCCGTCGCCCCCTTCCGGTTCTTCGGCCTGACGGTCCTCAGGACCAGCAGGCTGAGCCCCTCCATGCGGAGAATCACCTTCGGCGGGCCGGGGAGCGACGGCTTCGTCGCCGGCGGCCGGGACCAGAGCCTCTCGATCTTCCTGCCGCACCCGGGCCAGACCGAGGCGGTCGTCCCCGTCGACAGGAACGGTGAGTGGTTCGCGGCCTGGCGGGCCCTGCCCCCCGACGTCCGGGCCGTGATGAGGTCGTACACCGTGCGCGCCCAGCGGTACGCCCCGGACGGCTCGACCGAGATCGACATCGACTTCGCCCTGCACGCGGAAGGCGGGCCGGCCTGCCGCTGGGCCGAGGCCGCCGTGCCGGGGCAGCGGCTCACCGTGCTGGGCCCCACCGGCGAGGACAACAACGGGATCCGCTTCCAGCCGCCGCAGGACACCGGCTGCGTGCTGATCTGCGCCGACGAGACGGCACTGCCCGCCGCCTCGGCCGCCCTGGAGTGGCTGCCGGCCGGCACGAAGGCCAGGGTCTGGCTGGAGGTCCCGCACACCCAGGACCGGCTGGACATCCGCACCGAGGCCGACGCGCACATCACCTGGCTCGTACGGGACGAGGGCGCCCCCTCCGCCGTGGACGCCGTACGCGCCGCCGTACTGCCCGAGGGCACCCCGTACGTCTGGATCGCCGGTGAGTCATCCGGGGTGAGGGCGCTGCGCCGGCACTTCGTGCGGGAGCGGGAGTTCGACCGCAGGCGCGTCACCTTCGTCGGCTACTGGCGGCGCGGGCTGAGCGAGGAGCAGCTGCGGGAGGAAGCGGCGCGGGTGGCCGCGTAACGCGCCTGCGTTTCTTGTGGGGTTCCTGTGACGGACCCCCCGGGGGGTGAGGACCGCGAAAGTTGTTAGGTTAGGCTTGCCTAACTTAACCGTCGCGCCCCTCGCCCCCCTTTCTCTGCCCGGAGGGCCGCGACGACGTCCCTACCCGGGAGGCCCCCCACATGCGTTCCCACCTGCTCAACCACACGACGGCGGAGGACTACCGTCGCTCCGTCACCGCGGGAGTCGAACAGGTCGCCGCCAGACTCGCCGCCACCGAGCAGCCGTTCAGCGGGATCGGCGTCGAGGCGCTCGCCCCCGTCGTCGACGCGATCGACCTCGACCGGCCGCTCGGCGACACGGCTGCCGCCCTGGACGAGCTCGGCGAGGTCTACCTCCGCGACGCCGTGTACTTCCACCACCCCCGCTACCTCGCCCACCTCAACTGCCCGGTGGTCATCCCCGCCGTGGTCGGCGAGGCCGTGCTCTCCGCGGTCAACTCCTCCCTGGACACCTGGGACCAGAGCGCGGGCGGCACGTTGATCGAGCGCCGCCTGATCGACTGGACGGCCGCCCGCATCGGCCTCGGCCCCGCGGCGGACGGCGTCTTCACCAGCGGTGGCACGCAGTCCAACCTGCAGGCGCTGCTGCTGGCCCGCGAGGAGGCCAAGCTCCGCCCCGAGGAGTTCACCCGGCTGCGGATCCTCACCTCCGAGTGCAGCCACTTCAGCGTCCAGAAGTCGGCCAAACTCCTCGGCCTGGGCCCCGACTCCGTCGTGTCCGTCCCCGTCGACCGCGAGAAGCGCATGCAGACCGTGGCGCTGGCCGCGGCACTCGAACGCTGCGAGGCCGAGGGCACCGTGCCGATGGCGGTCGTCGCCACCGCGGGCACCACGGACTTCGGCTCGATCGACCCGCTGCCCGAGATCGCCGCGCTCTGCGAGCGGTACGCGGCCTGGATGCACGTCGACGCCGCCTACGGCTGCGGACTGCTCGCCTCGACCACCCGGCGCGCCCTCGTCGACGGCATCGAGCGCGCCGACTCGGTCACCGTGGACTACCACAAGTCCTTCTTCCAGCCGGTGAGTTCCTCCGCCGTGCTGGTCCGCGACCGGGCCACCCTGCGCCATGCGACGTATCACGCGGAGTACCTCAATCCGGAGCGCACCGTGGAGGAGCGCATCCCCAACCAGGTGGACAAGTCCCTCCAGACCACGCGCAGGTTCGACGCGCTCAAGCTCTGGATGACGCTGCGCACCATGGGCGCGGACGGTGTCGGAGAGCTGTTCGACGAGGTGTGCGAGCGGGCCGCCGAGGGCTGGCGGATGCTGGCCGCCGACCCGCGCTTCGACGTCGTGGTGGAGCCCCGGCTGTCCACCCTGGTGTTCCGCTACGTCCCGGCCCACGTCAGGACACCCGCCGACATCGACCGGGCCAACCTCCACGCCCGCAAGGCCCTTTTCGCCTCGGGTGAGGCCGTGGTCGCGGGCACGAAGGTCGGCGACAGCCAGTACCTGAAATTCACCCTGCTCAACCCCGAGACGACCGCGGCCGACATCTCCGCCGTCCTCGACCTGATCGCCGGCCACGCCGAGCAGTACCTGGGAGATTCCCTTGACCGCGCTTCCTGAGCCCCTTGCCGCCCCGTACGACTTCATCGGGATCGGGCTCGGCCCGTTCAACCTCGGACTCGCCTGCCTGACCGAGCCCGTCGAGGAGCTGAACGGGCTGTTCCTGGAGTCCAAGCCGGACTTCGAGTGGCACTCCGGGATGTTCCTCGAAGGGGCCCATCTCCAGACGCCGTTCATGTCGGACCTGGTGACGATGGCCGACCCGACCAGCCCGTACTCCTTCCTGAACTACCTCAAGGAGCGGGGCAGGCTCTACTCGTTCTACATCCGGGAGAACTTCTACCCGCTGCGCACCGAGTACAACGACTACTGCCGGTGGGCCGCGGCCAAGCTGAGCAGTGTCCGTTTCAAGCAGACCGTGCAGTCGGTTACGTACGACGAGGGTGACGGCCTGTACACGGTCCGCACCGCCGACAGTGCCTTCCGCGCCCGTCACCTCGTCCTGGGCACCGGCACCCCGCCGCACATTCCGGAGGCCTGCCGGGGTCTGGGCGGTGATTTCCTGCACAACTCCCGCTATCTGCGGGAGAAGGCGGCCCTGCAGGCCAAGAAGTCCATCACGCTGGTGGGCAGCGGGCAGAGCGCGGCGGAGATCTACTACGACCTGCTCTCCGAGATCGACGTGCACGGCTACCGGCTGAACTGGGTGACGCGTTCCCCCCGCTTCTTCCCGCTGGAGTACACCAAGCTCACGCTGGAGATGACCTCACCGGAGTACGTGGACTACTTCCACGCCCTGCCCGAGGAGACGCGCTACCGGCTGGAGTCCGGCCAGAAGGGCCTCTTCAAGGGCATCGACGGCGAGCTCATCGACTCGATCTTCGACCTGCTCTACCAGAAGAACCTGCCGGGCCCCGTGCCCACCCGCCTGCTCACCAACTCCTCGCTGTACAGCGCGCGTTACGAGGAGTCCACGGGCACGTACACGCTGGGCCTCCGCCAGGAGGAGCAGGGCAGGGAGTACGAGCTCGACAGCGAGGGGCTGATCCTCGCCACCGGCTACCGCTATGTCCCGCCGGCCTTCCTGGAGCCCGTCTCCGACCGGATCCGGCACGACTCCCGGGGCCGTTTCGACGTGGCCCGCAACTACAGCATCGACACCACCGGGCGCGGGATCTTCCTGCAGAACGCCGGGGTGCACACCCACTCGATCACCTCGCCCGACCTGGGCATGGGTGCCTACCGCAACGCGTACATCATCGGCGAACTGCTCGGCCGTGAGTACTACCCGGTCGAGAAGTCCGTCGCTTTCCAGGAGTTCGCAGCATGACCAGCACGAAACCCCAGGGGACGTTCACCGTCCGCCCCATGGACCCCTCCCCCGGCCGGCCGGGCCGGAGGTCCGACGCCGAGCTGGTGCACGAGTGGGTCACCCACCCCAGGGCGGCGTTCTGGATGATGGGCGACGCCCGGCTGGAGGACGTCGAGCGGGAGTACATGGCGATAGCCGCCCACCCGCACCACGACGCCTTCATCGGGCTGCACGACGGCCGGCCCGCCTTCCTGATGGAGCGCTACGACCCCACCGAGGTCGAGCTCAAAGGGCTGTACGAGGCGGAGCCCGGCGACGTCGGGATGCACTTCCTGGTCGCCCCGCCCGAGAAGCCGGTGCACGGCTTCACCCGGGCCGTGATCACCACCGTCATGGAGACCCTGTTCGCCGACCCGCGGGTCCGCAGGGTCGTCGTCGAACCCGACGTCACCAACACCGCGGTGCACGCGCTGAACGAGGCGGTCGGCTTCGAGACGGTCCGCGAGATCACCAAGCCGGAGAAACAGGCCCTGCTCAGCACCTGCACCCGCGAGCAGTTCGAGGCCGCGACCACTGGAGCCGACCGATGACCGACCGCACCACCACCACCGCAGCCGTCGACCACCTGACCCCCGAGCGCTGGGCCGTCGCCAACCGGCTGCTGATCCGCAAGGCGCTGGCCGAGTTCTCCCACGAACGGCTGCTGACCCCGGTCCCGCTCGACGACGGCGGCTACAGCGTGCGAGGTGACGACGGGACGGTCGAGTACCGCTTCGCCGCCCGCCGCTTCGCGCTGGACCACTGGCAGGTCGACGCCGGGTCGATCACGCGTCACCGGCACGGCGCGGACCTCCCGCTGGACGCGCTGGAGTTCTTCGTCGAGCTGCGCTCCACGCTGGGCCTGTCGGCGGAGATCCTTCCCGTGTACCTGGAGGAGATCTCCTCCACGCTGGCCGGAACCGCGTACAAACTGACCAAGGAACCGACCACCGCCGCACAGCTCGCCGTGGCCGGTTTCCAGGCGGTGGAGACCGGCATGACCGAGGGGCACCCCTGTTTTGTCGCCAACAACGGGCGGCTCGGCTTCGGGGTCGACGCCTATCGGGCGTACGCCCCGGAGGCGGCGACCGGAATCCGCCTGGTCTGGCTGGCCGCCCGTCGCGATCGCGCCACCTTCACGGCGGGCGCCGGGCTGGACTACCCGGCCCTCGTCGCGGGTGAGCTCGGAGAGGAGACCCTCGGCGGGTTCGCCGCGCGGATGACGGACCTCGGACTCGACCTCGACGACTACCTGCTGATCCCGGTCCACCCCTGGCAGTGGTGGAACAAGCTCGCGATCACCTTCGCCGGCGAGGTGGCGCAGCAGCACCTGGTCTGCCTGGGCGAGGGCGAGGACGCCTACCTGGCCCAGCAGTCGATCCGGACCTTCTTCAACACCGACCACCCCGGGAAGCACTATGTGAAGACGGCGCTGTCCGTGCTGAACATGGGCTTCATGCGGGGGCTCTCCGCCTCGTACATGGAGGCGACCCCCGCGATCAACGACTGGCTGGCCGGTCTGATCGAGCGCGACGAGCTGCTGCGCGGGGCCGGTTTCTCGATCATCCGGGAGCGGGCCGCCATCGGCTACCACCACCGGACCTACGAGGCGGCGACGGCCAAGGGGTCCCCGTACCGGAAGATGCTCGCCGCGCTCTGGCGGGAGAGCCCCGTCCCGGCCCTGGCCGGGGGTGAGCGGCTCGCGACGATGGCCTCGCTGCTGCACACCGACGCCGAGGGCCGCTCGGTGGCGGGCGCGCTGATCGCCGAGTCGGGGCTCGACCCGGCCGACTGGCTGCGGCGGTACCTGGACGCGTACCTCGTGCCGGTGCTGCACAGCTTCTACGCGTACGACCTGGTGTTCATGCCGCACGGCGAGAACGTGATCCTGGTGATCGAGGACGGCGTGGTGCGCAGGACGGTCTTCAAGGACATCGCCGAGGAGATCGCGGTCATGGACCCGGACGCGGTCCTGCCGCCCCAGGTCGAGCGGATCCGCGCGGACGTCCCCGAGGACATGAAGCTGCTGTCGGTCCTCACCGACGTCTTCGACTGCTTCTTCCGCTTCCTGGGGGCGGACCTGGCCACGGAGGGGGCCCTCGACGAGGAGACCTTCTGGCGGACGGTCGCGGCGTGCGTCAGGGGTTACCAGGACTCCGTGCCGTACCTCGCGGACAAGTTCAAGCAGTACGACATGTTCACGGAGGAGTTCGCGCTGTCCTGCCTGAACCGGCTGCAGCTGCGTGACAACCAGCAGATGGTCGACCTGGAGGACCCGGCGGGCGCGCTCCAGCTGACCGGCAGGCTGCGGAACCCGATCGCGGGGTACTGAGGCCGAATGATGAGAACGTAGCGGACATTCCCGCCACATCAACCCCGCAGAATGAGATTTCTGCCCGATATCGGGCAGATTTCTTGCGTAGCGCCCTCGATCCACGCAATATCGACGAGTGCTCGAACACCGCCCCGCGCATGACGACCTCATCGACCACCTCGTACGCTCCACCGCGCTCCAGCGCGGCGAGGCCGCCAGGGTGATCCTCGACGTGCTGGCGTACTTCGACGAGACGACCGAGGCCTTCGTCCGGCGCCGCCACCGCGAAATGCAGTCCGGCGGCCTGGTGAACACGGAGATCTTCGAGCGGATCGCGGCCGAGCTGCCGCACCGCGCGGTGGCACCGCAGGAGCTCTCGCTCCGCCAGCTGCGCCGCATCGTCTACGGCTGAGCGGGACGGGCCGGGCACCGGAGTTCTGTACGTCGATGGAAGGGCAGGGACCTATGTGCGGGATCGTCGGTTACATCGGGAAGCGTGACGTGGCTCCGCTGCTGCTGGAAGGCCTGCAGCGGCTGGAGTACCGGGGTTACGACTCCGCGGGCATCGTCATCACGGGCAAGGCGCCCGCGGGCAAGCCGGGTGCCCTGAAGATGGTCAAGGCCAAGGGCCGGGTCCGCGAGCTGGAGTCCCGCGTGCCCAAGCGGTTCGCCGGCACCACCGGCATCGCCCACACCCGCTGGGCCACGCACGGCGCCCCGAGCGACGAGAACGCGCACCCGCACCTGGACGCGGAGAACAAGGTCGCCGTCGTCCACAACGGCATCATCGACAACGCCTCCGAGCTCCGCGCGAAGCTCGTCGCCGACGGTGTCGTCTTCCTCTCGGAGACCGACACCGAGGTGCTGGTCCACCTGATCTCCCGCTCCCAGGCGCTCACGCTGGAGGAGAAGGTCCGCGAGGCGCTGAAGTCCGTCGAGGGCACGTACGGCGTCGCCGTCCTGCACGCCGACTTCAACGACCGCATCGTCGTCGCCCGCAACGGCTCCCCGGTCGTGCTCGGCATCGGCGAGAAGGAGATGTTCGTCGCCTCCGACGTGGCGGCCCTGGTCGCGCACACCCGCCAGATCGTCACCCTGGACGACGGCGAGATGGCCACCCTCAAGGCCGACGACTTCCGTACGTACACCACGGAGGGCTCGACCACGACGGCCACGCCGACCACCGTGGAGTGGGAGGCCGAGTCGTACGACATGGGCGGCCACGACACGTACATGCACAAGGAGATCTCCGAGCAGGCCGACGCCGTGGACCGCGTGCTGCGCGGCCGCATCGACGACCGCTTCTCCACCGTGCACCTGGGCGGCCTGAACCTGGACGCCCGCGAGGCGCGCGGGGTCCGCCGGATCAAGATCCTGGGCTGCGGCACCTCGTACCACGCGGGCATGATCGGCGCCGGCCTCATCGAGGAGCTGGCCCGCATCCCCGCGGACGCGGAGCCCGCGTCCGAGTTCCGCTACCGCAACCCGGTCGTGGACCCCGACACCCTGTACGTAGCCGTCTCGCAGTCCGGCGAGACCTACGACGTGCTGGCCGCAGTGCAGGAGCTCAAGCGCAAGGGCGCGCGCGTCCTGGGCGTCGTGAACGTCGTCGGTTCGGCGATCGCCCGCGAGGCGGACGGCGGCATGTACGTCCACGCGGGCCCCGAGGTCTGCGTCGTCTCCACCAAGTGCTTCACCAACACCGTGGTGGCCTTCGCGCTGCTCGCGCTGCACCTGGGCCGCATCCGCGACCTGTCGGTGGCCGACGGCAAGCGGATCATCGAGGGGCTGCGCAAGCTGCCGGAGCAGATCGGTCAGATCCTCGAGTCGGAGGACGAGATCAAGAAGCTGGCCGAGGAGTACGCCGGTGCGCAGTCGATGATGTTCATCGGCCGTGTCCGGGGCTACCCGGTCGCGCTGGAGGCCTCCCTGAAGCTCAAGGAGATCTCGTACATCCACGCCGAGGCCTATCCCGCCTCGGAGCTCAAGCACGGCCCTCTCGCGCTCATCGAGCCGGCGCTCCCCACGGTCGCGATCGTCCCGGACGACGACCTGCTGGAGAAGAACCGCGCCGCGCTGGAGGAGATCAAGGCCCGCAGCGGACGCATCCTCGCCGTCGCCCACCGCGAGCAGGAGAAGGCCGACCACACGATCGTCGTCCCGAAGAACGAGAACGAGCTGGACCCGATCCTGATGGGCATCCCGCTGCAGCTGCTCGCCTACCACACGGCGCTGGCCATGGGCCGTGACATCGACAAGCCGCGCAACCTGGCGAAGTCGGTCACCGTCGAGTAGCGGACACCGTCCCGCCGACTGCCCGAAAGGCCCCTGACGTCGCGTCAGGGGCCTTTCGGCGCGCTCAGGGATGCTCAGGGATCTCAGGGATGCTCAGGGAATGACGATGACCGGGCGCTGGGCGCGGCGCGCGAGACGGCCGGCCACGGACCCGAAGATGCGGCCCACGATGCCGTGCGTCGAGCCGACGACGATGGCGTCGGCCGAATACTCGCGGCCGACCTCCTCCAGCTCGTGGCAGATGTCCCCGCCGCGCTCCACGAGGACCCAGGGGACCTCGGCGAGATAGTCCGCGCAGGCCAGCTCCAGGCCGAGGACCTCGGTGCGGTGATCGGGGACGTCGACGAAGACGGGCGGCTCGCACCCGGCCCAGACGGTGGTCGGCAGCCGGTTGGCCACATGGACGATGATCAGTCCGGAGCTGTGCCGGTTCGCCATTCCGATGGCGTACGCGAGGGCTCGTTCGCTCGACATCGAGCCGTCGAAACCGACCACGACGCCATGCCGGAAGGCGGGATCGCAGGAAGGGCGCGGCTCTCCGACCGCCAGCGGTTCCGACCCGGGGTCGGCTACCTGCTTGCGGTCTGCGGGTTCAGGGATTTCGTGACCGGCCATCGGTGTCTCGGCGAAGAGAGTCCTCGTGAGGAGGGAGCGGTTTGGAGGTGTACCTGCGAGCGGTGGAGCTGTGTCCGGGAAACATCTTCCCAACCCCTTACCCCCAAGGGTACGGCGCCACTCCTCCACTGCCCAGCGCTCACACATCGCGGGCGGCGATGGAGGGAGCATGCCGGAGACTGCCCCGGTATGGCAATGCCGGTTGCGTCGTACATCCAGCTCGTGGACGCTTCGACGGGTTCCGGTCACGGTGTCCGGCCGGCGCTCGCCGCGATCCGGTCGAGGCGGCCGAATGTGCCACCCGCCCCTCCGGCCGGGGTCGTCACGCCCCGCCATCATGCAATTGCACATCGTTCACCCGGAGGGCCCGGATGGCCTCCAGAGGCCCCAGAGGCGCATGGAGGCTCCTGTGAACAGGGGGCGTACGCCGGTCGCATGACTGGATTACGCACGCGCAACCATCGGTTTTCAGCCAACTTCACCTCTACCCCGTTCCCTTGGGGTCACAGCCGCTCAACCCACGTGCCACCAGGCAGGAATAGACCGCGCGGTACGCTTTGACCCTATGGGGACGGGCCATGATCGTCATGCGCACTTCCCTGTGGGGCTCCCGGGTGAAACGCTTCGTGATCGAACGCTTCGCGCCAAGTTGCCTTGTCGACATAGTGCCGGTGGGGGAACGTGTCACGTCGGGACCACGGGACGCAGTAGATTCGATCTTGAGTGTCGAGGACTGGGACGCGTGCGAGACCGAGGGGAAACGTGCAGGAGCGACAGGCCCGTAAGGACCAGGAAGACGCGAACACCGAGGGGGGCTTAGCGTCATGAGCCAGGACTCCGCCACCGCAACGGAGGCGTCACGGAAACTGACCGGGCGGCGACGCCGGGAAGTCGTAGCCGTACTGCTGTTCAGTGGCGGCCCTATCTTCGAGAGCTCCATTCCGCTCTCAGTTTTCGGAATCGACCGGCAGGACGCGGGCGTTCCCCGCTACCGCCTGCTGGTCTGCGGGGGTGAGGAAGGACCGCTGCGCACCACCGGCGGGCTCGAACTCAGCGCACCGTACGGCCTGGAGGCGATCAGCAGGGCAGGCACCGTCGTGGTGCCCGCCTGGCGGTCCATCACCTCCCCGCCGCCCGCAGAGGCCCTGGACGCGCTGCGCCGCGCCCATGAGGAGGGTGCCCGCATCGTCGGACTCTGCACGGGGGCCTTCGTCCTCGCCGCTGCCGGCCTGCTGGACGGCCGCCCGGCCACCACGCACTGGATGTACGCACCGACGCTGGCCAAGCGCTATCCGTCGGTGCACGTCGACCCGCGTGAGCTGTTCGTCGACGACGGCGACGTGCTCACCTCGGCCGGGACGGCGGCCGGAATCGATCTGTGCCTCCACATAGTCCGTACCGACCACGGCACCGAGGCGGCAGGGGCCCTGGCCCGCAGGCTCGTCGTACCGCCGCGGCGCAGTGGCGGTCAGGAGCGCTACCTCGACAGGTCTTTACCTGAAGAAATCGGCTCCGACCCGCTCGCCGAGGTCGTGGCCTGGGCGCTGGAGCATCTCCACGAGCAGTTCGACGTGGAGACGCTGGCCGCGCGTGCCTACATGAGCAGGCGGACCTTCGACCGCAGGTTCCGTTCACTCACGGGCAGCGCACCGCTCCAGTGGCTCATCACCCAGCGCGTGCTGCAGGCGCAGCGGCTGCTCGAGACCTCCGACTACTCCGTCGACGAGGTCGCCGGCCGCTGCGGCTTCCGCTCGCCGGTCGCGCTGCGCGGGCACTTCCGCCGCCAGCTGGGCTCCTCCCCCGCCGCGTACCGGGCCGCCTACCGGGCCCGCCGTCCGCAGGGCGGGGCGCTCGAGAGCGTCACCACGGTGCTCGAGACGTCCGTACCCACCCAGGGCACGGGAGCGAGCCGGCGGGCCGCCGCGGCGTCCTCACCCGGCCCGTCGCCGGTCACCGCGACGGCCGCTCCCGGCGCCGCCGTGGACCGCCTCGGCCAGGGTCCCGAGGCGTACGCTACGGGCCGCCCGGCCCTGCCGGGGCAGCGCAGCGCCCCGTAGGGTAGGGCCCATGAACGACCGTATGGTGTGGATCGACTGCGAGATGACCGGGCTCTCGCTGACGGACGACGCACTCGTCGAGGTGGCCGCGCTGGTCACCGACTCGGAACTGAACGTGCTCGGCGAAGGGGTGGACATCGTGATCCGCCCGCCGGACGCGGCCCTGGAGACCATGCCCGAGGTGGTGCGGCAGATGCACACCGCCTCGGGCCTCCTCGACGAGCTGGCCGGGGGCACGACCCTGGCCGACGCGGAGGAGCGGGTCATGGCCTACATCCGCGAGCACGTGAAGGAGCCGGGCAAGGCCCCGCTGTGCGGGAACTCGGTCGGCACCGACCGGGGCTTCCTGGCGCGTGACATGCCGTCGCTGGAGGGCTACCTCCACTACCGGATCGTCGATGTGTCCTCGGTCAAGGAGCTGGCGCGCCGCTGGTACCCGAGGGCGTACTTCAACAGTCCGGAGAAGAACGGCAACCACCGGGCGCTCGCCGACATCCGCGACTCCATCACGGAGCTGCGTTACTACCGGGACGCGGTCTTCGTGCCGCAGCCCGGGCCGGACTCGGCCCGCGCCAAGGAGATCGCGGCGCGGCACACGCCGGCCGCCGGGCAGTAGGGACACACCCGCTGGTCACGGGCCCTCCGGGGCCCGTGCACCCGCCCCGGAGAACCGGGGCGCGAGCACCCGCTCGGACCCTGTACACTTTTTCTCGGCCGGTCAGGAAAGCGACCGGGCGACATGGTGGGTATAGCTCAGCTGGCAGAGCACCTGGTTGTGGTCCAGGATGTCGCGGGTTCAAGTCCCGTTACTCACCCTGAACGATCAGCCCCTGACCTGGGAAAACAGGTCAGGGGCTGAGTCTTTTCCCCGACGCCGAACATGTGGCGCCCATCTCTTCCGCGGCTCCGTACGCGGCCCTCCGCCAGGTGCGACCTGACGCGCGGCGCCGACGGCTGGGCGGCCTTCCCGCTCCCTCAGGCGCCGGCCCGGCCGGGTGACACCCGCCACACCCGGCTCCGCACCGCATGGCGAGCCCCGGACCGGGCATCCGGCTTCACGGGCCCTGCCGCGCTGTCCCCCGACGCGGCAGGGCCTTCTCGCGCCCGCGCGAGGGTCACGGCGCCCGGACGGCACCGCCCTGGGACCGTTGCGTGCCAAAAATCCGCAGCTGTGTGGAAGGCGTGATGAGGGTTCATGCATACGTTCGGGTCTCATGGGCACGCGCACTGCATCCCGAACGAATGGCTGACCGAACGAAGCCGACAGGAAGCCACAATGACGCGCGGCAGGTGAACACATGGCCACGACCGAGAACTCCAAGAGCGATCAAGGCAGCAGTGGTGGCAACGGCCGGATCGGCGTTTCCACAGCGATGCGGAAAGCGGCCGAACAGCTTGCCGAACTCCTCCAGCGCCAGCCCGATTCGGTGTCCTCGCTGAATGCGACGGACGACGGTTGGGCGGCGGATGTGGAGGTCGTCGAGATCGAGAAGATCCCGGACACCATGAGTGTGATGGCCTCTTATCGCGTCAGGCTCGACGGCCAGGGTCAGCTCATGGGCTACGAACGAATTCGACGGTACTCGCGAGGACAGGTCGACCGCTGAGCCGACCACCCGACGAGCAGCCGTAGCGCGCAACACAACTCATTGGAAGGAAGATCGACCATGAGTCTCGTACAGCAGAGCAACGCCTCCAGCGGCAGCGGGGGCGGTTCCGGAAATCTCTACGACGTTCTTGAGCTCATTCTCGACAGGGGGCTCGTCATCGATGCCTTCATTCGTGTCTCGCTCGTCGGTATCGAGATCCTCAAGATCGACGTACGTGTCGTCGTCGCCAGCGTGGATACGTATCTGCGCTTCGCCGAGGCGTGCAACCGGCTGGACCTGGAGTCGGGCCGAAAGGCTCCCGCTCAGCTCACCGACATAGTCGGGGACACGATGGAGAGCGGTGCCAAGGGCAAGTCGAAAGGGGCACTGACCGGCGCGGTCGAAGCCTTCACGGACTCCTTCCAGAGTGGCCGTGACGACTCCGACGAGAAGGAGAAGGAGAAGCGGCCGGCGCGCAAGACCACGTCGAGCAGCCGCCGGACGTCCCAGCGAGGGGAGGAGTAACGCATGCCCACCTACATCTACGCCATCACCGCGGCCGACCACCCGCTGCGGCTGGACGGCCTGTCCGGCGTCGGGGAACCGGCGTCGGAGCTGCGCACCGTCAAGACCGGGTCGCTCGGGGCGGTGGTCAGCGACACACCGGCCGACCTGCGGGCCAAGCGTCGTGATCTCGTGGCCCACCAGAGCGTGCTGGAGAGGCTGATGGCCGACGGCGCCGCGCTGCCGATGCGCTTCGGTCTCGTAGGGCCGGACGACGAACAGGTACGCGCCGCGCTCGAGCAGGGCAAGGACAGCTACACGGACCGCCTTTCCGAGCTGGACGGCCGCCTCGAGTACAACGTGAAGGTCTCGCGCGACGAGGAGAGCCTGCTGCGGGAGATTCTCACGGAATCGCCCGAGGCCCGGCGGCTCAGCGAACACACCCGGCAGAACCCGGGGGCGCAGGACCAGAAGATGGCTCTCGGCGAACTCGTGTCGCACGAGGTCCAGGCCAGGCAGGAAGCGATGGGACGGGAACTGGCGAGCGCGCTGGCGACCGCCGCGGAACGGGTCTCCGAAGGAGAACCCACGAAGACCCACTTCCTGAACGTGTCCTTCCTCGTGAAGCGCGACGAGGCGGCCGCCTTCTCGCAGGCGGTCCACGAGGAGGCCGAGCGCAGGGGTGACGATTACACGTTCGCCCTGAACGGCCCTCTTCCGCCCTACAGCTTCGTCTGACGTACACCCCTCGCAGAGGGGAGGCACCTGTTCATGGGCCTCATTACGCAACTGCTCACCCTTCCGCTGGCTCCGGTACGCGGCACGGCATGGGTTCTCGATCAAGTGGTGCAAGCCGCGGAACGCGAGCACTACGACCCGGCAGCCGTACGCACGCAATTGGCCGAGCTGGAACGAGAACTGCTGAGCGGCGAGATCGACGAGGAAGAATTCGACCGACGCGAGGACGAACTGCTGGACTGGCTCGCCGAGTGCGAGGCCTACCGGAATCGTCCGGACGGCAACTCCTGATGATGGGAGATTGAGGTGTTCGACAGATGACCGGCAATGCAAAGATAGGTGCGGCCCTGGTGGGCGGCTATCTGCTGGGACGTACCAAGAAGGCCAAGCTGGCGATCGGCTTCGGTATGTTCCTGGCAGGCAAGAAGCTGAGCCTCGACCCGAGGCAGCTCGGCAGGATGCTGGCCGACTCGCCGCTCGTGGGCGGCCTGAACGACCAGGTTCGCAAGGAGCTGGTGGGCGCCACGAAGACGGCCGCCACCAATGCCCTCACACAGCGGGCCACGGGCCTCGCCGACTCCCTGCACAAGCGCACGCTCGAACTCGAGGACCCGTCCGGCGCCAAGGCGCGGGACGAGGAGGACGAGGCCGACGAGGAGTCCGAGGACGACGACCTCGACGCGCGTGACGAGCAGGACGACGAGACCAAGGACAGCGAGGGCACGGAGGAGAAGCCGGCCCCGCGCCGCGGGACAGCGGCCAAGAAGGCGGCCAAGCCTGCGGCCAAGTCCGCGGGCGGCGCCCGGCGGACCGCATCGGGCGGCGCGCGGAAGAAGGCCGTTCCGGCCGCCCGCAAGGCCGCCTCCGGGGCCCGCGCGAAGCGGGGTGGCAGCAATGGCTGACTCGGCTTTCAGCAAGCTCAAGGACGACGTGGCGAAGAATCCCGCCACCGACCGCCTCAAGGAAGAACTGCAGAACTACGTCACCGCCCGGGCGCAGCACGCGGTCACCAGTCTCGGCCACAAGCTGGGCGAGGGGGTCAGCAGACTCGCGGACGGCGACGCCCCCGGGGGCGCGGCGAAGACCCTCGCCAAGGGCGGCAAGGCGCTCAGCGAGCGCAAGTCCCCCGCACAGGCCGCCGTCAGCGCCGGCGCTTCCCATGTGAAGGACGCCATCAAGGACAAGGTCAAGGGGCTGTTCGGCAAGGGGCGCAAGGGCGGCGGAGGCAAGTCGAAGAGCGTCACGATCTCCGAGGACATCGACGTCGGTGTGCCGGTGCGTGAGGCCTACGACCAGTGGACGCAGTTCCAGGAGTTCAGCACCTTCGCCAAGGGTGTCGTGAGCGTCGAGAAGTCCGACGACACGAGCAGCAACTGGAAGGTGAAGGTCGCCAAGTCCACGCGCAGCTGGAAGGCGAACGTCACCGAGCAGGTTCCGGACGAGCGGATCACCTGGACCACCGAGGGTGCGAAGGGAACCGTCAAGGGGGTGGTGACGTTCCACGCCATCACCGACAACCTGACGCGGGTCCTGCTCGTTCTCGAGTACTTCCCCAAGGGGCTGTTCGAGAAGACCGGCAACATCTGGCGCGCTCAGGGCCGCAGGGCCCGCCTCGATCTGAAGCTCTACCGCAAGTTCATCATGATGCGCGGCGAGGCGACCGACGGCTGGCGCGGTGAGATCCGCGACGGCGAGGTCGTCACGGAGCACGACGAGGCCGTCGAGGAGGAAGAGGCCCGCGCCGAGGAGGAGAACGGCTCCGAGGCGGAGGAGCCCGAGTCCGAGAACGGCGAGGAGGACGAGCTCGCGGACGACGAGGACGGCGAACTCCCCCCGGAGGACGAGGCCTACGAGGACGACGAGGACCTCGCCGACGAGGACGAGGAGGCTCCCGCCGACGAGCCCCGTGCGGACGACTCCTACGAGGACGAGGACGAGGCCGAGCACGAGGACGCGGACGCCGAGGAAGAGGAGGAGGAGCCTCTCGAGGACGAGGAAGAAGAGGAGCCGGCTCCGCGCACCCGGCGCCGTACCGCCTCCGCACGGAGCTGACATGCTCCGCCTACTTCACGGATGGGACTGATCCGACGTGTCCGACTCACTGGCCGGCCGCATGGGGGCCTCTTCGGGAGCGTCCCCGTACGGCCAGCAGCAGTCCTCCGCGAATCTGGCCGACATCCTCGAACGCGTCCTGGACAAGGGCGTCGTCATCGCGGGTGACATCCAGATCAACCTGCTCGACATCGAACTCCTGACGATCAAGCTGCGCTTGCTGGTCGCTTCCGTGGACAAGGCCAAGGAGATGGGCATCGACTGGTGGGAGCACGATCCCTCGCTCTCCTCCCGGGCCCGCCCTCCGCAGAGGCCCCAGGCAGTGGACGCATCGCGGGACGGGACGGCGGTGGAGGCGGAGAACGCACGGCTGCGGGCCGAGATAGCCGAGCTGAGGGCCGCCGTGGGGCTGCCGGCCTCGTCGGCGGCCGGGGCCGGCCAGGACGCGCTTCCCGGGCGTGCCGACGTGGAGAACGCGGAAGGTGAGGAATCGAAGTGACTGCGGAAGTGGACCCGACGACGGGCCCGGAGATGTCCTACGTCTACGCCGTCAGCCGCGCCGGAGCCCCTCTCGAGGCGGCTCTCGCGGGGCGGCCGGGTCTGGAGGGGTCTCCTCTGCGTACGGTCCGCGCCGGGGACCTCGTCGCCCTGGTCTCGTCGGTCCCCTCCGCGTCGTACGGGACCGAGGGTGTGAAGGCGCAGATGGAGGACCTCGGCCGGCTGGAGGTGCTGGCCCGCACCCACCACGCGGTCGTCGAGGCGGCCTACGAGCACGCGGCCGTACTGCCGATGCGGCTGGTGACGGTGTACCTCGACGACGGGCGTGTCCAGGACATGCTCGGCGCCCGCGAGGCCGAGTTCTCCGCTCTGCTCGCCCGTCTCGAAGGCCATGTCGAGCTGGGCGTCAAGATCTACGCCGACCCGCGCGAGGCGGTCGCGGTGGGCGGCGGAGCGGAGGCGGAGGCGCCGGGCTCACCGGGGCGGGCCTACCTTCAGCGGCGGCGTGCGCAGCAGCAGAACCACCGCGCGACCTATCGGGCGGCGGGCTCGGTGGCCGCCGAGGTGCCCGCCCGGGTGGCCGGCATCGCCCGGGCGCACGTCACGCACCGTCCGCAGCAGGGGGACCTCGCTCAGGCCGCGGGCGAGAACATCGTCAACGACGCCTACCTGGTCCAGGGCGCCGACGCCGACGCGTTCCGAGCGGCCCTCGAAGGGCTCGCCGACGACGTACCGGGCGTGCGCGTGGAGATCACCGGACCCTGGGCCCCGTACTCCTTCGCGACGCCGCCCGCGGCGGACAGCGGTGACCCGCGATGAATGACGAACTGAGCGCCGCCATGCCCGGTGCGGGGTTCGCCGAACCCCGCACCGGGCATTCCGGGCCGCCCGACGAGTCCATCGAGTCCCTGGCCGGGCGCCAGGTGGCGCTGATCGACCTGCTGGACCGCTTGCTGAACGGAGGAGCGGTGCTCACGGGCGATCTGGTCCTCTCCATCGCCGACGTCGACCTGGTGCACATCAATCTGAGAGCCGTGATCCGGTCCATCACGTCGGACGAACCGGCGCCGTGGTGAGGACCGTACGGCGAATGAACGAGGAGCAGTCCATGGTCGAGGAGACCGGGGAAACGCAGCCGCGTACGCAGTCCCTCCAGGAGGTCGCACAGGCGGCGGCCCGTGCTTTCGATCTGGTGCCCGCGGGGCCCGACGAGGCGAGCACGCGCAGCGGACTGGCCCAGCGTCTGGAGACCGACCCGGAGACGGTGGAACGCGACCTCATCAAACTGGTGCTGACGATCGTCGAACTACTGCGCCAGCTCATGGAGCGCACCGCTCTGCACCGGGTCGACGTGGGCGATCTCCGTGAGGACCAGGAGGAACGCATCGGCATGACGCTGATGATCCTCCAGGACCGGATGTCGGAGCTCTGCGAGCGCTACGACCTCACCATGGAGGACCTCAACCTCGATCTGGGGCCGCTGGGTTCGCTGCTTCCACGGGATTCCGACTGAATTTTCACCGAACCGTTTCGAGCCACGGCGAGGGGTAACACGAACACCATGACTGCAGAGAGCGAAGAATCCAAGAAGGTAAACGGTTCTGCGGCGAAGGCCGGTACGGGTGCCAGGACGGCCGCCGCCAAGGGGCGACAGACCACTGCGGCAGCCGGCAACCACGCCAAGTCCGGCTCGGCGGTCGCAGCCTCGAAGGCCAAGTCATCGGCGCAGGACGCCGCCGAGTCGACGGAGACCGGTGTACGGTCGGCCGGCCTGGCGACGAAGCGCGCGGCGGTCGCCGGCTGGGACACGAGCCGGCAGACCGTCCTGGACACAGCGGGGAAGGTGACCTCGACGGCCACCACCGCGTGGACGGTCGTCAAGCACCGCAAGGCCATAGCGGTGGGAGCCGCCGCGGGCATCGGCGGCCTCCTGGGCGGCGCGTTCGCCCTCGGACGCCAGACGGCCAAGACCCATGCCGGACCGATCACCCGCCTCACCGGCGGCCGGATCTGACCGCACCGCGGCACACGCCGCACCTACACCCCAAGGGGGCCGACAGATCACTGTCGGCCCCCTTCCGTGACGTGGACCCCCAGAGGCTTACAGCCCGCTGCCGACCCTCGGAAAGCGCACACCGCCGCTGTCCCGGAGCAGCGCATGCCTGGCTCGAAGCCAGGTGGCCGACCGAGGGCAACTCCACCTGCTCGCACGTGCGTTCCGCGGCAGCGAACCCTCGCTCCGTAGGACTCGTCTGCCGATGGCCGTCCCGACAGGACGGACCCGCCGCGTACTCCCCCGACGCGGTGGACCCGTCCTGTCGCACAGCACTCAGCGGGTGGCCTCCGCCCCGCCCCCGGTACGACGTGCTCGCCCCACTTCCAGCTGCGCGATCACCAGCGTGTGAAAGCGGTCCACCGCCTCGTCGACGCTGCGGATGAACCCGGACTCCGCACTGCCGCGTCCGTTGCCCATCCCCTTGAACAGGGAGAGACGGAATCCCACGATCTCCCCGCCGTCCTTCGGCAGGAGGTCCGCAGGCTCGGGACGCAGTCGTTCCAGCGTTCCTCGTGGACCCACACCATCGGCTTCGACGAGCGTCTCGATGTGCAGGTCCGCGGGGGCGGAGTCCAGTTGCCGTATCAGCCGCTTCGCACGGCTGAGCGGGTATCCCTGCTCGGACGCCGCCACCTCGATCGACGTACGCAGCTTTCCCGTGCGCAGGTCCGCGGCGATGGCCAGGACCCCCGGAGTCCCCTCGATGCGGAGCTCGGCGTCCAGCCGTCCCTGAGAACACAGCTTGTCGGCGAGATCCGCCCGACGGGCGCGGGGGTCAGCTCCTCGCTTGGTGCGCTGTACAGGAAGTACCTTCTGTCCGAGCTCGCCGCCGAGCCGCAGACATACCTGCCGGACCAGCCTTTCCCAGCTTTCGATGACTTCGGTGGCCCGAGGGTCGCCCTGGCAGAGCGTCTCGTCATCGATGCCCTTACGGACGGGCACCCAGGCGGAACCCATGTTCTGGAAGCCGTGACAGCCCGAGTGCTCGTGCTGGAGATAGTGCAGCAACTCCTGCAGCAGCCACGCGTGCGCCGCGTTGCCCACTCCCTCGTGGCGGATCAGCATCTGCGCCTGGTGCGCGACGTCGGCCCAGGAGAGGTGCCAGAGCGCGACCTTGTGCTTACGCCGGCCGTCGATCTTGACATCTACGAGAGGGCTGCCTTCGAGCGCCACATCGTTGGACAGGGTGATGACGGCCTCGTAGCCACGCCGAGCGGCGATATCCATGTATGCCTGCACCTGGTCCGGCTTGAGGGCGTTGCCGTTCGTCTTCGTCTCGACCAAGGCGGTCCACAATTTGCCCGCCCGCTCGACACGGATCACTCCGTCAGGACGGCGAGGTGAATCGCCGTGAGGCAGCGAGACCTCGGTGAACGTCTCCATCCGCCCGGCAGGCGCGCCGAACCCGGCTGTCAGACGGCGGCCGAGCTCCGGCACCTGGGCCATCACCGACAACAGCACCGAGGTGGCGCGTGTCTCACGCTCGCGGTCGTTCTTGAGTACGGAGAGGGGAAACAGCCGGGCCGTATGCCAGGAATCGTTTTCGGCGAGCGACTTCTTCGCAGTCTTCGGGAGCGTGACCTTCTTCCTGGCTGTACGTGGCCTGACACTCCTCTTCGGCTCGGTCGTTGTCGCCTCGCCGTGCGGTACGGGAGTGGTCGATTCCGGGGCACGCGGCGCAGGGACGACCGTCTGCTGAGTGTCCTGCTGGCCCTGCTGTCCAGGCTCATCCTCGGCGGCACCGTCTTGCTCCTCCTCCCCGGCGTCGTCGTCGATGTCGACGCCGTAATCCGTCGCCAGCCCGCCCAGGCCGGATTCGTAGCCCTGCCCGACAGCGCGGAACTTCCATTCCCCGGTGCGCCGGTAGAGCTCTCCGAAGATGAAGGCGCTCACGGCGCCCGCGTCTTCGATTGAGAACTGGACCAGACTGTCGCCGGAGCTGTCCGCGAGCGTCAGGTAGAGGTCGTTCAGGTCCCCGAAACGGGATCCGCCGTAACGGCTCGCCGCCACCACGATCTGCTCGACCTCCGGCGGTACCGCGTCGAGATCGAAAGTGATGCGATCCTCGTTGCCGTCAGCCGTCGGAGTCTTCCCGAGCAGCTGGACACTGCCGTTGCCCGCGATCGGGTTGTTGTAGAAACAGAAGTCGGCGTCGCTGCGCACCTTGCCGTTGCCGTCGAGCAGCAGGACGGAAACATCCGCGTCACCCTCACCCGTCGGGCTGCTCCAGCCCAGGCTCATCATCACGGAGCCGACATCTTCGCTGAGCGCGGCCAGTCCGACGTTCGCGCCTTTGACCATCTTCTGCATGCGGGCCCCCCAGATGCGCTGCCGGGCCAGAGCGCACGCGCGGCAGATTCTTGCGTGACGTTGTGTGGTGCGTCACACGTTCGCCGGACTCCGGAACCTTATCTGCCGACGGATGCTCGATGGAGGACTTGTGAAAACTTTGCCCATCGTGTGTACGGATGGCCTCGATGCAGACCCTCAGTACATCGGAGCGGGCCTCACGCCGCGAGACTGCCCGCAGGCCGTCGCGGGCGACAGCGGGTGACGACGTCAGACTCGACGGCAGCGAACTCGGAGCTCCGAGATGACGGCACTCTCGCGCGCGTTGACGGCACCGTCCACAGTGGCCACCCGGTCGGCCGCATCAAGGATGTCGCTCAGATCCCCTGGCTCGGCGTCCACGCGTCGCCACACCTCGGCGGGGTCGATGTCGACAAGGTGGGCGAGCTCTCTGTCGACCACCTGATGCCGGTCCCGGACCAGCCTCACCAGGTGCCGGATCAGCAGCGCCTCATCGTCCGCCACCTTTTCGTCCGCCATGATGATGAGCCACGCGACCCACAGCATCAACTGCGGGTGACGGCTCCGTTCGGTCAGGCCCTCGGCGATTTCGATCACACGCGCCTCGTTCCGGAAGACGGCTTGCGCGTGCCGCCCCGCGACCAGCGTCGTATAGCGGTTCAGCACCACCGCGAGCGGAACGCCGACCACGGGGATACCGATCTTGATGACGTTGCGCTGCAGGAGGTACTTCCCGACGACGGGGAGCCCCCTCGCGGCGGTCAGTACCCCCTTGGAGTAGAAGCGCTTGATCACCGGCCGCATGAGGGCCGGAACCGCCTTGATCACGCCTTCCCGGACCACTTCCCCGCTCTTGATCGTGAAGGCCACGCGAATGAGCTTCCACATGTCGTCGGGGTCGGACAGGTCGAGCGGGACCCGGTAGAGGACTGCGACGTCGTAGGCCAGGCGCAGCTGGAGCCGGGTCACGTACGCAACATCGACCATCATCGTCGCGACGGCGGCTGGGACGGTCGCCGCCGACGCGCCACCTAGGCTCCCGAGGGTGGCGGCGACGGTCGCCGTGTAGGCGCCGGCGGAGAGCCCGCCTTCGAGCGCGGCGTACCGTGCCGCCATCTTGATCCGCTGATCGACGACCGCATCCGCGGGTACGCCCTCGTACCGCTCCTGGAAGTACTGCCAGTCGACCTTGGCGGTATAGGAACTCAGGGCCTGAGCGCTGAGCTTGGTGAACCAGCCGCCCGACTTGATGTCGTCCGGGCTCAGCCCCTTGATGAACTCCCGTAGCTCGGCCCGCTCATGCTCGACAGCCTTCCGGTCGGCGGCCTCGTCGTCACCTTCGGCGTCGACGCCTTCGGCCGTGGTCCCGGCCTCCGGCGCCCGGGGCGAGGGCACCGTCACCGCCGGGGGCGCCACCTGCGGGCCGGGGCCCACCCCGGTGTCCTTCTCTGGGGTACGCCCCGGCGTCCCATCCCAGGAAACATCATCGATGGCGACACCGAAGTCCGCCGCCAGCCCGGCCAAGCCTGATTCGTACCCCTCGCCGACGGCCCGGAACTTCCACCCGCCGCCGCGCCGGTAGAGCGTGCCGAAGATGAAGGCGCTCACCTCACCGGCGTCCTCGACGGAGAACCTGACCAAGGCGCCGCCGGAGCTGTCGGCGAGGGTCAGATGGAGGTCGCCCAGGTCACCGAACCGGGATCCGTCGTAGCGGCTCGCCGCCACGACGATCTGCTCGACTTCCGCCGGTACGGCGTCCAGGTCGAAACCGATCCGGTCCTCGCTGCCGTCAGCCGTGGGGGTCCTGCCGAGCAGCCGCACGCTGCCGTTGCCGACGACCGGGTTGTCGAGGGAACAGAGGCCGTCGCTGCGCACCTTGCCGTCGCCGTCGAGCAGAAGCACGGAGACGTCGGCGTCGCCCTCCCCGGCCGCGCTGCTCCAACCGAGGCTCATCACCACGGAGGCGACATCCTCGCCCGGTGCGGCCAGACCGACGTTGGCACCCTTGACCATCTTCTGCATGCGGTCCCCCAGAAGCACTGCCGGTCCAGGGCGCACGCGCGGCAGACAGGATGGTGTGACGTTGTGTGGTGCGTCACACGTTCGCCGTACTCGGGGGAATCCTAACGGCCGAGCACTTCTTTTGTGGAGAAGTCGTGAAAGCCCGCCGTTCCCGCAGGTGAGCGATTCACCCGGTCGCCTCAGGACGACTCGCGCACCACCAGCTCCGTGGGCAGCACGATCCTCGGCCGCTCATCCGCGACGTCGCCAGACGAGCGGTTCGCGATCTCCTGGAGCAGGACGCGGGTCATCGTGCGGCCCATCTCCTCGATCGGCTGGCGCACGCTCGTCAGCGGCGGGTCCATGTGGCGGGCCACCGCGGAATCGTCGAAGCCGATCAGAGCCACGTCGTCCGGGATGCGGCGGCCGGACTCGCGCAGGACCTGGCGGGCGCCCGCGGCCATCACGTCGGAGGCGGCGAAGACCGCGTCCACGTCGGGGCGGCGCTCCAGCAGCTCCCGCATCGCGCGGGCGCCGCCCTCCTCGCTGAAGTCGGCGGGGGCGATCAGCCGTTCGTCGGGGTCGAGACCGGCCGCGGCGATGGCCTTGCGGTAGCCGTCGAGGCGGCGCTGGGCGCCGTAGACGTCCAGGCGGCCGGTGATCGTGGCGATGGAGCGGCGGCCTCGCGATATGAAGTGGTCGACGGCCGCGCGGGCACCCTCGAAGTTGTCGGAGTCCACGGAGGGCAGCGTCTCCGCCGCGTGCCTGCGGCCGCTGATCACGGCGGGCATGCCGAGCTGTTCGAGGAGGTCCGGCAGCGGGTCGTCGGCGTGGACGGAGACCAGGAGCACCCCGTCGACCCGGTGCGCGGTCAGGTACTGGGCCAGCCGGCGGCGCTCGCGGTCGTTGCCCGCGAGGGTCAGCAGCAGCTGCATCTCCGTGTCGGCGAGGGCGGCGCCGACGCCCCGCACGATGTCGGAGAAGTAGGGCTCGGCGAAGAACCGGGTCTCGGACTCGGGCACGACGAGCGCGATGGCGTCCGTGCGGTTGCCCGCGAGGGCGCGGGCCGCGCGGTTGGGTACGTAACCCAGTTCGGCGACCGCCGCCTCGACGGCCTCCCGGGTCTGCGCGCTGACCCGCGGCGAGCCGTTGATGACGCGTGAGGCCGTGCCCCGCCCCACTCCGGCCCGGGCCGCTACCTCTTCGAGCGTGGGCCGCCCGCCACTCCGTACTCGCGCTGCCGCCATGGCTGCCTCCCGTTCGCCGTCAATTTCTCACAGCGGGTTGGCCAAACCAAGTCCCGCCGTACGATCCCTCGACACTTGTCAGGACCCAGCGGTCCATGCAGCGCCACAACTCTTGGGAGCGCTCCCAAGCGTACGGGGTCCGGATGACGAACACGTAAGGCGGGCGGGGCGGGCACGGAAAAGCGGGACCCGGCGGTGTGCCGGGTCCCGCGCTTCCGTGCCGGTCGGGGTCAGACGGTGCCGACCGGGGGCAGTGCGTGGCGGCGGATCACGTCGGAGTACCAGTGGGCGCTCGCCTTGGGGATCCGGCGCTGGGAGGCGTAGTCGACGTACACCGCGCCGAAGCGCTTCGAATAGCCGTACGCCCACTCGAAGTTGTCCATCAGCGACCAGAGGAAGTAGCCGCGGACGTCCGCGCCGTCGGCGACCGCCCGCTGCACGGCGTCGAGGTGACCGTGCAGGTACGCGACCCGCTCCGGGTCCGCGACCTTGCCCTCGGGAGAGACGTAGTCGTCGAACGCAGCGCCGTTCTCGGTGACCATCAGCGGGAGGCCCGGGTGGTCCCTGGTGACGTCCATGAGCAGGTTGTAGAGCCCGTCGGGGTCGATCGACCAGTCCATGGCGGTGCGCTCCTTCCCCTCGGCGAGGTGGAAGGCGACGTGCTCGGAACCGGGCCAGGGGGAATGGTCGCTGGCGCCGTGGGCGTCGCTGCGCGCGTAGTCGGCGCCGGCCACCGGGGTGGAGACCAGCGTCGGCGTGTAGTAGTTGATGCCGAGGGCGTCGACCGGGCGGGAGATGGTGGCGAGGTCGCCGTCCCTGACCAGCTTCGACCAGTCCACCAGGTGCGAGGTGTCGGTGATCAGGTCCTCGGGGTACTCGCCGCGCAGCATCGGGCCGGTGAAGACGCGGTTGCCGACGGCGTCGATGCGGCGCGCGGCGTCCGCGTCGGCCTCGCTGCCGGTGAGCGGGCGGACCTGGTGAAGGTTGAGGGTGACCGAGGTCTGCGCAGAAGCGGGGAGTTGGGCGCGCAGAACCTCGATCGCCCGGCCATGGGCGAGGTTGAGGTGATGGGCCGCCTGCAGCGCCGCTGCGGGCTCGGTACGGCCGGGGGCGTGCACACCGGAGCCGTAGCCGAGATAGGCCGAGCACCAGGGCTCGTTGAGGGTGGTCCACATGCCGACGCGGTCGCCGAGGGCGCCGGAGACGATGGCGGCGTAGTCGGCGAAGCGGTCGGCGGTCACGCGCTCGGGCCAGCCGCCGGCGTCCTCCAGCTCCTGGGGCAGGTCCCAGTGGTAGAGGGTGGCGACGGGCATGATGCCGGCGTCCAGCAGCTCGTCGACGAGCTTGCGGTAGAAGTCCAGGCCGCGCTCGACGGCGGGCCCGCGGCCGGTGGGCTGGACCCGGGACCAGGAGACGGAGAAGCGGTACGCCTTCAGCCCGAGCTGCTTCATGAGCGCGACGTCGTCGCGGTAGCGGTGGTAGTGGTCGGCGGCGATGTCACCGGTGTCGCCGTTGCGGACCTTGCCGGGCGTGCGGCTGAAGGTGTCCCAGATGGACGGCGTGCGGCCGTCCTCGGCGGCAGCGCCCTCGACCTGGTAGGAGGCGGTCGCCGCGCCCCAGATGAAGCCCGTGGGGAACTGTGCCTCGGGCGCCTGCTTCGGGGTGGTGTCGGGTCGTACGGCTGTCATGCGGGAGCGCTCCCATGGGGTGGAGGGACGGGGACGGGAAGTGCGGGACCCGGTAACCGTACGGCCTGTCGTCAGGTACAGGCCGTACGGGCGCCCGGGTGCGGACCGCGGCGAACGGGCAGGTCAGCCCTTGACGGCGCCGGACATGATGCCCCCGACGATCTGCTTGCCGAAGATCACGAAGACGATGAGCAGGGGCAGGGTGCTGATCAGCGCGCCGGCCATGACGATGCTCTGGTCGGGCACGTAGGACGCGGTCAGCTGGCCGAGGGCCACCTGGAGCGTCGGGTTCTCCGCGTTCAGAGCGAGGTAGGGCCAGAAGAAGTCATTCCAGGCCTGGACGAAGGTGAGCATGCCGAGCACCATCATGGCCGGCCGGGCGACCGGGAGCACGATGCTCCACACGATGCGGAGGTTGTTCGCCCCGTCCACCCGGCCCGCCTCGATGAGCTCGTACGGCAGCGCCTCCACGAGGTACTGGCGCATGAAGAACACGCCGAACGCGCTCACCAGGGTCGGGAAGATCACCGACTCCAGCTGACCGCCCCAGCCGATGTCCGACATCATCATGAACAGCGGTACGACGCTGAGCTGCGGGGGGATCGTCAGCGTGGCGATGACCGCCGTCATCAGTGCTCCACGGCCCTTGAAGCGCATCTTGGCGAAGGCGTAACCGGCCAGGGTGCAGAAGAAGAGGGTCGCCAGAGTGATGCTGGCGGACACGATCACCGTGTTGAGGATGGCCTTGCCGAGGTGGGCCTGCTCCCAGGCCGCCTGGAGGTTGTGGAACAGGTTGCCGCCCGGGACGAGCGGCGGTGTGGTGTCCAGGATCTCGTCCTGGGTACGGGACGCGGCCACAAGCGTCCAGTACAGCGGGAACAGCGAGCCGATGCCGACGACGGCCAGGGCGAAGTAGGCGAAGGGGCCCGCGTGGTGCTGACGGCCGGCGCCGGGCTTGAAGCGGCGGCGGCGCGGGGGTTCGTCGCGGACGGCGGCCTTGGAGACGCGCCGGTGATCCGAGGCGGTGATGGGGCTTGTGGTGGTCATGGGTATCGCTCCCGTCAGGCCGCGGTCTTGCGCCCGAGGCGCCCGATGAGCCAGTTGATCGCGGCAATGAGCAGCAGCAGGACGAGCATGGCCCAGGCGACTGCGGCGGCCGTACCGAGGTGCCCGAGGTTCCAGCCGTAGTTGAAGAGGTAGATGCTGAGCGTCTCGTACTGGTGCTCGGTGCCGCCCTGAGCGCCGTTGGTGCCGCCCTCCAGCAGGAGGGGTTCACCGAAGAGCTGCATCGAGCCGATGGTCGAGATGACGATCGTGAAGAGGATCGTCGGCCGCAGCGCGGGGATCGTCACGTTGCGGAACTGCTGCCAGCGCGAGGCGCCGTCGAGCGAGGCGGCCTCGTACAGATCGGACGGCACGGCCTGCATCGCGGCGAGGTAGATCAGGGTGTTGTAACCCGTCCAGCGCCAGATCACGATGACGGCGATGGCGATGTTGGACGTCCAGTGGCCGTTGACCCAGTTCGTCTCGCCGAAACCGAAGAACCCGAGCACCCAGTTGAGCAGACCGCCGTCGGCCCGGAACACCAGGGCGAAGACGAGGGCCGCCGAGGCCACCGAGGTGGCGTACGGGGTAAGGATCACCGTGCGCCAGAAGGTACTGGCCCGCAGTTTGTAGTTCAGCAGGTGGGCGAGGCCCAGCGCGACCATCAGCTGCGGGACGGTCGAGATGACGCCGATGACGAACGTGTTGGTGACCGCGGTCCAGAACTCGGAGTCCTGCAGGATGGTGCTGAAGTTCTCCCAGCCGACCCATTCCATCTGGTCGAGGCCGGTCATCTCCACCTTGTGCAGGGCGATCCAGCCGGTGTAGACGAGGGGGTAGAGCCCAAAGGCTCCGAAGACGAGGAAGAAGGGCGCGATGTAGGCGTACGGCGACGCCTTGTCGTCGAATCGCCACAGCCGGCTGCGCCATGCCTGGCGGCCGGGAGTCATGGGCTTCGGGGCGCGGCGGCTGGGCCGGGAGCCTTGTGCCCGCGTGGGGGTCGTGGTTGCCACAGGTGGGAGTCCTTCCCTGGGGTGTGCCGACACCGCAGGGGCAGGCCGGGCCTCTGGTCAGGTCCGGCGGAGGTGTCGGAGAAGGTGCGCGGCGCCGGTGGAGAACCGGCACCGGTGCGGGCCGGCCGGGACGCGTGGAAGACGTCCCGGCCGCCCGCACCGGCGAGGATCAGCCGACCACCTTGTCGATGTCGTCGATGGCGGCGTCCCAGGCGGCATCCGGCTTGGTGCCCCGCTGCTCCATGTTGTTGATCTGCTTGGAGAAGGTGTCCTTGATCACGCCGTCCTTCGGGCCGAGCACCGCGGCCGGGATGATCTGCGCCTCTTCGGCGTAGATCTCACCGATGGGGGCGTTGTTGAAGTACTCGAGCTTGGCGGTCTTCACGTCGGGGAGCTCGTAGGCACCCTTGTTCGACGGGAAGAGGCCCGCAGCCTTGAACACGGCGGCCTGCTGCTCGGGCGCGGTCAGCCACTTGACGAGCTCGCCGGCCTCCTTGACGTGCTTGCCCTTCGCGGGCACGGAGAGGAAGGAGCCGCCCCAGTTGGCCGCGGTCTCCCCCGGGGTGCGGGCGATGTCCCACTTGCCCTTGTACTTGTCGCCGGAGTACGTGGCTATCTGCGCGGCCATCCACGCGGGGCAGGCCACGGTGGCCATGGTGCCCTGGCGCAGGGCGGCCTTCCACGGGTCCTGGAACTGGGCCAGGCCCTGGGTCAGCTGCTTGTCGACCGCCTCGGAGGCGAGCTTCCAGCCCGCCTTGACGCCGGCGCTCTCCTTGTAGATCGGGTCGCCGTTCTTCGCGTAGTACTGCTCCGAACCGGAGCTGACCACACCGTTGTACATGGCGCTGGCGGAGTCCATGAAGAAGGTTCCCTCGGGGGCCTTCTTCTTGTACTCCTCACCGAGCTTGAGGTAGTCCTCCCAGCCGCCGGCGAGCTTCGCGGCGACTTCCTCGCGGTCGGTGGGCAGCCCGGCCTGCTCGAAGAGGTCACGGCGGTAGCAGATGGACATCGGACCGATGTCGGTACCGGCACCGATGACCTTGCCGTCGTCGGTGGTCGCCTGCAGCGCCTTCCAGTTCACCCACTGGCTGGTGTCGATGACCTTGGACAGGTCGGCGAAGGCGTCCGCCTTGGTGTCGACGAGTTCCTTCGCGCGGCCGACCTCGATGCCCTGCACGTCGGCCAGGCCGCTGCCCGTGTTGAGCTGCTGGAGGAACTTGGTGTAGTAGACCGGCTCTTCGGCGGCGGTGTTCGCCTTGACCGTGATGTTCGGGTGGAGCTCGTGGTACTTCTCGAAGAGCTTCGCCTCCTTGTACCCGAACTGTCCGAAGTCGGCGAGGGTCAGGGTGATGTTCCCGTCCGCGTCGGCCTCATCGGAATCCGAGCCGGAATCGCCGCAGCCGGTCAGCAGCAGGGCGGCGGCCGTGAGGCCCGTGGTAGCCAGGACGGCTGTTCTGCGGCTTCGACCTGCGACGGTGCGGGTGATGCGCATTCCACTACTCCTTGTTCCAGGGTGGGACTTGCGTTCGATCTGCGGCATACGCGCTGGTGGGTGCGGGTGCCGGTGGTACGGAGAGGACATGGGCGGTGCCGTCCCCGTACGAGCGAAAAACATCGTTCGAGATGGGAGCGCTCCCATGCGCTGATGCCGGAAGATTGCTACCTCACGGAGTGGGTGTCAAGAGTTGAAGACGCTTCCGTTGCCCGAGCGTGTCCTGCAAGTCACGGGAACGTGTCCGACCGAGGGCTTGCGTTTACCTCCGCGCCCTGCATGCGAAGCGCACGGGGATCCCAATTTCCGCAGGTCAGTGGGGTGTTGGGCGCCCTTACGCCTTACCGGCCGCAGGAATGGGCGGTCCGTCGCGCAGATTTCCGCGCCATGCCGGAAAGGGCCCCGCCGGCCCCCGCCGCCGCGAGAGGCCCGCCGGAAGATGAACGGGGCGGGGGGTTCCGGGGGTGCACAGGGGGGTCATGGGGCGTTTCCGTGTTCTTTCCCCGAACTCCACCGCGGCGCGGGGAGGTTCCGGTTCCTCCCGGGGGGCCGGGAAAAGCAGGACCCCTCCGCGCACCGGGGACCGGGCGTGGAGGGGCACGAAGGGGACGCGCGCCCCGGCCGGGTGTGGGGGGCGTGGGGGGCGGCCGGGACGCGCGCGTCGAGGTGGTGGTCGAAGGGTGGCGCGACTATCCGAAGGCGCCGAACGCCTTGGTGAAGGCCAGGGGCTCCTGGAGGATCGAGCTGCAGGTGGCGTCGGCGGTCGGCTTCGCGCCGCCCTCGCACTGCGCGTCCCGCGTGCCCGACCACATCGCCAGCCGGCCGATGCCCTTCTCCTGGGCGAACTCCACCAGCTGCGTGGCGTCCTCGACGGTGAAGATCTCGGTGGCGACGTCGTTCACACCGATCATCGGGGTGACCGCGACGGCCTTCCAGGCCTCCGCGTCCGTGAGCCCGAGCACGCCCTTGATCTGGGCCTGTGCGGCGGTAGCCGCCTGGGTGGCGTAGTCGCCCATGTCCTCGCTGTAGGACGCCCCGTAGTCCATCGCCATGATGTTGACCGCGTCGATCGAGACGCCGTTCTTCTTCGCGTCCGCGATCAGGTCCACGCCCGGCTGGGTCAGCCCTTCGGGCATCACGGGCAGCGTGAAGGACACGTCGAGACCGGGGTGCGACTTCTGGAGCTGGGCGATGGCTGCCGAGCGGCGGGAGTTGGCGGCGGTGTCGGGCAGCGCGCCGCCTTCGATGTCGAAGTCGACCTTGGTCAGCTCGTACGTGTCGATGACCTCGGCGTACGCCGCGGCGAGCTCCTCCGCCGAGGAGCAGTGCAGTGCCAGTTCGGCGCCGGCCGCCCCTCCGAAGGAGACCCGGACGTCCCCGCCCTCGGCCCGCAGCGCGCCGATCTGGGCGGCCACCTTGTCGTCGGCGAGGCCCGTGACGCCGCCCCACAGCGGCGCGCAGCTGCCGCCCGACGTGATGAACGCCAGGTTGAACTCCTTGACGCCGGTCCTGGACGCGGTGTCCAGAAGGTCGTAGGCGGGCTGGAGCGACGTGTCTACGTACGGGGCGAATCCTGCTCCACCAGCCGTGCCGCCCGGCGTCCCGGACGGCTCGGCCGTCGCGGTCTCCGTGGGCGTGGCGTCCTCCGTGGGCGTGGCGTCCTCCGTCGGCGCCGAAGTGGGCGCCGGGGTGGACGTGGGCGTCGGGGTTCCGGTCGGGCGTCCGCTCGGTTCCGGGGTCGCGCCGCCGTCCGCGGAGCAGGCGGCGCCGTTGATGCGGCAGTCTTCCGGATCGGCGGCGGTCGTCACGGAGGCGGACTTGGTGACGAAGCCGACCGTCACGGACGCGCCCGGAGCGATGTCCTTGTTCCAGCTCTCGGGCTTCACGGTGACGTGGTTGCCGCTGACGGTGTGCTCGCCGTTCCAGAGCGAGTCGATCTCCGTGCCGGCGGGCAGGTCGAATTCGAGCGTCCAGCCCGACTGGACCGTCCCGGTGTCGTTCGAGACGACGTACTGCCCCGTGTAGCCACCGGTCCAGCCGCTGGCCCTCGTGTACGTGGCGCCCACGGCCGCCGCCTGCGCGGTGCCTGTGAGCGCGAAGACCGTGCCGCCCACGACGGCCGCGGCGACGAGGGCGCCGACGGCCTTCGTGCGGGTGCTCGCCGTGCGGCGGTGCGTAGTGGTGCCCATCGCGTGCCTCTGTCCTGCCGGGGGGTGGTTGCGTCTGCACGCTAGCCCCCGCCAACCAGGCAAAAGGTACTCATGGGACCCGAGTTGATGTTCTTAGGGTTTGCTTAAGGGAGACATCGGTGCCGGTTAAGACCGGCTGTCCCGGGGGTTCGGGCCGGACCCCTGAGCACCACGGAACTCCGCGTTCCGGCCTCGTGCCCCCCGTGGCCCCCACCTTCCGGTACGCCGCCCCACCCGGTGGCCCCGGCGCGCGCGCTCGGCCGGGCCGCCGTCGAGCCCTATCCAGATGCGCACCTCCGTGCCGCCGAGCACCGACCGCCCGATCCGCAGGTCACCGCCGGTGGATTCGGCGACCCTGCGGACGATGTCGAGGCCGAGGCCGGTCGAACCCACCTCGCCCCGCGCTCCGTTCCGGCCGCTGGCGCCCCTGGCCAGGGCGGATTCCGGATCGGGTATCCCGGGCCCGGCGTCCGAGACCAGCACGATCACCGCGTGGCCGGTGTGGTGCACGTCGACGGCGAAGGCTGTGCCTTCCGGGGTGTGCCGGAAGACGTTGCCGAGCAGCGCGTCCAGAGCGGCGGCCAGCTCGGGCCGGGCCACCGGGATCCGTACGGTGCGGTCCACACCCGCCAGACGCACCGTGCGCCCCTCGTCCTCGGCCAGCGCCGACCAGAACCCCATGCGTTCCCGGATGACCTCCGACGCGTCGCACCCGGCTCCCGCCCCCGTCTGCCCGCCCTGGGTCTGCGGGCGCTGCTCCCGGGCCGTACGGATGATCGTGTCGACCTCGTGCTCCAGCTGTTCGACGGCCGCCCTGGTCTGCTCGGCTGCCGGGCCCTCGCCCAGCGAGGCGGCGTTGAGGCGGAGCACGGTCAGCGGGGTGCGGAGCCGGTGCGAGAGGTCGGCGGCCAGTTCGCGTTCGTTGGCCAGGAGCTGGACCACCTGGTCGGCCATGGAGTTGAAGGCGACCGCTGCGGAGCGGAGCTCGGTGGGGCCCTCCTCGGGGACCCGGGTGCCCAGCCGGCCCTCCCCCAGGTCCTGGGCGGCGCCCGCCAGCCGCTGGGCGGGCTCCACCATCCGTACGCCGAGCCGGTCGGCCACGGCCACCGAGCCGACGATCAGCGCGATCCCGACCCCGGCGAGCACCAGCCAGGCCGTGCTCACCCCGTTGGAGACCTCGTCCTCGGGCACGAACACCTCGACGACCGCGATGCCTCCGGAGCCGAGCGCGGTGGGCTGGAGCAGCGCGGAGCCGCCGGGCACCTCGGCGATGGAGGCGCGGCCCGACGTGCCGACGGTCTCCAGGTCCTCGCGGGTGGCGCGCCGGGTGCCGATCTCCAGACGGTCGCCCCCCTCTTCGGCTGCGGGGACATGGACCGCCAGGCGCCCCCGGCCGCCGGGCTCGGTGGACAGGACCGCCCGGGTCAGCTCCTCACGGTCGGTGGTGATGGTGAGGGTGGGGCCGATGGTGGCGGCCTGCCGCTCGGCGTCGGAGAAGGCACGGTCCCGGGCCATCTCCTTGATGACGAGCCCGAGCGGGACGGCGAACGCGATCACGACCATGGCGGTGACCGCCAGGCAGACCTTGACCAGGGCCCATCTCATACGGACGGCCCCGCGACCGGTGGTTCGAGCTTGACGCCGACTCCGCGCAGGGTGTGCAGATAGCGCGGCCGGGCGGCCGTCTCGCCCAGTTTGCGGCGCAGCCAGGAGAGGTGGACGTCGATGGTCTGGTCGTCCCCGTAGGACTGCTTCCAGACCTCGGCCAGCAGCTCGCGGCGCGGGACGACGACGCCGGGGCGGCCGGCGAGGAAGGCCAGCAGGTCGAATTCACGGCGGGTCAGGTCCAGCGCCGCGCCGTCCAGTTCGGCCTGGCGGCGCAGCGGGTCGATGGAGAGCCCGCCGACCTGGAGGACACGCGGGGGCGGCGCCTGGGCGCCGGGGCCACGGGTGCGGCGCAGGACGGCCGCCATGCGGGCGGAGAGGTGCTCCACCGAGAACGGTTTGGTCAGGTAGTCGTCGGCACCGTCGTTGAGCAGCCTGACGATCTCGGCCTCGTTGTCCCGCGCGGTCGCGATGATCACGGGTACGTCGGTGATGGAGCGCAGCATCTTCAGGGCCTCGGAGCCGTCGAGGTCGGGCAGCCCGAGATCGAGGACGACGACGTCGAAACGGAAGTGCGCGACTTCGCGCAGTGCTTCGAGCGCGGTCCCGACGCTCCGTACGGTGTGCGAGGCCTCGGTCAGGTGCCGGATGAGGGCGGAACGTACGAACTGGTCGTCCTCGACCACGAGCACACTAGGCATGCGCCGCACCGTAGCCCATCCGGAGTAACGGAGTCCCCTCCAGGACAGCACGTGTGCGGGTGGTGCAGGATGTGCCCGATGCAACGAGGACTCGTACACGCGATCGCGTGGTCGCTCGCCACGGGAGCGGCGGTGACCCTGTCGTGGTGGGGCGTGCACACGGTCATGTCGGGGACGGCGTACGACCCTCCGCGCGCGGTTCCGATCTCGGTGGGGGCGCGGGGCGCGCAGTCGACGGACGAGCCGGTGTCGTCCTCGACGCACCGCGCGCTGCCTTCCCCCTCGCCCAGCGCCACCGCCTCCCGCTCCACGGCCCCGGCGTCTCCACGGCCCTCCCGCAAGCCGTCCTCCCGGCCGCCGGCCGCGAGCAGCGGTGCGGCGGAGCCCCCCGCGTCCCCGGCCGCCTCGGGCGAGGTGAAGAGCTACCCGACGCGTGGGGGAAGGGTCGTCCTGGAGCTGGCGGAGGCCTCGGCGAAGCTGGTCTCGGCGACGCCGGAGCCGGGCTGGTCGATGCAGGTGTGGACGAACCCGGAGTGGATCCGGGTGGACTTCAGCGACGGGGCGGGCGCGACGGTCTCGGTGTTCTGCACCTGGAACGGGCACCCGCCGGTCGTGGAGACCGTGGACCAGTAGTCCGGTTACGAGAACGCGTCGGGCGGCGGGGCCGGGGACGGCTTGGCGCCCGCGTCGGTGACGACCGCGGCGCCTCCCGTGAAGTCGGCGAGCGCGCGGCCCTGTTCGACACGGCCGGGGTGCGGGTCGCTCGCGACCCGCCGGGTCAGGTCGGCGACGGCGATCGGCAGGTCGGAGGCGACCAGGACCGCGTTCCCGAAGCGGCGGCCGCGCCAGACGGTCGGGTCGGCGGCCAGGGCCAGCTCGGGGAAGAGCGAGGCGGCCGTGGCGATCTGGCCGCGCAGATGGGCGAGCGGCGGCCCGTCCGCGAGGTTGGCGGCGTACTGCCCGCCGGGCTTCAGCACCCGGCGCACCTCGGCGAGGAATTCGACGGAGGTGAGGTGCGCGGGGGTGCGGGCCCCGCCGAAGACATCGGCGATGACGAGGTCGGCCCAGCCGTCCTGGATCCTGCCGAGCCCGGCGCGGGCGTCCGCGGAGCGGACGCGTATCCGCGCCTGCGGGTCCAGGGGCAGCTCCCGCCGCACCAGCTGGACGAGGGGTGCGTCGATCTCCACGATCTGCTGCGTGGAGCGCGGGCGGCTCGCGGCGATGTACCGGGCGAGCGTGAAGGCTCCGCCGCCGAGGTGCACCACCTGGAGGGGCCGGCCGGCCGGGCCGGCGAGATCGATGACATGGCCGAGCCTGCGCTGGTATTCGAACGAGAGGTACGCGGGATCGTCCAGGTCCACATGGGACTGCGGGGCGCCGTCCAGCAGCAGCGTCCACGCGCGCGGGCGCTCACGGTCGGGCACGAGCTCGGCGAGGCCGCCGTCCACCGTCGCGGAGACGGACTCCTGCCGGCGCTCGGACCGCTTCCGGTCGCTCGCGCCCCGGTCCGCTCCTCGACGTGCCACGCGCGCTCGTCCCCACTGCTCACCGGTTCGGGCCGGTTCCCCGGTGGGGCCGGCGACGGCGGGAAACTCCGCCCACCTGGCCATTATGGCCTCAGCGGCAGTTGTCGGCCGCCTCGATGAGCCTGGCCGCCTGGTCGAGGGCGGCCCGGAGGACGGCCGGATCGGTGACCGGGGTCTCCTGGGCGGGCGGCAGGAGCCACCCCCCTCCGATGACGGGCGGCTCGGCGGGGACGCGCAGCCCGCGGCCGTCTGTCCGCGTACAGGCACTGCCGGGTACGTCCCACGCCTCCGCCGTACCGGGCGGCACCAGGAAGCCGAGGACGGCGCAGGCTCCGTCGTGCAGGACCGGGCCGACGGGCTCGTTCTCCGCTCCCCTGCGCAGGATGTCCACGGCCTCCAGGCCCTGACGCGCCGGGACGGTCACCAGGTCGCACGGTGTGGTCTCCGGGGCCCTGTCCATGTGAGGCAAGGGAACCCCTCCTCTCGTCTCGACGAGACGGCGCCGCGCCCCGTCTCCTCATGGACCAACGCGCCGACGGCGTCAAGGGCTACGGCGGCACGCCGCCGCAAAGGGTGGCAGTTCATGGCGGATCACGGGCGAGATGTCCGCTTTATAGCTAAACGCTGCGTGTGCGGTCCGTCACAGCAGGTACGTTCTTGCTCCGCCGGGACACCGGAAGCAGGAGCCCGGCTGCACCAGAGAGGGCCCCGCCATGGTGTCGACACGGGCAGTTCCCAACCTCGCCTTCCGGCGGCTGCGCGGACAGCGCTCCGCCGGGGAGTTCGCGGCCGCGGTCCGCCGGGCCGCACGCGAGATCGGTGAACACGTCGCGTGCGACGCCCGGTACATCGGACGCGTGGAGTCCGGCGAGATCCGCTGCCCCAACTACGCGTACGAACGGGTGTTCCTGCACATGTTCCCCGGGGCGAGCCTCGCGGACCTGGGCTTCTCGGCGCGCGAGAGCGTGCGCGGCCGGGGGGCCCGCACGACACCTCTGCCCCCGCCCACCACACCCCCCGCGCTCGACAGCGAGATCCACGAGGAGAGCGACGTGCTGCGTCGCGTGTTCATGACCAGCGGTACCGCCACTGTGGCGGCCGCGTCCCTGGGCCTGGGCGGCCATGCGTCCGCCGCGGGCCCTCTCACCGTCCCCGCGCAGCGCCGGATCGGCGAAGCCGAGGTGAGCGCCGTGGAGAAGGCCGTGCGCCAGATCCGGCTGCTGGACGACCGGCACGGCGCGGACGGCCTCTACCGGCGCGCCTCCCAGCCGCTCCGCGCCGCGTACGCCCTGCTCGACTCCGGGACCACGGCGCGGCGCAGCACGGCGGACCGGCTGCACGCCGGCGCCGGTGAGCTGGCGATCTCCGTGGGCTGGCTGGCCCACGACTCGGGGCGCTTCGACGACGCGCGCTCCCATTACGCGGAGGCGCTCGCGACGGCCCGGCTGGCCGGGGACGCCGCGCTGGAGGCGCACGCGTTCTGCAACGCCTCGTTCCTGGCCCGCGACACGGGGCGGGCCCGGGAGGCCGTCCGCGCGGCGGAGGCCGGGCAGCGGGCGGCCAGGCCGCTCGGCTCCCCGCGGCTGCTGGCACTGCTGGCACTGCGGGAGGCGGGGGCCAGGGCGTGGCTCGGCGACCGCACGGGGTGCGAGCAGGCGATCGGGCGGGCGCAGACGGCGTTCGGGCGCGGGCCGTGCGACGCGGACCCGGAGTGGATGACCTTCTTCCGGGAGGCGGAGATGGAGCTGTTGGAGGCGCAGTGCTGGTCGGCGCTGGGTGACTGGCCCCGGGCGGCGCGGCATGCCCGGCGGGCGACCCGGCTGCAGGACCCGCACTTCACCCGGAACCTCGCGCTGTACCGCGCGCAGCTCGCCGGTGACCTGGCGCGGGCGGGCACGGCCGACGAGGCCGCGGCGGCGGGCCACCAGGTGCTGGACCTGCTGGACCGGGTGCAGTCCTCCCGGATCCGCGGGATGCTGTCGAGCGCCGTACGGGTGCTCCGTCCTCGGGGCGGCCCGGAGGTGACGGCCCTCCTGGCCCGCTACGAGGAGCTGCCCCCGGACGCGTGAGGCCCGGCCCGCCCGGCACGTTCCAGCCCTGGCCGGCCAATTGCAGCCCGCGGGCTGGATGTGCCCGCCTGGAACGGTGGCCCGGTCAGCGGTCCAGGTGGCCCGTGTCGTTCCAGCGCTCCAGCGCGGGGAGGCCGTACGCCCACCCCAGCACCGACAGCGACGTGGGCTCCAGCCGGATCCGCGCGGCGAACGACACGTCCTCGCCCAACCACCGCGCCCCCAGCGCCCGCAGGATGTGGCCGTGCGCGAAGACCAGCACGTCGCGGTCCGCGGACCGCGCCCACTCGACGACCTCGTCCGCCCGGGCCGCCAGTGAGGCGAGGCTCTCGCCCCCCGGGACCCCGTCGCGCCAGATGAGCCAGTCCGGCCGGTCCGCCTTGATCTGCGCCGGGGTCAGGCCCTCGTAATCCCCGTAGTCCCACTCCATCAGCGCGTCCCACGGCTGGGCCCGCTCGCCGAATCCGGCGATCGCGCAGGTCTCGGCGGCCCGGACGAGCGGACTGGTCCGCACCTCGACCCCGGGCAGTCCGCCCCAGGGCTCCCGGTGCAGCCGTTCGCCGAGCAGCTTGGCGCCCTGGCGGCCGGTGTCGAGGAGGGGGATGTCGGTCCTGCCGGTGTGATTGCCCTGGACCGACCACTGTGTCTGGCCGTGCCGGGCGAGCAGGATTCGCGGTGCCATGACGGCTCTCCCTGAAAAATACGGAGATCCGAAGATCCGGGGACCCTAGGATCTGGTGGGTCCGGGACGGCGGTGTCCGGGACGGCGACGGGGCGGCGGACGCGAGCGGCCGGCCGGGAGACCGGTGCGGGATCGGGCCCCGCTCCATCATCTCCCACAGGCTCCACGGGCAACCTGCGGGGCGGAGTGCGCGTCCCTCCCCACGCATGACCAGGGCCGTCCGCGTGGGACGGGCCCCGGGGGGAATCAGGGCATACGACCACCGTACGGTTGAACGCCCGCCGTCGACCGCATGAACACTGGGGAGAGCTACCGGATGCCGCACGCCACCGCCGCGACACCGTCCTCCGGTCACCGGCCCCGCTGGTGGACGGAGCTTCCGCTGATCGCCGTGGTGTACGGGCTGTACTCGACCGGCCGGCTGCTGGTCCACGAGAACATACCGGCGGCCGTGGAGAACGGGCTCGCGATACTCCGCCTGGAGAAGGCGCTGCACCTCAACGCCGAGCACCCCCTCAACCGGCTCCTGACCGGCAACCCCGCGCTCGGGATACCCGCCGACTTCGCGTACGCCTCCCTGCACTACCTGGTCACCCCGGCCGTCCTGGTCTGGATCTTCCGGCGCCGTACCGCCGTCTACCGGGCGGCCCGTACCTGGCTCATGACCTCCACCCTCCTCGGGCTGGTCGGCTTCACGCTGATGCCGACCTGTCCGCCCCGGCTGCTCGACGCCCACCACGGTTTCGTGGACACGATGGCGCAGTACAGCGCGTACGGGTGGTGGGGCGCGGGCGCGAGCGCCCCGCGCGGACTCAGCGGGATGACCAATCAGTACGCGGCGATGCCGAGCCTGCACGTCGGCTGGGCGGTGTGGTGCGGCGTTCTGCTGTGGCGCCACGGCCGCCACCCGCTCGTCCGGGCGGCGGGCATCGCCTATCCGCTGGTCACCGTGTTCGTGGTGATGGGCACGGCGAACCACTATTTCCTCGACGCCGTGGCCGGCGCCGCCGTGATGGCCGTCGGCGCGCTGCTGACCAGGCCGTTCATGCGGATCGCGGACCGCGTCAAGGACCGGGTGAGGGCGGTGTTCGCACGGGTGCCCGCATCCCGCACCCCCACGGGATCCACGATTGTCAGTGACGGATGCAAGACTTCCGCGGGTGAGCGAATACCCGGCCGGCGGACCGCCTCCGCAGATTCCAGCGACGCGCGCACCCGCTCCGCAGTCGAAGCCAGCGACGACGCTCCGGCAGCGGCTCGCTGAGCTGCGCGGTCCGGCCGTCGCGCCGCATCCGCTCGACGCACGCGCGCTGGCCGCGCTCGCCGCCAACCCGGGTTGCAAGCGGCGCGCCCTGCTCGACGGCGCGGGCGTCGACAAGGCCGGGCTGGCCACCGCGCTCGGCTCCCCCGCCGCGTTCGGCCAGTCGCAGTTCGCGTTCGTGCGGGGCAACGCCTTCGAGGCGAAGGTCAAGGCCGACGGCGGCACGGAGCTGCTGCGCCTCCTCGTCGAGCGGCTCGGCGGCGGCGCCGAAGCGCCGGCCTCGGCCGTGGTGCCCGATCTGACGGCCGCAGGCCCCGAGGGCCGCGCCGCGCGTACGGCGCTGGCGCTGCGCGAGGCCACGGCTGCGGGCGGCTGGGCGCTGCTCGACCATCCGATGCTGGCCCTGGAGGTCGCGGGCTCACCCGCCTACCTCGAGCCGGACGCCGTGGTGGTCCACCCCGACGGCACCTGGACGGTCGTCGAGATCAAGTCCTTCCCCATGATCGACAGCTCGGCGGACGCCGCGAAGGTCGGTGCGGCGGCCCGTCAGTCCGCCGTCTACGTCCTGGCGCTGGAGCGGATCGCCGCGAAGACGGAGGGCGCCGAGGTCGCGCACCGGGTCCTGTTGGTCTGCCCGAAGGACTTCTCCAACCTGCCGACCGCCTCTGTCGTGGACGTGCGCAAACAGCGTGCCGTCACCAGCCGCCAGCTGACACGGCTGACCCGTGTCGAGGACATCGCGGCCGCCCTGCCCGAGGGCACGACCTTCGACCCGGGCTGCTCCCCCGAGGAGCTGGGCACCGCGGTCGAGGCGGTCCCCGCGGCGTACGCCCCCGAGTGCCTGGCCGCGTGCGAGCTGGCCTTCCACTGCCGGGCCAAGGCCCGCGCCGAGGGCGCGGTGGAGTCGCTGGGCCGGAGCGTGCGGGGCGAGCTCGGAGGCCTGACGACGGTCGCCGGGGTGCTGGCGGCGGCGGCCGGCAAGGAGGGCGACCCGGCCGACCCGACGGTGGCCGCACTGCGCCGGGCCGCCGCGCTGCGGGCCGAAGCGCTGGCCGGTGTGGACGGCGGCGTTCCATGTCGCTGATCAGCACGCTCGCCCGGCTGGAGGCCGTCGACAGCGGCCGGGCCCAGCCGTTGGCCACCGTCCGCCACCGTCATCTGACCGACCGGCCGCTCGTGCTGGTGCCGCTGACGACCGCCGGTGAGGCCGGCGCCCCGCTCGGCGCGCTCGTGGGCACGGACCGCGCGGCGCCCCGGCTGCTGGTGGTGGCCCAGCCGCGCGACCGCGATCTGCGGTTCGCGTTCCTCGCCGAGCTGGCCGAGGCGGTGCTGCCGCACATCGAGTCGTACGCCGATGTCGTCGAGCCCGCCGAGCGCAGCGAGGTCGATCCCGGGACCGGCAAGAAGGTCAAGGTCGAGGTCGAGCTGTGCGCGGACGCGGCCCAGCTGATCGTGCCCAGCAGGGCCGGCCTCGACTTCGTACGGCTGCTCGGGCGGTCCATGCGGTTCCGGCGTACCGCCGAGGACGATCCGGACACCCCCTATCCGGCTCCCGCCCGTGTGCCGCTGCTCGGCCGCTGGCTGACGCACTACGGGGAGCGGGCCCGGGTGCCGGGCTCCTCGCTGCTGCTGGCCACGACGGATCTGCTGAACCGGCACTGGGCGACCGGGCAGAGCAGCCTGGAGGACCAGCATCTCGGCGCACTGCTCGCCTGGGTCGACCCGCCGGCCGGCGAGTCCGGCGCGGAGGCCGCGCTCCGGGCGGAGCTGGAGCGGGACCGTGCCGGTCAGCTGGTCTGCCCGCCGGCCGGACCGGCGACGGATCCGGCGTTCGACAACAGGCTGCTGGCGCCCGCGATCGAGCGGTACGACCGGGCGCGCCAAGCGCTGGCCGCCGCGGAGGACGGCCTCGACGCCGACACCCGGCTCGGTGAGCTGAGCGGTGCGGAGCGGGAGATCAGGTCGATCCTCGCGGGGGTGCTGCTGCCCACCTGGGACGCCGTGTGGCGAGGGCTCGACCTGCTGCGGGAGCTGCCGGAGGGGACCAGGGCGGAGGACCGCTGGACCAGGGACCGCTGGTCGTTCACCGCGCACCGGGACCGGGTGCGGGCGGGCGAGCCCCCGCAGCCGCGCCGGGACGACGCGGTCACGGCCGCGCAGAAGCTGGCCTCGCGGGAGACGGCCCAGGCGCAGCTGGACGCCCAGGAGGCGCTCGACGACCCGCTGGTGCTCGCGGGCCGCAGGCTGGCGGGGGAAGCGTTCATGGGGGAGGTGACGGAGGTCGAGATGGCGTACAGCGAGTCCAAGCGGCCCTCGCCGCGCCCCCTGGTCACGGTGCGGACGGAGGAGCGCCCGCACCTCGGCGAGCGCACCAAGGTGTACCGCTCGCTGGAGGGCAAACCGCAGACGGCGGAGTTCGTGGGGTACGCCACCGAGTCCGCGGAGGACGCGGGGAGCGCCGGCACGGTCGACCTCGTCCTGCGGATCACGGACCGGATGGGCCGGAGCAAGGAGCCCGCGCCCGGTTCGGTGCCCGAGCCTGGCGACCGGATCGCCTGGACCCTGTTCGAACACGACCAGCGGGGCGGTCCCAAGCTGCCCGATCCTGAGGACACCCCGTGGACCCATGGCGGTCCGCCGGGCGCCGCCGGCTCCACCGGCCACGCCGAGCAGCCCGATCCCGTGACCGCGGAGGACCTCCTGTGACAGCCGTTACCGAC
Organism: Streptomyces sp. NPDC091271; assembly: GCF_044757505.1. Classification (NCBI taxonomy): domain Bacteria; kingdom Bacillati; phylum Actinomycetota; class Actinomycetes; order Kitasatosporales; family Streptomycetaceae; genus Streptomyces; species Streptomyces sp. NPDC091271. The sequence continues at coordinate 315,376 of NZ_JBIVVD010000003.1, read as the reverse complement.
CCTGGCGCCGCGGCGGCGCGGGCGACCGACGCGATCCTGGGCGACACCCTGCGCGGCACGGCGCGCGGCATCGTCGTGGACTCTCCACCGGGCGCGGGGAAGTCGACGCTGGTGGTGCGTGCGGCGCTGGAGCTGGCCGCCGCGGGCCGCCCGCTGATGGTGGTCGCGCAGACCAACGCCCAGGTGGACGATCTGGTGGTGCGGCTGGCGGAGAAGGCTCCCGACCTGCCGGTGGGCCGGCTGCACAGCAGCGACGCCGATCCGTACGACAAGGTCCTGGACGGCCTGGACAACGTACGGAAGTCGGCGAAGGCGGCGGATCTGGCGGGCCTGGACATCGTCATCTCCACGGCCGCGAAGTGGGCGCACGTGAAGAACGTGGAGCCGTGGGGGCACGCGATCGTCGACGAGGCGTACCAGATGCGGTCGGACGCCCTCCTGGCGGTGGCCGGACTGTTCGAGCGGGCGCTGTTCGTCGGGGATCCGGGCCAGCTCGACCCGTTCTCGATCGTGGGCGCCGACCAGTGGGCGGGCCTGTCGTACGACCCGTCGGCGAGCGCCGTCTCGACCTTGCTCGCGCACAATCCCGAGCTGCCGCAGCACCGGCTGCCGGTGTCGTGGCGGCTGCCGGCTTCGGCCGCTCCCCTGGTCTCGGCCGCGTTCTACCCGTACACCCCGTTCCGCAGCGGCACGGACCACGGCGACCGGAGGCTGTCGTTCGGCGTGCCCTCGGACGGGTCGGGCCCGGACCGGGTGCTGGACGTGGCGGCGGAGTCCGGCTGGGGGCTGCTGGAGCTCCCGGCCCGGCACACCCCGCGCACGGACCCGGAGGCGGTCCGGGCGGTGGCCCTGGTGGTGCGCAGGCTGCTGGACCGGGGCGGCGCCGCGACGAGCGAGCGCGGCCCGGATCCGGTCCCGGTGACGGCGGAGCGGGTCGCGGTCGGCACGGCCCACCGCGACCAGGCCGCCGCGGTGCGGGCGGCGCTCGCGGAGCTGGGTGTGTCGGGCGTGGCGGTGGACACGGCGAACCGGCTCCAGGGCCGCGAGTTCGATGTGACCGTGGTCCTGCACCCGCTGTCGGGCCGCCCGGACGCCACGGCCTTCCATCTGGAGACGGGCCGTCTGTGCGTCCTGGCCTCGCGGCACCGGCACGCCTGCGTGGTGGTGTGCCGTGCCGGGGTGGCCGACCTGCTGGACGAGCACCCGTCGACGGAGCCGGTCCAGCTGGGCGTGACGGTGAAGTTCCCGGATGGCTGGGAGGCGAACCACGCGGTGCTGGCCCACCTCGCCGAGCACCGTGTGCATGGGGCGCCCTGATCCTGGGCAGCGCTCCTGCGGCGGGCGGTCCTGGGCTGCGCCCTTGCGCCGGGCTGGACAATGGAAGGTGGCCGTCCGGCCGTACGAGGAAGGAACACCACATGGCACAACCCGAGCGGAACGAGCGGCAGAGGCTGCGTCCGGCGCCGCTGCTCTTCGAGCCGTCGGAGGCGGCGGCGGATCCTGAGCACTTCTTCGACCTGGAGTCGATGGAGGACCCGAAGGAGCTGCTGGCCCGCGCGACGGAGCTGACGCTCGCCTTCCGGGCGGCGACCGACCGGGCCGTGGAGTTCCAGGCCGTGGCCGCCGCCCAGCTCGCGGACCCGCGACGGTTCGACCGGCTCACGGCCGCCGACATAGCCGAGCGCGCGGAGTGGACCGAGGACTACGCCAAGAAGATGATCGAGTTCGGCCGGTCCCTGCTCGACGACCCCGCGCCCTGACCCCGGGAGCCCACGGCGGCCCCTGACAGCGCACGACCGTCCGTCACTGCGGGTACACCCGTGGCATATGCCGTCGGGCAAGATACTCCGCCGGGGTCCGTCCTGTCCGGCTTTCGGCAACTCTGGGGAACAGGAGCGTCACGGCCGGTAGACATGTCGGCATGAGCGCATGGCTGAATGACGAAACGACCCTGCGGACCGCTGCCGCCCCGCGTGACGGTGTCGACATCTTCGCCCTGCTGCGGGACCGCGTGGACCGCCGGGCCGACGACAGGGCCGCCCAGGTCACGGCGTCCGGTGCCGCGTGGCTGGCGGGCGCTTCGGCCTACCCGCGCAGCACGCTCTCGCAGTGGGAGGCCCGCCCCTGCTCCCCCGGTGTGCTGCCGTGCGGCTCCTCGTTCGACGTCGTGAGCGTCCCCGCACTGTTCGGCAGGCGCATGCTGGAGCAGCTCTGGGCGGAGGGGCCGGGATCGGGCCCGGTCGCCACGCACCGGGGCCGGATGCTGCTGTTCGCCTCCCCCGGCACGGCCCAGCGGCTGCCGTCCCTGCTGGCCTGGGAGGAGTGGGGCACGGGTTCCGCCGACGGCCGCCGGCGGCAGGGCGCCCTGCCGCCGGTGCTCTGTCACGGCACGGGGGACGCGGTCACCGTTCCACCCCTGACCAGCGGCGCGGGCGCCGGCGGGCCCCGCTGGGTGGTCGCCCCGGACACCCGTAACCCCTGGCTCCCGGGACCGGACGTGCTGCTGTGGGCCTGTGTGAGGGTGGGCAGGTCGGCGGCCCCGTCGACCACCGGGAATTCGATTTTTCCTCCCGCCGATCCGGGTGCTAATGTCTACGACGTCAGCAGGCGCCGTTAGCTCAGTTGGTTAGAGCAGCTGACTCTTAATCAGCGGGTCCGGGGTTCGAGTCCCTGACGGCGCACCGACGGTAGAAGCCCCCTCGTGGAAGCGAGGGGGCTTCTTCGTGTGCCGGAGCGAGTCAGGTCCCGGTGGCGATCCGGACGGTCCAGGCGCCCGACCGGGTGCGGTCGGCGACGTCGATGCGGATGCGCTCGCCGGGCACGGTGTAGCGCTCGCCCTCCCGGAGCGGGGCGTCCGCGAGCGGTGGGTAGACCGACCGGTCCCAGCAGGCGTCGGAGCCGGGGTGGGTGTCCAGCACCTCGACCGGGCCGCCGCCGGACGGCGTGGCGTTGCGGATGCGGTAGACGAGCACGCCCTCGGTGCACGTCGTACGGTCGTTGCCCGTGGCGCTGCGGGCCTCGATGGCCAGTGCGCTGTCCGGGCCGGTCCTGACGACCGCGAGCCGGGTCCCGAGGGACGCGCCGCGCACGGGCACCTCGGCCATCGGTTCCAGGGTGAGGTCGGCGGCGCCCTGCACACACACGACCTCCTCGCCGTCCAGCCAGCCGAGCTTCCACTTGTGCCAGCCGAACAGGTCCGGTGAGAGTCCGAACTGGCTGCCCATCACGTCCCAGTCGCCGACGTAGGTGTCCCAGTCGCCCTTCCCGTCCTCCGGGCGGTGGTAGAGGTCCGCCAGGTCGAAGACGTGTCCGGTCTCGTGCGCGAGGACGTTCCGGTCCGGCGGGTGCTCCTCGAAGACGGTGACCACTCGCCTGATGTCCGTGCCGTCGGCGCGCACCGGACGGTCGAAGTTGACGACCTTGGTGGCGTCGGAGTCGACTCCCGGGGCGTCCGGGTCGGCGACGAGGTAGACGATGTCGTACGCGGAGAAGTCGGTCTCCTCGTCGGCGGCCTCGATCGCGTCACGCAGATAGGCGCTGCGGCGCTCGGAGCCCCAGTCGCGCTGTATGCCGTACCAGGTGGAGGGGTGGGGCATGGAGGTCCACCGCCGCTGCGGGTGGGCGCGCAGGGTGAATTTCCCGTACGAGGCGCGCTGGAAGAAGCGGGTGGTGGAGGGGAAGTAGTCGGCGGCGAGCACCTCGGGGGGCACGACGGGGTCGGAGTCGGGGAACGAGAGGAAGACCATGACCGCGTCGAGGCTGCGGTCGGGGCGCGAGTAGGCGCCGTTCCAGGTGTCGAGGCCGAGGGAGTGGTGCGCCCCGGTCCTCGGCAGGGCGCACGGTCCCGCGTCGCGCGAGGCCGCCACGGCGGGACCGGCGACGAGTCCGGTGGCGGCGAGCGCCAGGAGGGACGTGAGAGCAGCCGCCGCGCTGCGCAGCCTCGACCTCTCCGATCCCCCGGGTCTGCGCTGACGCGGCACATCTACCTCCGGGTGGCGAATGCGGGACTTCCCCTTCACCCTGTGCCGAGTCGGCGGCGTACGCCCTGTTGTGCTGCCCCACACGGGTTCACACGGGTTCACACGGGTCAGCGGAGGCCCCGGTGATCACCTGAAGGGCACACGATCACCCTTACGGACAGTCACATTTGCTCACTCCGAAATCCGAATCGTCCAGATCAGCACAAAAATGATCATCTACGGCCATCGCGCATGCGGGTGTCACGAGCGGGAGAGGCGTGAGGCAGGCGTGGGCCATGTGCGTGCCCCCTGTCCGAAACGGCGGGCGCGTTGGAACGGCCGGTGCGCCACCCTCTATGCTTCACCTCGTTTTCCTGCGTGGTTCCCGCCTCCGGCGCGGCGCTCCACTCCACGCAGCTGCCCGGCCACACCTGTTCACGACAATCTGCACAGCGGGAGCGAGCGGTGAGCGGAACCTCCGAAGGGCCGACGCCCCGGGCGGGCACGGCTCCCGGCGCCGGACGGTCAGAGGTCACACAGGGTGATCATTCGAGGCCGAACCTCTCCGAGCTGCGCGACTACCGCGCCGCGTTCGCGGCGTCCGACTTCCCGATGGCCGTGGTCGACCACCACGGCCTGATCGTCAGGCCCAACGACGCGCTGGGCGGGCTGCTCGGCGCCGCCCCCTCGTCCCTGACCGGGCAGACCGCGGCCGACCTCCTCGATCTCGGCTCGGACAGCCCCACCTGGCGGGCGTACACCGAGGTCCTGCGCGGCACCCGCCCCCGGCTCCGGTGCACCCGGCGGCTCAAGCACGCCGACGGCCGGCCCCTGTGGGCCGAGGTCACCGTCGTGCCGATGGGCGACCGGACCACCGGCGCCGGCCGTGTGCTGCTGTCGGTCGCCGACGTCAGTGACCGGCGCGAGATGCGGGAGCGGCTGCGCCATCTGCGGATACACGACCCCGTGACCCGGCTGCCCAACCGCACCCTGTTCTTCGAGCGGCTCGCGAGTGCGCTGGAGGCTCCGCCGCACCAGGACGGGTCGACGGCCCCGCACGGCCGGATCGGCCTCTGCTACCTGGACATCGACGGCTTCAAGGCGGTCAACGACACCCTGGGGCACCGCACCGGCGACCGTCTCCTCGCCGCCGTCGCCGGGCGGCTCACCGACTGCGCCGAGGCCGACGGCCGGCGCACCGGCGGTCATCTGGTGGCGCGCCTGGGTGGGGACGAGTTCGCGATCCTGGTCGAGGACTCGTCGGGTACGCAGCAGCTCACCGAACTCGCCCGCTCGGTGCTCTCCGCCCTCCAGCGGCCGTTCGAGGTCTCCGGGCACCGGCTGTCGGTCTCCGCGTCGATCGGGGTGGTGGAGCGGTCGTCGGCCGGCACCTCGGCCACCGCCCTGATGCAGGCCGCGGACACCACGCTGTACTGGGCGAAGGCCGACGGCCGGGCCCGCTGGACCCTCTTCGACCCCGAGCGCAACGCCCACCGGATGACCCGGCAGGCGCTCTCCTCCACGCTCCGCCCGGCCGTCGAGCGCGGGGAGTTCACCCTGGAGTACCAGCCGCTGGTCGGCATGGCGGACGAGGTCGTACGGGGTGTGGAGGCCCTGGTCCGGTGGAATCACCCGCGGTTCGGTCTGCTCGCGCCGAGCCGGTTCGTCCCGATCGCCGAGGAGGACGGCACGATCGTCCAGCTCGGCCGGTGGGTGCTGCGCACGGCCTGCCGTCAGGCCCGCCGCTGGCAGCTGGAGCACCCGGACGAGCCGCCGCTGTTCATCAGCGTCAACGTCGCCGTGCGCCAGGTCCGGGACTCCGACCTGGTGACCGATGTCGCGGAGATCCTCGCCGAGACCGGCCTCGAACCGGGGCTGCTGCAGCTGGAGCTGACCGAGTCCGCGGTGATGGGGTCGTCGGGCAGGCCGCTGCGGGTGCTCCAGGCGCTCAGCGACATGGGGGTCCGCATCGCGATCGACGACTTCGGCACCGGCTACTCCAACCTCGCCTATCTCAGCCGGCTGCCCGTGTCCGTACTGAAGCTGGACGGCTCCTTCGTACGCGGTTTCCGCTACGAGGACGGCGCGCACCCCAGCCCGGCCGACGAGACGATCGTCGAGGCCATGGTGCAGCTGGCGCACCGCCTGGGCCTGACGGTCACCGCGGAGTGCGTGGAGACCTCGGGCCAGGCGGAGCGGCTGCGCCGGATCGGCTGCGACACCGGGCAGGGGTGGCTGTACTCCCGTGCGGTGGCCCCGGAGCGGATCGCCGAGCTGATCGGCACGAGGCCACCGGAGAGCTGACCGGGTCAGCCGAGGCGGGGCAGCCCGTAGGCGTCCGCGATGAGTTCGTACGAGCGCAGCCGGGCCTCGCCGCCGTGTGCGTTGGCCGTGATCATCAGCTCGTCGGCACCGGTGCGCTTGGCGAGGTCGTCAAGGCCGCTGCGAACCTCGTCCGCCGTGCCGTGGACGATGTCCTTCAGCCAGCCGTCGACGAACTCGCGCTCCATGGGGCTGAAGTCGTACGCCTCGGCCTCTTCGGGGCTCGGCACGAGGCCCGGGCGCCCGGTGCGCAGCCGGACCATGGACAGGGCGCCGGTGAGCACCTGACGCCTGGCCTCGCGCTCGTCGTCGGCGGCCAGGGCCGCGACCCCGATGAGGGCGTAGGGGGCGTCGAGCACCGCGGAGGGCGTGAAGGACTCCCGGTACAGGTCCAGGGCCGGCACGGTGTTCCGGGACGAGAAGTGGTGGGCGAAGGCGAAGGGCAGGCCGAGCACGCCGGCCAGCCGGGCGCTGAAGCCGGAGGAGCCCAGCAGCCAGACGGGCGGGCGGCCCGGCGACTGCACGCCACCGGGCGAGGTGGCCTGCACGGGCCCGGGGACGGCGTGGATACGGGCGTAGGGGTGCCCGTCCGGGAAGTCGTCGTCCAGGAAGCGGGTCAGCTCGGCCAGCTGCTGCGGGAAGTCGTCGGCGCCCTCGTTCAGCCGGTCCGTGCGCCGCAGGGCGGCGGCGGTGGCGCCGTCCGTGCCGGGGGCCCGGCCGAGGCCGAGGTCGACACGGCCGGGGGCCATCGCCTCCAGCGTGCCGAACTGCTCGGCGATCACCAGCGGGGCGTGGTTGGGCAGCATCACCCCGCCGGAGCCGAGCCTGATGCGCTCGGTGTGGGCGGCCAGGTGCGCGAGGATCACGGCGGGGGACGAGGAGGCCACCCCGGGCATGGAGTGGTGCTCGGCGACCCAGTAGCGGTGGAAACCGCGGCTCTCGGCGAGCTTGGCGATCTCCACGCCGGTGCGCAGGGCCTGGGTCGCTGTGCGGCCCTGGCCCACGGTCACCAGGTCGAGCACGGAGAGGGGCACGGAGGCCGTACCGCCCGCTGTGCCGCGAATCCCGTCGCCTCGGTTCTCGTCGCCTCGGTTCTCGTCCACGTGTTCGGCCTCTCCGGTGCTACGTCTGTGTACCGGAGGGTGCCAACAGGAGGATGGCTCCGCTTATTCCCGACCGCTCCCCGGACCTGGGGCGGGACGCCTACTCCCGGACCTCGATGCCCCGGGGCTCCGAGGCGCCCAGCGGGGGCTCCCGGGTGGCGAACAGGGTGCCGAGCGTGGGGGCCCAGATCCGGCGTTCGGCCAGCCGGAGTCCTTCCCAGACCGCCACCTGGTTGGCGGTGAGGACCGGCTTGCCGAGGAGTTCCTCCAGTTCGGGGACGTACGCGGCGGTGTGCAGGGCGTTGTCGGGGAGCAGGACCACCTCGGCGTCCGGGTGGTCGCCGGCCACGGCCAGCTCCTTCACGAGCTCCATGTCCGCGTCGGCCGCCGCGGACGCCGTGACGATGCCGCCGCCCCGGGTCGAGGTCACCTCGACGCCCCCGGACCCCAGGAAGCCCGCGAAGAGCGCGGCGACGTCATCGGAGTAGGTCGCTGCGACCGCGACCCGGGTGGCCCCCAGCTCGCGTACCGCCTGGACGAAGGCGATGGACGTGCTGGACGCGGGGAGCCCGGCGGCCCTGGCCAGGTCCGCGGCCTGTTCGTGCGCCCCGGCCCAGCCGTAGGCGAAACTGCCGCCCGAGCAGGCCCAGACCAGCGACTCGGCGCCGGCCAGCCGCAGTTCCTCGACGCCGGCGCTCAGGCGCTCGGCCGAGCCCGCCGCTCGGAGGTTGTCGGCCCTGCGGACGTCCTCGTCGATGTCGGTATGGAAGAGCGGCACTCTGATGTCGCTGTCGAGCATGACCTCGATCCGCGGGAAGTCGTCCTCCGCGGCGTGGCCCGGGTAGAGAAGTCCTACGGTCGTCATGTCCACCCTTCCCGTGCGTCCGGATGTCCTGTCGGCACTCGTAACCACCGCTGCCCCTGCCTGGGACAAGTATTCCCCTTTTCACCCCATACCGCCGCCCGCAACCGGGGTGACCAGCGGTTTCTCCTCGTAGGCGGATGCCCTGTTGACGGGCGTGTTCCCCGGTGCGAGCGTGGTCATTCCGATGACCACTCCCGTGATCCTCGTCCTGGACACCGACCCGTCACCGCGCCTGGGCCGGCTGACCGGCCGGGCCGTCGTCCGGTACGCCGACGAGCGGACGCTGGCCGCCCGGCTGCCCGACGCGGATGTGCTGCTCGTCTGGGACTTCACCTCCGACGCCGTCCGCGAGGCCTGGCCGGGCGACGGGCCACGCCCCCGCTGGGTGCATACCGCGAGCGCCGGTGTCGACCGGCTGCTCTGCCCCGAGCTGGCCGCCTCCCCCACCGTCGTCACCAACGCCCGAGGCGTCTTCGAGCTGCCCATCGCCGAGTACGTCGCGGGGCTGGTGCTCGCCTTCGCGAAGGACCTGCCCCGCACGCTGGAGCTCCAGCGGCAGCGCCGTTGGCGCCACCGGGAGACCAGGGGACTCGCCGGCAGCCGCGCCGTGGTCGTCGGTGCCGGCCCCGTCGGCCGGGAGATCATGCGGCTGCTGCACGGCCTCGGCGTCCAGGTGGCGCTCGTCGGCCGGACGGGCCGGCGCACGATCCACGGCGCCGAGGATCTGGGCCGGCTGGCGGCCGGCGCGGACTGGGTGATCTGCGCGGCCCCGCTGACGGACGAGACGCGCGGGATGTTCGACGCCCGCTTCTTCGGACTGCTCCAGCCCTCCGCCCACTTCATCAACGTGGGGCGCGGCCCGATGACCGTCGAGGAGGATCTCGCCGACGCGCTGCGGAAGCACTGGATCGCGGGCGCGGCGCTCGATGTGTTCCACGAGGAGCCGCTGGCTCCGTCCAGCCCGCTGTGGGACGTGCCCGGGCTGCTGGTCTCCCCGCACATGAGCGGCGACACCGCCGGCTGGCGGGACCGGCTGGGCGAGCAGTTCGTCTCGATGTACGAGGGCTGGGTGGCCGGTGAGCCGCTCCCCAACGTGGTGGACATGGTGCGTGGTTACGTACCTTCTCCGGACATCCACGCCTGACGGTCCGGAGTGACGGGCAGTCATGAACCCGCTTGCGGCGGGGAATACGCCCCGCACACCCGTCGTCGCCCTCCGCCCATGACGAGACACGGGAAGGTCACCCTCCGGCCACTGTTCGGTTACATGGCAGCGCTTGCTGCATAGACGTCCGGGAGCGGGAAGGTGCTCACCCTGTCCGGACTGTTCGACACCCCGATTTCTCCAGGAGATTGCGAACCATGGCTGACTTCCCTCACCTGTCCCGTCGGGGCTTCCTCAATCGAACGGCAGCTGTGGGAGGTCTGATCGTCGTTCCCGGCCTGCTCTCCGCGTGCAGCAAGACCGACGCCGGCGCCACGGACGGTGAGGGCGCGCTCGACAAGCTCCGCAAGCAGGGCTTCGTCAGGGTCGCGTACGCCAACGAGGCCCCCTACGGCTACATGGAGGGCAAGCAGCTCAAGGGTGAGGCCCCCACGCTGCACCGGGAGATATTCAAGGCGCTCGGCGTGGACGAGCTGAAGCCCACCCTCTCGGAGTGGGACGGCCTCATCCCCGGTCTCCAGGCGGGCAAGTACGACGTCGTCAGCGCGGGCATGGCCATCACCCCCGAGCGCTGCGCCAACGCCCTGTTCTCCGAACCGGAGTTCATCTCCCCCACCGCCCTGATGGTGAAGAAGGGCAACCCGAAGAAGCTCACCGACCTGGCGTCCGCGAAGGCGGCCGGAGTCACCGTCGGCGTGATGTCCGGTGCTGTCGAGGCCTCGTACGCCGAGGGTGCGGGCATCGCCGAGGGGAAGATCAAGACCCTGCAGAAGCCGCAGGACGGCGCGGACGCCGTCAAGGGCGGCCGGATCGACGCCTTCCTGCTCACCGGCATCTCGCTGCGCTGGCTCGCCAAGACCAACCCGGACACCGAGGTCACCGAGGCCTTCGTCCCCGAGCTGGACGGCACGAAGCAGTTCTCGCCGGGCGGCGCGGTGTTCCGCAAGGGCAACGAGGATCTGCGGGACTCCTTCAACCGCGAGCTCAAGAAGATCGTCTCGGACAAGTCACGCTACGTGGAGCTCCTCCAGGAGTACGGCTTCGGCGCCACGGAGATTCCGCCGGCCACGCTCAAGACGGCCGACCTGTGCAAGGGCTGACGAGGACGGACCCCAGCGTATGAGTGACTTCCTCTCCATACTCGGCGAAGAGTTTCCCCAGGTCAGGTCGGGCCTGTGGGTGACGCTCGAGGCGACGGTCCTGGGCTCCCTGCTCGCCCTGCTGCTGTCGTTCGTCCTCGGCCTCGCCGCGGGCAGCAAGCTGCTGCTGGTGCGCGGGGTCTCCCGGACCGTCGTGGAGTTCTTCCGCGGCACCTCGCTCTACATCCAGCTGTTCTGGCTCTACTACGCGATGCCGCCCCTCACGGGTTACGAACTCACCCCGCTGGTCTGCGGAGTGGTCGCCTTCGGGCTGAACTACGGGGCGTACGGCTCCGAGATCGTGCGCGGCGCGATCAACTCCGTGCCACGCGCGCAGTACGAGGCGGCGGTGGCGCTGAACATGACGCCCTTCCACCGCATGCGGAAGGTGATCATGCCGCAGGCCTGGGTGCAGATGATCCCGTCCTTCACCAACCTGCTGATCCAGCTGCTGAAGTGCACGCCCCTGCTGTGGCTGCTCTCCGCGGCGGATCTGATGACCGCGATCGAACACGTCCGCAGCCGGAGCGGTGAGAGCCTCCTCACCTATCTGCTGCTGTTGGCCGTCTACTTCGTTCTCGCCTACGCGCTGACGCTGCTGATGAACATGCTGGAGCGCACCGCCAAGCGGCGGCTGGGACTGCACACCGGTGCGGGCAGCCTGCTCAGGACACGCACGGCGGAAGCCGCCGCCACAGCGGGAGGTGCCCGGTGAACCAGTCGTTCCGGTGGGATGCCGTCGGGGACGCCTTTCCCCTGCTGCTCGAAGGATTCAGGGTCACGCTGCTCGCGACCGTGCTCGGCACGCTCGTGGCGGCGGTCCTGGGGCTGGCCGTCGCCGTGGCCGGGCGGGCACCGTCCCGTTTCGTGACCGTGCCGGTGAAGGCGCTGACGGAGTTCGTCCGCTCGACCCCGCTGCTGGTCCAGCTGGTGGGCGCGGCAGCCGTCTTCAGCTCCGTGGAGCCGCTGACCATCGGCATCGTCGTGCTGGGCATCCACTACGCCGCGTACACCTCGGAGGTCTACCGGGCCGGGATCGACGGTGTGCCCAAGGGGCAGTGGGAGGCCTGCCGGGCGCTCTCCATGTCGCCGCGGCGGACCTGGCAGGCCGTGATCCTGCCGCAGGCGGTGCGCAACGTGCTGCCCGCGCTCGGCAACTACGCGATCTCGATGTTCAAGGAGACCCCCTTCCTCGCCGTGATCACGGTGCAGGAAATGGTCTTCGAAGCCCGGAAGTACGGAGCCGACCACTTCGTGTACACCGAGGTGTTCACGCTCGCCGGACTGGTCTTCCTGGTCGCGAGCTACCCCACCTCACTGCTCATGAGAAAGCTGGAGAAGCGCCTTGGCCACTGAATCCGCACCTCTCGAAAAGGAACCCGGGCCCGCGGACACGGCTCCGGACGCCCCGCTGACCGGCGTCGAGCCGCTGGTCCGCTTCGACAAGGTCGTGAAGCGGTACGGCGACCATGTGGTCCTGGACGAGCTGGACTTCACCGTGCGGCGTGGCGAGCACGTCACGCTGATCGGACCGAGCGGCTCGGGAAAGACGACCATCCTGCGGCTCCTGATGACGCTGGAGAAGGTCAGCGACGGCGTGATCTGGGTGGACGGCTCGCCGCTCTCGCACGTGCGGACGCCTTCCGGCTCGCTGAAGCCCGCCGGTGAGAAGCAGCTACGGGAGTCCCGGAAGAAGATCGGGATGGTCTTCCAGCAGTTCAATCTCTTCCCGAACATGAAGGTGCTCCAGAACATCACCGAGGCGCCCGTCAACGTCCTCGGCATGGACAAGGACGAGGCGGAGGCCCGGGCCCGGGAGCTGCTCGACCTGGTCGGGCTCTCCGGCAAGATCGACGCCCATCCCTCCCAGCTCTCCGGCGGCCAGCAGCAGCGCGTCGCCATCGCCCGCGCGCTGGCGATGCGGCCGGAGATCCTGCTGCTCGACGAGGTGACGTCGGCCCTGGACCCGGAGCTGGTGGCGGGCGTGCTGGAGCTCCTCGGTGACATCGCGAGGAACACCAACATCACGATGCTCTGTGTGACCCACGAGATGAACTTCGCCCGGGACGTGTCCGAAAAGGTCCTGATGTTCGACGCGGGACGGGTCGTGGAGTCCGGTACGCCGGAAAAAATATTCACCGACCCCGAACACGAACGCACGCGCGAATTCCTCAACGCGGTGCTGTGACCTTGCCTTTGGCATAACGACCGTGACCTTGGCATATGCCGAGCGGGTGCGCCCCAGCTGACACAGCCGGGGCGCACCATCAACTCCTCGACAGCCCCTCCCCAACGGCCTGTTGACGACTATCGTGGGTCGTGAGCTTGCGGTCACAACCTGGCAGATGCCCTGGAGGGGGAACCGTGGCGTTGAAGCCCGAGCCGAAGGCGCCGTTCCATTCGGTGCAGTACGCCCTTCGGGTCCTCGAGTCCGTGTCCACCCACGGCAGCGGGGTGACCGAGGCACGGCTCTCCCGGGAGACGGGGCTGCCGACGGGGCATCTCACGCCGCTCCTGCTGACGCTGCGCCGCGAGGGATACGTCGAGCAGGTCGCCGACGGCGCGTACATCATCGGGTCCTCGCTCCTGGAGCTCGGCTCCGGAGCCGCCCGCAGGCGGGCCCTGGAGGCGAAGCTCCAGCAGACCCTCGTGCAGCTGCGCGACTCGGTCGGTGCGGCCGTCTATGTCAGCCGCTACGTCGACGGGGAGATCCGCGTCACGCAGATGGCCGACGGGCCCCGCACGCCCGCCGTCAACGAGTGGGTCGACTTCCGCTCGGCGGCGCACGCCAGCGCGATCGGCAAGTGTCTGCTGACGCAGCTCGACCAGAACGGCCGGCGCGACCATCTGTCCCGGCACCGGATCGCACGGCTGACGTCGCGGACGATCACGAACGAGAAGGTGCTCTTCTCCAAGCTGGACAGCCAGCCGGCGACGGTCCCGGTGCTCGACCTCCAGGAGTACGCCGTGGGCACGGTGTGCGCGGCCGTTCCGCTGACGGCGGGGTCGTCGGCCGGGTGCCTGGCGCTCTCCCTGCCGATCGAGCACGCGCACCGGCTGCGGGCCGCGGCCGCCACGCTGAACCGGCGCGCGGCACCGGTTCTGCTGTCGCTGGCCCTCTAGCCCCGTCGGGTGAGGCGTTCCGGGAGCCCGGAACGCCTCGTTCCCGATCGAGGAGGGCCCTCGTTCAGAGGTGCAGCCATACCGCCGTGTCCGGTGGCACCGTGCCGTCCGGGAGCGGGCCGCTGGCGAGCAAGACCTGCGCACCCTCGGGTAGCGGGACCGCCGTCGCCGATGCGTTGAGCAGGCAGCGGAAGCCGTCCTGCCGGTCGAAGCACACCGTTCCGGGCCCCGCGTCCACCCAGGCCAGTGACTCCGGCAGGCCGGTCAGGCGGTCCCTGCGCAGTGCCAGCGCGGAGCGGTAGAGGCTGAGGAAGGACTCCGGATCGTCGTGCTGCGACGCCACGCTCAGTCCGGACCAGGCCGCCGGCTGCGGAAGCCAGGGGGCGGCGCCGGACGTCTCGGGTGAGAAGCCCAGCGAGGCCCCGGACCCGCTCCACGGCATCGGCACCCGGCACCCGTCCCGCCCCCGGTCCGAGCCGCCCGACCGTACGAAGGTGGGGTCCTGGAGCAGTTCGTCGGGCAGGTCCTGCACCTCCGGCAGGCCCAGTTCGTCGCCCTGGTACACGTACACCCCGCCCGGCAGGGACAGCGTCAGCAGCGCCGCGGCCCGGGCCCGTCGGCGGCCGAGTACCAGGTCGCTCGGGTCGAGCAGCCGTTTGTCGCCCATGTCGAACGAGGTGTCCTCCCGTCCGTACCGCGTGACGTGGCGGATCGTGTCGTGGTTGGAGAGCACCCAGGTGGGCGGCGCCCCCACCGGCGCGTGCCCGGCGAAGGTCTCCTCGATGACACGGCGCAGCGCGTCGGCGTCCCACGCGCAGCACAGGAAGTCGAAGTTGAACGCCGAGTGCAGCTCGTCGGGCCGCAGATAGCGCGCCGACTGCTCGGGGGTCGGCAGCCAGACCTCCCCGACGAACGTGCGGTCGCCCTCGTAACTGTCGAGGATCTTGCGCCAGGAGCGGTAGATGTCGTGCACCGCGTCGCAGTCCTGGTAGGGCAGATCCGTGACGTCCGGGTCCGGGCCGACATCGGGCAGGCCGGGCTTCTTCGCCAGGCCGTGGGCGACGTCGATGCGGAAACCGTCGACGCCCCGGTCCAGCCAGAAACGCAGGACGTCCTCGAACTCGGCGCGCACCTCGGGGTGCTCCCAGTTCAGGTCGGGCTGCTCGGGCGCGAACATATGGAGGTACCAGGGCCCGGCGCTGCCGTCGGCCTCGGTCACCCGGGTCCACGCGCTGCCGCCGAAGTACGAGGTCCAGTCGTTGGGCGGCAGCTCGCCGCCCTCTCCCCTTCCGGGGACGAACCAGAAGCGTTCGCGCTCCGCGGATCCGGGCCCCGCGGCGAGAGCGTCGCGGAACCAGATGTGCTGGTCCGAGCAGTGGTTGGGCACCAGGTCGATCAGGACCCGCAGTCCGTGCTCGTGCGCCTCGGTGATGAGCCGCTCGGCCTCGGCGAGGGTGCCGAACAGCGGGTCGATGTCGCGGTAGTCAGCGACGTCGTATCCGCCGTCGGCCATCGGCGAGGTGTACCAGGGGTTGAACCACAGGGCGTCGACGCCGAGCTCCCGCAGGTACGGGAGGCGGCTGCGGACTCCGGCGAGGTCGCCGGTGCCGTCCCCGTCACCGTCCGCGAAACTGCGTACATAGATCTGGTAGATCGCGGCGTGCCGCCACCAGTGGGTGGTCACTGAGACTCCTTGCTCGGTATATATGAGGTGGCGCGGGCCCGCAGGTCAGGGGCGGGCCCGCACCGTTCGGGCTACCAGCCGGTGTTGCCGGTGCCCCGGGTGATCGTGAAGCCACCCGCGCTGGAGAGTCCGCCCGCGGCGGCGCCGGCGACGGTGACGCCGGAGAAGGTCCCCGCGCCCGCGGAGTTGATCTCGATGCCGTACGAACCGGCCTTGTCGATCCTCAGTCCGTCGACGGTGAGCGCGCCGACGTTCTTCTGCCAGGAGATGAGCAGCCCGCTGTAGGTGCTGTCGAGGATCTCGTTGTCCTTGACCAGGACGGGCGCGGTGATGTCGGAGGAGTCGGCGTAGATCCACAGGGCGCCGAGCTTGCTCTGCCAGTTGGGCTCGTATCCGCCCGTACGGGTCAGGGTGTTGCGCTGCACGGACGTCGTCCCGCTGAAGGGCACGGGGGCGAAGCGACTGCTGATGGCGATGCCGGATGAGCCGGTGACCGTGTCGGCGAGGAGGTTGTCCTCGACCCGGTTGCCGTGGCCGCCGTAGATGCCGACGGTGTTCGCGAGCATCGGGAGCTGCACCGTGTTGAAGCGGAACACGCTGTCGGTGACGGCCTGGGCCTCGGAGAACATGGCGAGCCCGTCGTCCCCGGTGTTGCGGACACTGCTGTGGGAGACCTCGGTCGCCTTGGTGCCCTTGTGGAGGTTGACGCCGTCCGCGAAGGTGTCGCGGATGCGGAGCCCGGAGGCGTACAGGCCGTTGGTCGGTGCGTCGATCCAGAGACCGACCTTGGTGTGCTGGATCCAGAGGTTCGTCAGGGTGGATCCGTTGCCGAAGTCGCCCTCGACCGCGGCGTCGAAGTTGGCGTCGTCGCGGTAGGAGACGTCTCCGGCGATCATCAGGTCCTGGACGTTGCTGGTGCCGCCGCGTCCGAAGAGCCCGCCCTTGCCGTTCTTGCCGCGCAGCACGGTGTGCCACTGACCGGCCCCGCGCAGGTCGGCCCCCGCCAGGTCGACGTGGCCGGAGATGTCGTACGTACCGGCGGGCAGCCAGAGTCCCTTGCCCTGCGAGGTGGCGTTCGTGAGCGCCGAGTTGAGGGCCCCGGTGTCGTCGGTCGAGTCGTTCGGGGTGACGCCGAGCGTGGTCGCGGAGACGAAACCGGTGGACGGCATGGCCAGGGCGCCGGGCGCGGTCTCGGTCTCGACGAGGTCCAGGGTGTAGGAGGCGGCGGTGTCGCCGGCGTCCTTCTGGAACTTCAGGACCGTTCCGGCCGGGAGCCCGGCGGTCAGCAGGGTGCGGGTCTCGTCGAAGAAGTGGTGGCCCGAGCCCTGGGAGGGGTCGTTGTTGTACGGGTAACCGCCGTACACCCAGCTGTACTTGGAGCTCAGGGGCAGGTCGCGGAGCTGGGTACCGTCGGCGTAGACGCTGAGCGTGGTGTCGATGCCGGTGCCCGCGGTGTTGTCCGGGACGGAGTAGCGCAGGGTCAGGGCGTTGGCGGGCTTGGTCAGCGTGAACTGCACGTACTCGCCGGTGGCGTCCAGGACGACGGCCTTGCGGCCGGACGCCTCGGACGGGACGGTGAGGTAGGTGCGGTCGGGGCCGATGGTGGTGGCGTTGGTGCTGCCGCTCTCCGCCTCGTACGTGGTGTACGGGAGGGTGGCGCCCCGGGTGCTGCCGGCCGTGGAGCCGGTGACCCCGATGCCGTCGAGCTGGAGGGTCCCGTTGTCCCCGGCGGCGGTACGCAGGGTGACGTGGTTGAGCGCGGCGCGCAGGGGGACGTCGGTCGCGGCGCTCTTCCAGGCGCCGCCGGTGCCGGGCAGGGTCACGCGGCGGACCGTGGTGCCGTTGGCGAGCAGGGTGACGGTGGACGCGTCGGCGCCCGGGGTGCGGTAGCGCACGGTCACGGGGTACGTCGCCGCGCCGGGGGCGTTCACCGCGAAGACGGCACGGGCACCGGTGGCGGTGAAGCCGGAGAGGTAGGCGCTGCCCTCGTAGCCGGTGGCGGTGGTGGCCTTCGCCGGGCCGCCGGAGACGAAGGCGTCCTCGGCCTGGTGGGTCAGGGTGACGGGGACCGGGTCCGTGGGCCCGGTGGGGGTGGCCGGGGTGAGGCTGTCGATGTTGACGTTGCCGCTGTCGGCGGTGGTGAACGTCCAGGCGACGGTGTTGGCGCCCTTCGCGTACGTCACCGCCTCCTCCTGCGTGGCCCAGGTGTCCCAGTTCGCGGTCGCCGGCAGGCTCACCTGGCGAACCTTCGCCCCGTTCACGTACAGGCTCAGCGTCATCGTGGCGCCGGTCCCGTTCGCGTACCGCACGGAGACCGAACCGGCCCCGGTCTCGGCGGAGTTCACACCGAAGGACACGGAGGCGGAACCCTTGTTGGCGTCGGTGAAACCGCCTGCGAAGCCCGCGCCGGTGTAGCCGCTGTGGTCGGAGGCCGCGACGGCGCCGCCGGACAGCTGGGCGGACTCGGCTTCGAGGCTGCCGGCGGGCGTCGGTGCTCCCGTACCGGTGGAGGTGGCCGCGGTGGCGTTGTCGATGTTGACGTTGCCGCTGTCGGCGGTGGTGAACGTCCAGGCGACGGTGTTGGCGCCCTTCGCGTACGTCACCGTCTCCTGGTGCGTGGCCCAGGTGTCCCAGTTCGCGGTCGCCGGCAGGCTCACCTGGCGGACCTTCGCCCCGTTCACGTACAGGCTCAGCGTCATCGTGGCGCCGGTCCCGTTCGCGTACCGCACGGAGACGGAACCGCTGCCCGCCGCCTCCGCCGTCATGCCGAAGGACACGGAAGCACTGCCCTTGTTGGCGTCGGTGAAGCCGCCGACGAAGCCGGTCCCGGTGTAGCCCCTGTGCTCGGTGGAGACGGCGGCTCCGCCCGAGAGCCGGGCGGACTCGGCTTCCAGGGTGGTGGTGGCCGCCTGTGCCGACGCCGTCCCGTACAGGACGGTGCCGAGCAGGGACAGAAGGACGGGATAGGTGAACCGCGCGGCGGCTCGGGAGCGCGTTCTTGGTGCAGGAGACACGACTGTGTGTCCTTCCCTTGGGGGTGGTGGGTCAGCCCTTGAGGCTGCCCGCGGTGAGACCCGCGATGATGTGGCGCTGGAAGATCAGGAAGAGGACGAGCAGGGGGATGCTCGCCATGACCATCCCGGCCAACAGCTGGTTGGCCGGCATGAACTCCGAGAGCCGGTTGAGCGCGACGGTGATGGGCTGCTTCGCCTCGTCCGGGAGGACGAGCATCGGCCAGAGGAAGTCCTTCCAGACCCCGACGACCGCGAAGATGGAGACGACGGCCAGCACCGGCCGGGAGAGCGGCAGGACGACCGAGATCAGGACCCTGAGCGTGCCGGCACCGTCGATCCGTGCGGAGTCGAGGAGTTCGGCGGGAATCTGGTCGAAGAACCGCTTGAGGATGAAGATGTTGAAGGCGTTGGCCGCGGCGGGCAGCCAGATGGCGAACGGCGTGTTGATCAGGTTGACGTGGAAGAGCGGCACGTCGACCACGGCCAGATACGTCGGTACGAGCAGCGCCGACACGGGGAGCATCAGGGTCGCCAGCATCATGCCGAGGACGACGTTGCCGAGCACGGGCCGGAGCTTGGACAGGGCGTACGCGGCGGACACGTCGACCAGCAGCTGCGTCAGCCAGGCCCCGGAGGCCAGCAGCAGTGTGTTGAGGAAGAACTGGCCGAGGCCGACGTTCGTCCACGCGTCCACGTAGCTCTCGGGGTGCCAGCTCTCGGGGAACAGGCTGAGGCTCTGGCCGGCGAGCTCGGACGACGACTTCACCGCTCCCGTCGTCATCCAGTAGAGCGGGAAGACGAAGGCGATGGTGAAGCCGGTCAGAGTGGCGACGAGCACGAAGCGGTAGAGGAACCGGCCGGTGCGCCGGGTCATCTCGGCGGGCGCGATCAGTGTGCGTACGGGGGTTTCGGCAGCCATGGCAGCAGTTCCTCTCAGCCCTTGCTCCGGGTCAGGCGCAGATAGACGACGGAGAAGAGGCCGAGCACCACGAAGAGCAGCGTGCTCATGGCGCTGGCCAGGCCGAAGTCGTTGTAGACGAAGGCGTAGCGGTAGAGGAGCAGGAGCACGGTGACGGTCGCGTCGTCGGGCCCGCCGCCGGTGAGGACGAACGGTTCGACGAAGACCTGCATGGTGCCGATGACCTGGAGCAGCAGCGTGATCATCAGGATGAAGCGCATCTGCGGGATGGTGACGTGCCACAGCCTCTGCCGGATCGACGCGCCGTCGAGCTCGGCCGCCTCGTACAGCTCGCCGGGGATGCCGCCGAGCGCCGCCATGTAGATCAGGGTGGTGGTGCCCATGTTGGCCCAGGTGGAGACGAGGACCAGGGACACCATCGCGAGGTTCTCCGACTCCAGCCACTGCTGGGCCGGCAGGTGGAAGACCTCCAGCGCGTTGTTGAACAGGCCGGGGCCCGGGTCGTAGAACTGCCGCCACAGCAGCATGGTGACGATCGGCGGCAGCATGACCGGCAGGTAGACGGTCATGCGCAGGTACGAGCGCCCGTGCCGCAGCTCGTTCAGGATGACCGCGGTGGCGAACGGGGCGGCGAATCCGAACACGAGGGCGAGCAGCGTGAAGTAGCCGGTGTTCTGCCAGGCGGTCAGGAACAGCGGGTCGTCGAACAGGCGCCGGAAGTTGTCCAGGCCCACCCACCGGGCCGGTTCGGCGAAGGTGACCTGCTGGAAGCCGAGCAGGGCACCTCGCACGATCGGGTACCAGGAGAAGAGGGCGAAGCAGAGGACTCCCGCGGCGAGGAAGAGGTAGGCGACCAGGTTCTCGCGCAGGGCACGGCGCAGCCGGGGGTTCCCGGTTGTGGTCCCGGCCCGGGGCGAGGGCGGGGGGTCTTCGCCTTCCGTGGTCTTCTCACCCGCGTCGGAGAGCGGTTGGAGGGACACCGTCATGTCACTTCACCGAGGCGAGGACGGTGTCGGCCTTCTTGGCGGCCTCGGCGAGCAGTGCGTCGATGTCCGCGTCCTCCTTGGTCAGCACGGACTGCATGACACCGTCGAGGATCGTGTAGAGCTGCTGGGCGTTGGGCGGCTCGACCTTGGTCTCCACCTTGGCGTTCCGCTCGATGAACGGCTGGTAGTTCCCGACCGGGGTGTTGGCGTACTGCTCGTGGATCCTGTCGATCTCCGCCTGCGCGTCGCCCGCGAAGAGCCGGGGCTGCGGCAGTCCGATCGGCACACCCGTCTTCTTGGACCTCTTGCTGTCGAACGCCTCGCGTTCGGGACTCCGCAGGTACTTCCACTGGACCCACTGCAGTCCGGCCTTGATCTTCTCCGGGGAGGCCTTCGGGTTGAACATGAATCCGTCGCCGCCGCCGAGGGTCGCCGTGCCGGGGAGCGCGGCCAGGCCGTACTCCTCGTACTGGCGCTCGAACTGCTTGACGATGGTGGGGATGTTGTCGGGGCCGGCCATGTACATCCCGAGCTTGCCGGAGCCCATCATCTTCTGGACGTCGGCTATCTCGAGGAGCTGGCGGGTGCCCATGCTCCTGTCGGTCCATCGCATGTCGTGCAGGGCATCGAGCGCCTTGCGGCCCGCCTCGCTGTCGAAGGCGGCCTTCCAGCGGCCGTCCTGCTTCGTGGCCACCTCCCCGCCCATGGAGTAGATCCACGAAGTAAGGTGCCAGCCGCCCTGGTTGTTCTTGCTGTAGTCGGCGTAGCCGACCGTGCCGTCACCGAGCGCGCTGATCTTCTTCGCGGCGGTGCGGACCTCTTCCCAGGTGGCCGGCGGCTTGTCGGGGTCGAGACCGGCCTTGGCGAACAGATCGCGGTTGTAGAGCAGGCCCATCGAGTAGTTGCCGGTGGGCAGGCCGTACGTCTTGCCCTCGGCGTCCTTGAAGACCTTCATCAGGGCCGGGTCGATGTCCTCGAAGTACGGCACGTCGCCGACGTACTTGCTGATGTCGGCCGCCTGACGGCGCTGGATCAGTCCGGCAGGGTCGGTGAAGTAGACGTAGTACACGTCCTCCAGCTGGCCGCCCGCGAGCTTGGCCGCGAAGGTCTTCGGGTCCATCTGGCCCTCGCGGGCGTCGATCCTGATCTTCGGGTGGCTCTTCTCGAAGGCCTTGACGTCCTCCATGAAGTTCTGGCGGTCGAGGGCCTGCGTCTTGGCGGGCATGCCGTTCACGCTGATCGTGACCACGCCGTTCTTGTCCACCCCGGACGGCGAGGAGCCGGAGCCCCCGCACGCAGTGAGGGCGAGGGAGAGGGCGACCGCTGTCGCCGAACCGAGAACCTGACGTCTGCTGATGCCGGGCATGCCAACCATGGGAATCGTGCCTTCCTGAAGGTCCGCCACGGGGATGTCGGACCCCGCGCACTGAGCTGCGCCGAAGGTAGAAGCCGGTTACGCAAGAAGTCAATGCATCTACGCAAGAAAGTAATCTCGGCGGCTTGTGCAAGAAACACGACACCCGCCCCGGACCCTCAGTGCGGCCGGGCGGCGGTCGATCCCCGGACGATCAGCTCCGTGTCGAACATCATCAGTTCGTTTGCACCCGCGTGGCCGTCGATCTGCGCCGCCAGTGAGGCCACGACAGCCGAGGCCATCGCCTGGATCGGCTGCCGGGCGGTGGTCAGCGGCGGGTCCGTGGCCACCATGAACGGCGAGTCGTCGAACCCGACCACCGAAAGGTCACGCGGCACGGACACCCCTTGCCGACGGGCCCCCCGGACAGCGCCGAGCGCCAGTGCGTCGCTGGCGCAAACGATTCCGGTGACCCCTTCCGCCAGGAGCCGCGGCAGCGCGGTGGCACCGCCCTCCATCGTGAAGAGCGCGTGCGCCACCAGCCGCCGCCAGTCGTCCGGGGCCGTACCGCGGCGCGCGCAGAAGGCGGCGAAGCCGGCTAGCTTCCGGGCGGAGGGGACGTGCCCCACCGGGCCGAGGATCATGCCGATCCGCTCGTGCCCCAGTGCCGAGAGGTGCGTCAGCGCCTGGTCGGCCGCCAGCGCGTCGTCCACCCTGACCTGGGCGACGCCAGTGTTCTCGTCGGCTGCGTTGAGGAGCACCATCGGGACCCTGCGTTCGCGCAGCGCACGGCCGTGTTCGGGACCGGCGTCGGCGTAACTGGCACCGATGAAGACGATGCCGCCGATGTTCTGGCGCAGAAGCATCTCGATGTAGTGGGCCTCGGAGACGCCGTCGGCCGTTCTGGTGCAGAGCACGGGTATGAGGCCGCGCTTGTTGAGCAGCCCGCACAGGGCCTCGGCGAACGCGGAGAAGATCGGGTTCTGCAGGTCGGGCACGACCAGGCCGATGAGCGCGGCCCGCTCGGCCCGGTAGCGGCTCGGCCGCTCGATCCCGCAGACGTCCAGTGCGCTCAGCACCGCCTCACGGGTCGTGCTCGCCACATCGGGGCTGCCGTTGAGCACACGGCTGACCGTCGCCTCGCTGACACCCGCGTACTCGGCCACCTGAGAGAGTCGTCGTTTCGTCACGGAGCTCACCCTACAAAGAGCTACGCAAAAATAAAGATCACTTACGAAAGAAAATGACTTTCACTCCGGAGCGGCCGCCCCTCCTCGTCGGAGAGGACCACGGGGCGGCGTGCGGGGAGGGTCACACGGAGGCGTGCGGAAGGTGTCATCAGCACCCCCGAGGACCAGGTATTATTTTCGAGTCACCAGGCGCCGTTAGCTCAGTTGGTTAGAGCAGCTGACTCTTAATCAGCGGGTCCGGGGTTCGAGTCCCTGACGGCGCACAGACACCACAGTGGGCGGTCTCCTTCCGGGGAGACCGCCCACTGTGCTTTGTGCCGTTCCGGATCAGAACTTCACGTCGGAGCACGCGTAGAACGCGTTGCTGGTGTCGGCGACGTTCCAGACGGCCAGGATGACGTGCTTCCCGGACTTCTGGGTGGGCATCGTGCCCTGGTGCGTCAGCGTCGCCGGCGGCTGCTGGTTGCCGTACGGCACCGTCATGAAGGGCTGCGATTCCAGGGCCGCTCTGGTCAGCGGTTTCGTGGAGTCCCAGCCGTTCTTGGTGATGTAGTAGCGGAAGTCGCTGGTGGAGTGCCGGGCGGTGAACTGCCAGCGGAAGCTGTAGCCCTGCCCCGCGGTGACCTGGGTGGCGGGCCAGTTGCCGCCGCGCGGGTCGTCGAGCTGGGCGAAACTGCTGTTCCCGCCGGCACAGATCTTGCCGTCCGCCGGTCCTGCCGCCGGGAAGCCCTTGGGGCCCTCGACGCTCTGCGGTTCCCACTGGATGTTGCCGCAGCCGGTGACGGTGCCGTTGGCGCAGAGCTTCTGCCGGCTGATGGGGGAATCCGTGTAGCCATGGCTGCTGGCACTGCTGGTCGCGAACATGGAGACGCCCGCTATCGCCAGGCCGATGACGGCCGCGCTTGCCCTTTTCCGCATGCTGTGTCGCTCCTCGAGAACGTGGGGGATGTTCTGGGGATGATCCGAACTGTGCTGCGCGCCTCGCTGTGCGGTCTAGACCAAGTCCAGATTATTGACACGGCATGAACATGTCCAGACCAATGTGGATCGGGTTTCCGCGCGCCCTCCGGCGCAGGCGGAGGCGGTCAGGCCCCCTCACCGCCGCCGCGACCGGTGTAGAAGGCCACCGTCAGATCCCTGACCAGGGCCTTGTGCTCGTAGGCGTCGAGCTCGACGATGCCGCGCGCGGTCAGCCGGCCGACCGTGTCGTCCACCGCGTCGACGACGGAGGTCAGCACCTCGTCCCGGTGCTTCGCGTCGATGGCCGCCACCCGGCACCGCTGCATCGCCGCCGCGACCTCGGGGGCGTACTCGATCCCGGTGGGCTGCGCGGAGTAGACCTCGATGCCCACGGGCACGCAGTCCGCCTTCAGCATGCGGGTCAGCGCGTCACCCACCGCCTCCGCGTCGCGCAGGGTGCGGGTGTTGTCCTCGTGGAAGGCGTCGGCGGGGAGCTGCGAGAGGACCCGGGCCAGCGCCGCCTCCACCTGGTCGCGCAGGTACCGCTCGTGGTCCGCGACCCCGAGCGTGGCCCGCGCGGTGTCCCTCACCCGCCATACGACGAGGACCACGGCCCGCAGCGCCGTGCCGCTCGCGTCCACGGCGGACAGCGGCTCGCTGCGCCAGTGCCTCAGGCGTACGTCGATCCGGCGGCGCCGCAGGATCGGCGAGATCCAGAGGAGGCCGGTGCGCCGGACGCTGCCCCGGTAGTCGCCGAAGAGCGTCAGCACCGAGGCGTGTCCGGACCGGCCCCGGCCGAGACCGCAGAGCGCGAACAGTGCCACCGCCACCACGAGGGCGAGCAGCGCCCAGGTCCCGGTGCCGATGCCGTCGTACGGCCGTGCCCCGAGGCCGAGCCGGCCGGTCACGGCTGTGGGCAGCGCGCCGTGCCACCACAGCGCGGCCAGTCCGGCAGCCGCCCCGGCCGTCGCGGTGAACAGCGCGGCCCAGCCCGGCAGTACGGGCCCGGGCCGCTCGGTGAGCCGGGGGTCGGCGAGGGGTGCGGGCCGGGTGGGCACCGGCGTCCGGCGGGACCGCGGCAGGGGTGCACGGCGCACGTCGGACCGCCGCGCGGTGCCGGTCCCCGCACCGGCGGGTCTGTCGCCCTGGTCGTCGTCGCGGAAGAGCAGGTGTACGGGGATGGGCGCGGTGGTCTCGGTGGTGATGACGGGCTGCCGGCGCCCGGCCCCCCACCAGGCGACCGGGTCCGCGGCACCGACGGTGAGCGTGACCGGGGCACCCTCTCCGCCGGCCGGCCGGAACCGGCCGGGCTCGGGCTTCCGGAGATCCGGCGGCCGCTCCCCCTCGCCGGCGTCCTGGTCCGCCGGGGCGGGCGCCGTCCCGGAGTCCGCCCCGACGACCGCTTCCGGGACGGGCGGCAGAAGACACGTCTCCGGCTCCGCCCCCAAGGGCTCGGAGTCACGCGCCGGCTCGGAGCCGAGCCACGGCTCCAGGTCGAGGTCCAGGTCGAAGCCCAGGTCCCTCGGACCGGACGCCGTCTCCGGCTCCGTCTCCGGCTCCGTCTCCGGCTCCGGCTCCGGCTCCATATCCAGCCCCAGCCCCAGGTCCAGGTCCGGGTCCAGGTCCAGGTCCGCCGGAACACCCCCGCCGTCCGCCGGTACCGCCCGGCCCACCACGGCGACGGCGTCCAGGGCCGGCCCCAGGTCCGCCGGGATGTCGTCCTCCAGCGCCGCCGGCACGTCCACCGCAGGAGCCGCGGCCGCGTGCGCCCCGTCCCCGGCCGGCTCGGCCGACGGCTCCGGAACCGCCACCGGCAGCACCTCGACAGGCCCCTCTCCCTGCGCGTCCCCCACGCCGGGACCGGGCACGATCACCCGCGTCTCCCGCTCGCCCAGCTCGTCCCACTCGCCCCGTACGTTCTCCGTTGACCGCATTCCCGCCTCCGTCATGTCCGTTCCGTCGCTTCACCCGTCACGCGAAGAGCCGTCGCCATGTCTCCGGCCCCGGATATCCGTCGGCCGCGCCCCCGCTCCAGCCCTGGGCGCGCTGGAACGCCTGGACGTTGCGGCGGTCCGCCTCCGTCCAGCGCGGGCCGGGGCCGGTCACGTAGTGCGCGCCGTATCCCTTCTTCACCAGCCGGTCGCCGAGCTGTTCGACGTGGCTGCTGGACTGCCCCGGCCGGAAGAAGCTCTTCCCCGGGTACGCCACGGCCCCGCCCGTGGTGCCGCCGGACCCGGCGGCGGGGATCCTGTGGCCGGTGCCCTTGACCAGCAGGCTCCAGGTGCCCGGGCCGGGGACGCCGTCCGCTTCCTTGCCCTTCCACCCCTGCGCCAGCTGGAACGCCTGGGTCGCCCGCTTGTCCGCGTCGCTCCAGCGCGGCCCCGCGCCCTCCTTGTAGAAGCGCTTGCCGCCCTGAGCGATGAGCAGCTGCCCGAGCCGGGTCACATGCGCGTTGTCGGCGCCGGGACCGAACTTCCCGGCCCCGGGGAACGGGGTGGCCGAGCCGCTGCCGCCCGCGCCGGTGACGATGCCCTTGTAGCGGTAGGCCACGTACTTCGAGGAGTTGCTCCAGTACGCCATCGGCGTCGTCGCCTTCCGCGCGTTCGGGCGGGTCTGCTCGTACGCGAGGTAGTGACTGTGCGTGTGGTCGGTCCAACCGCCGAAGACCGTGACGTGCGACCCCACCGCGGGGTCGGCCAGGTTGTGGAAGAGGAGGATGTCGCCGGGCTCCAGGTCGGCCCGGGCGATCTTCGTCCCGAAGGTGGCGAGGCTGCCGGTCCACTCGTTGCTGCCGAGGTTCCATGCCATCGACACGAAGCCGGAGCAGTCCTGCCGGTAGCCGTCCGACCAGTACGCCGCCATGTCGTACGGGACCTTCGCCG
The DNA here is from genome assembly GCF_044757505.1 of Streptomyces sp. NPDC091271. Lineage (NCBI taxonomy): Bacteria > Bacillati > Actinomycetota > Actinomycetes > Kitasatosporales > Streptomycetaceae > Streptomyces > Streptomyces sp. NPDC091271. Next base: position 288,711 of record NZ_JBIVVD010000003.1, on the reverse strand, counting down.
TCACCCACTTCTTGGCGCGGTTGATGATCTCGGTCCGTGTCGTCGTGCGCGGCGCCGTGTCCGGGGCGGAGGGCGGCCCGGAGGATCCGTCGCTGTTGAGGGGGCCCACCGTGCCCTGGGGGGTGACCGGCTGGGGGTCGGTCACCGTGCCGCCGCGGGCGTCCCGCCCGGCTGCGGTGGCGGCCTGACCTGCGCCGCAGGACAGGACCACCCCCGCCGCGGTGACCAGCACCAGCGCCCGCCTCGCACCGTACGCGGCCGGGTGGCCGCCGTGCCGCACGGGTAGCGCGGCGGCCGTACGGCGTCGTTGCGCGCAGCCCGGACAGCCACAGTCGGCAGCGGGTTCGTACTCCTCGAAGACCGGCACGGTCATGCGACTCCTCTTCCCCTCGGCAGTCGTCCAGATCTTCCGCATCTCAACTTTCCGGGCATATCTCATGGTGACGGATTAAAGAGACAAAACGACCATCCGACAGGCCGTACCGAAGAGGAATTGGTCAGGAGCACTCCTGGACATCGGGTAAAGTTCTTCAGGTCAGCAGGCGCCGTTAGCTCAGTTGGTTAGAGCAGCTGACTCTTAATCAGCGGGTCCGGGGTTCGAGTCCCTGACGGCGCACGCAACAGCGAGGCCCCCTCACCGAGTGTGAGGGGGCCTCGCTCATGTCCGCCTCTGCGCGGCACATCCGAGCAGCGCATCGAGATCTGCGCCTGGCGTTACTTCGGGTCGTCGTTGAACCTCGAGGCCGACCAGACGTAGCCGAGCACCACCAGACCCAGGCACCAGGCGACGGCCAGCCATCCGTTGTGGCCGATCTCGGTGCCGAGGAGGAGGCCCCGGAGGGTCTCGATGGCCGGGGTGAAGGGCTGGTACTCGGCGATCGGCTGGAACCAGCCCGGCATCGACTCGACCGGGGTGAAGGCGCTGGACAGGAGCGGCAGGAGGATTAGCGGCATGGCGTTGTTGCTGGCGGCCTCGGCGTTCGGGCTGACCAGCCCCATGCCGACGGCGATCCAGGTCAGCGCCAGGGCGAAGAGCACGAGCAGCCCGAATGCCGCGATCCACTCGACGGCCGTGGCCTGGGTGGAGCGGAACCCGATGGCCACGCCGACGGCGCCGACGAGGACCACGCTCATGACCGCTTGCAGGACGCTGCCGGCGACGTGCCCGATGAGGACGGAGCCGCGGTGGATGGCCATGGTGCGGAAGCGGGCGATGATGCCCTCGGTCATGTCCGTGGAGACGGACACGGCGGTACCGACCGTGGTGGAGCCGATCGTCATCAGCAGGATGCCCGGGACCAGGTACGCGATGTAGTCGGAGCGGTCTCCTCCGCCGATGCCCGCGCTCATCGTGTCGCCGAAGATGTAGACGAAGAGCAGGAGGAGCATGACCGGGGTGAGCAGCAGGTTCAGGGTGAGCGAGGGGTAGCGCCGGGCGTGCAGCAGGTTGCGGCGCAGCATGGTGGACGAGTCGCGCACGGCGAGGGAGAGGGAACTCATCGGACAGTCTCCTTGGACTGGCTGGGTACACCGGCCGGGCCGGTCAGGGCGAAGAACACGTCGTCGAGGTCGGGGGTGTGCACGGTGAGTTCGTCCGCCTCGATGCCGGCCGAGTCCAGCCGGTCGAGGACGGCGCGCAGTTCGCGCTGGCTGCCGTCGCTGGGGATCTGCAGTGCGAGTGCCTCGTCGTCCCGGGCGGCCTCGCCCAGGCTGGAGGCGGCGGAACGGTACGCGGCGGGGTCGGTGAAGCGGAGCCGGATGTGTCCGCCGGGGACGATTCGCTTGAGCTCGTCGGCGCTGCCCTCGGCGGCGAGCTTGCCGTCGTGGAGCACGGCGATGCGGTCGGCGAGTTCGTCCGCCTCCTCCAGGTACTGGGTGGTGAGGAAGACCGTCACCCCTTCGGACACCAGCCCGCGGATGATGCCCCACATGTTGTGGCGGCTGCGGGGGTCGAGACCGGTGGTCGGCTCGTCCAGGAAGATGATCCTCGGGCCGCCGACCAGCGTCATGGCGATGTCCAGACGGCGCTTCATACCGCCCGAGTAGGTGGAGGCCGGCTTCCTCGCCGCCTCCACCAGATCGAACCGCTCCAGCAGCTCGGCCGTGGTGCGCCGCCCCTGGGCCTTGGAGAGGTGGTGCAGGTCGGCCATCAGGAGCATGTTCTCCTCCCCGGTGATCAGACCGTCGACCGCCGAGAACTGCCCGGTGACACCGATCGCGGCCCGCACCGCCTGCGGGTCGGTCGCCAGATCGCGGCCCGCGACCTGCGCCTGCCCGCCGTCGGCGGTGACGAGCGTGGAGAGGATCTTCACGGCGGTGGTCTTGCCCGCCCCGTTCGGGCCGAGCAGGGCGAAGACCGAGCCGGCCGGGATGTGCAGGTCGATGCCGTCGAGGACGGTCTTGTCCCCGTAGGACTTGCGCAGACCGACGGCGGAGATGGCGGCGGGCGGCCGCTGACCACCGGGCCGACCGATCGTGGGCATGACAGATGAAGGCATGGAGCCCTCCCGTTCGGGGTGAAGTGTCAGGGAAATCAGTTGAGTCGCGGAGCTCGCGGAAGTGGGGAGCTCGCGGGATGGGAAAGGAGGGGCCTCAGGCGCCGGCGGGCGGCACCCACTCCACGATCTGGATCACCACGCCGTTGGGGTCGACGAGCTGCAGCATCCATTCGCCCCACGGCTCCTGGCGCAACGGTTCCAGGATCCGTGCGCCCTCCCGCCGCAGCCGCTGGTGTTCGGCGGCGAGGTCGGTGACCGTGAAGCAGACCCGCACCTCGGGCTGCATGCCTGACTGCTCCCGGCGGGAACGCGGTTCGGGACCACATTCCAGTACGACGAGGTCGCTGGCCGCGTCGTCCCGCGAGAGGTGGATGACGCCCTCGGCCGCCAGCACCTCCCGGAACCCCAGATGGTCGGTGAAGAACCGGCTCGATGCCGCCGGATCGCCGACGGCCAGCACCACCGCCGACGCGATGATATTCATGCGCTGAGCTCCTTCCTCGTGGCCGACTGCCCTCTGGTCAAGCATCGGCAGTACGGGAAGGTGAATCAACGACGTATCCTGCAACGCCGGTTAACACAGCACTTCATGAATCGGGGTCGGACAGCGTGGAGTTGCGGGAGATCGAGATCTTCCTCGCCTTGGCGGAGGAGCTCCACTTCGGCCGTACGGCGGACCGGCTGCGCGTCACTCCGGCCCGGGTCAGCCAGGTCATCAAGAAGCAGGAACGCGCCATCGGCGCCGAACTGTTCAAGCGGACCAGCCGCAACGTCCAGCTGACCGACGTCGGCCGGCAGCTGAGGGACGGCCTCGCCGTCGGCTATCAGCAGATCCAGGACGCCCTGGCCACCGCGGCCGCAGCCGGCCAGGGCATTTCCGGGGAACTCCGCGTGGCCTACTCGGCCGCCTGGGCCGGCAACCTCGTCGTGGCGGCCGCCGACACGTTCCGCACCCGCCACCCCGACTGCGTGGTCCACATCCAGGACTCCCAGCTGAACGATCCCCTCGGGCCGCTGCGCGACGGCAGCCGCGACATCCAGCTGAGCGAGCTGCCGATCGACGAGCCCGACATCGTCAACGGCCCGGTGCTCTTCTCCGAGCCCCGCGCACTCGTCGTTCCCGCCCGCCACCCGTTCGCCGAACGGGAGACCGTCTCCGTGGAGGACCTCGCGGAGGCACCGCTGGTCACCATCACCGGCCAGCCCTCGTACTTCCTCGACCTCCACTACCCCCGCCACACCCCGAAGGGCCGGCCCATCCCGCGCGGCCCGTCGACCACCGCCTGGCAGGAGGTGCTGGCCCTGGTCGGCGCGGGCAAGGGTGTCTCCCCCACCTCCCACCGCGCGGCGCAGTACTACTCGCGCCCGGACATCGTCTACGTCCCGTTCCGCGACGCGCCGCCGGTGGAGTACGGACTCCTCTGGCCGGCCACGGGAAACACCCCGAAGGTGCGCGCGTTCGTCAAGGCCGTCCTGGAGACCGCCGCACTCTGACGGAACGCCTCGGGACCCGCCGGGCTGCCCGGTGGCGCGGGCCAGGCCCCGCCCGGATCCGGACATCCTGCCGAAAACACTCCGAGTGCGGGGCGCCGTCGGCCTACAGTGTCGTCCCGGTGCGAACGACCCGACCTCCCGCGTCGTGCCCGGGTCACTCCCGCGGTCCGGACACCGTGGTGGAGGACCGGCCCGGCCGGCGGCTCCGAGGGGGAGCGGGCGCCGACCGGGCCGGGTTGCCGTTCATGCGCGGCTCTTCGAGCCGTCCTTCTCCACGCCCTTCTCCGCCGTCAGGTACGCGGAGACGACGACGTTGGCCGTGTACGCATGGGACTTGTGGTCGTACGTACCGCCGCAGGTGATCAGCCGGAGCTCCGCCCGCCCGTCCTTGCGGGGCCCGTACGCCTTCTGTGCGTCGAAGCGTTCGCGGGTGAAGACCTGGACGTCGTCGATGGTGAATTCGGCGATCTTCCCGTCGGACCGGCTCACCCGGACCTTCTCGCCCGGTCTCGCGGCGCTGAGCCCGTAGAAGACGGCCGGCTTCGTCTCGGTGTCGACATGGCCGACGAAGAGCGCGGCGCCCTCCGTGCCGGGCTCGGTGCCCTCGGCGTACCAGCCGACGGCGCCCGGCGTCTCGAACGGCGGGGGCTCGATCGCCCCTTCGTCGTCCAGCCCGCGGTTCACGAGGTCCGCGTCGATCCCGATGGAGGGGATCTCGACCCGCTGCGGCGTGGCACCGTCCAGCGGGTCGTGCGCCGGGGGCAGCGGCACACCCAGGGGGCGGCCGACCGCCGCGACGTCCCCTGTCGTCGGGGCGGAGTTCCCCGCTGTGGCCGCACGGCCCCACAGCCAGAGTCCCAGCAGGAGAACGGCCCACGTGACACCGGTCAGCAGCCGTCCGGTCCCGGCGGGACGGTCCGGGGCCGACATGTCAGTGCTGCGCCGGGCGGCGGCGTCGCGCGCTGCGGAACGCGACGGCGACGGCCGCGACGGCGCCCAGTCCGAGACCGATCACCGCGTGCCGGGTGCCGGGGCCCTCGTCGGCGGCCTCCTCGGCGAGCACCGCGGTCCCTCCGCCGCCGGCCCTCACGGGGGCGACGGGCGAGGGGCGGCTGTGATGGACGACGGTGAGCGTGCCGGTGGCCTTGCCGTGGCCGTCCTTGCAGGTCACCCAGACCTCGTAGTCGTCGGGGGCGGCGTCGGAGCGGATCCGGGCCTCGGCGACGAGCTCCTTGCCGTCACCCCGCTCGAAGCGCGCTTCGGAGGCGAAGGCCTCGGAGTTACCCCGGGCCGACCTGCCCTTGCCGCAGGCATCGGTCCGGAGTTCCACCTCCCCGCCGGGTGAGACACGGGACGGGCTGACCGAGACCGTCCCGGAACGCTTCTCGTCCCTGGAGTCGTCGGACTTGGAATCGGCCTGCGCGGCGGACGCGGGAAGGGCTATCGTCCCGGCCACGATCGCGGCACAGAACGTGAGGGGCAGTGAACGCATCGTAAACCTCCTGAGTGAAGGTTCACGCTCCGGGCGGCACCCCGCATCCGCTGTAGCCCGGTCGGGTTACGTCAGGGGCAGATCGACCAGGTCGACGAGGTCCGCGATCGAGTCGACGACCGTGGACGGCCGGAAGGGGTACCGGTCCATGTCGTCCTCCGTGGTCAGGCCGGTGAGGACCAGGAAGGTCTGCATCCCCGCCTCCAGACCGGCCAGCACGTCGGTGTCCATCCGGTCGCCGATCATGGCGGAGGTCTCGGAGTGGGCACCGATGGCGTTGAGCCCGGTCCGCATCATCAGCGGGTTGGGCTTGCCCGCGAAGTACGGCGCCTTGCCCGTGGCCTTGGTGATCAGCGCGGCGACCGAGCCGGTCGCGGGCAGCGGCCCCTCGGCCGACGGGCCGGTCTCGTCCGGGTTGGTGCAGATGAAGCGGGCACCGCCGTTGATCAGCCGGATCGCCTTGGTGAGGGCCTCGAAGCTGTAGGTCCGGGTCTCTCCCAGCACGACGTAATCGGGCTCGTGGTCGGTGAGGACGTAGCCGATGTCGTGCAGCGCGGTGGTGAGCCCGGCCTCGCCGATGACGTACGCCGTGCCGCGCGGCCGCTGGTCGTCCAGGAACTGGGCGGTGGCCAGGGCGGAGGTCCAGATGTTCTCCACGGGCACGTCCAGACCCATGCGCTTGAGGCGCGCGTGCAGGTCGCGGGCGGTGTAGATGGAGTTGTTGGTGAGGACCAGGAACGGCAGCCCGGAATCGCGCAGCCGCTTGATGAAGGCGTCGGCCCCGGGGATCGGTGTGCCCTCGTGGATGAGGACCCCGTCCATGTCGGTCAGCCAGGATTCGATCGGCTTGCGCTCTGCCATGTGACGGGCTCCTGCCGTACGCGCTGTGCACTCGGGGTGCTGGACGCCGGCGGCACCGCGTTGTGCAGCGCCGACGCCCTGATCCTAGGCCGCACGCTCCACCGGCCGGAACCGACCGGACGCGGGCAGCCGGTCGGGGCCGGCTCCCGGTCCCTCGACGCACTCGCCCGCGGGGAGGCCCAGGTCAGGCCCGTACGCGACGGATCCTGCGTGCGCCCGCCAGGGCGGCCACACCGCCGGCGAGCAGCACACCGGCAGCGAGTCCGGCCGCGGCGGCCTGGTCCTCCTGCCCGGTGCGGGCCAGTTCGGAGGTCTCCGTACCGCTCTCCTCGTCGGCGTCCTTCCCGGGCCCGGTGGGCTCCAGGTCGGTCCCCCCGTCGAGGTCTCCCTCGACGACGTCGAAGGTGTAGTCCTCCGACTCCCCCACCCAGTCACCGTCGTCGCCGCGCCGCTCCACCGCCGCCAGCCGCTGCACGACGGCCGCGTTGGCCGTGACCCGTCCGGGCTCGGTGTCCGAGGTGAAGGCCATCCGGACCTGGACGGTGACGGTGCCCCCCGCCGGCACGGTGAAGCCGGGGAAGTCGTCGTCCTCGCCGCCGCCGAAGACCCCGATCTGCTCGTGCCGTTCCGTGGTCTCCCAGGAGACGCGGTGCCGCGTGTCCGGGTCGGACTCCTCGGAGAACTCCAGCTGGATCCGGGCGGGGGTGAGCGTGCGGTCCTCGTCGGTGAGCACCAGCACCGGGTGGATGGCCCGGCACGGCTCGGCCGTGGTGTTGGTGAGGTCGAGGTACCAGATTCCGTAGCCGCCGCCGGAGGCGTAGGTGTCCGGGCCGCCGTGGATCCGGGTCTCGATCGGGAAGCTCTCTGCGTCCGGCTCACCGCAGACGGGCTGCCGGTCGTCGGCGACGACCGAGGTGGGGGCCACGGGCGCCGCGTCCGCCTGGGTACCGCCGAGGAGGACGGCGGGTACGGCGAATCCGGCCGCGAGCCCGAACGTCCCGAGGGTGGAGAAGACACGGCCGTCGCGTGACCGCGCGGGGGGTTTGAGGGGCATGGGAGAACACCCTTCGCTGCTCGCGAACGACCGGCGCGGGGAGGCCGGCTGCCGGGGACGACGCTGCCACGCGCGCGCGTGGGCGGCCACCGCCGAGCGGGCGACACCGCCCGTACGGGCGTCGGAAACCGCCCGATCAGCCCCGCCCGGACCGCTCTTCGGCCTCGCCCGCCCGGCCGAAGAGCGGGGCGAGGACCAGCTGGGCCGCTCCCTCGGCGACGGGGCGGTCCCCGCCGCCGGCCACGGTTACGGGGACGGCGGCGGGGACGCCCTCGCGCCGGGCGCGCTCCTCGATGACGGCGCGGACCCCGCTCAGGTAGGCGTCCTCGTCGGCGGCGACGGTACGGCCGCCGAGGACGACCCGGTCGATGTCGAGCAGCCCTACGAGGTTGGCGGCCCCCGCCCCGAGGACCCTGGCGGCCTCCGCGATGTCGCCGCGGGCGGCGGCGGCCAGGCAGAGCGCCTCGATGCAGCCGCGCCCGCCGCAGCCGCACGGGGGGCCGTCCAGCTGGAGGGTCTGGTGGCCGAACTCTCCGGCGCCGGTACGGGCTCCTCGGTGCAGGGCCCCGCCGAGGACGAGACCGGCGCCGAGGCCCGTGCCCAGGTGGAGGTAGGCGAAGTCGGCGTCGGCGCGTTCGCGCAGGGCGAGGCCGAGGGCGGCGGCGTTGGTGTCCTTGTCGACGACGACGGGCAGTCCGATGTGCCGGGCGAGGGCGTCGCGCAGGGGGTAGCCGTCCCACTGGGGAAAGCCGGTGACCCGGTGCAGCACTCCGCCCCGGTGGTCCAGGGGGCCCGGCAGCGCGGCACCCACGCCGAAGACCTGCCGGGCTGCGATGCTGAGGCCCTGGGGGCCCTCTGCCCGTACCGTCTGCACCGCGTGGGCGGCCGTCGCGAGGACTTCGGCGGCCGGGGCTCCGAGGTCGAGCGGGAAGGTGCGGGTGGCGACCGTGGTGCCGGCGAGATCGGTCAGGACGGCGGTGAGTTCGTCACGGTCCAGGTGGAGCCCGACGGCGTATCCGGCGTCCGGGACCAGGCGCAGGACGGTGCGGGGTTTGCCGCCCGTGGAGGCCAGCCGGCCCGCTTCGGCGGCGAGGCCCTCCGCGCGGAGCCTGGCGGTGATCTTGCTGACGGCCTGCGGGGTGAGCCCGGTGCGCTCGGCGAGCTCCAGCCGGCTGATGCCCCGCTCACCGGCGACACGCAGCAGGTCGAGGACGAGCGACGCGTTGTGGTGGCGCAGCGCCGGGAGATTCGCCCCGCCGCTCCTGCTGTTGCTCCTGTTCACCGCACCATTGTCTCTATAGCTTGCACTTTGGCAACAGCGTTGCTTAAGTGGATCGCATGACTGCCAACGCTCCTCTCCGCGTCGGGCTCGTCGGCTACGGCCTGGCGGGTTCCGTCTTCCACGCCCCGCTGGTCGCCGCGACCGAGGGCCTCGTCCTCGACACGGTCGTCACGTCGAACGAGGAGCGGCGGGCGCAGGCCCGCGCCGAGTTCCCCGGCGTGCGGTTCGCGGCCTCGCCCGACGAGCTGTGGCCGCGCGCGGACGAGCTGGACCTGATCGTGATCGCCTCGCCGAACAAGACGCACGTCCCGCTCGCGCGGGCGGCGCTGGAGGCGGGGCTGCCGGTGGTCGTGGACAAGCCGCTCGCGGGCACGGCCGCCGAGGCCCGTGAGCTGGCCGCGCTGGCCGAGGAGCGGGGGCTGCTGCTCTCGGTCTTCCAGAACCGCCGCTGGGACAACGACTTCCTCACGCTGACCGGCCTCATCGAGGAGGGCGAGCTCGGTGAGGTGCAGCGCTTCGAGTCCCGCTTCGAGCGGTGGCGTCCGCAGCTGAAGGGCGGCTGGCGCGAGTCGGGCGACCCGGACGAGATCGGCGGGCTGCTGTACGACCTGGGCAGCCATGTCGTCGACCAGGCGCTCACGCTGTTCGGGCCGGCGGTGCAGGTGTACGCGGAGTCCGACGTACGCCGCCCGGGTGCGGCGGCCGACGACGACACCTTCATCGCGATCACGCACCGCGACGGCGTGCGCTCGCACCTCTACATGAGCGCCACCACGGCCCAGCTCGGCCCGCGTTTCCGGGTCCTCGGCTCGAAGGCGGGCTATGTGAAGTACGGCCTGGACCCGCAGGAGGCCGCGCTGCGTGAGGGCGCGCGTCCGGCGGCCGGCGCGCCGTGGGGCGAGGAGCCGGAGGAGCTGTGGGGGCGGATCGGTTCCGGTGAGTCCCCGCTGACCGGTGGCGGCGACCCGGTCCGCACACTGCCGGGCGACTATCCCGCGTACTACGCGGCCGTGGCCTCGGCCCTGAGCGGCAAGGGCGAGAACCCGGTGACGGCTCTGCAGGCCGCCGCCGCACTGGATGTCCTGGAGGCGGCGCGGCGCTCGGCCCGTGAGGGCGTGTCCGTGACGCTTCTGCCCCACCACGACGAGGAGTAGCACGCATGAGCACCGACGCTCCGACCATCTCCGAGCTGATCGCGCAGGAGCGGCGACTGACGCTGCCGCGTTTCGGCTACGACGACGCGTACGCGCTGGGCGGCCTGCTGGTCGCGCTGGCCCGCGAGCGCCACGCCCCGGTCGCGATCGACATCCGGCGGGGCGGCCAGCAGCTGTTCCACGCCGCGCTGCCGGGTTCGAGCGCGGACAACGACGCCTGGATCGAGCGTAAGCGGAAGGTGGTGGAGCGGTACGGGGAGAGCTCCTACCTGGTCGGGACTCGGTTCCGGGCGAAGGGCACCACGTTCGAGGAGTCCTCGCGGCTGGACCCGGACACGTACGCCGCGCACGGCGGCTCGTTCCCGATCGCGGTGGAGGGCGCCGGCGTGATCGGCTCGGTCACCGTGTCGGGGCTCCCGCAGGCCGAGGACCACGCCCTGGTCGTGGAGGCCCTGGAGCAGTTCATGACGCGACCCCAGGCCTGACAGCGGTGCGGGGCGGGACCGCCGGGTGATCCCGGCGGCCCGCCCCGCAGCCGTTCCCCGGGCCTTCGCTCCGGACGAGAGGCCCTTACGCGTCCTTGAGCTCCTGGCGCTGGCGCCCCAGTCCCTCGATCTCGAGCTCCACCACGTCTCCCGCCCGGAGATACGGCTTCGGCTCGGGCCGGCCCATGGCGACGCCCGCCGGGGTGCCGGTGTTGATGACGTCGCCCGGGTAGAGCGTCATGAAGTGGCTCAGATAACGCACGACCTCGCCGACCGGGAAGATCTGCTCGGCCGTGGTGCCGTCCTGCTTCAGCTCGCCGTTGACCCACAGCTTGAGCGGCAGTGCCTGCGGGTCGGGCACCTCGTCCGCCGTGACGAGCCAGGGGCCCAGCGGGTTGAAGGTCTCGCAGTTCTTGCCCTTGTCCCACGTGCCGCCGCGCTCGATCTGGAACTCGCGCTCGGAGACGTCGTGCGAGGTCGCGTATCCGGCGACGTGCCCGAGTGCCTCCTCGGCGGAGTCGAGGTAGCGGGCGGTTCGGCCGATCACGACGGCGAGCTCCACCTCCCAGTCGGTCTTCCGGCTGGCGCGCGGCACCAGCACCGTGTCCTCGGGGCCGACGACGGTGTCGGGGGCCTTGAAGAACAGGATCGGCTCTTCCGGGATCGCCGCCCCGGTCTCGGCCGCGTGGTCGTGGTAGTTCAGCCCGATGCACACGATCTTGCCGATCCGCCCGAGAGGCGGCCCGACCCGCAGGCCCTCCGCGTCGAGCGGGGGCAGGACGTCGGGCGTCTGCGCCGCTTCCCGCACGCGTGCCAGTGCCGAGGCGTCGGCGAGGAGCTCGCCGTCGATGTCGGTGACGAGGCCCGAAAGGTCACGCAAAGTCCCGTTCCGGTCCAGCAGCGCGGGGCGTTCGGAGCCCGCCGTACCCACTCGAAGAAGCTTCAACGGTCCATCTCCCCTTGGTCGCGATCGAGCCCGTCGGTGGGTTGCGGCCAGCGAAAGGCTCGGTCGATCCTCCAAGACATCGGATCACTCCGCAAGACCCTGTTCACACACTGGACCCGATGCGCTTACACGGCGGGCGCGACCGCGGCCTCGGTGGCCGGGGTCTCCCGGTAGAGGTAGGCGCGCTCGATCGCGGTCCAGGTGGTGCTCGTGACGATGTACAGAGCCGCCGCGAGCGGCACGTACGCGACGGAGACGAGGGTCAGGAAGGACATCAGCGGCATGACCTTCGTCATCGCGCCCATGCCGGGCACGGGCTGTCCGTCCGGGCCGGTGGCCGGCGTCATCGGGTTGGCGGCCATCTGCCGCTTGGTGCGTCCGTAGTTGAAGGTGGCGACGGCGGCGACGATCACGAAGAGCGCGAGGTAGACCATCCCCTGCTGGCCGAAGGGGCCGCCGTCGGCCAGCGCGTTGTGCCAGCGCTCGCCGAGCGGGGCTCCGAAGAGTTCGTGACCGAGCAGCGAGTTGGGGTCGCCGCCGATCTTCTGGCTGGAGAAGAGGTGGTAGAGCAGGAAGAAGGCGGGCATCTGGAGCAGGCTCGGGAGGCAGCCGGAGAGCGGTGAGACCTTCTCCTTGGCGTGGAGCTCCATCAACGCCTTCTGCATCCGGTCGGGGTTCTTGGCGTGCTTCTTGCGCAGTTCGGCGATCTGCGGCTGGAGCTTGGTGCGGGCCTTCTGCCCGCGCGCCGCCGCCCGCGAGAGGGGGTGGACGGCGAGGCGCACGAGCGCGGTGAAGAGGACGATCGCGGCGGCGGTGGAGGCGCCTTGGAAGAGGGGCTGGAGCAGGTCGGCGAATGCGCCGACCAGGCTCGCGAATGCGGACATGAACGCGGACATGGGTGAGCCCTCCGGGGGTCTCGTCGTGCCGGGGAGTGAATGACTCGGCAGGACGACCCGCGCAGGGGTGGTGGAGGTGTGCCCTCTACGCGGCCGTCAGGAGGGCGGCCCCGGGCGCTCGGGGCCTGGTGCGTCCCCGGGCGTCGGGGTCACGCTGCGGGAGGAACGCGGTGCGCTTCTCGCGGTCGCGCATGGCGGTGCGCACTCTCGTACGGGGTACGGGGGCGGCGCAGCGGGCGCTGATGACGGAGCAGACGAGGAGCGCCGAGCCGGCGGCCGCGGTGGCGGCGAGCGCGACGGCGGCGGAGAGGCTGCCGCCCTCGGCGAGGAGGACCTCGGTGAGGAACAGGACGAGGAAGGCGGCGGGGCGGAAGAGGCGGGCGACCGCACGGCGTACACGGTTCATGTCGTCGTTCATCGGCCCTCCCCTGTCACTTCGCGCTCGTACGTGTCCTTCAGCCGTTATACACGATCGGTGTCCAGCGGCTGAAGGAGCCGGCGAGGGGTGAGCAGGGCGCGGCTGACGGGGTCGGCGGGGTCGGGGTCGAGTCCCGCGCCGGGCCGCATCTCCACGTCCTCGAGCGGCACACCGATGTTGCCGCAGGCCGCGCACTGGCCGTACGCCCCGAGCTCGCTCCCGCAGGCGGCGTGGAAGAAGTGGCGCAGAGGCTTCGAGCCCTCGATGTGCTCACGGCCCCAGAGACCGAGGGAGCGCAGGGTGGGCCAGAGGGCCTTCCCCTTGTCGGTGAGGACGTATTCGTCGCGCGGGGGTGACTCCTGGTAGCGCCGCTTGGCCAGGACGCCGGCCTCGGTGAGCGCCTGGAGGCGGGAGGCGAGGACGGCGCGCGGGATGCCGAGGTGGCCGAGGAAGTCGTTGTAGCGGCGTACGCCGTAGAAGGCGTCCCGCACGACGAGCAGGGTCCAGCGCTCACCGACCACTTCGAGTGCGCGGGCGATGGAGCACTGCTGTGCCGCGTAGTCCTTACCGAGAGCCATGGACATCACCTTACTCCTTCGGTTCGGTGAACGAACCTACTCGTGCTAGCGTGACACCCTCGGTAGGTTCATTCATCGAACCTTAGGCGCTGACCTGGACCCCAGGCGGGCCGATCCCCGGAGGGACGTCATGACCCAGCAGCCCGTACAGACCGCCGTGGCCGACCGGAGACGGCCGGCGCGTCTCCGCCCGCCGCACCGGCCCGGAGCGACCCTCGCCGTCACCAGTGCGGCCACCGCCGTCGCGCTGATGAACTACACGGCGCCGATGACCACGCTCCCCGCCCTCTCCGGCGCCTTCGCGACCCCGCCGGCCGCCCAGGCCTGGCTGCTCAACGGGGCCCCGCTCGGCCTCGCCGTGCTGCTGCTCGTGGCGGGCAGCCTCGCCGACGACTTCGGCCGCCGCAGGCTCTTCCTGATCGGCACTCTCGGCCTCGGCGTCACCACCGCGCTCGGCGCCCTCACCACGAGCACCGTCGGCTTCACCCTCGCCCGGGCCGGCCAGGGCGCCGCGAGTGCGGCGATCCTCGCCACCAGCCTCGGGCTGCTGGTCGGGGCGTACCCGGTCGGGCACGCGCGGATCAGGGCGATGGGGGTGTGGGGAGCGTTCGTGAGCGCCGGGATCGCGCTCGGCCCGCTCCTCGCGAGCTCGCTCTCCACCCTGGACTGGCGGCTGACGTATCTCGCCCTGGGGCTCGGCGCCCTTGCCACCGGGGCCTTCGCCTTCCGGGTCCTCACGGAGTCCCGCGCACCGCGCGCCGGCCGACCCGACCTGGCGGGCGCCGCCGTGCTCGGCCTGGCGATGACCGCGCTGCTGACGGCACTGACGCTCGGCCGGGACGGCTGGCTGCGCGCACCGGTCGGCCTGCTGCTGCTCGCGGCGCTCGCACTGACCGCGGTCTTCGCCGTGGTGGAGCGCCGGGCGGCGGCCCCGCTGATCGACCTGGCCCTCTTCCGCAGCCGCGCCTTCCTGGCATCGGCGGTGGGCGGCCTGTTCACCGGGCTCTCGGTGATCGGACTGTTCAGCTATCTGCCGACCCTGCTCCAGCACGCGCTCTCGCTGTCGGCCCTGGACTCGGCCTGGCTGTTCCTGCTCTGGTCCGGGACGTCGTTCGCCGTGGCCCTCCAGGCGCGGCGGCTGACCGGCCGGATCACGGCCAGGCACCAGCTGGCGGCCGGCTTCCTCCTCCACGCGGTGGCGGTGCTGCCGATGCTGGGGCTCCTGACCGGCGCACCCAGCGATGCGGAGCCCTCGGTGTGGGCGCGTCTCGTCCCGGCCCTGATCGTGGCCGGCGCGGGCAGCGGCCTGATCAACGCGGCGCTGCCCCGGCTCGCCGTCGAGTCCGTGCCGCCGGAGCGGGCGGCCATGGGATCGGGCGCCAACAACACCGCCCGCTATCTCGGCTCCTCGGCCGGTGTGGCCGTGACGATCGCCGTGGCGACGACTCCGGCGGGCGCCGACGGGGCGGTGCTCCTGTCCGCCGCCACGGCGCTCGCGGCCACGGCCGGCGTCCTCCTCCTGCGGGAGCGCCGCTGAGACTCTCCCCCGGCCGTTCTCCCCGACGCCCTCCGGCCTTCATCAGTACTCCGGCCCGCGCCCTCTCACCTCGCACCCGACCCGCAGTACCGTGTGGTCCATGCGCCCCGACACGCCTGCCGACCACATCGCCGAAGCCGAGCGCCTGCTGCGCACCGCGGCGCAGTATCCCGAGGACCAGGAACCGCTGTTCCTCCAGGCCGCGGCCCATCTGGAGCTCGCCGGTGAGCGCGCCCGCGCGAGCACCCTCTACGACGAACTGCTCGGCTCCCCCGAGACCGCCATCGACCACCCGCATCTGGTCAAAGCGCTCAAAGCGTCCAACCTGTGGGAGTACGGCCATGAGGCGGAGGCCCGCGCGATCATCGACGGCATCCGCGCCGCCGGCCCGCTCGACGCGGCACCGTGGGAGATCGCCGCGGAGACGCTCGAAGCGCACGACGAGCTGGAGGCGGCCCACGACTTCTTCTCGACCGCGCTGACGCTGCTCCTCGCGCCGGGCGAGGAAGTCCCGTATGCCACCCAGTCGCTGGTGACCGGACGCCACCGGGTGCGCAGGCTGATGGGCGTCGCCCACGACGCGTGGGACGAGCTGGCCGACACGCTGCACACCGCCGCCGTCCCCCTCGACGAGCTCCACGACCCGAAGCGTCTGTGGTCCCTCGGCTCCTCGGACCCGGGCGAGCTGCAGGCGGAGATCAACCGGCTCCGCGCCGAGCTGGGCACCTACCGCAGCGCGCTGTCCCGCCCGTTCCCCGTCGCGGTGCTGCACTGGCCCGAGGGCGAGCTGCGGGAACTCCTCACGGCCTACCCGGAGCTGGCCCAGGAGTACCTCTCGCACCAGGACCATCTGGCGCGCCTGGAGGCGGCGCTGCGGGATCTGCATGCGACGGGCACGCCGAATCTCGGCATCGTGACGGGCACGGTCCCCTCGTACGAGGCGTTCGCCGCGTCGGAGGCCGCGTCCCCGTCCGACCCCGACCTGCTCCCCCAGTACGCCACCACGCTGGCGGCCCGTGGCCGCGCCGTCCCGTGGCCCCCCGCGCGGAGCGCGGCGTGCTGGTGCGGCTCGGGGCGTCCGTACCGCGAGTGCCACGGGGCGGGCTGAGGGGCTCCCCTCCTCACTTCCCCGCGAACACGTCCCGCAGCTCCTTGTCGAGCTTCTCGGCGGCCGCGTCGGTGTCGGGCCGCTCCGCGGCCAGCAGCGCGTGTACATGGGACTGCAGGACCTGGGTGAACGCGCCGTAGTAGGGGGTGCGCGGGCGCTGCACCGCCTCGGTCAGCGCCGTGCCGAGGATCCGGATGTACGTGGCACGCGCCTGCGCGCCCTGCCCCTTCGGAGTCCCCTCCCCCGTGGCCGCCGCCGTCGGCGCGTCCCCCGCCGGCCGGAGCGCGGCGGCGACCCGGGGCCAGCAGGGCTTCGCGGCGCTGCCGTAGACGGAGGCCCGGGTCGCCGCGAAGCCGGCGTCGAGCAGGCAGCGTTCGCTCTCCCGCGAGGTCAGGAAGGTGATGAGCTCGCGGGCGTTCTCGGCGCGGGGCGAGTCGGCGGTGACGGCGAGGTTCTGCCCGCCGAGCACGGCCTTCCCCGGCAGCCGGTTCACGGCGTAGTCCCGCGGCTCCATCAGGCTCCCCAGGGCCCCGTACGCGTACGGCCAGTGGCGCAGGAAGACGGCGCGTCCCTCGGCGAAGTCGGTGAGGGACGCCGTCTCGTCGGAGGTGAGCGCCGCGGGCTGGACACGGCCCCGGCCGACGCGGTCGAGGAGCGCGTCGAGCCCCTTCTTCAGCTTTCCCGCGTCGGAGCTGTACTTCCCCTCGCTGTCGGTGAGTTCGACACCGGCGTCGGCGAACGCCTCGACCGCGTTGACGGTCAGCCCCTCGTACTGCTTCAACTGCGTCGTCCAGCCCGCCAGTTCGTCGCGCCGGACCGGGTTCAGCCCGAGGGTCTTGACGGAGGAGTAGAGCTGGTCCCACGTCCAGTGGGCGTTGGGCTGCTTGTCCGCCTTGATGTCGGCCTCCGTCAGGAGGTCGGGCCGGTAGTAGAGGAGCCCCACGTCGGTGTTGAACGGGCGGGCGAAGGAACGGCCCTTCCAGACGGTGGTGGCGTGGACCTGCCGGATGAAGTCGAGGTCGTCGTCGGCGGCGGCGCCGGATTCCTCGACGGGCATCGGGCGGATGAGTCCGGCCTCGGCGAATTCCGGGATCCAGGTGATGTCGAGGTTCACCACGTCGTAGCGGGCGCTGCCGGACTGGAGGGCGCCGAGGAGCTGACTGCGCTGCTGGTCGGCGCCGCCGGGCAGCTCGACGAGCTTGGCCTGCTGGGCCTTCGACCCGGCGTGGAGGCGGTTCCACTCCTCTATGAGCTGCTGCCGCACGCTGCCGGAGCCGGTGACGTCCAGCCCGCTGGCGACGACGATGGGGCCTTCCGCCGACTCCTCCTGGCCGTCCTGCGGCGTGCCCCCGGGCCCTCCCGTGCAGGCGGCGGAGACGAGCGCGAGGAGGCAGGCCAGGGTGACGGCGGCCCTGGCCCTCCCGCGGCTGGTGCGACGGTCGCCGTAGGTCATTCCGCGTCCCCCGTACCGGTCTTGGCGACCTCCGCCGCCAGCTCCGCCGCGATGTCGTCGGCGGGGTCCAGGCAGCGGCCACCGCTCGCCTCCGCGAGCCGCTCGCCGAACCGGCCGGGTGTGCAGGCGCCGTCCTGGAGCGAGACCGTCACGATCCTGACCGGCGGAGCCTTCCCCGCCTCCGCGACGAGCCGCTGCTGTTCCTTCTCCTTCACGTCCTCGAAGTCCTCGCCGTCGGTGACCAGGACGAGGAGCCGGGGCCGCTCCGCCTCGGGGGAGTCGCGCAGGGTGGCGAGCGCCTCGCGCACGCCCGCCGCGATGCGGGCGTCGAAGGCGGCGGTCCCCGCGCCGGCGACGGTCTTCTGCGCACCGGCCCTGGTGTTCGCCCCGAACGGGACGAGGTCCGTGGCCGGTTTCCCCTCGTCGACGGCCGTCATCCACACCCCGTACGCGTCCCCGGCGCCCAGGGAGCTCATCGAACGGGCCACCAGTTCCTTGGCCCCGCCGGTGCCCTCCCAGACCCGCTTGTCGGCCATCGAGGTCGAGTTGTCGAGGAGGTAGAGCACCCGGCCCGGCCCGAGCGCCCCCCGGTAGCGGTCCAGGGTGCCGGTCAGCGACGTGGACACGTCGGCTCCCGGGCCGGTCTGCGGGATCTGTTCGCGTACGGCCGAGGTGTTGTCCTCCTTGCCCAGCACGGAATCGCCGTCGGGCGGGGCCGGGTCGCCCTTCTCGACCCCCCGGAAACCGTCGTCGGTGAAGCACTTCCGCGCGTCCTCGTCCGTGGCCAGCCAGTCGTAGAAGTCCTCGACGGCGTCCTTGCGGGCGGCGGCGTCCCGGTCGGCCCCGGACCAGGTGACCCGGACGAAGGGAAGGTCCAGCATCGGCACGTCGGAGGGGTAGTGGGCCACCCGGTGCGCCAGCGCCTCGGTCGCGCAGCCGGGCCGGCCCGGCTCGCCCGCCGACAGGTTGAACTGCGCCAGGGTCTGCTCCGGCACGAGGACGGCCGCCCGGTCCTCCAGGTCGTTGTGGGTCCCGTCCGCCAGTACGCACATCAGTTCCCGTGCGGTGGAGGGCATGGGCCGCAGCACCTGGGACATCCTCTGTTCGAGCGTGCCGACGCTCCCGGAGCCGGAGGAGGCGTAGAGCGCGTCGGTCGCCAGCAGGGCTCCCTCGGTGTCCTCGGGGTCGGGACGCAGGATCTCGACCGTCTGGTCCTCCTTCAGCCCGGAGACGATCGCGTCGAGCGGATCGTCGGTCTGCAGGGACTGCGCCAGACGCATGGTGTCCGGCACGCCGAGGACCATCGGCGTGAAGGCGATGGGGCCCAGCCGGTCGAGGTCCACCACGCTCTTCCCGGCGTCAGCGGCGGGCTCGTCGCCGTCGGCCCCGGTCGCTGTCGCGGTGGAGGCCGTGCCTCCGCTCGCCCCGTCGGCCGTGGCCCGCTGCCATGCGCTGTCGGCGGCCGGGATCCAGATGTCCGGCTGTGCGCCGACGTCCCGCTGGGGCCGCGGGCAGTCGCCGGAGGCCGGGCAGGTAACGGGCGGTTCCTGCCAGAGCGAGGAGGACCGGAGGGCCGCCACGGCGTCGGTGGCCTTGGCGTCGTACACGTTGATGCCGACGGTCCGGCAACCGTCGCCGTCCCGCTTGGGATAGGCGTCGGCGGCCTTCTGCACGGTGGCCCTCAGGTCGGGGTCGGTGAGCACGCGCAGTTCCAGGGGTGACGCGCAGGGACCGCCGGAGGTCCCGCCCAGGAGGTACCACGCACCGGCCCCGGCGAGGGCGACGACGCCCACCAGGACCACGGCTGCCGTACGCGTCATCCGGCTGACCACGCCGGGAAGAAGGCGGCGCCACGACCGCTCGGGGGCCTCCGGCTTCACGACGTCGTCCGGGGTCTTCGGCTCCGGTGGGGGAACGGCCGGGGCCGTCGGGCGTTCCGCGTCCGTGGCAAGGGCCAGCACGACGTCGTCGCCGTGGCGGAGCTCGTCCGGGATCCACGGGTGCCCGTCGACGGCCTTGAAGGGGGCCATCGCCTCACGGATCCCCGCGACGACCCGGGTGAAGGTGACCGGCTCCCCCTTGCCGGTGGTCAGCAGCCGGTGGAGAGCAGCCGTGAACTCCGTACCGGTACGGGGATCGCCGGGCGGGACCTCCACACCGGGCTCCGCGGCGGTGAGCAGGGCGAAGTTCTGTCCCACGGTCGGCCGGAAGGCCGCGAGCGCGTTACCGGCGAAGCAGCAGTCGAGGATGACGACGACCCAGTCGGCGCGGGAGGTCCGCAGGACGCCCATGACGTCGTTGTCCCAGGACAGGGCACCGACGAAGGGGTGGTGCCGGTCCCTGGTCACCTCCGAGTCGGTGAACATCAGGTTGAGGTCACTGCCGTCCGGGCGCACGATGCCGTGCCCGGCGAAGTAGACCACCAGCAGCCCGGTGACGTCCTTGCGGGCAGCGGCGAGCGCGGTACGCACGTCGTTCGGATCGACGATGGTGTCAGGGCCGCCGCCGTCCGAGGGGACGACGACGAGGTCCTCCGGGGCGAGCACGCCGGTGCGTTCGTCGGTCAGGGCCTCGCGCATGAGGCGGAGGTTCGTGGTGACGGACGGCAGGTCGTTCCGGGCACCCCTGTAGTGCTCCACCCCGATGAGTACGGCCCTGTGACGCTTGGCTCCGTTCTCCTCGCCGCGCGCGTCGTACGGCGGCACGGCCGCTAGACCTCTCCGGGCTCGTCGCCACCGCGCGTCCGGTTCGGGCCACCGGACCCGGGCCCCGCGTCCGGGTCCCCGTCTCGGGAGTCCCGGGTGGCGTCGTCGTCGGTGTCGCGGCTCAGGTCGGATCCCGCACCCTGGGGCGGACCGTCCAGCGTGACGCGCGGCCTCTCCTCGGGATCGGCGAACCGGCGCCGGTTGCGCAGCCAGGTCTCCACGGACCGCCAGGCGTTCTCGGCCACCGAGCGCGCCACCTCGACGGAGACGACCAGGATGATGTCCTGGATCAGCTCCCCGCCCATCGCCTCGGCCTGCGTGAGCGAGTCCTTGCGCGCCAGGGTGACTTCGTCCCGCTCCAGCGCGTCCTCGAGGACCGGCGCGTTACTCAGCCAGGTGCTCAGGGCTTCGAGGTCGTCGCGCCGGGTGTGCGTCCCGCTGAGGGTGATCCGTAACTCGATGCTCTCCCGCCCCTGTTCCCGCACGCCCGTGTCAGTCCCGTCCGCCATGCCTGCCCCCATCGACCCCGTCACCCTCGCCCCGCAAGGGACCGGTCACTGAACACAGAAGTATTTCACGGGTGTTGATCGTGGGCACCCCTTTGTTCCGCTTCATCTGGAGCTTCGCGGCGGGGGCCGTCGCGTGCCGACCGATTACTTCCGCGCCCGCCGGCAGTCATATGCATCACTACGGACCTCATGACGGAATTCACGGACGGGACGCGAGACATGACCGAAGCAGTGAAGGGCCCGGCGAGTTACTTCCCCTCGATCGAGAAGAAGTACGGCCGCCCGGTCGCGGAGTGGAAGGAGCTCATCCGCTCCTCGCCCCTGACCAAGCACATGGAGCTCGTCTCCTGGCTCAAGACCGAGCACTCCATGGGCCACGGCCACGCCAACGCCCTGGTCGCGCACACGCTCGCGGAGGACAAGTAGGTCGCGGGCGGGGCCTGTTCACCCTTCGTCGCCAGGGAGAACGTCGATGGACGGCCCGCCGTCGGGGGTCTCGCCCTCGGTACTCTCGTGGCCGGGGATCGCCTGCTCCGACCAGACGGTCTTGCCCTCGGCCGCGTAACGGGTGCCCCACAGTGAGGCGAGCTGGGAGATGATGAAGAGGCCCCGCCCGCCCTCGTCGACCGCTCCGGCGTACTTCATGTACGGGGCGGTGGTGCTGCCGTCGCGGATCTCGCAGGTCAGCCCCCGGTCCAGGATGAGGCGCAGCTCCACCGGCGGGCTGCCGTAGCGCACGGCGTTGGTCACCAGCTCGCTGACGATCAGCTCGGTCGCGTCACCGGTGTCGCCGTCGACGTGCCAGCCGGCCAGCGCCTTCGACGCGAGGCGGCGCGCGGTGGCCGGGGCCGTCTTGTCGTACGGGAGCTCCCATGCGGCGTACCGGTCCTCGGGCATCGCATGGGTGCGGGCGACCAGCAGGGCCGAGCCGCGGAGTCCGGCGTCGTCGGGCAGGGCGTAGGAGACGGCGTCGCACAGTTCCCGCAGCGGCCGGTCCGGCGGTGAGAGCGCCTGGACCAGCGCACCCGTACGGAGGTCGGCGTGGTCCCGCAGCGCGTTGCTGTGGAGCACGATCAGGCTGCCCTCCCGGAGCGGGAAGGACGCCGCGGCGACGGGCCCGCGGCCTTCCGAGCCGAGCGGCGGCCCCTGGGGGACGGGGACCTCCGTGGTGGTGCCGTCCGCGCCGATGACCAGGGGGGCACAGTGCCCGGCGGAGGCCACGGTGCACGTCTCGGTGAACGGGTCGTACACGGCGTACGTGCACGACGCGGACAGTGGTTCACGGTGCAGCGGGTCGCTCTGGGGCAGCTCCATGCGTTCCTGCGCCAGCCGGTCCGCGGTGTCGTACAGGCGCGCCAGCAGCTCGTCGGGCTCCAGGTCGAGCGCGGCGAGGGCCTGGACGACGGTACGCAACTGCCCCATGGTGGTGGCCCCGTGGATGCCTCGCTCGGTCACCTCCCCGATGACGAGGGCGGTGCGGGCCCCGGGCAGTGCGATCGTGTCGAACCAGCTGCCCGCGCCCCCGCCGGGCAGCAGCAGGTGGTCCGTCTCGACGGCGGGCTGGGGGGACGGGCGCTGGGGCAGCAGCCGGCGCTGCAGGGCGCTGGCGATGGTGTATTCGTGCACGTACCGGCGGGCGTTGTCGATGCCGAGAGCGGTGCGGGACGCCATCGCGGCAACCACGGGGATGTCCTCCTCGTTGAAGGCCTCGGAGTCACCGCACCGGTAGAGGCTCACCAGTCCGAGGACGGCTCCGCGCAGCGTCAGCGGTGCCAGCAGGAGCGTGTGCGCGTGCTGTTCCCGGATGGAGCGCGCCCGCGCGGGGTCGGCATCGGCCCAGGGCGCGTCCTCGACGGGGACGACGCGGGCCCGCAGGTCGGACAGCGCGCGCTGGAACGGCGTCCCGGGCGGCACGGCCCGCACGTCGCCGATCGGGTGGGCGGGGTCGTCACCGCCGCCGAACGCGGCCCGCCGCAGCGGCACGTCCCTGCCGAGCGGCCCGGGCTGCGGGGTCTCACCGCGCAGGACCGCGTCGACGACCTCGACGGCGCCGATGTCGGCGTAACCGGGGACCAGGGCGTCGATGAGGTCCCGGCAGATGGCCTCCACGTCCAGCGTCCGGCCCACACTGTCGCGGACCGCGTCGAGCGCCACGTCCCGGGCGTGGCGCCGCGCCTCTTCGGTGACGTCGGTCACGGAGACGGCCACCCCCAGGACGGTGCCGTGGTCGTTCGGCCGCAGCCCGTGCCCCTCCTGGAGCCGGAACGCCGACAGGGAGAACGTGCGCCGCCCACCGGGCACGTCGCCGGGGCGGGCACGGAACGGGCGCTCGACGCCGGGCACGCCGGTGCGCAGGACCTCCCGTACGAACGCCTCGACCCGCTCCGGTTCCTCGAAGGCGCACACGTCACGGAACGGCAGGCCGCGCAGCCGCTCGGTCTCGTCGGTGTCGGGGTCCGTGGAGTGGTCGCTGATCCGCAGGAGGCGGAGCTCCGGATCGAGCACATGGACGCGTACGCGCGCCTGGGTGAACATCACGTCCAGCAGCGCCTGCCCGAAGGCCCCGGGGCCGGTGCTCCCCTCGGTGGCCCAGACGGCCCAGCCCGCCCCGGCGAGCGGCTCCAGCCGCAGCCCCGTGCGCGCCTCGTCGTCCCCGTCGGCACCCGGGGTGTGGCCCGCGTCGCCCGCATCACCCGCGTCGCCCGCGTCGCCCACATCACCCGCCAGTACGTCCATGACGTGCAGGCCCAACGCATCGGCGGTCGCCGCACCGAAGCGCCGCTCGGCCGCCCGGCTCCACCCGGTGACCGTTCCGGCGACGTCCACGACCATCAGGGGCGCATCAGCCATGAACCCAGCTCCTTCGCCCCCGCACGGGCCCAGGACAGGGCCTCCGCACACGCGGACACGTACCGAAACCAGCATCGGGCCCACGCCTGCCGTCCGCTACCTGAGCGGGCGGGCGGGACCCCGTTCACGCGCGCCCGCTACCACATTTCTCTCTACCAGGGAGGAATTCACATAGACATGCGCAACTTACAGACATCCGGGCCATACCTACGCCACACTCTGGCTCCCGAACGATGACAGAGCGGACAGGAGCCCGGATGGCAGATGCCGTCGATCCGCCCGGTGCACGGGGAAGAGTCGCGCCCACGCCCCCTGAGCCCGGAATCACACCGTCCCCGCCTCCGCCTGAGCAGGGCCCCCGTCCGGTGGGGTTCGCGTACGACGAGATCCTCCGCACGCTCGCCCCGGCGGCACGAAAGGCCCTGGTACGGGTCCTGGCTGTTCCGCTCGTCCTCCTTCTGGTTCCGGTCGCACACCCGTGGACGTACCTGCCGTCCGGCGACGGCGGTGACGCCCCGTACAGCGCGGGTGCGAGTGAGGCCGGATCCACCACCTCGGACGGGGAGGGTGGCGGTGCCGATGAGCCCCCGCCCCCGTCCGAAGCCCCCGCCACGTCCGAGGTGCCGTCCGCTTCCGTCGAGGAAACCGCCCAGGCCCGCGCCCTCGACAGCGTCCTGGAGGAGTCGGCCGGATACCGGACGAGCGTGCAGTCGGCCGTGGACGACACCTCCACGTGCGGAGCGACCTCGGGCCTCGAACAGAGCGCGACCACTTTCCGGGAGGCGGCCACGGCCCGAGGGGAACTCGCGGACGACGTACCCGCCCTGACGCTCGACCAGGTCCGCCGGGGACCCGACATCAAGGTCCTGCTCCAAGAGGCGCTCAGGCTCTCGGCCACCGTCGACACCCACTTCGCCGACTGGGCCACGGCGCTCGACGACGGTTCGTGTGCTCCTTCCTCCACCACCCAGCAGGCCGACTACGTCCTGGCCACAGGTGACGCGAACGACGCCGCCGCGTCGGCGAAGCAGGACTTCGTGGACGTGTGGAACCCGATCGCGGAGACGTACTCACTGCGGTCGTGGCGGGCCGACCAGTTCTGAGCCCTACCGCCGTGAACCAGCGAGAACCCCCGGGGGGACCGATATGAGCACCGACCGCACCACCGTGCCGCCACCCGGCGGACCTGGCCGCGCCGACCCCGCACCACCGGCGCCGTTACCGACGCCGGAGGATCCGCACGGGTCCTCCGCCGCCCAGTCCGAGGTGACCCGGCTGCTCTCCGTCGGCGCCCATGTGGACCGGGAGTTCGCCGACCGGGTGATCGAGGAGCTGCTGGACAACCGCCACCGCCTGGCAGCTCCCGCGTACGGCTACGACGCGGCGACCGTGCTGGGCCATGCGCTCGCCGCCCGCAGGCTGCGGCGCGTCAGGACGGCTCTGTTCACCGCTGCCGGTCTCCAGTGGCTCCTCATCGGGGTGCTCGCCGTCGTCGCGGGACCGCTCGGCGCGACGGCGTTCTGGGTGTGCACGGTCGTGGGGGTGTGGGCGGCCTGGGCCGTACGCCTCGTGGGGAAGGTCGTCACGCGCCAGATCGTCACGGTCCACCTCAGGCCGCGCACCCCGCCCGACGCCACGTACGGCTTCGACGGCGAGCCGCCTCTGAACACCTGGAGCGAGGCCGAGGTCTACGAGGAGATCCGGCAGGAGCAGGACGGGAGTTCGGGCATCGTCCGCTACGGCGGGTACATGCCGTTCGTCGGAGCGGGACACGCGCTGCGGGCCTGGTCCTTCGCCGTCCTGCTGGACGGAGCGCCGCAAGGCGCCCTCCACCCCACCGGGCCGCCCCGCCCGGACGCCGGCCCCACACCTTTCACCGGCCAGGAGCTGACGGCCTACGTACAGGAGCGGCTCACCACGCACCTGCTGACGGAGGTCCCTCACCCGGACCAGCGGCTGGACGGCCTGGAGGTCACCCGCCGTCTCTACGCCCGCGCCGACGGACCGCATCCGCCCGTGCCGGGGGAGGACGAGAGCCCGCCGGGCGGCCCGGCCTCGGGGGACTCGTCCGAGCACTACGACGCGGCACGCGAGTTCCTCGTCGTCCGGGTCGGTTCCTGGTCGGAGGAGCTCGTCCTGACGGTCTTCCTCAACTTCGATCTCAAGGGCAGGGTCCTCCACACCCAGTTGCACGCCTACGAACTCCTACCGGTGAAGGCCGCCTACCACGCTCCGGACCGGCTGCCGCGCGGAGTCAGCAGACGGGTACTGCGTGCTCTGGCTCGCGAGGCCCTGTCCGAGACGCTCCTCGGCGGCATCGGCGCGGTCACCGGCGCCCCCCGGGCCCTGCTGTCCCGCCGGGCGGCCGTACGCCGGGCCGCCGACGCCGGGCCGGTCGCGGATCCCGACACCGAGGCCGGGGATCTGCCGTACACGGACTGGGGTGCGCGGCACAGCGTCCGGCAGCTGGGGGCGGGCTCGGGCTACCACCACTACTTCCAGCGGATGGACAGCACCAAGTACTTCAAGGTCGTGGAGCGCCGGACGCTGGAGGTGATCCTCGACTTCCTGGACCTGAAGCACGTGGACACCGCCGAATTCCGGGCGCGGCAGTCGGAGGTGCTGAACGTCGGCATCCTCCAGACCGGCAGCGGCACGATCGTCAACCGGGGCACCACCGCGGTGGGTTCCGACGCGTCGGTCTCCGTCGCCGGCGGGTGACGCGGCGGTCCACGCCGGCCCGGCAGCAGACCGCCGGGTCACCGAGACACCCATGCCCACGCTTCGACCACACGAGGAGAGAAGAGAGAGATGAGCGGCGAACAGAACATCGGTATCTACCAGGCCGGCAGCGGAAAGCTGGACAACTCGGGTACGACAGTCGCCGGTTCGGGCGCCAGGGTGTCAGTCACCACCGGCGGGCCCGGCGCCGCCCCGGACGGGGTGTCCCCCCAGGAGGCGCTCGCCACGCTGCGTGAGCTGCTCGCCGTACACGGCAGGGAGCTCCCCGCCGCCGACCGCGCGCGGGCACGCGGCGAGCTGGAGGAGGTGGCCGACGAACTCGCCGCCGACGAACCGGACCGGGGCCGCCTCGCCGGCGCCCTGGAGAGGCTGGGCGCCGCACTCGGGTCCGTCGCGGGTCTGGCAGCTGCGGCGGAGGCCCTGAAGCAGGCCGTCACCGGGCTCTTCGCGTGATCACCGGACCTCACGGCGGGGCCGTACCGGGAGAGGACGGGCACTGATGCCGAACGAATTCAGGCAGCTGCGGAAGGCCGTCCGCAGGCGGGACGTGATCAGGTACGGCGGCCTCGGTCTGCTCTCCGTCGCGCTGGCCGCCTGCGGCGGGAAGAAGGGGGAGGACGACGGCGCCTCGGGTCCCCCGGGGCGGACCGGCGGTTCCAGCAGGCCGACCGTCGCCGGGGCCGCCGTCCAGGCCTTCGCGCAGGGCTCCTGGACTCTCGCCTACAGCCCGCGAGGAAAGGTCAACGACGAGTACCGGCGGATCGAGATCACGGGTCGCGCCTGGGACCTCGACGGTGGCGACCTCATGGGTTCCTTCACGCTCACCGGCGATGAACTCCAGCTCACGATCGACAACATGAGCACGGACAACGTCTGGGCCGCCACCGGCATGCCCGGCACGGTCGGCGACGACGCCTCGCTCACCCTGCAGTGGGGCCATGACGCGGAGTCCGGCCTCAGCGACGGAGAACCGGTGGACACCACGCCGTTCCCCCTGCCCGTCGCGTGGGACGGCACCACGCTCAAGATCCAGACAGGGAACGGCGTACTGATCACCGCGGTTCGCGCCTGACACCCCGAATCGGCGGTGTCGGAGCGGACGCATAGCCTGCCGCCCATGCCCATTCCCGTGAAGGACACAGCCGAGACCGACCGCAGCTTCCCCGTGGCCCTGGCGGAGGTGGCCACGGTCGACTTCTACGACGACCACTACCTCACCGTCGACGAGGACGGAGACGAGGACCACCGCTTCGACTTCGAGCCGAACCCGTACTTCGAGTCCGCCGAGTGGACCACGGAACTCTTCCGGAGCTGGACGGGAAACAAGGAGGTGGACGGCGACGCCTACCTCGTCTTCGGCCAGGACGGCGCGGGCGGCCGCGCCATGATCTGGCGCGCCCGGCCCGGCCGGCCGCTCGCCGACCAGCCGGTCGTCTTCCTGGGCTCCGAGGGCGAGCGCGGCATCGTGGCGGGAAACCTTTCCGACTTCCTCTGGGTCCTGGCCGACGGCTACGGCCCGAGGGAGGCCGCCCTCGCCGACGGACTTCCGTCCGCGCCCGACGAGCCCCTGACCCGCATAGCCGATCGCCACGCGGCGACGCCGCGCCGGACGGCGCAGGAGATCGTCACCGGGGCCCGGGCGGAGTTCGCGACCTTCTCGGAGGACCTCGACGCACTCTGCCGGTGAGCCTGCGGGCGGACGGCACCACGGATCAGCGTGCCGAGACCACGGGACCGCTGCGCTCCCCCGAGCGCGGCGGCGCGGGTGCTGGACGGGGTGGCCGGGCTGGTGGCGGGGCGAGCTCATGCGGCGCGCGGGCCGCCGGCCTCGGGCTCGTATCAATCGCAGGATGAATTCAACAGTGATTCCCCTCATGTCGCACCTTTGCAATACGATCACATTCAACAACTAGCTCCGGGCCACTCACCCCCCACACAGGCCCCGTTCCGTCTGTGCGAGGAAGCCCATGCCGCCCTACCAGCCGTCCTCGGACTGGCAGTACGAGATCCCGACGACCGGCAGCAAGCGGCTGCCTCCCGCCGCCCGTTACGTCGAATCACTGTCGCATCAGGGGTACGGCTTCGAGGCGGCGATAGCCGACCTCGTCGACAACTCCATCGACGCGGGGGCGCGCAACGTCGTCATCAGCTTCCTGCGCGACGAGGACCGCCTTGTCAGTCTCCTGGTCGTCGACGACGGGCGGGGCATGAACGACGAGACGCTCGACACCGCGATGACGGTGGGCGGCCGGCAGGAGTACGGGGAGAACGCGCTCGGCCACTTCGGTGCCGGTCTCAAAGCCGCGTCGCTCTCGCACGCCGACTCGCTCACGGTGATCAGCCGCACCAAGCGCAGCCCGTCCACCGGCCGCCGGTGGCTGACGGCCCGCGCCCAGGCCGATTTCACCTGCGACATCGTGGATCCCGGCTACTGCCAGGACCTCGTCGACCGTTACGACGGCCTGATCGAGTGGCACGGCACCATCGTGC
The DNA here is from genome assembly GCF_044757505.1 of Streptomyces sp. NPDC091271. NCBI lineage: Bacteria > Bacillati > Actinomycetota > Actinomycetes > Kitasatosporales > Streptomycetaceae > Streptomyces > Streptomyces sp. NPDC091271. The sequence continues at coordinate 260,159 of NZ_JBIVVD010000003.1, read as the reverse complement.
GCTGGGACAAGGTCCGCGCCTTCGACACGGTCACCACCGGACAGACACCTCAGGGCTTTAACTCGTCAAGCTTTGGTGCTCAGGCTGCTATGTAACCTGTCGATCTGCTCGAACGGGAGGGCGGGACGTGGAGAAGCTGGTGGAGAGGGCCGTCGCGGAGGCGCTTGGTGACGGGGGCAGCGAGGCGATCCGCCTGTACGTCGCCGCCAGTACCGAACGCATGACGCCGCTGTTCATGGGCTTGCGAGCGAACACGCCGGGGCGGGAATCCGACCTGGACTTCTACGCGGAGTCCGTACGCGACCTCTGGCATGCCGACCGGCCGCTCGCCGACGTTGCCGAGCGCGTACGCCTGCTGGAGCAGTTCCCGGAGCTTCAGCCGAACGAGGAGGGGATCACCGATGTCGTCGACACCTACGCCTTCTTCGCTGTCCTCACCTTGCGGTATGCCCTGCTAGCTCATGGCTCGGGAAACGCTGATGACGCGGTGGCCTGCGGTCATGCGGCGCTCACCGCGATGGGAATGCTGGACCAGAACGTGGCGGGGGCCAGCCTTCTCGCCGAGGAACAACGGCTCCAGTCCCTCTCGCTGAGTAGTGACGCAGCAGGTCTGTGGGACGCGAGCGTCACGGTAGGACGGGAGAGATTCCGTGCCGTACTGGGCCGCCTGCCACGCTAGGCATGCTTCCGAACTCTCGCCGTGAGATACGGCCTTAGGTCATGCGGCCATCGCGCCCAACTCGCCGGGCGGAGCTGGGAAGGCCGATGCCTCGTCATATCGATGGCCATGTTGGAGGCAGGGGTAGAGCTGCCCGAGCAGGCGATTGAAGAGGTTCCGCTGGGCGGATGCGTGCCAGTCTCCGTGGTCGTCGCGACGCCTGCGGTAGTGGCTTTTGGCGCCGGGCGAGGCGTTGGGGGCGGAGAAGGCCCAAAGATGGCCGACGTGGTTGAGACGGTCGTTCTTCACCCACCGTCGGGTGACGCTCGACTTTTTGCCTGAGGGTGGGTGATGGGTGAGGCGCCGGCGTAGGCCTTCAGGCCAGGACTCCGGGGACCCTCTGGTCGAGTCGCTCGTGCGGGAACGACGCGCCGCCCTGGTCCTCTATCCCACGGTGGAGAACGAGCCCCGGCTGTCCTCACGCGGCATGATCGATCCCGGTGACGTGGTCCTGGCGTTCTGCCTGGTCGCCCCGACGTCACCGAAGGGTGGGCAGCGCAGTCTGGTGCGCTTCCGAGCCGTGGATTCGAGTAGGAGCAATATCGCCGTCGTCGATCGTGTGCAGGGCGAGGCGTAGGAAACTTGGCAGTGATGAGCACCGCCAAACCGTCCTCCCCCGACGTATCCGCCCGGATGAGCCGCCAGGCGCGCCGCGACACGGCGCCCGAGGTGGCGGTCCGGAAGCTGCTGCACGCTGCGGGCTATCGCTACCGGGTCAACGAACGCGTGCCGGGCATGTCCCGGCGCACGATCGATATCGCTTTCACACGGGCCAAGGTGGCAGTGATGATCGACGGCTGCTTCTGGCACGGTTGTCCCGAGCACGCCACGCAACCGAAGTCGAACGCTCAGTGGTGGCGGGAAAAGCTGGACCGGAACATGGCCAGGGACCAGGAGACGACCGAGCATCTGGCTGCGGCGGGGTGGACCGTGCTGCGATTCTGGGAACACGAGGCGCCGGACGGAGCCGCCGAGCTGGTCGCGGCGGCCGTCGAACAGGAACGGCGGACACGGAACAAGGGCGGGGGCCCATGAACAAGCTGCGATTCGTCGATGTGTGTGCGGGAGCGGGGGGATTGGCGCTGGGGCTCGAAGGTGCGGGTTTCGATCCCGTGCTGCTGCTCGACAAGAAGCAGGTGGCCTGCGAGACGCTACGGCTGAACCGGCCGGCGTGGAACGTTCTGGAGATGGATCTTCTGGACTTCGACCCGGCAGAGCACCAGCACACCTACGACGTGGACCTTCTCTCCGCCGGGCTGCCCCGGGTGAAGTCCAGCGCGACGGTGGCGAGAACCGAGACGGACGAGGAGGTGCGGCTGCTGGAGGCCGCGGTGCTGCTCGCCCCGTCCATCCAGCCCCGTGCGCTCATCATCGAAAACGTTCCGGGGCTCGTGGACTCCCCCAAGTTCGAGGGCGTGCGGGAGTTCGTCCGCAAGGAGCTCGAACATCTCGACTACCGCTTCCGCTGGTTCGTCCTGAACGCAGCCGACTTCGGCGTGCCTCAGGATCGCAAGCAGGGGGTGCTCGTCGCGCTGAAGAAGCAGTACTTCGACGCGTTTGAACCGCCGGTTCCGACCGCCGCCCATCATGTGCCGGTGGGGACGGCACTGGGCCGGTCCATGGCAGCTCACGGTTGGCCCGGGGCGGACGCCTGGGCGGCACAGGCCATCAGCGTGGCTCCCACATTGGTGGGCGGCTCGGACAACCGGGGTGGTGCGGACCTGGGTCCGACGGGGTCGAAGAAGGCGTGGGAACGGATGAGGGTCAACGGTGGAGCACTGGGCAATGATGTTCCGGGGCCCGATGACCCTGTTTCGGGGATGATCAAACTCACCGACATGCAGACCGCTCTTCTGCAGTCGTTCCCCGAGGATTGGCAGTTCGCCGGGAAGAAGACCGCGCGCTATCGGCAGATCGGTCACGCCTCTCCGCCGCCGGTCGGAACGGCGCTCGGACTGGCCGTCGCCGCCGCCCTGAACAGCTGATCCACGGGCGTGCGGCGGTCCCTGCCGGGATCGGGATGAATGATTTTGATCGCCGGCTACACTTGCACACCATGACCCACCCCTCCCCCCCTTCACTTCCCCCTGCGAAATTCGGGATCGTCGATCTCTTCGCAGGGCCCGGCGGCCTCGACATCGCCGCCACGATCATGAAGGACGAGGGCGTCGAGAGCATCGGGGTGGAGTGGGACGACGCCACACGTGCCACGCGTGCGGCGGCCGGCCTCCTGACCACCGAGGTGAAGGACGTCGCCGCACTCGGGCCGTGTGACCCCTCGGTCGTCGAGGCGACCGTGCTCACCGGAGGTCCCCCCTGCCAGTCGTTCTCCGTGGCGGGAAGCCGGAAGGGCCACCAGGCCTTGGACGACGTGCTGCGCCTGGCCACGCGGCTTGCGGACCACGAGGACGAGGCAGCGTTCGATGTGGCCTGGAAAGAGGTGAAGGCCGAGACCGACTCGATGTCGGACGATCGGACAGGGTTCGTGCTACAGCCGCTGCGCTGGATCATGGAGGCGAAGCTCAAGCGCCGCAGGCCGTACGAAGTGATCGTGCTGGAGCAGGTACCCACCGTTCTGCCCGTGTGGAAGCACTTCGTGGACATCCTCCGGAGAACGGGCTACGCCGCCGAGGCCCACGTGCTGCACACCGAGGACTTCGGTGTCCCGCAGACACGACGCAGGGCGGTCCTGATCGCGCAGTTCGACCCGGAGAACGTGCACCGGAAGGTCCGTTTCCCGGAGGCGACGCACCAGCGGTACCGGAAGGGCGCAGAGCGGCTTCCTCCGACGCACGACCACCAGGACGGATCACTGTTCCGCACCTCGCGCAGCGGGGGTGACGTCGAGCCCTGGGTATCCATGGGAGACGCGCTCCACGCCACGCGAACGTCGGAGTTCGTCATGGTCTCCAACTACGGCTCCGGCGGCGATCCCAAGAACCGCGGACGCCGTGAGTCTGGAGAGCCGGCTCCGACGATCACCGGCAAGGTACGCCGCAACCGTCTCTACCCCCTGAGGAAGGCCGGGTCGGGCGAGATCGTGATCAGGAAGGAGGAGGAACTTGAGCGCCTCTCCCCGGCAGAGGCCGGGCTGCTCCAGTCCTTCCCCTCCGTGTACCCCTGGCGCTCCACCGACGTGGCGCAGCAGATCGGCAACGCCATTCCGCCCCGCCTGTCGCTGCATATCCTGAGCATGGCGCTGCTCCGCGAGCCGCCGCAGGAGAAGTGGTACACGCTGTTGAAGGAGTGGCGGCCGCAGCCGCAGGAGGAACCGCCGCTGTCGGCGGCCCCCCCGGCACCCGGTCGACGGTCGACGCCGCCTCAGAGCTCGCCGCCGGTCTCCTCCTCGGCATCCGTCCGTCCCCGTACCGGAGCCTCGGCGAAGAGTTCGGCGAAGTGATCGACGAGCACGTCCACCGATCGCTCCGGAGTCTTCTCCTCGTACGGCCCGATGGGCAGGTCCCTGCGTGGGACGGCCGGTGCTGACTCCGCCGCCTCGATCCACTCCCGTAGGGGCCCGCCGTCCCGGTCGGCATCTGGCGCGACGACGTCGTACATGAGGGTCGCGGCGGAGGCGTTGATGGCCGCTGCCATGGCATTCGCTTCCCGGGTGCTGGTCACCGTCCCACGTCTGATCAGGAGCACCATCGCCTGGGCCGTCGGCCGGTGCTCGATGACGTCCATCCTTAGAGCGGTGTTGAGCATTTCCTGGTTGCTGCACGCGGTGACGACCGGACCGTAATCGGGGCCGTCGCGGTACAGCTCTGCGGCCCACCACAGCCGAGAAAACGCCTGGGTGTAAGCCGGACCTCGAAACCGTGCGGCGGCAACCTTCGGAGAGCCGCTGCTCTCTTCACGCTTCTTCTTCGGCTCGGACAGGTGGCGCCAGACCACGTAGTCCGGAGCCACCCCCAATGCCAGGTAGTTCCAGAACCGCCGGTCGGCCGCCTCCCGGCGGGTGAGCCTGAGCGCGGCGTGCAGGCGGGGTGCCAGCCAACCGTCGGCAGCCGTCGGCCTGTCCTCCCGGAACTTGTACATCGCGTCCTCGACCAAGGCACGCACCGGGCCCAGTTCCGCGCGGCTCTCACCGTCGTACGGCAGCGGATCGGTGGTCTTGTTGAGCGCTATGGCCGGCGCGTCCTCCTTGCCCGAGAGCAGCCCATCAGTGAGGTACTGCGCCGCGTTGAGATCCGCGAGCAACGCCAGGCGCTCCGGGAGGAGGTTCGGCTTGTCGGTCATGCGTCGGTCCCCCGATGGATGCTGTTCAGGCCACGGATGGTCGTGCTCAGCACCTTGGGCACGTCCGCCCTGCGTGTGGCGGCGTAGTGGATGCGTGGTTGGAGGTCGGTCCACCCGGACGTTCCGGTCCGTCGTCGGTGAACCTCACCCAGCGCGTCCTCCACGGGGCGGTCGGGCACGACGTCGGGCAGCATCTCGCGCAGCACCTCGCCTCTCCAGTCACGAGGGAAGAGGGGAGTTCCGTCGTCCTCGATCTCCAGGTCTCCGATGGCGGTGTGGAAGACGGCCGTCCACACGTCCGTGCACATCTGGGCGAGGAGCAGATCCCGCACCATGTTGTCGACCGAGGTGCCGTTGCCACCGATCAGGTCGGAGACTCCCTCGAAATCCGTGTTGATGTGCACGACGGGAAGGTCACCGGACGTGTCCACGGCCCAGGGCACCTCCTGGAAGCGGCTCAACCATTGCGGGCCCTCGCGGAAGCCGACCTCGACGACGTCGAGCTCGCGGTCACGCAGCGGAGCGTCGGCCTTGAGGTCGACGATCCAGTCCTTGGTCGATGCGGCGATCTCACGTCCTGCCACACCGTCCACCGTGGCGACTACATGGACGGACATGGTGGCCCGGTCCAGATGGTCCGCCCGCCACAGGTCGAGCTGCCCCACCCACTGTCGGCCGCCCTCCGTCCCGGGGGCGAGAGCCCTGGTGACCCGCGTGTTGGTGGCGCCCTCGCTCAGCACGACGACGACCGCCAGGTCGGTCCAGGGGCTGTCGGCAGCGGTCGCCCTCCCCGGCACGGTGGCCGAGACCTTCATACGAAGCCACTCCCAGTCGTCCCGTCCTGTCGCACCGGGCGCGACGACCTGCTCGACGGCGGAGAAAGCGCTGGTGTCGAGGGGGTCCCTGATGTCGTCCGGGCCCCGCAGCTCGACGGAGGTGACCCGGAGCGACACCACACCGGGAAGACGCTGGTACGGGTATGCCCTCATGCCTGGGCCCCCTTGTCGGTACGGAGTTCCACGACGAGGCCGCTGAACTGGGCGCGTACCGGATGCGTGGACACGTCAGTGGTTCCCCGGAAGGTCGCGGTGCGCGAACCGGGGACGAAGCGGACCGCGCCGTCGACGATCTCGCAGTTGTGCACGGCGACGAGTTCGGACCAGGCCAGAACCGGCCTGGGGCCGGAGCGTACGTCGAGCTTGGCCACGGGTGTGGGTCGCCAGGAATCGCCGCCGGCGGGAATCTTCATCTCGGCCGTGACACACCACGCACCGCTGTCGTCGATCCGCGCGTCGAGTTCTTCCAGCGTGGGTGGCCCTGCCGCCGGCGCGGGGCGGGTCGCTTTACGTCCCCCCACGGTCAGACGCTTACGCAGACGCTCCGAGCCGACCTTACGACTCTTCTTCGGCAGGGCGACCAAGTCCCGCACAGCCTTGTTCGCCTCGTACGTGAGCGCACCGATCCGTCGGTACGCGGAGGGCGAGTACAGCATCCGCAGCTCCTCCGTCTGCCCCCACTTGTCGTGCTCGGGTGGTTCGGCGGCGCGCAGGAAAGCCTCCGCCTCGTCCGCGAAGGGAGCGTCGTCCCCAGCAGCCCTACCGGCGAGCAGGACAGCCTGGAAGAGATTGGTGCCCACCGGCAGGCCGGGTACCCAACCGATCTTGACCGTCATACGGTTGCCCCGCATGGTCGTCACTCTGTTCGGCTTTCCGTGGTCGCGGTCATCGGCTTCCGTGACCAGCACGACCGCTCGGTGCTCTCCACCACTTCCACGCCCGGTACGCCCCGGCACCATCAGCGGGACGGTCGTCATGGCCACCTGCCCGGCCTCCGTCATCCTGTCGACGGTGGTCCCGTCCAAGAAGGCCTGCAGGGCCCGCGTTCGTGACGGCTGGGTTTCTCGCGGGTCGACACGCGTCTCCGGAATGATCTCCACTCCGTTGCGGAACGTTCTCACGGAGGCCTCCAGTAGAGGCCGCTGTTTGCCCCCGCCGGTCATGGCCGCCCAGAAGTTCCGACCGAGTGCATCCTTGAGGCGGTGGTGCATACGGTGCACGCTGTCGTCGTCCTCGACATCGGCGTTGCCCTCCTCGGTCCCTTCGGCGAGGCTGGCGACATCGTGAGCGCCGACGATGAGGAAGGACGTACCGGGCTCAGCGCTCTCCCGAGTGAGGTGGAGGCGTTCGACGCTCTCCTCGTCGGCCCACCACGAGCGAGCCACGTTCACATCCTCGGCATCCGGATCCGGCCGACCGAACCAGGCGGGACCGGCCCAGGTCCTATCCCCCACCCTGCGCCAGGGAAGGTCGAGGCGTCCGACGAGCCGACGCTCGGTCCGCCCCTCGTGCGGCTCCGACAGGGTCGAGTTCATGAGGACCAGGCCGAGACGGCTGGTCGCCCAGAGCGTCGCCTTGCCTAGGCCGTAGGACCCACCGGCACCGCTCATCGACTTCTGGCTGTCGAGCTGGCGACGCACGACAGCGGCGAAACGGCCGGTCTCGTAGTCGTCGCCGGTCAGGCCGGAGGCGTTGTAGTCGTCGATGCGGAGGAGTACCAGCCGGTCCCGGTCGTACATGTCGCTCAGGCCGGCCGCAATCATGCGCCCGACCTTCTGGTCCTGCTCTGCGGCAGCCTCGTAGTGGGGAAGCAGGTCGTCCCAGCGAATCTCGTCGCGGAACCGGGCCAAGGCCTCGCCCGACAGTTCGTGCAGGGTGTATCGGACCCGGACCGGCTGGGCGAGGTCGAGCCGTTCATCGAGGCTGTTCTGGGTCGCCTCTCGGGCCAGGACTTCGACGTCGGCCTCGAAGGCGAAAGCTGCCGCGTTCCCGAACTCACGGCCGCCGTCAGCGTGGCCCGGGCGGTGGTACCAGGAGATCGGCAAGCCGGCCAAGGTGTCGGCGGTCCGGGTGTGGATCGTCCCCAGATCGGTGCCGAGCGCCTCGGCGATCTTGTTGATCGTCTCCTCACGAGGGGTCGCCCGGCCGGTGATCCAGGCCGAGACCGCGGCCCGCGTCAGGCCGATCCGCTGGGCCAGATCAGCCTGGCTCATGCCTGACTGCTTCAGCTGCCGGGCCAGCCAAGGGCCAAAGTCCATGCCCGTGTCCAACGTCATCACTCCTCAGCTGCCGCGTCGCCCATGAACTGCACGATACACCTGCCATTTGACGCTGACACTCCTTCCGACAACGCCTTTTGACGCAGCACCGCGGAGCCCCGATTACTTCACTCGACCCATTGAGCAATTACACGAAAATCTCCCGAAAGAGCAACTGGTCCATATTGAACCCCTCAGGCACCTTTGCCCCCTTTGCCCCGAATGCCCGCACCGGAAGCGGCGGGGGAAACTCTTTGGTCACCCCCTCCTGGAGGCTTGCGGCGGCACGTTTCGAGCAGGTAGCGTGAAAGCGGGAAACGCCTCACCAGGCGCAACCAGCCCTGTCTGCGGGAGGGCTTGTTTTGCATGCCCGGAATTACTTCACGACGGTCGGGAAAAATTCTTCGAGATAAATTCCCCCAACCGGTTGCCATCGACCGACTTCGTACGCTTGGCTGATTCCACGTTCGGTTCAGACTCTCTCCCGCCTTCCCATCCATCCGAAGAAACCTTCCTCCTGGCGAATGGGCTCACCCTGCTGTGCTCTTTCCGCCCTTCTGCACGTGCGCCATTTTCCGTCACGCCCGGTACACATTCACAAGGACCCAGGGGGCCCGCCATGGAAACCAGCCCGCCCGACCCCGAAGATGCCGCGTTCGGACTCGTCGAACAGTACGACTCCATCGAGGACCCGTACTTGCGGTCCGAGTTCCTCGACGCCGTCGGAACGACGCGTTCGCGCATCAGCCATCTGCGGCTCCTGCGTGACAGGGCGGCGGCCCGCAGCATCGCGGCGGACCCGGAGTCGGAGGAAGAAGTGGCTCCGGAAGCGGACGGCTGGAAGGGGGCTCAGCGGCCCATCCCTCCCTTGCCGAATCGTTCCCGCACCCCTGATGTCACCACCCGTCCGCCGAACAACACCGGTGGCACCAGCCGGTGGAGCAGGCGTCGCCGGAACCGTGAGCGCCCGTAAATCGTCGTCATTGTCCTCGGGCTCGACCATCCCGGCACCTCGTCGGACTCCCAGCTCCTATCGTTGAGTCGACGGCCGGCCGCATCCCCCGCAGCGGCCGCCCGCCGGCTCCCCCGCTTTCAGCTCACGGCCACGGAATGGGAATACTGTGAACCACCCCTATGTGACGGATAGTGCGGGCGAAACGTCCGTCATCCAGACGATTATCGAGCAGTCGGCGCGCGTCCTTGAGACGTATCGCGTCGACCCGGGGTTGATTCTGGAACACGCCAATGGTGAGCGGCGGATCACGCAGGGCGGTTATGGGGATCGCCAATTGTTCGAACTCGTCCAGAATGCCGCGGACGAGATCGCGTGTTCTCCCGGCGGGAAGGTGCACGTCGTCCTCACGAACACGCACCTGTACTGCGCGAACGAGGGAAAGGAGGTTACGTCGGAAGGAGCTGAGACCATCCTTCGGATGAGTGTGTCGAAGAAGCGCGGTGGGCAGATCGGCCGCTTCGGGGTCGGGGTGAAATCGGTCCTGGCCGTCACCGACGCTCCTCAATTCTTCAGCACGTCCGGGGCCTTCGGATTCGACCGGGCTTGGTCCTTGGAAGAGATCCGTAAAGCCGGCAGCCACGCGGTCGACGGCGATTTCGAGGCCCCTGTCCTGCGCATGGCCCGCCCCTTGGAGGCGGAGACGGAACGTGCGACGGATCCCGTTCTTGACGAGCTGCTCGGCTGGGCCACCACCGTGGTCCGGCTTCCCCTCCTGCCCGGTGCGGCCGATCGCCTGGGGCACGACATCCACACGGTGGCCGGCCAGCAGATCCAGCGGGAGTTCCCCGCGCGCTTCCAGCTGTTCTCCTCCCACGTGGGGACGGTGGTCCTGGAGAACCGTCGTGCCATGCCGCAGATCCGGCGGGAGATCACGATCGAGCACGAGGACATCGTGCACACGATTCACGAGGTACGGACGGGCAAGCCGGAGTCCCATGCCACCTGGAAAGTCTTCACGCGTGCCCACCGGCCCACCGAACGGGCGAGGGCCAGCGCGGGCGAGATGCACGACCGCGGAACGATCGACATCTCGTGGGCCGTTCCCGAGTACACCGGTGACACCGTTCTCACCGTCCCCAAGGGCCGGGGCGAGTTCTGGTCGTTCTTCCCGACCAAGTACCCGATGACGTTGGCGGGGATCCTCAACGGTGCCTGGAAGACGAATGAGGACAGGCAGAACCTTCTGGACTCCAGCCCCTTCAACGAAGAGATCATCCAAATCGCCGCGGAGCTGGTCGTCGAATCGCTGCCGCGGCTGGCTCCGGTCGAGGACCCGGGCGCCTATCTTCCCCTGCTGCCCGGTCGGACCAGGGAGTCGGAGACCCTCAACTGGGCCGACAAGTACCTGACCGAGCAGATCTGGAAGCTGACCGCGGAGCGACCGTCCCTCCCCGATCAGAACGGTGTCCTGCAAGCTCCCAGGCAGCTACGCGTGCACCCGGCGCCGGTGGGCAAGAACCCGCTCAAGGTCGACTGGCTCCAGATGTGGAACGCGTACCCCGGGCGTCCCTCGAACTGGGTGCACCCCTCCGTGGAAGCCGGCGAGTTCCGCGCCGGCAAGGTGACACACGTTCTCGAACAGACGAGGCAGGGTAGGGCCACCGTCCGGGAGTGGTTGGAAGCGCTCGTCAGCGACGGTATGGCCGCTGCTTCAGCCGTCGCGATCCGCATCGTCGCCGCGATGGTCCGCGATGGCTCGCCCTTCGCGGGTGAAGCCCGGACCGCGCGCATCGTGCTGACAGAGGAGAGCGGGCTGGTGCCCGCCATGGTGGGCAAGGTCTTCCGCCGGGCCGTCCAGGACGGTCTGCGGGACGGCACGACGTATGTGGACGCCGCCCTTTCCGAGGACCAGTCACTCACCAGCGACCTCAACACCCTCGGCATTCGGGAGGCGGACTCCCGCGGCCGTTTCATCGGTGTCCTGGAGCAGGGCTTCGCCGGATACAGCCCCCAGGACTGGACCCGCTTCTGGGAGCTGTTCCACAGTGCGGGCGGCAGCCAGGTGAGCGGTGAGGTGATCGCCCGCGTGCCCGATCCGATGGCGACACTGCACGTGCGCACCGCGGACGGGCGCTTCCACCGTATGCGGGACTGTCTCCTCCCCGGGCCCGTGGTGCCCGCCGACGGAAGTCGGGATCGTTCGGTGGCGGTGGACCTGGACTTCCACTCCGACGATCGGGTGGTCTTCCACGAGTTCGGGCTGCGCGCGGCGCCCACCGCAGGCCACCGCCCTACGCAGGACGAAGCATGGTTCGCCGCATACTCGACGGCGATCTACGACAGCTATTGCAGGACGTTGAGCAGCAACGCGTCCCGCCCGCAGTTCAACAGGCTCAAGCTGGAGGGCTCCCCCGTCGGCGGACCGCTGCATCTCCTGGAGCGACTGTCGGACGAGGGGCGGGCAGCCTTCGTGAAGACGCTGCCCGAAGCAAGCGTCATCGATACCTGGACCATGCAGTTCGGCGTCCAGGTGTCCACACGCAAGTCCATTCACTCCCCGCTGCGTTGGATGCTCGCCCGCCACGGCCGGGTCCCCACCTCGCAAGGTGTCGTGCCGGTCTCCGACGCGGTGGGCCCTCAGCTGCACGCATACGCGGATGTCCTGCCGGTGGCGGACATTAGCGCCGAGAAGGCTCGCAAGCTCCATTTGCCGACCGTCGTGGACGACGTGCCGGTGAAGCAGTGGAATCGCCTGCTGGAGCAGCTCCGCACCAGCGACGACGACACCTTCGTCGGTCGTACGTACGTGATGCTCACCCGGCTCGAGGTCGACTTCCCCGAGGGGGACCTCACCCGTTGTCGGATCGGGTCGCAGTGGTCCGCGCGGGAGGACGACAAGATCGCTGTCGCGGCGTCCGAGGCGGAGTACCGCACACTCCGTGCGGAGCAGATTCCGGCGTTGCTGGCAGGTAGCACCGAGGACGCGGCGATGCTCGTCAAGACGTGGGGGATGCTGCGCTACGCCGACGTCGTCAGCAGAGAGACCCGCCATGTGGGTATCGGTGAACCGGCCGCCCTGCACGACGAGTTCCCCACCCTCCGTCAGCGGATGGGCAGTGCAGTCAACGACTACCGACTGCTGCCGTGCTCCGAGTTGGAGGAAGTGACCCGCACCCCCCAAGGCACGCGGTCCACCCCGCTCAAGAGCGCCCTCCAGGGCAACACCGTACTCGTCCTGGAGCCCAAGGACCGGCTTGCCGCTCTCGTGGCGATCGACCGTGAGCTGCGCTGGGGACTGAAGGAAGCGGGATGTCGCGCGGTTCTCGACTCCCAGGAGCGCCAGGAGGCCGACCAGCAGCTCCAGGCGGCGCTGCGCAAGGTCCGCGAGGCGGAGAGCGTCGAGGAGAAGCTGGAACTGCTCATCGGCGAGGCCGCGCTGCGCGCAGGCCTGCCGCCCGGCTTGTTGGATAGCGAGCGAGCCGAACTCGGAGGTGTCGACCCGTCGGCCCGCCGGATCGCACGGATGGCGTACAACGCCCACGGTGACGGCGTACTGCACATGCACACCCGTGATCTGCTGGCCGCCTATCCGAGCCACGCGCCATCGAGCTTCACCGGCTCCTCGCCCGCCGTGAAGTTCGTCTCCGAATTCGGATTCCCCGACTCCTTCGCCGGAACCCGGGCGCCTTCCCTGCCGCCGAGGGTGGATGTCCCCGGTCCCACCGAGTTCCCGCGTCTGCACGACTACCAGGAACGCCTCGCGACCAAGGTGTTCGCCATGCTCGACCGGTTCGCGCCCCAACGCGGCATGCTGTCCCTGCCCACCGGCGCGGGCAAGACCCGGGTGGCGGCGGAAGCGGTAATTCGCTGGGTCAAGTCCGTAAGGGAGTTGGACGGACCCATCCTCTGGATCGCCCAGACCGAGGAACTCTGCGAGCAGGCCGTCCAGAGCTGGAGCTTCGTGTGGTCGAAGGTCGGCGCCGAGAGCTCTCTCACGATCAGCAGGCTGTGGACGACCAACGAGGCGGGGCCGGTGAGCGACCGACCGCACCTCGTGATTGCCACGGACGCGAAGCTCCGCAACTGCCTCGGCACCGACGGATACGCATGGCTCCAAAAGGCGAGTCTGGTCATCGTCGACGAAGCCCATGTCGCCATCTCTCCCCAGTACACGAAGATTCTCGAACAACTCGGCCTGACCGCTCGCGAGACGCAGCGCCATCTGCTGGGGCTCACCGCGACCCCCTTCCGCAACACGAACGACGAGGAGACGAAGCGCCTGGTCCAACGCTTCGGGGCACAACGGCTCGACGACGGGATCTTCCCCTCCGACGACGCGTACGGGGAACTGCAGAAGCTCGGCATGCTGGCGAAGGTCGATCATCGGGTACTCATGGGTGGCACCATCGAGTTGACCAACGACGAGAAGGAGCGGGCCGACCAGATGAGCCTGCTGTCGAAGGCCGCCGAGCAACGCCTCGCCGACGACCACGACCGCAACAAGCGCATCCTGGAGGAGATCGCCGAGATGCCCGCCGACTGGCCGGTCCTCGTCTTCGCCACATCCGTGGCGCACGCCAAGTTCCTCGCCGCGAAACTCAAGGACCGCGGCATCACCGCCGCTTCGGTGGACTCGGCAACCTCCGTGGGCGAGCGCAGGAAGAGCATCGACGACTTCCGTCGCGGCCGCGTGCGCGTCCTCACGAACTACGGTGTCCTGACACAGGGTTTCGACGCCCCGGCCACCCGGGCCGTCGTCGTCGCCCGTCCCACCTACAGCCCCAACGTCTACCAACAGATGATCGGTCGCGGTCTGCGCGGTCCCGGCAACGGAGGCAAGGAGACCTGCCTGATCCTCAACGTGCGTGACAACATCACCAACTACGGCAAGGCGCTCGCCTTCACGCAGTTCGAGCACCTGTGGAGGGCCAAGTGACCGACGCGTACCACGACAGCCCGCCCCTGAGCGAGGAACAGCGGGCTGTGGTCGAGCAGCCCTGGAACGCCCGGTTGCTGGTCACGGCCGGCGCGGGTGCGGGAAAGACGCACACCTTGGTCCGTCGCCTCGACGCCCTCATGGGTCACGAGGAGGAGGCACTCGAAGCCGGCGAGATCCTGGTGCTGAGCTTCTCCCGTGCGGCGGTCCGTGAGCTGCGCGAGCGGATCACGCTGCACGCCCAGGAGGCCCGTCGGGTCCGGGTGCAGACCTTCGACTCCTGGGCCTATTCGGTGCTGCGCGGTGAGGAGCCCGACCGGGACTGGGGCGCACTGCGCTTCGACGAGCGGATCAGGGAGACGACCGAGGCAATCCTGCGGGGGGCCGTCGAGGAGAGCGAGCAGGGGCCCCCGAGCCACGTGATGATCGACGAGGTCCAGGACCTGGTGGGCGACCGCCGGGACATGGTGGAGACGCTGCTGGACCGCTTCCAGGACAGCTGCGGATTCACCGTGGTGGGGGACGGGGCCCAGGCCATCTTCGGCTTCCAGGTCTCCGACCAGGAAGCCCGTGCCGCGGAGACGAACTACTTCTTCGACTGGCTCCGGGCCTCCTATCCCGACGACCTGATCGAACTGCACCTCACCGCCAACTTCCGGGCCCGAACGGAGGAGGCTCGTACCGCTCTCGCTCTCGGCGCCGAGCTCAAGAGGCTGCCGTCGGAGCCCGCCGAATCCGACGCGGCAGGCGAGAAGTTCCACCGGCGGTTGACCGACCTGCTGCGCTCATGCCCCGACTTCGGCCCTCTGGACGATCCGTTCACCGTCGAGTCGCTCCGGGCCTACCCGGGCACCTGCGCCATCCTCTGCAGGGACAACCGCCAGGCCCTGGTTCTGTCCGAGGCACTGTTCTCCCTCGGGGTGGGGCATCGGGTCCAGCGCGCACTACAGGACCGCCCCGTTCCGGCCTGGGTCACCTCGGTGCTGCTCAACACCGGTACCACGACCATGACCGAGGAGCGCTTCCAGGAACTGCTCGCCGCCGGTCCGACCGCTCCCGTCGGCGACCGTGCGAGGATCTGGCGCTCCCTGCGGGGCGCCGCCCGCGCGCCCAGAGGTCTGATGGATGTCTCGGCGGTGCGGCGTCTGGTCGCGGAAGGGCGCTTCCCGGATGACCTGGCGGCCGTGGAGCCCGCGGACCTGGTGGTGTCAACCGTGCACCGCGCCAAGGGACTTGAGTTCGATCGGGTGATCGTGGTCGAACCGGCCTCCACTATCGAGCTGCGCAAGCAGCACAGCCACGTGGACCCGGCGGCCGAGGCTCGTTCGCTGTACGTCGCGATGACCCGTGCCCGGGACGACCTGTTCCGTATCGCGGCACCGGACACCGCACTCGTGCGCCGGGACCGGGTGACCGAACGGTGGTACCTCGGCGGGTGGAAGCCGTACATCCGCGACGGCATCGTCGCCGCCGGACGGGACGTGTGTCGGGAGCACCCCCCCGGCACGGACGGCTTCCTCGACGATGCGGCCGCCGTGCAGGATTACCTGACGTCGTCGGTCTCGCCCGGTGACGTACTGACGCTCCGACCCCAGCACGAGATGACCATCGCCGCCGACCAGAGCCCCCCGTACACCGTCTTCCACGGGGATCGCGCGATCTCCGTCGTCTCGGAGCGGTTCCGCAAGGACCTCCACACCTCTTTGAAGATCAACAAGACCTGGGAGATCAACTGGCCGGTGGAGATCACCGGCTTCCGGGTCGACTGCCTGGAGAGCGTCGCGGGCAGTACCGCGTCCGGCGCACGCGCCGGGCTGGGCGACCACGGCATCTGGACGGTGCCCCGCATGTCAGGGCTCGGGCGCTACAGGCGCGTCGCAAGGACCACGCAGGAAGGCATCGTCGGATGACGGACGGGACCAGCACGCACGCCGCCCACTACGCACTTCGGGAAGGTCTCGTCGAGCAGCTCCGCAAGGACCTGCTTGGCCCGGGCGCCGCCGACGAGGTCCTGACCCAGGACCCGCCGATCACCACCTATCCCATAGGGGTGTTGTTCCCGAGAGCATCCGATCCCGAGTCCGAGCGGGCACTCCAGGAGGACGCGGACGAGAACGAGGGACTGGACGACGCACCGCTCATGCGGAGGGGTCGGGACGCCGAGGATCCGTTGCCCGACCTCGGTACGGCCCATGTCGGCGACCGGCGTCCCTCGTCCATGGGCCTGACGTTCGCCGTGGACCCGGCAGTCGCTCCCCGCCTTCTCGTTCACACAGAGGTCGCCGCCTACGATCCGGTCGACACCGAGGGGCGTCCGGTGGCCGCCGAGCGGGCTGCGGCCCGGACGGTGTCCGAGCAGAAGGAGCGTTGGCGTCGGCGCGAGCTGTCCGTGCGCCCCGTGACGGTCGATGTGACAGTGCCTCGTCGCTATCGGCTGGACGACATCCGCCAGGACAGGACGCCGGACGATCGGAACGAGGGCCCGGCGTTGGACATCGTCGTCCGGCCGAAGGCTCCGGCGAGCGGCACGGTCACCGTGACGATCACGCTGATCAATACGCATCGCGTGGGCAAGTACGCCTTCCAGGACGCGTTCTGCCTCTACCAGCCCCGTCTGACCGTGACCACCGAGTCCGGTGCACCGGGCCTCGTCGACCGCCCGTCCGAGCTTACGGTGATCGACTCGGAGGTCGCCACGAGCCGACTGCTCCACCGGCACGCGCCCACGTTCGCCGTCGGCCACGGCTGCTCGGCGGACTGGGACTGGACCCCTCCCCCGATCGGTGCCCCGAACATCGAACGCGCGGCGATCACCACCGTGCGCACCGAGTTCGTTCCGGCGCACGATGTGCTGCTCACCGACTCCAACCCGGACATCGACGACTCGGCCCTCACCATGGAAGGCCTGGCGACCCGGCCCGAGAACGAGGTCCTGGCCGCGCTCAACGACCTGATGGCCGGGTACGCGGAGTGGATCGACCGCAAGGAGGCGGAGGCTGCGGCCTTCCGGGGGACGCCGCACGAGGCTCCGGCCCAGAGCCGGATCGAGCAGTGTGGAGCGGCACTGGCTCGCATGCGTCGAGGCATCATGGTCCTCGGCACGGACAGCGAAGCGATGCGGGCGTTCCGTCTCGCCAACCGGGCGATGTCCCAGCAGCGGGGCCGCAGCGAGTGGGTGAAGAACGGTCGGGAAGGCGATCCGGATACGTCCGCGAGCCGGTGGCGTCCGTTCCAGATCTCCTTCATGCTTCTCTGCCTCGAAGGGATCGTGGACCCGGAGCACGACGACCGCGACATCGCCGACCTCCTCTGGTTCCCCACCGGTGGTGGCAAGACGGAGGCGTATCTCGGTCTGATTGCCTTCACAACCTTCCTGCGCCGGATGCGGCACAAGGAGCGGGGCGGGGGTGTCACCGTGCTGATGCGCTACACCTTGCGGCTTCTCACGCTGCAGCAGTTCGAGCGTGCCGCGTCCCTGATCTGCGCCATGGAGCGCATTCGTCTCGGTGACGAACGGACGCTGGGAACGGAACCCATCTCGATCGGCATGTGGGTGGGTCAGTCCGCCACACCGAACAAGCTGTCGGTCGCCGAGGAGAGCCTCGCGGAGCTCCGGAAGGAGAAGGAGCTCCAGGAGAAAAACCCGGTTCAACTGCACGCGTGTCCCTGGTGCGGCACGCGCCTCGACGCGTTCCAGTACGAGGTCGACGAGGAGGCGAAGCGGATGCACGTCCGCTGCCCCGACACGTGGTGCGACTTCCGCGACGGGTTGCCGGTCCACCTGATCGACGAAGCCGTCTATGACGCGCGCCCGACCCTGGTGATCGCGACCGTCGACAAGTTCGCCGCGATGCCGTGGCGGGAACAGACCGCTGCGCTGTTCAACCGCGACCGCGAGGACGGCACGCTTCCTCCGGAGCTGATCGTCCAGGACGAACTGCACCTCATCTCCGGGCCGCTCGGGACGCTCACCGGACTGTACGAGACGGCGGTGGACCTGCTCGCGAGCAAGCCGAAGATCATCGCGTCGACAGCGACGATCCGTCGGGCCTCGGAGCAGGGCAGCAGTCTGTTCGCCCGCGAGGTCGTCGCCCAGTTCCCACCGGCGGGCATCGACGCCAGGGACTCCTGGTTCGCCGTAGAAACGCCCAAGGAGCGCAAGGCGAGCCGGCAGTACGTCGGCCTGCTCACGCCGAGCACGAGCCAGTCCACGCTACTCATCCGTACGTACGCCAACCTGCTCCATCGGGCCGCGCAGGGCAAGGACGACGACCAGGTCCGCGACGCCTACTGGACACTCGTCGGATACTTCAACAGCCTCAGGTTGCTGGCCGCGGCAGAGCTCCAGGTCCACGACGATGTCGACGCGCATCTCGGCTACCTGGCCGATCGCGACAAGAGCGTGCGGCGAAAGATCCTGGAACAGACGGAGTTGACGAGCCGCGCCAATTCCAGCGAGGTGCCGAAGCGCCTGAAGCAGGTGGAGCAGCGGCTGGGGCACCCCGATGTTGTGGACGTTCTTCTGGCCACGAACATGATCTCGGTCGGCGTCGACGTCGACCGGCTCGGGTTGATGGCCGTCATGGGGCAGCCGCAGACCACGGCCGAGTACATCCAGGCGACCAGCCGGGTTGGGCGCCGTCACCCCGGCCTGGTGGCCGTGATGCTGAACTCGAACCGCTCCAGGGACCGCTCGCACTACGAGAGCTTCCAGCACTTCCACTCTGCGCTGTACCGCGAGGTGGAGTCGACCAGCGTGACGCCGTTCTCCTCCCGCTCCCGCGAGCGGGGACTGCACGCCGTCGTCGTCGCGCTCGCCCGGATCATGATCCCCGAAGCCCGCCCGAACGACGGTGCGGGACGGATCGACGAGTTCCGCGACGAGCTGGACCGGATCGTGCGGGACGCGCTGCTCGAACGGGTCGAGAAGGTCGACAAGGCGGAGTACCAGGCGACGGCAGACGCCTACGACGAGTTCGTCCAGTGGTGGTCGGATCTGGCGGAATCCCAGGGCGGCCTGCTCTACGAGCCGAAGCGGGGCCGACGGACACCCTCGCTGCTGTGCGGGTTCGACGACGACCCCGACGAAAACGCCTGGCAAACGCTGTGGAGTCTGCGCGATGTCGATGCCGAGTCCGGCCTGTTCATGGAGGCAACACGATGACCCCGCCCCCCGCTCGACGCCGCCGGACCGGAGCGCCGGAGCGCAGCTATCCCCGTCGAGGTTCCGTGCGTCGCGCTCAGATGATCACGACCTACGGTGTCGGATCGATGGTCGCTGTGGACAACGAATCGTTCATAGTGGCCGGAACCGATTCCTGGAACATCAGCGACGCACCGACCATCCACGAGCATCGGTTGGCCCGGGCCCTCGGTGTGAAGTCGTTCCGCCTCCCACCGGCATCGGAC
This sequence comes from Streptomyces sp. NPDC091271, assembly GCF_044757505.1. NCBI lineage: Bacteria > Bacillati > Actinomycetota > Actinomycetes > Kitasatosporales > Streptomycetaceae > Streptomyces > Streptomyces sp. NPDC091271. Next base: position 240,808 of record NZ_JBIVVD010000003.1, on the reverse strand, counting down.
GACACGAGCAAGGACGGCGTGCACGTCCGCCGATTCCCTCTGTGGCATTCCTGCCCGGTGTGCCACACCCTCCAGCACGTACGGCAGTTCAACTCCCCTCCGGGGAAGAACGAATGCGGTGACTGCGAGGAGGACCTCGTTCCCTCGCGCTTCGTCATGGCCTGCGCCAAGGGCCACATCGACGACTTCCCGTACTGGAAGTGGGCGCACCGCAAGAATCGGCAGGAAGGCGAGACGGGTCTCTGCGGCGGAGAGATGCGGCTACGCACGAACGGAAAGACCGCCTCGCTTCGATCGATCCTGGTCTCCTGCACCTGCGGCGTGCCCGAGGTGTCCATGGAAGGCGCGTTCAGCGGGACGGCCCTCTCGGACCTGAAGGTGTTCTGCAGTGGCAAGCGCCCCTGGTTGAAGGACGCGCCGACCGATCGCTGCTCGGAGAGGCCGCGCACCCTGCAGCGTGGTTCGTCCGTCGCCTGGCAACCGATCGTGCGGACGGCATTGTCCATCCCACCGTGGAGCGACGAACACTTCACCCGACTTCAGGCCGACATCGACCCGCTCCGTGAGCTTTACCTCGCCGGAAACTTGGACGGCATCGAGATCTACCTCAAAGCCATCACGGTGAGGGAGAAGTACGAGTTCTCCGTCGAAAAGGTCCTCGCCCTGCTGGAAGCGGAGAACCAGGAGGACGCGGGTTCCGACGAGGAAGTCACCGTGGACAACGCCTTCGTCAGGCTCCGGAAGCAGGAGTACGAAAGGCTGATCGCGGGGCGACCCGAGAAGGGGACCGTTCGCGACGACCAGTTCGTCTGCGAGCCCCCCCGTTCCTCCCCGACCGTGCTGATTCCGTACGGGGTCACGGGTCCGATGCTGGTGAAGCGATTGCGGGAAGTGCGCGCTCTGAAGGCGTTCTCGCGGGTCGACACCCCCGAGACCCGCACTGATGTCCACGAGGCGGCCCTGTCCTTGAAGGACCTCGACTGGCTGCCTGCGATGGAGGTCCAGGGCGAGGGCGTCTTCCTCCGGCTCGACGAGGAAAGGCTGGACACCTGGGCCCGGAGCGTCGCCGTGGCGGCGCGTGCCGATCGCATACGGGCCAACCACACCCGCATGATGCGCGAACGCGCCCAGGATCCGGGCTCCGTGCCCGACTCGCCGGCCTCCCCCCGCATGGTTCTCCTCCACACCCTGACGCACGCTCTGATCAACGAGTGGAGCCTGGACGGGGGATATCCGGCGGCGTCCTTGCGGGAGCGGCTCTACGCGAGCGACACCATGGCCGGGATCCTCATCTGCACCGCGACGAGCGACTCTGCGGGGAGCCTGGGGGGCCTGGTCGCACAAGGCGAGCCCGAGCGCCTCCGGATGTCCTTGGACTCGGCTCTGGACAGGGCACGTTGGTGTTCTGCGGATCCCCTCTGCGTCGAGTCGGAAGGGAGCGGTGTCGGCGGCATCAACATGGCGGCCTGCCATGCCTGCGTACTGTTGCCCGAGACGAGTTGTGAACACAGCAACGGGCTATTGGACAGGGCGCTACTGGTCGGCACTCCTGAAGATCCCTCCATAGGGTTCTTCAGCCACGTTGTGCAGCACTGAAGGCTCAGGCGGTCGGCGGTCGATCGATGAATCACCGACCGCCTAGCCGGCGACTGGCAGGGCAGGCCTCATGCCGCGTCCGCCTCGTAGTGCGTCTGCGCCCGTTCCAGCAGGTCGTCCGAGTCGCCGCCGCAGGCAGTGATCCGTGCAGGCTGCCGGGGCCCTCGGCCGGGAGGCCGGTTCCAGGCCTTGGCATCAGCGGCCGCCCCCTGACAGAGTTGCCTTCAGCCGAGCTCGGGGGGCATCACCAGTGGTACGCGTACGCCGTGAGGCCGTATTGGTCTTATGCGCCCTGGCACTCGTCCCGATCGCTGTGCGTCATCCAGTCGGGCAGGACGACGCCGTCGACGCGACCCAGTTCACGGTCGCGTTCTTCGCCACCCTCCTCACCGGCGAAGCCGTGATCTTTGCGCTCACCTTTTCCGCTGCCAGCTCCTGGCCGTCCCTGCGTGCGATCGACAGCCATATCGCCTTCCGCGAATGGGTGTTCATCGGTTGGCTGGCTGCGCTGTTCACCGCCTGCGGGCTGCTCGGGCAAAGCGGCATCAGCCTCACCTACGGCGCTCTGCTCTTCATCCTGGCCGACATCTTCGGCATCTTCTCGTTCATCCGACTCTTCGGCCTCGCCAGCATCGGCGGCCGCAACCGGCTTCTGCGCCAGACCCTCGCAGCAGCCCTGACCGGACCACAGCCACGGGTTGCCCTGGACGATCCGGTGATCGCCGCGTACCTAGGGGCGATTGATCAAGCCATCAGCACGAACGACCCGACCGGCATCCGTCACCTTGTCGCCCAGGTCGTCGAAGCCGAAGTACCACCGCGGCAGAACGCTTCGTCCGTGGCCCTGCGGCTCGAGGTTCTGCACCGGCTCGCCCGCGCGGCCCTCGTACGGGGTGCTGACCCAGTGGTTGTCGTGGGCTGTGGGGAATCCCTGATCGATTCCCTGCGGCGGCAGGCCCGCGAGCTGCCGGACCCTCCCGTGGTGCTCGGCGAGCTGAGCAGGTACCTGGCCTGGCTGGGCAGCACTGCCCGGCTCATGTCGGTACGCGGAATCGCGTCCAGTCGTGCGGCGCGTGAACTGGTCGCCATGTCGGTAGAGAGCCGCCTGCGCATCCTCCTGGCTGTCGATCCTGATCCCAAACAGTTCGCCAGCGTGGACGAGGCCGGCTCGGTCATCACTGATCCTGTTGGCGTGCTCGTGTGGGCCAGGGATTTCGCGGAGTTCCAGGGGGCGCATCAGGCCAACGCGCTGTACAGCGTTTTCCAGATCCTCACGGGCACGAAGTTCATGGGGAACTACTGGGACGGTGACTCGGTCATCGGTGCACTGCGTATCGCCTTGTTCAACCCCGACTCGCGGACCACCGGCCCTGAGGCCGACGCCGCTCGCTCTGTCTTCGTTGCCGCGAACGACTTCGACCGTTTCTGGACGCTTGTCTCAGTCGGTGCCATCGCCACCCTGCGGGACCAGCGGGTCCCCCACCCACCCGAGCTGATCCGCCCGGAGTTCACCCCAGATCCGCAGTTACTCGGGGCCTATCTCCGCTCCTTCGGGACCCATCGTTGGTTCTTCACGGCTCGCGATGCCCATGAGGAGCTCCTGTCACTCATCAGCCGTGCGGAGGGAGCACGCTCGCCATGGCGCCTGGCCCTCCAGCGCACGACCCAGCAGGGCCTGCGGACACCTGCTCCACGTACAGAGCCCCAGGAACGGCCTGCTGCCATGGTGCTGTCCATCGCCTGTCGGCTGGCGCCTCTCGCTCCAGGAGGGTCTGACCAGGAGCTGAGGGCCTTTCTCGCCAGGCTTCCAGGCCCGGCTCTGGCGGCTGCCGATGAGCTGGCAGCCAGAGTTCTTCCCGATGCCGGCCATCGGGGAGAGCCTGGCGACTCGGTGGTGCACGGTCTCAGAGTCATGCAGTTGGTCGGCGCTCACACACGGGTGGGTCATGGACAGTGATGTGTGGAGACGACGCACTGCTCAGCTGTTGCGGCCGTCCGTCCAGGCGGCTGTGATAGTCCAGTGCGGTATCGGCTGGCTGCGGCCGAACAAGTTGGCGCTGCGCAATGCCGTGGACGAAGCGCTGCTGACCGCGCAGGTCCGGCGCGGCAGCAGCCTCAGGATCGACAGGGTCGTGCTGCACAACCTGCCGATCGCTCTGAGCCGACAGGCCGACTTCCGGACTCTGGCAGCGTCGTTCGACGAATGGCAGTTCAGGATGGCTGCCGCCTGCTCCCTGCTGTCGACGCCGTCCCCAGCGGTACACCGGCTCATCATCCCCGGCGACTGCCCCGAGCCTCCCCTGCCGGATATGGTCGCCGTGCGGGCGAACGGCCAGTGGTCCGACGAGGAGCAGGCAGAGTCAGCACTGCGAGTCATCGGAGCCCCAGGCATGACAACGCCGCTGACGGGTTACGACGTTGATCTGTCGGGTCCGTTCAGCGACAGCGATCCATCCGTGCACATGTGAGATGAGGGAGATCCCGTTGCCGTACTCCAACGAGTCGCCAGAAGATCACGCCTTTTTGGAGAAGGCGATCGCGGTCTCCCGCCACGCGTTGGAGGACGAGGGGAAGACTCCCTTCGGGGCCCTGATCGTCATCGACGGAGAGATCAAGGGGACGGGCACAAGCTCAGTGGTGGAACTGCACGACCCGACAGCGCATGCGGAGATGATGGCGCTGCGGGCAGCCGGCAGAGCACTGGAGAACCACCTCATGGAGAACGCGGTCATGTACTCCAGCAGTGAGCCCTGCCCGATGTGCCTCGTGGCGTGCTACTGGGCTCGTATCCCACGCCTCGTCTACGCGGCGACCAGTCGAGATGTCGCTGTGAACGGGTTCGAGGATCTGCAGTTCTACCGTGAGCTCGCGCTGCCGAACGCGGAGCGGCCGCGGCTACAGGAGGTCTCCGTGGAGGGCGCGCTACGCAAGGACGCCGCGGGATCGCTGGCTGAATGGGCTGCTCAGCTCCCCTTCACTGTGGTGCCAAAACTGTGACCGTCACCAGCCAAGGCCATACTCCCCTGACCTTAGGTGCAAGAGGCACTGGATTCTGAAACCTGCCCGCCCGAACAGGCGACATGGCAAGTCGGTCTCACCCGGGGCAAGGATGGGCCGTGCAGTTCATCGATGCATGCAACTATCAGTCAGCCATTAGGCTGAGCTGCGGAGTGGTAGATGTGCTCCTGCCCATCGTCGTCTTCGAACTCGACGGTGAATGGCATACCTATCTCCTCCAGGGCTGCCAGGAGGACAGCGATGCGGCCGGGGTCCACGAACCCGCTGAACACCACGGGGTTCATCGGCATCACTTCAAGCTCAGCGAAGACACTCTCAACCTGAAATTCGGTCCAGCTCGAACGGCGGACCGCCCAGCCAATGGAGCGGAACGCCTCGGCAGCGTGTTGAGCGCCGGCTGTTGCTGTAAGGGATCCACATACGTTGTTGCCACGTTCAGCCTGTACCTGAGCAGCGGCGTCCAGATGTGGCCCGTCTGTCCCGCCGGAGGTGAAGTTCACGCCGGACGGTATCAGGCAGATGTCGCCCACCGACGGTCCGCCGGACACTGCTCCAGCGGCAGGGCCAGAGGGCCACCGCTGGGCAACCGGCCTGAAATTCCAGTGCCTGAGGCCTCTCGCAGCGTCACACTGTCACGATGGATCATGTGAGGATCGCCGAGAAACTGGTGCGGGACCGTTTCCCTGCGGCCCGAGCCGCCTTCCTGGCCGGCAGCGTGCTGACACACCACCGCACACGTATGTCCGACCTGGACATCGTGGTGCTGCTGACCGGCCCGCCTGCCCCCTTCCGGGAGAGCCTGATACACGATGGCTGGCCGGTGGAGCTGTTCGTCCAGACCGAGGCCGATTGGCGTCTCTTCGCTGAGCGGGAGACGGCCGTTCGCAGATCGCCGCTGCTGGCCATGTGCGCGGAAGGCCTGTTGCTGACCGATGTGGACGGGCTTGGAGCTGCCCTGCAGGCCGAGTCCCGGGAACGGTTGGCAGCGGGGCCACCCCCCGCATCAGCGACCGAAATGGAAGACAGACGGTACGCACTCACCGACACTCTGGACGACCTCCGTGGCTGCACAGACCCCTTGGAGCGGACGTACCTGGTGGCGGACCTGTTGCAGCGAGCCTCGGAGTTGGCCTTGCTCACGGACGGGCACTGGCTCGGCGGTGGCAAGTGGCTCTCACGACGACTCGCAGCAGCCGATCCGGAATTGCACAGACGTCTCACAGCAGGTGCGGCTGCAGAGATGTCCGGTAGGACCGATGGAGAAGGCCACTTCGCGGACGTGGTGAACGAAGTCCTGGGGTCAGCCGGCGGGGCACGGTGGGCCGGGTACCACCGCAGATAGGGCTGGTTGCAGGCACCCTTGGGGGCCATCACCCGCGGAGAAACACACAGTAAAAACCGCCGGGCAGCCGACACTTAGACGCATGAGGCGGCAGCCAGCCCTGCGAACGCTGACCACGCACGAGGAGAGATAGTCAGTACGTGCCCCTGCGTGTCCTTCGAGTCCCGGACCAGTACAGCCTCGGGACAAACAGCGATCTCCACACAGTTGCCGCCGCCGCCACCGCTGTAGCTGCTCTTGAACCAAGCAAGTTCGGTGGTGCTCATAGCGCTCCTCGCATCTGCTCCAGCAGACTCGCAGTGGCTTGATGGCTCAGGGCCTGCGAGCGCATCTTGCCATAGCGCTGAAGCATCGCGCTTACGGGTTTCGGGTCGGTGATCAGCATGCTGCTGTCGTGGGCCTCGATGTATCCCACCCACTGGTTCTCTGCCGTCTCGGCCAAGGAGAGAGGCCCTTCGAAGCCTGAATGGTCCTCCTGAATCAGTGGCATGGCCTGGATCTCGACGTTCCGCAGTCGGCCCACCGTGAGCAGGTGGTCGAGGAGGGCCAGCGTGACCTCGTTGCCCCCCATACGCCGTTCCAGCAGCGCCTGTTCGATGATGAAGCTGAACGTGGTGTTCGGCCGCTCTGTAAGGAGAAGCTGCCGTTCCAGTCGGGCGGTGACCTGATCCTCGAACTGTTCCTCAGCGAGGGGCGGAAGGCGGCGCTCGAAGAGCGCGCAGATGTACGGCTCCGGTTGCAGGAGGCCTGAAATCACGCTGGGCTCGTACGAGTAGAGCGAAATCGAGTTCTCCTCGATGGCCGCCCACTGCAGGAACCACGACGCCAGCCCCACCTTCCGCGTCAGGCTCTTGGCCGCCGCCGCCAGCACCCGCGCCGCCGCCGCTCCCAGTACCTCCTCCGAACGCTCCAGCAAGTCCCTCGGCGGGAATCGCTTGCCCTGCTCGATCTTGGCGATGTACGCCGCCGAATACTGCACCCGAGGCGCGAACTGCTCCTGCGTCAGGTGCGCTTCCTCGCGTAGCGCCTTGAGTACGGCCCCGAACGTTTTCAGACTGTCCGACGACTCCGGCTCGCCACAGTGTCCCCCGCCGCCGTTGTCCGAAGCCATGCCCGGTCACCTCTCCCCTGCGCTGCGCCCGCTCGTGGGCCACAAGCAAGGGTTACGTACAGTGACTCTCCCAGTCCAGCGCGTGAACCAGTACAAGCCGATCTGTATCGGCTCCGTGCCTGCCGCGCGGCCTCACCTCCGCAGCAGGCTGGGCCCCATGCCAGCCCCTCGTGCCCTCTCCGCCGCCACCACGCGGCTGTTCGTGCAGCGCTTCTCCGCGACCCGACGCGGAGCCCGCCTCGCTCGCCTGCTTGCCGGACTGCAGTTGGTCGAGTGGGGGCACCCTCGCGGTGCGGACGACCACGACACGGTCACGATCGTCGTCGCCGAGCTCACCGCGAACGCCGTACTGCACGGCCGTGTACCCGGGAGGGATTTCGCTGTGCTCCTCCGTCACGACGACGGCCAGGGCGTCATCCGTATCGAGGTGTCCGACACCCACTCGGCCCACCCCGCCCTCGTCGTGCCGGCCTCCGACGAGGACCACGGCCGTGGACTGATCCTCGTCGACGCGCTCGCCACCCGTTGGGGCGTTCATCACCGCGTGGGCCCTGGCAAGACGGTCTGGGCGGAGTGCGCCCTGTCCACGGGGGCCGGGGCGTCCGCGTGTGGCCGAGCCGCCCAATAAGGACCTCGCCGTTACCCTCCGCCGCGGCGTGCCCGGTCTCGATGTTGATGCAGGCGCAGCTGCCGGTCTCCGGCCAGTGGCTCTGCCCCGAATTCACGCGGGCGGGCTCTGCCGTCCTTCCCTGAAGCGCGCACCGAGTACGGGCTTCGCGTTCTTCGCGTCGTATGTATGGGCGATCAGGATCGCCCCAGCAGTGCCGCCGGGGGACGAATGTGTTGAGTCTGTGCGAGAGATGAGGTCGTGGGCGTGCCGCGCCCGTGCGGCAGCAGTCCATTGATCTCACCTGGACGGCGGCACGATGCGATCGAGGGCGGGTTTTCTTGCCTCAGCAGCTGTGACATTGCGTCATGCGAGTTAAGGAAAGGGGCGCGCTGGAGTGAATGAGCCTATGATCTACGTCGCCTAATCATCTATTTTCATTTTATTGGCGGGTCGTTACCGCGGTAATCCAGGGGCTTTTGTCCGTCGCGCGTAAATTTCATGCGTAATATTCGGCGGCAACGTGACGGCTGCCCGGACGTTTGGCTGGGCCGGGTGTGCCGTGGACCAGGACTCTCCGACAGGAAATGGCCTCTCGATGAAGTTGAAGATCCCAAAGCTGGCTTCCCGCCGTGCTTTGTCCGGCTGGTTTGCCTCGGGGCTTGCCGCGACCGTTGCCGGTGTCATGGTCGCTGTAACGCCTACACAGGCGCTGGCCATCGCAACTCCCGTGCCGTTGGGCACGGCTGCCTCGTACTCCGTTCTGGCGGGTTCGGAGATCACGAACACGGGGCCCTCGGTCATCAGTCAGGATCTCGGGGTGAGCCCGGGGACGGCTATTTCCGGATTCCCGCCCGGGCAGGTGCTCGGTGCGGTGCATTCCGCGGATGCTGCGGCGCTGCAGGCCAAGAGCGATCTGGTCGTGGCTTACAACAACGCTGCGGGCCAGGCCACGGACTTCGCTCTTGCGGCGGGTATCGGGAACGGCGACACGCTGCTTCCGGGTGTGTACACCGCTTCGTCGGGTGTGGGGCTCACCGGTGACCTGGTCCTGGATGCCGGAGGGAACCCGAACGCGGTCTGGGTGTTCCAGATTCCTGAGGCTCTGACCACGGCGTCGTCCAGCCGGGTGCTTCTGACGAACGGCGCGTCTGCCTGCAATGTGTACTGGCAGATCGGCAGTTCGGCCACGCTGGGTACCACCTCCACGTTCGTCGGCACGATCATGGCTCTGACCTCGATCAGCGTGACCACGGGGACGAACATCCAGGGCCGTGCGCTGGCTCGCAACGGTGCGGTGACGCTCGACAACAACCGGATCTTCCCCGGAACGTGCTCGACCACGACCACGGGCGGAACGACGACCGGCACCACCACCGGGACCACGACCGGGACCACAACCGGAACGACGACCGGCACCACCACCGGTGTCCTGGGTGGCGTGCTGGGCGGCGTGACGACCGGCGGTGCGACGACGGGCGCGGTCGGCGGCCTGCTTGGCGGCGTCTCGACCGGCGGACTGGTCGCCGGCCAGGTGTCCGGCGGTACGTCCGGAAACATCTCCGGCAACACCTCCGGGAACGTCGCGGGCAACACGACCGGCGGTGACACCTCGGGGAACGTCACCGGCGGCCACGGTGGCGGTCCCGGCGGCCCCGGCCACGAAGGTCCGGGCCAGGGCGGTCCGGGTAACGGCGGTCCGGGCCACGGCGGCCCGGGTAACGGTCACGACGGTGGACCGGACAAGGGCCACGAGGGCAAGCCTGGGCACGGTCCCGAAGGCAAGCCGGGCCACGGTCCCGAAGGCAAGCCTGGGCACGGTGGCGACGACAAGCACGGCGAGCACCACGGCTACGGGGACAAGCCCGATGCACAGGGTGGCCCTGAGGGTCACGCGGGCTAGGTCCCGGATCCGGCACGGCGGTTCCGAGGCTCACGGGGGCCAGGTCTCGGACTGACCGCAGGTATCGGATGACTGGATGACAGCTCGACGGCATGCGGCGGATTCTCCTATCTGCCGCATGCCGTCAGTGGTATTCGCGACAACAGCCTTAATTGCGAGAGTTGGCATGAGAAGAACTGGGTGGGCGGTGTCAGGCGGCATGCAAGCAGTGGACACGGAAGAAGTGCAACAGTCCGAGTCCGGTCCGCCCGGCGCCGGCGGTGACGATGAGGCTGTTTCGCCGAACCGGGCGAGAGCTGCCCGCGCCCTGCACAAGGGTTTGTTCACCGTGGTGCTTCTGTGCCTGGTGACAGCTTTGACTCACGTCGCCATGGTCTTTCTCCATGTGGCACCCGCGAATCCTGTTTCGAAGCGGTACAGCCCGCAGGTGAACGCGTGGGTGTACCCCCTGTTCGAGCAGAACTGGCGGCTGTTCGCCCCGGATCCCGACTCCGTCAACAGGCAGATCCTGGCGAGGACGTCGCACACCGCACCGGATGGATCGGTCCGGGTGAGCGGCTGGTTCGACCTGGCCGCTGTGGATTCTTCGGCAGTCGAGCACAACGCGTTCCCGAGCCACACGGCGCAGAACCTGCTGCGCCGCGCGTGGACGACCTACGTCGAACTGCACGGCGGCGACGACGGAGCGAGCTCGGAACGGGCCGTGATGCTGCAGCAGTACCTGCGCAACATCGCCGCTGACCGCTTCGCGGACCACAACAGCGGTCCGTTCGAGTTCATCCAGCTTCGTGTTCTGACGCTGCCGATCGCGGCTCCCGGCACGGCGGCTTCCAAGCGTCCGCCCGCCCCGGTCGAGAACCGGCTTCTGCCCTGGTGGAAGGTGACCCCTCATGGGAACTGAGCAACTCCCCCCATTCCCGTCCCCGGCCGCGACCCCGGACCGGCCGGCACAACAGGCGACAGCGGACAGAGTCGTCGTCCGGTGGCTGAGTGAGCGGGCCGGCGCGTTCTGGGCTCTGGTGACCGACCGGCCGATGTCTCTGTACGCGACCGCGGTTCTGCGCATCGGGTACGGACTGCTGTATCTGTCCTTCCTCTTGCGTGAGTTCCCGCACCGGAACGAGATCTGGGGCCCCGGCTCGCCGTGGACACCGGAGCTGGCCCAGCAGCTCTTCGAGCAGTCGGGCTGGAACAGCATCCTGACTCTGTCCGGCAGCCGTACCTACTTCGAGCTCTGCTATGCCGCTGCCGTGGTGACGTCGGTCCTGTTCACGCTGGGCTGGCGAACCCGCATCATGTCCGTCCTGTTCGCGGTCGTGGTGGTCTCCTTCCACGCGAGGGCGATCTTCATGACGGACGGGGGAGACAACCTGATCCTGCTGATGGCCCTCTACCTCGTCCTCACCGCGTGCGGCCGGCGCTGGTCCCTAGATGCGCGCAGGACCCGGCGAGCCGTCGCACGAGCGGGCACAGCGCCACCAGCACCGAGCAAGAGTTTCTGGCTGCGGCAACTGAACGATGCGCGGACCACGTTGACGACCGCGGTGCACAACTGCGGGCTCTTCGTCATCGCAGCCCAGGTCTGCCTCCTCTACGGGGCAGCCGGCCTGTACAAGGTCCAGGGCGCCTCGTGGGGCGGGGGTACCGCCATCCACTACGTGCTGAACCTCGAACTCTTCCAGCCCTGGCCGGCGCTCTCGCACCTCGTGGATCAGTACCCGACCGTGATCGCGGTCGCCAGCTACGTCACCGTGCTTCTGCAGGTCGCCTTCCCCTTCGTGCTCTTCGGCAGGCTGAAGTACCCCGTGCTCGCCATGCTGCTGGGTATGCACATCGGCATCGCGGTGCTCATGGGGCTCCCCCTGTTCTCCGGGGCCATGATCGTGGCCGACGCGGCGTTCCTCCCCGACCGCTTCTACATGTTCCTGGCCCGCTCCGTCCGGCGCATGGCTGCGCGAGTCGGCCTGCGGCGGCACAGCACTTCCGAGGGGCCGGGCTCCTCGCCCGTACCTCCACAACTCAGAGGTGGCCTGGCCACCGCGGGTCAGCAGTCCGCTCCGGGGAAGGGGCGTGCCACCTCCGCCGACAAAGCCGCCGGCAAAGCCGCCGACAAGGACAAGCTGGTCCCCGATCCGCGCTGAGCGCCCGGCACTGCGGTCTCGTACGACTACGACGCCCACTGCCGCAGGGCACGTACGGGCAACCCGCCCGATGCCCGCACACAGGCCAGGCGCCGCAGACCGATCGCGCTGCCTCGTCCCCGCATCTCCTGCCGTGAGCAGGAGGTGCGGGACGTCCGGGTTCCTGAGCAAGTGGCCGAACAAGCCGACCGGGCCGGTCCTCTCAGGCAGAGGGGCACACCCGCCGCACAGACCCGCCCCCGACCAAACTTGAACCGGTGCCACCGCCCTCATAGGGCGTATCCAGGCGCGGATCGGCCCCTGCCGCAGCATCTCGATCTCACCGCGCCCGATGTGCGACTGGAACCCGGCCACCGGCTCCCACGTGGCGCGCAGTTGCCGGACAGCTCCCCGCACGGGGAAGTTGACTCAGACAGGATGAGCCCATGCCTCAGCAATCCGCACTCTCCGTGCTGGTCTACGACGGTGACTGCGCCTTCTGCACCACCTCGGTGAACTACCTCATGCGGCGGCTGCGACCCAAGTGCGCTGTCACGCCATGGCAGTTCACAGACCTCGATGCTCTCGGCACCACCCGGCGACGAGCTCAGCACGAACTCCTGTACGCCTCGCCGACAGGAACGGTGTACGGCGGCGCGCAGGCCGTCGCCAAACTCCTCCTGTGCGCGGGTGGCTTCTGGGCCTGGCCCGGCGGGCTGCTCACCTTGCCACCGGTCCGGTGGGTCGCCCACGGAATCTACCGCCTCATCGCTACCCATCGTGACCGGATGCCCGGCGGCTCACCGGCCTGCGCGATGCCGGCCGAAAGCCGACCGAGCTGACCTTCGACCCCTGCCAGCCCGTCATTTGAGGGAGCGCGGCGGGATGCTCCGCAGTCGCTGACCGATGCCCGGCGACCTCCTCTTCCGTGCAGGACTGTCACGCAGTGTTAGTTACGCCATGCGGGTGGACTCCTTCACGCGGTTGCACAACACCTCACCCCGGCGATGCAGAATGCGCTCAATATGTTGATCTTGGCCGTCTGTTGAGCAACAGTGCGCCCACTGCACCCGGAGATGCACTGCCCGTGGTTACGAGGATGAGCCCCACCGTCAGGAAGCGCCGCCTGGGAGCCGAGCTCCGTCGACTCCGCATCGACAGCGGGCTGACCGGCGGGCAGGTCGCACGGCGCCTCCTGATCTCCCAGCCGAAGATCAGCCGCCTGGAGAACGGTCACTGCGCCATCAGCCCGCGCGACGTCCGCGACCTGTGCACCCTCTACGGCGTCACCGACCAGCAGGTACTCGACTCCCTGATGCGGATGGCGGAAGAGTCCGCGCAACAGGGCTGGTGGAACGCCTACGGCGACATCCCCTACAGCATCTACATCGGACTGGAGACCGACGCCGCCTCCATCCGCTGCTTCGCACCCATGGTCGTCCCCGACCTGCTGCAGACCCCCGCCTACGCCCAAGCAGTCATCGAGGAAACGATCCCTCTGGTCACCTCCGAGCAGTCGTCCAACCGCCTGAAGGTACGACTGCGCCGCCAGCACCGGATCTACGACCCCGCCGACCCGCTGCGCCTCGAAGTCATCCTCGACGAATCGACATTGCGTCGAGTGGTCGGCAGCCCCGGCCTCATGCGCGAACAACTGGAACACCTGAACGCACTGAGCGCCGAGCCGCACATCACCGTGCAGGTCTTCCCGTACAGCGCCGGCGCCCTTCCTGGCATCGCAGGGCAGTTCTCGATCCTGAGCTTCGCGGACAACCCCGAAGCGGGGGTCGTGTACCTCGAAGGAACAACCAGCGACCTCTATCTGGAGAAACGTTCCGACCAGGAGCACTACGCGCGCATCTACGCTCACCTGCAGGCCGAGGCGCTCAGTCCCGAGAGCACCCGCCACTTCATCTCCGGCATCATCGAGAGCTGCGACGGCGCCACCCCGCGAACTGGCGCTTGACTGGCCCTCCCCGCGCCGGTGTCTTCGGCGGAGGGCCACGCTTTCGCCATCGCCGCGCCAGCCCCGTCGTGGCTGCGGATGCCGGTCACGGGTACCTGGAAGCCTTCAGGTACCCGTGGTCGCCGAACGGCTGGACGATGGCGCTGTGGGCTTCTGACCACCCGGCAGACAGGGGCCGCTCGTCAGGGCGTCCGCTCCTGGCCCCCGCCGCTGGGTGCGTGGCTCAGGTCCACCACGCAGAAGATGTTGCCGTCCGGGTCGGCGAGCACGACGAAGTCGGGCTCCGGCGGGTACAGGTCCCAGTCGACCGTCTGCGCGCCCAGGCCGACCAGGCGCCGCACCTCCGCCTGTTGTTCCTCGGCCGTGTCCGTGAAGAGGTCCAGGTGGAGACGGGGGCGAGGCTCGGCAGGGGAAGCACTCTGCATCAGGCCGAGGGCCCGGCCCGAGCCGTCGGAGTGCAGGAGCGTCCGCCAGGTGTCGCTCGCCCACTCCTCAGCGACGACCAGATTCAGCGCCTCGGTCCAGAAGGTCACTGCGCGGGGGATGTCCGTGACACCGATGACGGGGATTCCGAGTTTCAGCATGGGGCCGAGCCTAGGGCCTCTCGTCTGGATCATGCTGGGCTCGCGTGCCCTGGCACCGCACCTCGCGGCGTTGTCGTCGGTCGCCATGGCTCCGCCATTGCTCCCTCCTCCGCCTTGCGATGCTCCCCCACAGCCTGAACGGCGTGGGAGGTGCCCCCCACCACCAGACCCCGCTCCCTGATCCAGCCTGATCCGAACGAAAGACCCTAGGTGTTGCGGGTCATGACGTTCACGACGGTGGCGTGGGCACCGACCGGGCCGCCGGTCTCAGAGCGAGTGCGGCTCAAGCGCCGCGGACGAAGGTCGCGCAGTCCGGACAGTCGTCGAGGTATCGGTGTCGGCACTCGACAGTGTGTTGCGGGGAGGGGATTACCTGCTGTCTGTGGGCGACCTCGTTCTCGAGTGCCGCGATCTTCGCCCTCACGACGGCCTGAGCCGCCGACTTCGTCGGCGACATGGCTGCGGTGACCCTGTCACCGGCCACTGACACAGCCGGTCAGGGATCCGCCGCGGCCTCGCCGCCCGGTCACGGGACAGTGCTCAGGTCGCCGCCGCGAAAGCGTCGGCGCCCGTGAGGCCGGCCGACAGCGCCCACAGGCGGGCGGCCTGCTCGGGGTCGGTCGCGTGCGCGTGCACGCCGCCTTCCGAGCCGTCACGAGCCGGTTCGGCGATGTCGCAGTCCTCGCAGTACACGCCGCCCATGTCCGCCAGCCGGGGCGAGGTCGCCGCCCACACCTGCGTCGCCGCGCCCTGCTCGGGCGTCTTGAAGGTGGGGTCGGTCGGGTTGTCGTTCTCGTCGATCCATCCCGCGTCGACCATGTCCGCCTTCGCGAGGTGGCGCTGCAGCGGGGTGAGGATGCTGCCCGGATGCAGCGCGTACGCCCTGACTCCGGCGTCACGGCCGAGCGCGTCGAGCTGCACGGCGAAGAGCACGTTCGCCGCCTTCGCCTGTCCGTACGCCCGCCATCTGTCGTAACCCCGCTCGAACTGCACGTCGTCCCAGTGCATTCCGGCTCCGTGGGCGCCGGAGGACACCGCGACCACGCGCGCGCCACCAGGGGCGATCGCCGGCCAGAGGTGGTTGATCAACGCGTAGTGGCCGAGGTGGTTGGTGGCGAACTGCGCCTCCCATCCGGGGCCTACCCGCGTCTCCGGGCAGGCCATGACGCCGGCGTTGTTGATCACGATGTCGACCTCGCGCCCCGATGCCAGGAACCGCTCGGCGAACCCGCGGACGCTTTCGAGGTCGGAGAGGTCGAGGTCCTCGGTCTCGACGCCGTCGATGCTCGCGAGCGCAGCCTCGGCGGCCGCCCGCCGCCGGGCGGGGACCACGACTCGGGCTCCGGCACCCGCCAGGGCGCGGGTCGTCTCGAGGCCGAGTCCCGAGTAGCCACCGGTGACGATCGCGGTGCTGCCGGACAGGTCGATCCCGCTCAGGACGTCGTCCGTGGTGCTCCGGGCGCCGAAGCCCGATCCGATCCTGCGCTGAGGTGTGGTCATGGCCGGGACGCTAGGCGCTGGAGCGCACTCCAAGTCAAGGCCCGGTCACGGAGCGTCCGGGACGGGTGCCGGGGTGCGCGTCCGTCCCGCACCTCCGGGGCGGGACGGACGCGTACGGCCGCTCAGTCGCAGAGCAGGGCCCACGAGTTGTTGGGACGCCAGGTCTTCTCACCCGAGGACGCCCCCTTCCAGCTGAACGTCGCCACCACACCGAAACTCGACGTCGGCCACTTGCACGGGTCGACGGTGGTGGTGCCGGCCAGGTCCTCGGTGTCCTTCCAGCCGTCGCCGTCCGTCGCGGTGCGCAGCGTCACCCAGCCGTTGCCGCTGAAGCGCTGGAGCTTCACGTCGGTGACCTTGACCTGGTAACTGCCACCACCCGCGACGTCGGTGATCTTCGCCCGCGCCCGGTAGGTGTCGGCTGTCTCGTCCCACCAGACGGCGGCGCAGCGCTTGACCCCGGTGCCGTAGCACTCCCAGGCGCTCTCCGCGGATGCCGACGACGGAGTGAGGACGATCGACGCGCCGAGTGACGCTGCGACCAACGCGCCTGTCGTACCGAGCCGGCCCACACGCTTGAACCTCATGAAAACCCCCTCATGATGCACCAGTGATTTCGGGGGACCCTATCCAGCAGATGAAGGTAACTCCGGCGACGTGCGCAGCGGTTGCCCTGCTGTGACAAAGTCGGAATTCCGTTCCGCTGTTGCCCGTAATTCGAAGCATGTTGCGAAACTGACGGATCGCCACCATGTACTTCTGAAAGACTGAGGGGCGGCATCATCCGACGTGGAAATGCCCGAGGGCAGGGGGCTCAGGGTGGAGCGGTTCAGCGCGGAGGAAAGTGTCGCCAGTCCTCTGAGTGGTGTGGGGCTGATCGTCCTCGTCGTCGTGGTTCTCCTCGTCCTCCTCGCCCTGGTCAAGGCGGTCCACGTCGTCCCGCAGGCCAGCGCCGCCATCGTGGAGCGCTTCGGCCGCTACGCCCGCACGCTGGGTGCCGGGCTGCACATCGTCGTCCCGTTCATCGACTCCGTACGCAACCGGATCGACCTCCGCGAGCAGGTCATCTCCTTCCCGCCCCAGCCCGTGCTCACCCGGGAGAACCTGGTCATCAGCATCGATACGGTGATCTACTGCCAGGTGACCGATCCCCGCGCCGCCACCTACGAGGTCGCCGGCTACATCCAGGCGGTCGAGCAGCTCACCGTCACCGCGCTGCGCAAAGCCGTCGGCGGCATGGACCTGGAACGCACCCTGGCCTCCCGCGAGGAGATCAACGCGGCCCTGCGCGAAGCCCTCGACGGAGCCACCGGCAAGTGGGGCATCGTCGTCAACCGTGTCGAGGTCAAGTCCATCGACCCTCCGGCCTCCCTCCAGGAGGCGATGGAGACGGAGTTGCGCGCCGACCGGGACAAGCGCGCCACGATTCTCGCCGCGGAGGGCAGCAGGCAGTCCGCCATCCTCATCGCGGAGGGCGCCAGAAGGGCCGCGTTGACGGATGCGGAGACACAGCGCGACGTGGCCGCGATCCTCGCCGCCGGGAACGCGCCGAGCCCCGCCGCTCCGGCGGCTCCCGTCCTGGTGCCCCGGCAGCTCGGGCACGAGCCACTGCGGAAGGACGATCCGCGGCGCATCGGCCGGTACCACCTGACGGCGAGGCTGGGCCAGGGTGGCATGGGCACGGTCTTCCTCGGCAGGTCCCCCGGCGAGCGCATGGTCGCCGTCAAGGTCGTCCACAACGAGTTCGCCGCCGACCCGACATTCCGCCGGCGGTTCGCCCGCGAGATCGAATCCGCACGCCGCGTCGGCGGATTCCACACCGCCGCCGTGGTCGACGCCGACGCGAACAGCGAACACCCGTGGCTGGTGACCGAGTACATTCCCGGCCCGTCGCTCCATGACGTACTCAAGCAGCACGGTGCGATGCCCCCGAGGACCCTTCACACCCTTGCCCTCGGTATCGCCGAGGCGCTGGAGGGGATCCACTCCTGCGGCATCATCCACCGCGACCTCAAGCCCGGCAACATCATCATTTCCGGGACGGGCCCGCGTGTCATCGACTTCGGTATCGCACGGGCCTTCGACAGCACCGCGCTGACCCGCACCAACATCATCGTCGGCACGCAGGGATTCCTGGCCCCGGAGCAGAAGGAGGGCTCGGCGAGCACCCCCGCCAGCGACATCTACGCCTACGGCATGGTGCTCTGCCACGCCGCCGGGGCCGTGCCCTTCCCGGACGGCCAGACGCTCGAGTCGGCCCTTGAACTCCTGCCGTCGACCCTCGTCTCCGTCATCACCCGCTGCATCGCCCGCAACCCGGCGGAGCGCCCGACCAGCGCCGACGTCCTGGAACAGCTCACCCGGATCCCCCAGCAGTCCGACGACTGGCTGCCACCCCCCGTCCGCACGATGATCGACCTCCACAACGCCCCCACGACCTGACCGGGCGGCTGGTCAGTTGGTCGGTGGGAGGCTGCGGACACACATGGGCCCGGTTTCGGGTGGTTTGGGTGTCCGTAGCTTTCCAGCGACGCCGGGGAGGGCGGGGCCATGCCGCGACCTGGGGCAGGTCCGGCAGTTCGGCCCTGGAGTACCCCCGCCCCTCAGAATGTGGGCCGGATCGAGCCCACCACCTTGCCGTGGCCGAGGACCGGTGCGGTGGCGAGGGCGGCCAGGGTGCCGTCTGAGTCCACGTCCACCCCGAGATGGCGCAGTGCCGCGATCATCACCACGGGCCGGGAACGCTGGGAGCCGTCGGCGATCTTCAGCGAGACCGCCGATCCGTCGGGCAGCCCGAGGGCGTAGACACCCTCGGCGCCGTCCTTGGCGACGGCGCCCGGCAGGGCGCCCATGAGCCGTGTCACGTCACGTCCGGTGCCACCGACGTAGCGCGGGTGCGTGTTCATCGCCTGGGCCACGCGGTGTTCGAGGCTTCCCTCCGGCGCCGAGGCCAGGCGGCCGAACGCCCGGGCGAGGCCGCGCAGGCTGATGGCGAACAGCGGCGCGCCGCAGCCGTCGATGCCTGTGGCCGCGATCTTCTCGCCCGCCGTCTCCTCCAGCGTCTCGCGCAGCAGCACCTGGAGCGGGTGCCGGGGGTCGAGGTAGGTGGCGGTGTCCCAGCCGTTGGTGACGCAGGTCGCCAGCATCGCGGCGTGCTTGCCCGAGCAGTTCATCGTCAGCGGTGAGGGCTGCCCCCCACCCGCGAGATACGCGCGCAGCGCGTCCTCGCCGATCGGCAGGGCCGCCGTGCAGCGCAGCGCGTCCGTTCCGAGGCCGGCCGACGCCAGGATCGCCCTCACGCCCTCCAGGTGTATGTCCTCACCGGAGTGGCTGGCACAGCTCAGCGCCAGGAGCGGGCCGTCCAGGTCGAGTCCGGCGCGTAGCATGCCGAGCGCCTGGATGGGCTTGTTGGACGAGCGCGGATACATCGGGGCATCGACGTCCCCGATCCGTACGCTCTCGGACCCGTCCGGGCCGGTCGCGAGAACCGTCCCGTGGTGCACGGACTCCAGGAACTCGCCACGCCATACCTCGGCCACCACGGTGTGCATCAGTTACGTCCACCTCTCGGGTTCGTGTCAACTGTCGACAGTTATCACTTGGCGCGGAACCTGTCGAATGCGGGAGCGATTTCGTGGACAACCCTTGACAGCTGCGGAAACGTGGTTGTCAACTGGCGACTGTCAACACTTTGCCGGTCGAAGGAGGCAGTGCCCGTGAGCGAGACCCTGCAACGCGGCCTTGCCGTCCAGATCGCCGAAGTGCTGCGCGAACGGCTGCTCAGCGGCCGCCTCGGACCGGGCACCCGGATCAACGAGGTGGTGCTCGCCCGGGAGCTCGGAACCAGCCGGGGCCCCCTGCGCGAAGCGGTACGTCAACTGGTCAGCGAGGGCCTGCTCGTGCACACCCCCAACAGGGGCGCCACGGTCTTCGCGGCCGACCCCGACGACGTAGCGGCCCTGTTCGAGCTCCGCACGGCGTTGGAGACGGAGTCCGCCCGGCTCGCCGCCGAGCGCCGTGACGACAAGGACGTGGCCGCGCTGCATGCGGCCTGCGCCCGCGCGCGGAAGACCATCCAGGGCGGCCGGCGCCTCGTGCACCGGCTGGATCTGGACTTCCACCGGACCCTGACGGACACCGCGCGCAGTCCCCGGGTCGCGGAGCAGCTGTGGCGTGTGCAGCAGCAGATCATCCTGCTGCGCAGTCCGCTGGATGTTCCGCCGACCCACACGGCCGACTCCCTGGACGATCACGAGGAGATCGCCGCCGCAGTGGCGGACGGTGACGGAGAGCGCGCTGCCACGCTCATGCGGCTCCATCTCGACCGCGTACGGGTCCAGATGGCGGCCTCGGCCGCGGAACGGTCGGCGGCCGCCGACCGCGCGGCGTCGGTCTCGGCGCCGGGTTCGCCGACCGGCGGCTGACCCACACCGGGGGAACCCCCTCGGCGCCCGTACCCCGTACCGCCCGGGCACACATCCGCATGCCTTACGCCGCATGACCTGGCCCCCTCCGGACGTCTCGGCACCCTCCGGCCGGCACGGCTGCCCCCTCAGCCGTCGGCCGCCCCCTCCTGCCCCACCGACCGGCCCGGCCCCAGCCGAGCACTGGAGTACCCGAAATGACCGACCCCTCCACCGTGGCGGCGCCCCCGCGCGAACGTCGTACCCCCGGGCTGTTCGTCGCCGCGCTGCCCGTCGTGCTGATGCTGGCCCTGATGATCACGGGCACCGTGTGGCTCGGCCTCGACCCCGTGGTCCTCCTCGTCGCGGCCTGCGTCGTCGCCGGCGCCATCGCGCTGTGGCTCGGTGTCACCTGGGACGAGATGCTCGCCGGTATGCGGTCGAAGATCGACGCCGCGATGCCCGCACTGCTGATCCTCATATCCATCGGCATGCTGATCGGCACCTGGACGCTGAGCGGCACGATCCCCATGATCGTCGACTGGGGACTGAAGTCCATCCAGCCGTCGTGGATCGTGGTGCTGGCGTTCCTGATCACCATGGTCGTCTCGACGGTGACCGGCACCTCCTGGGGAGCCGTCGGCACGGTCGGTGTCGCACTGATCGGGGTGGCCGGCGGTCTCGGTGTGTCCCTGCCGATGACGGCGGGCGCCATCATCTCCGGCGCCTACTTCGGCGACAAGATGTCCCCGATGTCGGACACCACCAACCTGGCCCCCGCGGTGGCCGGTTCGACTCTCTTCGAGCACATCCGCCACCTCCTCTACACGACGGGCCCGGCCGCGGTCCTGGCCGGCATCCTGTACCTGGTCCTGGGCCGCACCCAGCACGCCGACGGGCAGGCCGCCCAGCGCACCGAGGCCCTGCAGGACGTGCTGGAGCAGGGGTTCCACTTCAACCTGCTGCTTCTGCTGCCGCCGGCCGTCGTGCTCCTGGGCGCGGTCATGAAGAAGCCTCCGCTGCCGACCATCATCGCCTCGTCGGCGGTCGCGGGAGCGCTGGGCGGGATCTTCCAGGGCTTCTCCCTCCAGCAGATCTGCTCCGCCGCCTCGACGGGCTTCACCTCGTCGATGCTGAGCGGCCACGGAGGCATCGACCCCCAGCACCTGTCCGAAGCGGCGGACACGCTCCTCAACCGCGGCGGCATGTCGTCCATGGCGACGACGATGCTGATCGGTCTGGCCGGTTTCGCCTTCGCGGGCATCCTGACGGTGACCGGCTGTCTGGACGTCCTGATGCACCGACTGCTCGGCAAGGTCCGCAGGACGGGCGGGATCATCCTCGCCACCGCGCTGAGCTCCGTGGCGACGGCGCTCGCGATGGGCGTCTCGTACCTGACGATCATCGTGCCGGGCCAGGCGTTCCGGGACGTCTACCCGGAGCGTGGGCTCGCCCCGAAGAACCTGTCGCGCACCCTTGAGGACTCCGGCACGGTCTTCGTCCCGCTGGTGCCGTGGACGGAGGCGGCCACCTACATGTCCGCGACCCTGGGTGTCGCCACCATGGCGTACGCCCCTTACGCCTTCCTGAACTACTTCGGCGTGATCATCGCGGTGATCTGCGGCTACACCGGATTCGGCATCGCCCGCCAGGAGCCGGTCCGCCGGAGCGCCGAGGAAGCGGTGCCGACCGCCGCCCAGGCGGAGGAGCCCGTCGTCGTACGCAGTTGAACGGCCGGGCGCTCGCGGCTACTTGTCCGTCGCGGGCTCCTGGTCGTGGGAGGGCGCGGGTGCCGGGGCGGGGGCCTTCGTGCGGCGGGTGCCGATGGCCGGGGCGAGGAAGACGGCCACGGCGACGAACCCGAGGACGACGATCATGGCGGACCGCAGCCCGTAGTGGTCGCCGAGGAAGCCGAGCACGGGCGGCCCGACGAGGAACGCGACGTAGCCGATCATCGCCACCAGGCTGACGCGGGCCGCCGGGTCGGGGCCCGAGTCACCGGCCGCCGAGAGGGCGACGGGGAAGCCGAGCGAGGCTCCCAGGCCCCAGAAGAGGACCGCCGCACCGGCGAGGACGGGCGAGTCGGCGAAGATGACGAGGGCGAGTCCGAGGGCCGCGGACAGCGCGCTGGCCCGGACGACGGGGGCGCGCCCGAAACGGTCGAGGAAGAAGCCGCCGCAGAAGCGGCCGAGCGTCATGGCGGCGGCGAAGCCCGCGTAGACGGCCGATCCCAGGGCGGGGTCCATGCCGTGGCCGTCGACCATGAGCAGAGGCAGCCAGTCGTTGGCGGCGCCCTCGGCCAGTGCCATCGCGAGGATGATGCCGCCGATCAGCAGCAGGCGGCGGTCCTTCCAGACCGCGGGGCGGGCCGGTGCGGTGCCGCCCTCGGAGCGCCGGGCGCCCCTCGTCCTGCCGACGCCGGCGGGGACGGAGCGGAAGGCGTACGCGAACATCCCGGCCGCGGCCACGGCCACGGCGGTCAGGTGCCACGCCACCGGGATCTCGACGGCGGTGCACAGGATGCCGAGCGCGGCTCCCACGACGGTGCCGAGGCTGAAGAAGCCGTGCAGCGTGGGCAGCACCGTGCGGCGGGTGATCTGCTCGACCTCCGCGCCGTCGATGTTGACCGCCACCTCCGCGCCGCCCATCCCGGCGCCGGAGAGGAACAGCCCGGCCGTGACGGTGGGGGCGGAGGAGAACAGGGCCCCGCAGCCGATGACCGCCAGGCCGGCGATGACCAGCACCGTGCCCACGCCCATGACGGGCCGGGTGCCGAACCGTGCGACCAGTGGCCCGGAGCTGAGGATGCCGAGCATGGAGCCGACGGAGAGACCGAAGAGCACGAGCCCCATCTGGGCGGTCGATGCCCCCAGTTGGTCCCTGATGTCAGGTGTCCGCGTCACCCAGGAGGAGATCGAGAGGCCGGGTATGAGGAAGAAGAAGAACAGTGCCGCTCGGCGGCGACGTGTGGCCAGGTCCATCGGTGACGCGCTCTTTCAGGAGTGCACGGCCGGGCGGACGCCGCCCCCCGGATGAGTATGTACAAACGTACACTCCACTGAGGAAGCCCTCCAGGCCGTTCGTTCGGAACAGGCACGCACAACCAGGTGGAGGAGCCGGCTGAACGGGAGCGGCGCGAGGCAGTGAAGAAGAGCCGGCCGGCCCCGCGACAAGGGACGAGCGATGACATTGCATTCCGATGTGGCCGAGTTGCTGGCAGGGGCCGGTATCGACGACGTGGACGTCGACGATGCCGTCGCGGACGAGCACGTCCGGTCATCCGCCTACCAACGCGTCGTCTCGGTGACCGCTTCCTCGCGGAGCCGCGACCGGGACCGCGCCATCGTGGCCACGATCCTGCGCGACCCTCACGGGATGGGGTCCAGGACGGCGGTGGTCGCCCTGGTGGACAGGATCGCGACGCAGATGACCGGTCCTGCCGAGTTCCGGAGGTGGTCGGCCGAACTACTGCCGGAGATCGACCGGCTCACGGCGGAAGGACACCGCGGGTTCATTCGCCGCCGCATCCACGACTGGCTGTTCTACCTGTCCGTCAAGGACGGTCAGATTTCGACACCGGCCGAATTGGCGAAGGTCACGGACTGGATGCAGCGCGTGCTCGCGGAGGAGTCGACGTCGCTCGCGGTACTCGCTCTCCTGGCCGAGTCAGGCAGCAGGAAGAAGACACGGAACATCGCGAAGGACCGAGCCCGAAGCCGCAAGCTGATGCCATGAGTCGGCAGCGGCGATCGGCAGACGCGCCGACACGTCCGGACCGGCCCGGCGGTTCTGCTTCCTCGGCGGCACGGGCGAGGCGTTCGACCCGGTCGCGGCGCCGTCACGTCGACTGCGATCCCCTTCAGAGCCAGCCGTGCTCGCGGGCGATGCGGGCGGCGACGTGCCGGTTCTCCGCGCCGAGCTTCATCGCCGCGGCCGAGAGGTAGTTGCGGACGGTGCCGCTGGACAGCGAGGCGCGGGATGCGATGTCCGCGACCGGGGCCCCGTCCTCGGCGTACGACAGGAGTTCCGCCTCCCGGGGTGTCAGGGGCGATTCGCCGGCGGCGATGGCGTCGGCCGCGAGTTCCTGGTCGACGTAGCGGCCGCCGGTGTGGACGGTCCGGATGATCTGAGCCAGTTGCTGCGCGGAGACCGTCTTGGGCACGAAGCCGCGCACCCCCACGCTCAGCGCGCGCTTCAGGGCTCCTGCCCGGGCGTGGCTGGTGACGATCATCGCGGCGCATCCGGGCACGGCGGCGCGCAGCTGGTCGGCGACCGCCACGCCGTCGAGGCCGGGCATCTGGAGGTCGAGGACGGCGACGTCGGGGCGGTGCGCCGTCGCCATGGCCAGGGCCTCGTCACCGGTCGCGGCCTGTGCGACGACGGCGATGTCGTCCTCCAGGGTGAGGAGGGAGGCGAGCGCGCCCCGGATGAGGTGCTCGTCGTCCGCCAACAGGACCCTGATCATTCGGCTTCCTCCCAGGGGATGCGCGCGGTGAGGCGGAAGACTCCGCCGGAGTGCTGCTCGAAGGCCAGCGTGCCGTTCAGCGCGGTCAGGCGCTCTTTCAGTCCGGCCAGGCCTGTGCCGGTGCCGGGTTCCGCTTCGGACGCGCCGTCGTTCTCCATCACGAGCAGGGCCGTGGTCGGAGCCGCGGTGCGCAGGGACATGGTGCAGCGGGACGCGCCCTGCGCGTGGCGGAGCACGTTCGTCGTCGCCTCGCGCACCACCCAGCCGAGAGCCGACTGCACATCGGTGGGCAGACGGTCGGCGGGTCCGTACTCGATGCGGCAGTCGATGCCCGCCGCCTCCAGGACGGAGCGGGCTCCGGCGAGTTCGGTGTGGAGGTCGGCGGTGCGGTAGCCGCGGACCACCGAGCGGATCTCCCGCTGGGACTCCCGTGCGATGTTCTGCACCTCCTCCATGTGGTCGACCGCCTCGGGCCGGCCGCGCCGTGCGAGCTGTGCGGCGAGTTCGCTCTTGAGCGCCACGACCGCGAGGTTGCGGCCGAGTACGTCGTGCAGGTCGCGGCCGAAGCGCAGGCGTTCCTCGGCGACGGCCAGGCGTGCCTGCGTCTCGCGGGCGGCCACCAGTTCCTCGACGAGCCGGACGCCCCAGCCGGAGGCCAGGGAAGCGGCGGCCATGAACGGCACCATGACCGCGGTCGCGCCGATGAGGAGCACCAGGGCCTCGCCCGTCAGCCCCGCCACGGCCGCCCCTGCCAGGGACGCGACCGACACGACCGCCACGAGGGCCGCCCCCGCGCGAGGTCCGAGCCCCAGCACGGGTGGCCCGGCGTAGAACATCAGCAGCCACAGCATGAAGGCCGTCAGGTCGCCGTCCTCGATGCGGCCGGACGACAGCAGCACGCATCCCCATGCCGCTATGGCCAGGGTCACGGCCGTGTACACCACCACGAGCAGGTGGGGCCGTGGGCCGAGGGCGAGGTAGTGGTAGAGGGCGGAGCGCCACAGCAGGAGCTGGACCCCGGCGTGCGCCAGGCCCAGCACCATCACGGTCACCGGCACCAGCACGCCGAAGTCGCCCCGCACGACCCAGATCGTCCACAGCCCCACCTCGCAGACGGACATGAAGCCGACGCTGCTCACCGCGTAGCGGCGGTAGCGGCTGGGGCCGTCCGGGCCGCCGAGCCTCTCCACCCAGTCCTCCACGCTCATGGTGCTCATGGTCCCCAACTTCCTCGTCCGTGCGCCGGCGTGCTCCGGGACGCGCTGTCAGCCGCGCGGACCCCAACGGAACCACTGCCGCACTCCGAGGGCCGCCACACCTGTCCAGGCCAGGGCGGCGAGCAGCAGGCGGATCTGGTCCACGCCGCCGAGGCTGCCCGTCCAGCCGCCCTGCAGGAGGTCCATCACCGGCGAGAAGGGCAGCCAGGCGCTGATGTCGCCGGCCACGCCCGGCAGCACGCCACGCGGTACGAACATCCCGGAGCCGACCATGCTCACCAGCCAGAACGGCAGGAAGGTCAGCTGCGCGCTCTCTGCCGTCCGGGTGACCGCGGCCGTCAGGGCGCTCGCGGCCACGAGCATCGCCACACCCACCAGCAGGCCGAGGACCACCAGGTGCGGTGCCGCGGGTGCGGGTGCGTCCAGGACCACCGTCAGGCCGATGATCAGCAGTACGCACTGCACCAGTGCCAGCATCAGCGCGGGGAGCGCTCCGCCCGCGAAGATCTCCCAGTCGCGCACCTCGCCCGTGCGCAGCCGCTTGAGCACGAGGCTCTCGCGGCGCGTGACGTACACACCGACCAGATTCGAGTAGACGGAGAAGATCAGCGCCAGCCCCAGCGAACCGGGCAGCAGGACGGTGGCGATCGACAGGCCGGTGCCGCCCAGGTCCAGGCCCTTCACCATGCCCCGCATCGAGAAGGCCGTGACGGCCGGCACGAGGAGTGCGGTGACCAGCGCGGCCCTGCTGCGCAGCAGGAGTGTCAGCTCCGCGCGGCCGAGGGCGGCCAGCCGGGCGGCGGTGCCGCTCCGCGCGGGCGGCGCGGTCGTCTCCGGTCGTGTCACGCTCGCGGTCGTCGTCATCGCGTCTCCCCGTTCCCGGTGTTCCCGGTGTTCCCGACGTTCTCGAAGTCCTCAAAGTCCTCGAAGCCCTTGGCGATCTCCATGAAGGCCTCCTCCAGCGATGCGGAACGCGCGTCGAGCGCGTGCAGCGCGACGCCCGCGTGGTGGGCCCAGGTGAGCAGTTCGGTGGTCGTGCGCTGGAGGTCCCGGGTCTCCAGCCGCACGGTCCCTCCCTCGTCGGAGTGCCGGGTCACGCCCATCGGCGCGAGCGGCGGCAGTTCGCCGAGGAAACGGTCCTGGGGCAGCTGGAAGCTGATCCGGGAGGGGCGCTCGGCCACCACGTCGGCCACCCGCCCGGTGGTGGCGATCAGCCCCTGGTGCATGATCGCCAGCCGGTCGGCGAGCTGCTCGGCCTCCTCCAGGTAGTGCGTGGTGAGGAGCACGGTCGTGCCCTGGGCCTTGAGTTCGCGGATCAGCTCCCAGGTGTCCCGGCGCGACTGGGCGTCCAGCCCGGTCGTCGGCTCGTCGAGGAACAGCACCTCGGGCCGGCCGAGCAGAGCCAGGGCGAGGTCGAGGCGGCGGCGTTCGCCGCCGGAGAGCTGCTTGACCCTCACCGCGCGCCGGTCGGACAGCCTGGTCAGTTCGAGGGCCTCGTCGGCGGGGCGCGCGCCGGTCGTGCAGCCCGCCCACATCCGTACGGTCTCCAGGACCGTCAGCTCCGGCGGGAAGCCGCCCTCCTGGAGCATCACCCCGATGCGGTGGCGCACCGCCGTCCGGTCGTGGAACGGGTCATGGCCGAGCACCCGGACGGTCCCGCCGGTGGGGGTGTCCTGCCCCTCCAGGAGTTCGAGCGTGGAGGTCTTGCCCGCGCCGTTGGTCCCCAGCAGGGCGAAGAGCTCTCCGCGGGCGACCGTGAAGTCGATGCCGCGTACGGCCTCGAAGCCCCGATAGCTCCGTTTCAGTCCGATGGTTTCGATGACTGCGTTCATGTCCTCCACACTCCCGGCGACAGAGGCCGGACGGCAGTGCGGTGTGTCATCGGGTCCGTATGACGCCTGTCATGGGGACGCATGACAGGCGTCATACCGCCGAACACAGGAAATCCCCGTTCCGGAATTGCGGAACGGGGATTTCCTCACGTATATTCAGTGGTTCTGTGTGCCCACAGAAAAGGCCCCTCACCGGGGGCCACTAGAAACACCATATCCGGCAGGGAGCGATTTTGTCAACTCGCGGAAACGTCGAATTGCAGAAGGAGCAGGAATTCATCGACCGGCTCTACGACCGTGTCGACGAGCTGCGCGGGGTCACCGCTCAGCGTGTCGAGGACGCGTTGACCCCGGTGGGGAACGGCCTGCAGGCCCGGCTCGAACGTGACGTGCTCGTGTCCGAGCGTTCCGGACTGCTGGCCGCCCTGAATGCGGTGGACGGTTCGCTGTGCTTCGGCCGGATCGATCTCCGCGACGGCACCGCGCACCATATCGGCCGTATCGGAATTCGTGAGGACGACACCGAGCACACGCCCCTTCTGATCGACTGGCGGGCACCGGTCGCGCGCCCCTTCTATCTCGCGACCGGGCATACGCCGATGGGGCTTCGCCGGCGCAGACACCTCACCACCGAGGGCCGCACGGTCACCGAGCTGCACGACGAGATCCTCGACCTGGGGGACGACGAGCGCACCGGCTTCGAGGACCCGAGCGGCGACGCCGTGCTGCTCGCCGCGCTGAGCTCCGCCCGCACCGGCCGCATGGGCGACATCGTGCGGACCATCCAGGCGGAGCAGGACCGCATCATCCGCGCCCCGCACCATGGGGTGCTCGTCGTCGAGGGCGGCCCCGGGACCGGCAAGACGGCGGTCGCGCTGCACCGAGCCGCGTTCCTCCTGTTCGAACACCGTGAGCTGCTGGCCAAGCGCGCGGTCCTGGTCGTGGGCCCCAACCCGGCCTTCCTGCGCTACATCGGCGAGGTCCTGCCCGCGCTCGGCGAGACCGGCGTCATGCTCGCCACCCAGGCCGAGCTCTTCCCGGGGGTCCACGCCCGCGCCACCGACACCCCCCGCGCGGCAGCCGTCAAGGGCGGTGCGGGGATGGCCGAGGCCCTCGCCCTCGCCGTACGCGACCGGCAGGGTCTGCCCGAGCCCGGCGCACCCATGGTCATCCCGCACGACGACGGGGACCTGATCCTCGACTGGGAGATCGCCTACGAGGCACGGCAGTCGGCCCGCGAGACCAGGCTGCCGCACAACCTCGCCCGCCCGTACTTCACGTTCCAGGTGATCGACGCGCTCACCAGGCAGCTCACCGAACGCATCGGCGCCGACCCGTACGGCGGCCCCAACTTCCTTGGCCCGGACGACGTCGCCCAGCTCGGCAAGAGCGTCGCCACCAGCGAGGAGGTGCACGCGGCGGTCGGGGAGCTGTGGCCGCTGCTCACCCCTGAGGACTTCCTCGCCGACTATCTGGCCGAGCCGGTGTACGTACCGGACGAGGACGCGCAGGCCATCCGGCGCGCCCCCGGCGACAGGGAGTGGACCCCGGCCGATGTGCCGCTCCTCGACGAGGCGGCCGAGCTGCTCGGGTCCGACGACAGCGCCGAGCGGGCCGCCGCCGAGGCGGAGCGCCAGGAGCGGGTCGCCTACGCGCAGGGTGTCCTGGAGCTGTCCCGGGGCTCGGAGACGTACGAGTTCGAGGACGAGGAGGAGTCCGAGATCCTCGCCGCCCACGACATCATCGACGCCGAGCGGATGGCGGAGCGGCACGAGGAGGCCGACCACCGCAGCGCCGCCGAGCGCGCGGCCGCCGACCGCACCTGGGCGTTCGGGCACATCATCGTCGACGAGGCGCAGGAGCTGTCGCCGATGGCCTGGCGGCTGCTGATGCGCCGGTCGCCGACCCGCTCGCTGACCCTGGTCGGTGACCCGGCGCAGACGTCCGAGGAGGCGGGAATCGGCTCGTGGGAGAGGATCCTGGAGCCGTACGTCGGCGACCGCTTCGAGCATGTGCGGCTGGGGGTCAACTACCGTACGCCCGCCGAGATCATGGAGCTGGCCGCCAGGGTGATACAGGCCGAGGACCCGTCCTTCGAGCCGCCCGGATCGGTGCGGTCCACCGGCGAGACCCCGTGGACGCGGGACGCCGGTGCGGATCTGGCGGGCGCGGTGGCGCGGGCCGTCGAGGAGCTGACGCCCGAGGAGGGGCGCCTCGCGGTGATCGCGCCGCGCGAGCTGCACGACGAGATCGCGGCCCCGCTCGACGGGATCACGCCGGGCGCCGAACCCGACCTCACCCGCCCCGTGGTGCTTCTGGGCCCGCGTGAGGCCAAGGGGCTCGAATTCGACGACGTGCTGGTGGTGGAGCCCGGGAGGTTCGGGACGAGCGACCTGTACGTGGCACTGACCCGCGCCACGCAGCGGCTGGGCATCGTCCACCGGGAGGAGCTACCCGAGTCGCTGCGCTGACGGGCACTCCGGCCCGCCTCGGCGCTCGGAGCTCGGGACCCGGGATCCGAGCGCCGGGGCGGGCCTGTTCACACTTTCGGGGTCCGGAATCAAGGCTTCCGCCCGGCGCCCGAGCTTCGGGATCCGGGCGTCGGGATTCGAGGGCCGGGATTCGAGCGATGCCTTTAACCGGTAGGGAAAGAGGGGGGTTTGGGAAAACCTCCCCGACCTCCCTGACCCGCCACGGCCAGCAAGTATGACTAATCGTGACCGACTTGCGGCGCAGCGTGGCGACTGCTTACGGTGCGAGAACCAAACGACCCCGACGCGGTGTTAGTCGCACCAGGCCGGGGTCTGACCGCAAGATCGACCGAAAGCGATCCCGTGGCTACCCAGCACCCTAACTTCGCCCTGCGCACCCCCGCAGCCTCGCGCCCGTACCCGATGGCCAAGCCCGGTTACGGAAAGCGCGCCATGCCTGACCAACGCCCGCGCACCGCTGACGACTTCGCCCTGCTGCCCGCCCGCGAGCGGCACATCGCCGGGTTCATCGACCAGCTCCCCGACGGCGCCTCGATGGACGTCAAGAGCCTCGCCAAGCAGCTCCCGCTGTACGGCCAGCAGGCCGTCGGCTCGGCCCTGAAGGCTTTGGCGACCGCCGGATATCTGCGCCGCGTACGGTGCCTCGTCGGCGAGCAGGGGCAGGTCCGCTGGGTCTCGCGGACCTTCTGGTCACGCACGGCCCGCGACAACGAGTGGTGGGCGGCCACCGAGGTCACCCCGGCGGCCACCGCCGCGCAGCCCTGCGTCCTTGCGGAGACCCCCGCACCGCCGGAGCCCGCCCCTGCCGCGCCCGTGGTACCCGTGGTGCCTGCCGCGCCCGTGGTGCCTGCCGCGCCCGTCGTGCCCGCGCAGCGGGTCGCGGCCTCCGCCGAGCTCTCCCCCGCCTATCTCGCGCTGGCGCGGCTGGGTCGCGTCGACTCCCGCCTGACGCTGTCCGCCGCCGACTGCGCGGTCCTGGAGTCCCTGGCCGCCGCGTGGTTCGACCGTGGCGTGGACGCCGACTACCTCACGCAGGCCCTCACCGCCGGGCTTCCGGAGCGGGTCGGCTCCCCGGTCGGTTTGGTGCGCCGCCGCCTCACCGACAAGCTCCCGGCGCACGTGCCCGCCGCCCCCGCGCCGCCCGCACCGGGTGCGCGCGTACACCGCGTGATGCTGGAGTGCACGAAGTGCGGCACCCCGGGCCGCCCGGAAGCCCTCCCCGACGGCCTCTGCCGCCCGTGCCGCCTGCCGGACGCGGACGCGGCGCCCGGGGTGCCCGTGGGGCGGCCGAGCGAGGAGGACGTGCGGGCGTTCACCGCCGGGCTCAGGGACCTGCTCAGGTCGCCCTGACTCAGCCCACCAGCAGGTCCCGCTTCAGCTCACGGATGTCCTTGGCGTCGAGGCCGAGCGCCTTCTTCTCGTACGCGCGGAACGACCCGAACTCCTTCCCGACCTCGTCGAAGCCGGAGTTGAGGTACTCGGGGCGCACGTCCAGCAGGGGCTTGTACACCGCCGCCTGCTCGGCCGGCATCGAGGCGAGGGCCGCCGCGTTGGCCTCGGCGCGGTAGTCGTTGGAGGCCAGGTAGTCCTCCATGACCGTGGAGCGCGGGACGCCGAGCGCCGTGAGCAGGGCCGCGTTCGCCCAGCCCGTGCGGTCCTTGCCCGCCGTGCAGTGGAAGACGACGGCACGCGAGTCCTCGTCCACGATGCCGCCGAAGACGGTCCGGTACGCGGCCTTGGCGGTGTCGCCGCCGACCATGAACTTCTCGCCCTCGACCATCATCGCGACGCCCTCTTCCGGGGTCGTCGGCATCTCGGTGAAGGCCGGTGACCCCGCCAGCACGTCGGCCACGACGTGCGTGGCACCCGCCGGGACGCGGTCGGGCGCGGCGGAGCGCTCGGACTCCGTGCGCAGGTCGTGGACCGTACGGATCGACAGCCGCCGCAGCTTCGCCAGATCGGCGGTGGTCAGCTTGTCCAGGGCGTCGGCGCGGTAGATCTCGCCCATCTTCACCCAGTGGCCGTCGGCGGTGCGGTAGCCGCCCGCGTCACGGAAGTTGACCGATCCCTCGAGCGCGACGAGCCGGTCGGCGAGGCGCAGGGAGCCGCCGCGCTCGGGCACCAGGTCGAACCACTGCCGGTCGGCGGCGGGCAGCCCCCGCACGGTGACCTTGCCGGTCGCACCGCCGGAGGCCACCGTGCGCCCGTTCGCCTTGACGGCGACGCGGCGTATGCCGGGCGCCTTCCACTCCACCGTGTACGAGCCGTCGTCCGACGCCGTGACCTCGGCCTGCGTGAACGGGATGCGCGCGTGCGATCCCTGCGCGGGACCGGCGGGGGCGCCGTGCGCCGAGACGGCGGGAGCGGTGATACCTACGAGGAGCGCGGCGGCCAGGGCGCAGGAGGAGGCCTTTACACGAGTCATGTGCGTCATGAGGTGATCGTCGGAGGGCCCGACGTGTGCTGCCGTAATGGCTGGTGAACACAGCCGGAAGGCAAACCGAACACCACGTTCCGCCGCGCGGCGGGTGTGGTGCGGAAGCACGCCCCCCCTGCTAACGGCCCGTCAGGCCGTGGAATGCCGTGAGGACCAGCACGATGCCGCTCGCCCAGAGCGTGACCGCCCCGGCCAGGGCACCCCTCGCGGCGGGAAGACCGGTGGGTCGGTCCCGCAGCGTGGCGACCGTCCAGCCGCACACGGCCCCCGCCACCGGGAGACCGGTGATCAGCAGGGCGCTCCGCTGCAAGGCCCGCTTCGTCTCGTGGTTGGCCTGCCAGTCGGTGGCGCTCTTGTGCTGGAGCGCGTCGGTGGCGCCGTACCAGAGCATGATCACGAGGGGGAGCAGCAGAACGGCCGTGACGACGAGGTCGGTGACAACCTTGCGCCGCGTGCGCCGCGCGGTGTTCGTGCCGGCGTCGGTCATCCGGACAGGATGCGCGGAGCGAGCGCACGGCACCACCCGTATGCGTACTCATGCGGTGGCCGACCGAGCGAGCGGTCCGTCGCCCGAGCAAGGCCTCTACCGGGCGCCGCCCAGTCTCTCCTGGATCCACTCGACACCGAAGCGCACGACCTCCTCGGCCTCGAAGAGGAGACTGTCGGCGGCGCCGACCCCGCCCCGGCGACCGATCCCGGCGGCCAGCATGTCCCGGGCGATCGTCTCGAACGGGTCCTGGCCGTCGGGCGTGACGGCAGAGTAGTCGAAGGCCCCCTCCGACGAGTCGATGTCCCGGAAGTGACGCCAGACGCGCCGCCCGCCGCTGTCCAGGACCGGCTGCTCGTACTCCACGAACCGCTTGCCCGGTGCCTCGGCGAGCGCCTCGGCGTGGTGCAGGAGAGTGAGGGTCTCCAGCGGTGCCCCCAACATCAGCACCCGCCCGCCCAGGGCGACCAGCCGGGCCAGCGGACTGCCGGGTCCGTGCGGGTCGTCCCACGGGTGGTCGGCCATCAGCTCGACGGCGGCCGCACCGAGTGCGGCGCAGCTCACGTCGGGGTGCCGGCTACGGACGGCCCCGGGCCACCGGCGCAGCGCCTCGGGGAGGCGTCCGTTGTCATGGTCCGCCTCGCTCAACTCAGGTTCGTACGCCGGATGTTCTGCGTGTACGGCGTCCCGCCAGGTCTGCGGCCAGGCGGCGAAGTCGTACGGCAGGGCGTCGTTCCAGCCGCAGGTCACCATCAGGGTCCCCCGCTCCCCCACGACGTCCCGCAGGGCGCCGATGAGGGTCCGGGGGCCGCCGGACACGTAGCCGATGGCGGACAGCCGGGTGTGGAACATGACGGTGTCGCCCTCGGCGAGACCGAGCGCCGTCAGATCGCGGACGAGCCTGCCACGCGTGACGGGGCCGTCGGCGCGCGCGAGAAGGGCGTCCTGGTTCGGGGGCGGTTCGGGTGCGGTCACTTGTTCACTCGGTCCGTCTTCGTGAAGTGAGCGGTACGGGAGAGCACTTGGGCTGCGCCCAGAAGGTACCAGTGGTCCACGTGGCCGCCTGCGGGGCGCGGACGGCGCGGTGCGGGCCCGCTTCCGTGGCGTAACACGGCCCCCGGCGACCGTTCCGTTCCGGCTCCGTGCCGATCCCGACCGCTTGGCGCGTCCCGGGAACCGCGTCGCGCGATTCGGCCGTCCTCACGCCCGAACTGCCGCGCGGGTCACAACGGGTGCCGTGCGGAACACGCCACGTATCCAAGGAGCAGCATGACCGCCCACGGCAGTACGAGCCCCCGTAACAGCCGCCCCGGTTCCCCGTCGACGCGCGGCACTCGCAGGGTTCTCCGGGACTGCGCGAAAGGCGTCCTGATCCTCACGGTCGCGCTCGGTGCCGCCACGGCCTGCGGTCCGGAGTCGGACAGCGGCAGCGGGTCGCCGAAGGGGGGCAGCCAGAAGTCCAGGGACTGGAAGGTCGGTGACTGCGCGGGCCCGGACACGAGCCAGTCGAAGGACGGCTTCCAGGGCCTCGACTGCGACGACCCGAAGGCGACGATCAAGGCGCTCGCGGTGAAGGACGGCGAGATCTTCGCCGGGGCCGTCGAGTGCCCGGCCGGGACCGACGAGATCATCTCGGTGAAGGTGTCCTTCGGCGGGGACGCCGCCACCAGCGGCATCCCCAGCAAGACCATCTGCGGCCGCAACCTCTCCGGCGACCACCCCGGGGACGCGGGCGCGGGCGGCGGGCAGCTCGTGGTGGGCGACTGCGTGAGCGACGAGGCGAAGGAAGTGCCCTGCGCGAGCGGCGGGAACAAGGTCCTCGCCCTGACCAAGACCGCCGAGGAGTGCCCGGCGAACGCCGACAACCCGATCGAGCTCTTCCCGAGCCCGGGACGCCCGTACGACGCGATCTGCACCAGCAAGGCCTGACGCGACAGTCCGCTGGTCTTTCACCTCCGGGTGCGGGACCGGCGGCGTCCCACCTTCGGGTGACCCCCCTCCTCGACCGACCGATATTCCCTGGATCAGGTTGCCAGCTCCCTGTATGCGCGATTCACTTGCGCATGAGCCCCAGGAATCGCCGAAGGGAGGACTTACCGTGCTACTCAATTTCAGGGTCGCGAATCACCGCTCGGTCCGGGAGGAGCAAGAGCTCCAGTTCCATCCGGCCTACGACACGGACCGGCCGCCCGGCACCGACTGGCAAGCCGTGCCGGTCGCCGGTCTCTTCGGCGCCAATGCCGCCGGTAAGTCGAATCTCGTCGGCGCACTGGAGTACATGGCCTGGATGGTCGTGAACTCCCATCGCGACGCGGAACCCGACGGCGGCGTCACCCGCACCCCGTTCCGGCTGGACGCCACCGCGACTGACGAACCTTCGTGGTTCGTCGTGGACCTGCTGCTTCTCGGCATTCGCTATACCTACGGGTTCAGCGTGGACGACGAGAAGATCCTGGACGAATGGCTCTACAGCTACCCGCACGGGAAGAAGAGAAAGATCTTCGAACGCCCGTCGGGTGATGTGGAGCCCGGCGACTCGCAGGCGAGGCGAGAGCTCGAACTCGTCGAGAACATCACCGAACCCAACGTCCTGTTCCTGACGATGGCCGCGCGCTCCAGGCAGGCGGATTTCCGCCCGGTCTACGACTGGTTCCTACGCGATCTGAAATTCGGCCGGCAACGGCCCCGGTTCGGCAGCGCCCTGGGTCCTGACGTGAGCCGAATGCTGGAGGCGCCGGAGCAGTACCCCGAGCTGATGGCCCTCCTGCGCGCGGCCGACCTCGGCATCGAAGAAGCCGGAACGGAGCGAGTCCTCATGGACGAGGATGCGCTGCGACAGCGGTACGGTGGCCGCGTTCCCACCTTCCTCCGCACCAGGCTGGACGAAAAGGGCCCCGAAGAACTCACCCGCCCCTGGCTCGGACACCGCGGTCGCGACGGCATCGTGCGGATGGAACTGAGCGAACAGTCCGCGGGCACCAAGGCGCTTCTGGAACAGGCGCCTCGATTCATGTCGGTCCTTCGCAGCGGCGGCACATTCATCGTGGACGAGATCGATTCCAGCCTGCATCCCCTGCTCACCGCACAGCTGGTCGGGCTGTTCCAGAACCCGGCGACCAACCCGCACGGGGCACAGCTGATCTTCACCACGCACGACGCGAGCCTGCTGGGCCGCGCGGACGGGGAGGCCATCCTGAAGCGGGACCAGGTGTGGTTCGTGGAGAAGAACCAGTACGGGGAGACGGAAGTGGTTGCCCTGTCGGAATTCAGACCGCGTCTCGGGGAAAACCACGAACGGCGCTATCTAGGCGGCAGTTACGGCGGCGTACCGTTCATCGACGACAGCTTCGCCAAGGCATTGGCGGGCCGGGGGGACCACCATGGCGAGGGCACCGAAACCGAGTGGCCGGAAGCGCCCCACCTTTGAATCGCGGCTCGGCAGGAAGACGGAACACCGTACTGCCAGGCAACGCCTGCTCGTCGTCTGCGGAGCCGAGGTGACAGAGCGGGACTATCTTCAGGGGCTCAAGGCGGCCGCAAGGAACCCAGCCGTTTCGGTCAAGATCATCGAACGCCCCAAGGCGCCTTCCCAGGTCGTCGCGCACACGGCGAAGCTGCTGGAGGCGGCCGACGGCGACTACGACGGGGCCTGGTGCGTTCTCGACGTCGACCAGTTCACAGATATCGGCCGCGCCGTAACGGACGCGGGTCGCAACGACATCGGCCTCGCGTTGTCCAACCCGTGCTTCGAACTGTGGCTCCTCCTCCACTTCACCGAACATCGCAGCCACGCGCCGACCTGCACCCACCTGCTGCCCTACCTGGACAAGTACGTGCCTGGCACGTACAGCAAGACGGATCTCGACTTCCGCCATTACAAGGAAACCTGGCGCGAAGCAGCCCGTCGCGCCAAGGGGCTCGCCCCGGAGGGCTCGGAGCCGACGACCAATCCCTCCACAGGCATGTGGCGGCTCGCCCTCGCCATCGGAGGTCCGGAGTAGGCCGGGACGTTCGCATCCGTTTCACCCCTACCGACGGGCCGACGCACGGCCCGGAGGCCGAAGTGCGCGCGATCTCTTGACGTGCCCCTGCCGGGGTGGTTTTTATGGGAGCGCTCCCACGTCACCTGATGTTCGCGTTCCGGCACCCACCTTGGAGTCGCAGTGAGATCAGCAACGAATACGGCACGGAAGAGCCCCTTAACCGTCCTACTGAAGGGCCTGGCCGCGCTTCTCGGCGTCGTCCTGCTGGGCGCGCTCGGCCCGGCCGCGGCGCAGGCCGCGCCTGCGCGGGCGGAGGCCGCGGCCACCGGCCTGCACATCAGCGACGGCCGTCTGCTGGAAGGCAACGGCAACGACTTCGTCATGCGCGGCGTCAACCACGCGCACACCTGGTACCCGGGCGAGACGCAGTCGCTGGCCGACATCAAGGCCTTCGGCGCGAACACCGTCCGCGTCGTCCTCTCCGACGGTCACCGCTGGACGAGGAACGGCCCCGACGAGGTCGCGGGCATCGTCGAGGACTGCAAGGCCAACCGGCTGATCTGCGTCCTGGAGGTGCACGACACCACCGGTTACGGCGAGGACACCGCTGCGGGCACCCTGGACCACGCGGCCGATTACTGGATCAGCCTCAAGGACGTCCTCGCGGGCCAGGAGGACTACGTCATCATCAACATCGGCAACGAGCCCTGGGGCAACACCGACCCCGCAGGCTGGACCGCGCCGACGACCGCCGCCGTCCAGAAGCTGCGCGGCGCCGGATTCGCCCACACGATCATGGTCGACGCACCCAACTGGGGCCAGGACTGGCAGGGCGTCATGCGCGCCAACGCCCAGGCCGTGTACGACGCCGACACCACCGGCAACCTGATCTTCTCGATCCACATGTACAGCGTCTACAACACGGCCCAGGCGGTCACCGACTACCTGAACGCCTTCGTCGACGCCGGACTGCCGCTTCTCATCGGTGAGTTCGGCGGCCCCGCCGACCAGTACGGGGACCCGGACGAGGACACCATGATGGCCACCGCCGAGCAGCTCGGCCTCGGTTACCTGGCCTGGTCCTGGAGCGGCAACACCGACCCGATCCTCGACCTGGCGATCGACTTCGACCCGAGCCGGTTGAGCTCCTGGGGCGAGCGCATCTTCCACGGTGCGAACGGCATCGCCCAGACCTCCCAGGAGGCCACCGTCTTCGGTGACGGCGGCGACCCGGACGACACGCAGGCCCCGACCGCCCCCGGCGCCCCGGCCGCCTCCGCCGTGACGGCCACGTCGGCCACCCTGACCTGGGCGGCGGCGTCCGACAACGTTGCCACCACGGGCTACGACGTCGTCCGCGTCAGCGGTGGCACCGAGACCACGGCCGCCTCCTCGACGACCAACAGCGTCACCGTGACCGGCCTCACCGCCGGTACGGCGTACCAGTTCGCCGTCTACGCCCGCGACGCGGCGGGCAACCGCTCGGCCCGGTCCGCCACGGTGAGCGTCACCACCGACGGGAGCGGACCCACGCCGGGCGTGGGCTGCTCCGTGGGCTACCGGGTGATCGGCGACTGGCCCGGCGGGTTCCAGGGCGAGATCACCATCCGGAACACCGGCACCGGCGCCGTCAACGGCTGGAACCTCGGCTTCACCTTCGCCGACGGCCAGACCGTCTCCAACATGTGGGGCGGGACGCCCACGCAGAGCGGTGCGACGGTCAGCGTGGCCCCCGCCGGATACACGGCCTCGATCGCCGCGAACGGCTCGGTCACGGTCGGCTTCACCGCCACCAGGAGCGGCACCAACACCGCCCCGACCGCCTTCACGCTCAGCGGCAGCACCTGCACGACGGCCTGACCCAGGCCGCGCCGCCGGCCGGCAGGGGCCCCACCCCCGGCCGGCCGGCTCCCTTCCCAGCGAACCGGGCTTCCGCCATGATCACGAAATGCAGACCGACAGCAGGGCGGAACAGCTGGTCCAGGCCGCGGAGGACGGCGACGTGGCCCTGGTGACCCGGCTCCTCGACGCCGGCGTACCGGTCGATGCCCACGGGGCGGAGAGGCGTACGGCCCTGGACCTCGCGGTGCGCCACGGCCGCGGTGAGGTGGCCCGCCTCCTGGTGGCCGCAGGGGCCGATCCGGAGCAACCGGCCGGTGAGTGGGGGGAGCTGAACATCCTGACCCTGGCGGCGGCCTTCAGCAGGACGGACATCGCGCGCGTCCTGCTCGACGCCGGCGCGCACCCGGACACCCGGTGCCGGATCGGCTTTCCGCTCCTGATGGCCTCCTCGTCCGCCGTACCCGGCCCGTGCCGGGAGATCGTGGATCTGCTGCTGGACCGCGGGGCCGACATCGACCTGCGGCTGAGGGACCTCACCAGCCTGGAGTGGGCCGTGTGGTTCGGCCTCGCGGACATGGTGCGTCATCTGCTCCACCGGAGCGCGGAGCCCTCCGCCACGGCCATGAAGCTCGCGCACGAGCGGATCCGGCGCTTTCCGGAGACCCGGCGGGACTGCGAGCGCGTCATCGAGGCGCTGCGCGCGGCCGGCGCCCCTGAGAGGATGGGCCCGTGATCCGCGACCTGTACAACGTGCACACCGTGGGGCCCGTGCCCGACCCCACCCCGCTGACGTCCGACGAGGAACAGCGGGCCAGGGCCACCCTGTTCACCGAGCTGGGCAACGCTGTCGCCGATCGCGGCTGGACGCGCTTCCCCGCGTACAGCCCCGAGGAGCGCCGGCGGCTCGTCGCCGTCGGCCGCATGCTGAGCGAGCACTGGGGCATCCCCGTCACTGTCGAGGCGGAGGACGCGTGCGCCATGCGCCTCTCCCTGGCGGGCCACGCCCTGAGCGCCTGAGGGCGGAGCCGCCGGGCCATCATGACCCCATGACCTCTCACGCAACACCCCCGCAGGCACTGCTCGTTGTCGACGTACAGCGGGCGTTCGTCCGTGGCGACGGCGCCCTGCCCGAGGCCGCGCGCCTCGTGGACCGGACGGCGGGCCTGATCGCGCGGGCACGGGCGGCCGGGGCGCTCGTCGTGCACGTCCAGAACGACGGAGCGGCCGGTGCGGACGACGAGCCCCACACCGCCGGCTGGGAGCTCCACCATCCCGTCGAGGCGGGGCCCACGGAAGTGGTGATCCGCAAGACCCACGACGACGCGTTCCAGGAGACCTCGCTGGAAGCCCTGTTGACCGCGTCCGGGGTGCGGTCGCTCGCCGTCTGCGGCCTGATGTCCGAGATGTGCGTGCAGGCGACGGCACGTACGGCCGTGGCGCTCGGCTACCGGGTGGCCCTGCCCCACGACGCCCACGCGACGTACGACATCCCGGCGGAGCCCCGGATCAGCGCGGCGGTTCCGGCCGCCGCGGTCTCGCGGGTCGCGGCCTGGCCCCTCAGCCGGAGGCCGACGTCACCATCCGTGCGGCGGACGTGGCGTTCGCGGCGGCGCCTTCGCCCGCCGGCTCCTGAACTCCCCTTCCGGGCGGACTCCGTCCCCACCCGGTGTTCCGGCAGGCGGCGGTCACCCGTCGCCGTCGATCCTGCTGACCACGCGTCGGAGCTCACGGGCCCCGCTGGGCGACAGCGCCCCCATCACGGTGTCGAGGAGCTCCCGCGCCTCCAGCGGATCACCGCAGCAGTCCCAGTGGGTGTCGCCCAGCTCGTGGTCGCGCCACAGCACCCGCAGCGACTGCCGCCTGTGCCGCTTCCACGTACGCACGGCCTCGCTGACCTCGCCGGGCGCGAGGTAGTTGCGGCTCAGCTCCAGGCGGGTGATCTCGGCGAGCGTGCGTGAGGAGAGCCCGTCGATGACGGTGCTCGTGCCGTCAGGCCGGCGACGGTACGCCCGGCCCCTTCGGAGGTGTCCTGACCGGCTACGCGGCATGGACCTTTCGGTTCGTCGTCATGGCGGTCATGGTGGCATGCGTACGCGCGTTCGTGCCCGTCATTTTCGGCGCCCCAACTCATGCGCGGACAGCACCGATTACTTCCCCGCGGTGCGGCAGTCTTCATGGCAGTGGATCCGGAGCGGAAAGAGGAGCGAGAGCCGTGCGCATCGTCATCAATGAGTTCATGAGCCTCGACGGCGTCGTTCAGGCGCCCGGCGGGCCCGAGGAGGACACCGACGGCGGCTTCACGCAGGGCGGCTGGACCCATCCGTACTTCGACGAGGTGGTGGGCGGCGCCTTCGACGCCGCGCTGAAGGAAGCCGACGCCCTGCTCTTCGGACGCCGTACGTGGCAGAACATGGCCGGGGCGTGGCCGGAGCGGGCGGGCGACCCCTTCGCCGACCGGATGAACTCCATCCCGAAGCACGTCGTCTCCAGCACCCTGGGGGACGACAAGCTGACGTGGACCAACACCACCCGTATCCCCGGCGACTCGGCCGTCGCCCGCATCCGGGAGCTGCGCGCGGCCGAGGGCCGCGACCTGCTGGTCATGGGGAGCCCCACGCTCGCGCGGACCCTGCTGCACGAAGGCCTCGCCGACGAGCTGCGGCTCCTGATCATGCCGGTGATCGTCGGCGGCGGTAAGACGATCTTTCCCACCGACGGTGCGCTGCGCCCGCTCGAACTGGTGTCGACGGTGATCAGCGGCACGGGCGTGCACGTGTGCACCTACCGGGCCGCCGACCAGGCGTAGAGAGTGTCCGCGGGCCCGGCGGCGTCACCGCTGAGAAGCTGCTTCCATGGCCTCTCTGCCCCGGTTCGCTCCCATGCTCGCCACCCGCGGCCACCTGCCGTCGGCCGCCGTCGACGAGCAGTGGGCGTACGAGGTGAAGCAGGACGGCCAGCGCGCCATGGTCTATCTGCCGGGGGACGGATCGGTCGAGCTGCTGGCCAGGTCCGGGGCCGTCATCACCCCCGCGTATCCGGAGCTGGCCGCGCTCGGTCCCGCGCTCGGCGGCGTACCGGCGGTGCTGGACGGCGAGATCGTCGCCCTGGACGACCAGGGGCGCAGCGACTTCGAGCGGCTGCAGTCGCGGATGGGGCTCTCCGGATCGCCCGCGAAGGCCGCCCGCATGGCGCAGCGGGTGCCGGCGCACCTGGTGCTGTTCGACGCCGTCTTCCTGCGGGACCGGAGCCTCGTGCCGTTGCCCTACGCCGAGCGCCGGGCGGCGCTGGAGGAGCTCGCGCTGAACGGACCACGCTGGTCGACGCCCTCGGTGGTCGTGGGGCACGGCGAGGAGGCCCTCACCATGACCCGGGAGGCCGGGCTGGAGGGCGTGATCGCGAAGCGGCTGACCTCGGTGTACGAGCCGGGGGTCCGCGCCCGTACGTGGATCAAGATCCGCCACGCCCGCACGCTGGACGTGATCGTCGGAGGCTGGGTACCCGGGCGCGGACGGCTGGGCGGCCTGCCGGGCGCGCTGCTGGTCGGCGAGCGGCACCCGGGCGGTCTGCGCTACGCGGGCAGCGTCGGGACGGGATGGAGCGACGCCGAGCGGACCAGGCTCGCTGAACTGCTCCGTGTCGCCGCGGTCGACACGTGCCCCTTCGACGAGACGCCACCGGTGGCGGGGGCGCGCTGGGTGCTGCCTCGGCTGGTCGGCGAGGTGCGGTACTCGACGCGGACGAAGGCGGGGAAGCTGCGTCAGCCCTCCTGGCACCGGCTCCGCCCGGACCTGGCGCCCGACGACATCGGGTGACGTGCCCGGCGCCACCGCCCGATGCCGCGCGGGTGCCGGGACCGGCCGCCGCCCGGTGTCGTCGGGCGAGGCTCAGGAGGCGGTCCGCTTCTTCGCCGCGGTCTTCCTCGCCGGCTGCTTCTTGGCCGCCGTCTTCTTCGAGGCGGTCTTCTTCGCTGCCGGGGCGGCCTTCTTCCGGGCGCGGGACTTGCCGGGCGTCATCTCGTGCACGGTCGCGTCCTCGCCCCGTGTCTCCTTGGCCGCCTTCACCGAGGCGTTCAGCGCGGCCATCAGGTCCATGACCTTCCCCGGCTCCTCCTCCTCTTCCCCTGCCGCCGCCGGGAGCGCCTTGCCCTCGGACTTGGCCGCGAGCAGCTCCTCCAAGGCCTCCCGGTAACGGTCACGGAAGCCGGAGATGTCGTCCAGGGCCATGCTGTCGGTGAGCTGCACGGCGCGTTCGATCTCGT
Organism: Streptomyces sp. NPDC091271; assembly: GCF_044757505.1. Classification (NCBI taxonomy): domain Bacteria; kingdom Bacillati; phylum Actinomycetota; class Actinomycetes; order Kitasatosporales; family Streptomycetaceae; genus Streptomyces; species Streptomyces sp. NPDC091271. The sequence continues at coordinate 197,645 of NZ_JBIVVD010000003.1, read as the reverse complement.
CCTCTTCGAGCTCCGTCTCCCGGGGAGCGAGGGACTCCGGGCTGCGGATCTCGTCCGGCCAGCGCATCGAGTGCAGCACGATCGCGTCCTCCCGCACCCGCAGCAGGCCGAGCCGCTCACGGTTGTGCCAGGCGAACTTCGCCACGGCGACCTTGTCGCTGCGCTCCAGCGCCTTCCGCAGCAGGGCGTACGGCTTCGCCGCGACCTGGCCGTCCACCGCGAGGTAGTAGCTGTCGCTGATCCGCACGGGGTCGATGCTGTCGGCCTCGACGAACGCGACGATCTCGATGGCCTTCGCCGTCGGCAGCGGCATCCGGTCGAGCTCCTCGTCGGTGACGGGCACGGTCCGGTCCTTGGCGATCTCGTACCCCTTGCCGATCTCGTCCTGCGAGAGGACCTTGCCGTCGATCTCGCACACCTTGCGGGTGCGGATCCGGCCCATGTCCTCCTGGTGGTACTGGTGGAAGGAGATCGAGTGGTTCTCGGTGGCGGAGACCACCTTGATCGGGATCGTGACCAGCCCGAAGCTGATCGCTCCTGTCCACAGGGGCCGCGGCATCCAGTACCTCCATACCCCCCTGGTGGCTTGGCCGGGAGGCGGACCGGAGCGCCTGGAAGGGAGAAACCGACCCGAGAGGGCCGAGGCGCGGCCGGGCCACCGCCCGTAATCACGATCCTCGCGCCCCCGCCCCCGAACCGCATGTGGATCACCGGGAGCCGGACGGTCAGCCGCGCGGCAGGTCCATCTCGCCGACCACCTGGTCCCCGCTCATCTCGCCGGTCATGTGGAAGCCGAGCCCCAGATAGAACTCCTCGGGGCCGTGCTCCCCCTGCCCCCAGGTCACCGTCACGCGCTTCTGTCCGCGCCGGAGGATCTCCTCGCAGACGGCGTCCACGGCGAAGCGTCCGTACCCTTTGCCCTGCTCGTCCGCGGCGACGGCCAGCCGCCAGAGTCCGGAACGCAGCCGGTTCCCGGGATCGGCGGGGCCCCCGAGCCCGAAACGTACGTCGAAGAAGGCCATCACGAAGGCGACCAGCCGGTCACCGTCGTAGACCAGCCGGGGCCAGGCCTTGTCCGGATCGGCGTACGCCTCGGCGAGCGACCGTGCGACCGGGGCGACGAACCGTTCCTGCTCGGGTGCGACGGTCAGTCGGCACGCGTCGAGGACGTTGTCCGGGGTCACCTTTTCCAGGCGGAGCTGCGCAGTCATACGCGCACCGTACGGGCGGACCCGGGCGCCGGGCCATCGAATTCCCCGCCCGGGCCGGCGCGCGGGTCACCAGGCGGCGGGGCCGTCCTCGTCGAAGAAGCCGCCGGTCGGGCCGTCGGCGCCGACGAGAGCCATACGGACGATGATGTCCGCGCCCTTCTCCACCGTCTTGGGGCCCGAGTGGCCGTTGAGATCGGTGGCGGTGTAACCGGGGTCGACGGCGTTGAACCTGATGCCCGGGAATGCCTTCGCGTACTGCGAAGTCACCATGACCAGCGCGGTCTTGGACGAGTTGTAGTCGAGCGCCGCCACGGTGAACTCGACACGGCTCGGGTCGTTCGTCGCCGCCAGCGAGCCGAGGCCGCTGGACACGTTCACGACGACCGGGTCCTTCCCGGCCTCCAGCAGCGGCAGGAAGGCCCTGGTCACGCGCACGGCACCGAAGACGTTGGTCTCGTACGTGCTCCGCATGTCCGCCCCGGTCACCTCGCCCACCGGCTTGCGTACGCCGACGATCCCGGCGTTGTTGACCAGGACGTCCAGCCGGCCCGCGTCCTTCGTCACGAAGGCGGCGGCGGCCTCGACGGAGTCCTCGTCCGTGATGTCGAGCTGCACGAAGCGCGCACCGAGCCGCGCCGCGGCCTCCTCCCCGCGCCGGGCGTCGCGCGCCCCGGCGTAGACGGTGTGCCCGGCCTCGATGAGGCGGCGGGCGGTCTCGTAGCCGAGACCCTTGTTCGCTCCGGTGATGAGGGTGATGGTCATGGTGGCGCTCCCGTGTTCGGCGGTCGGTGGGGTGATGCCTCCACCCTGCTCGCGCCGCCGGTGGACAGGGAGTGCCCGCCTCAGCGGGTGGACCGGCAGTACCAGGCTGTGCGGCGGGGCCGCGCGGATACTGGAGGGGTGAGCGCATCCAAGGACGCACCATCCGCACCCTTCAAGGCCCCGACCGAGGCCCCGTCCAAGACCCCGTCCGGGCACCCGTCCGGCGATCCGGGCTCCAGGGACCTGGGCAAGGCCCTGCACGGGTGGCGGGACCGGATCTCCCCGGCCACGGTCGGGCTGCCCGCCGGCGGGGTGCGGCGGGCGGCGGGGCTCCGGCGCGAGGAACTCGCCCAGCTCGCCGCCCTCTCCGTCGACTACATCACCCGACTCGAACAGGGCCGCGCCACGTCCCCGTCACCGCAGGTCCTCGCCTCCCTGGCCCGCGCACTGCGCCTCTCGGAGGCCGAACGCACCTACCTGTACCTGCTCGCGGGACAGCCCGAGCCCGGGCCCGGCCACATCTCGGACCACATCCCGCCGGGGCTCCGCCGGCTGCTCGACCAGTTGGACGGCGCCCCGCTGAGCGTCCACGACGCCGCCTGGAACCTCGTCGAATGGAACCCGTCCTGGGCGGCCCTCCTCGGCGACCCCTCCGCTCTGCGCGGCCGCGAACGCAACATGATCTGGCGGCACTTCACCGGCCTGCCTGGCAGGGTCCGCCAGACACCGGAGCAGAAGGCGGACTTCGAGGCGACGATGGTGGGCGACCTCAGGGCGGCCACCGCCCGCTACCCGGCCGACCAGGGGCTGCGCTCACTGGTCAAGGACCTGCGGGAGACCAGCACCGTCTTCGCGGGCCTGTGGGACTCGGGCATCGTGGGCATCCACCGGTCCGGCGCCAAGGCGATCGTCCACCCGGAGATCGGCACGCTCACCCTCGACTGCGACGTCCTGGTCGCCGCGGGCAGCGACCTGCGCGTCGTCGCGTACACCGCAGCCCCCGGAAGCGACGACGCCGCCCGGCTCGGCCTGCTCGCCGTCATCGGCACCCAGGCCATGACCTGAGCCTTGACCTCAACTCAACTAGAGGTTCTAGGTTCTCCGCATGGACACCTCGAACGTCACCTCCCCCACGGATGCCGCCGACGAGCAGCGGATTCGCGAGCTCGTCGCGCGGACCGAGAAGGCGCAGACCGACCCGGACGTGCTGCCGGTGCTGCACACCTCCGACCTCGTGCTCGTCAACTTCGGCGGACGGCGCCTCTTCGGGCGTGAGACCTTCGCTTCCGCCATGGCCGAAGCGCTCTCCTCCCCCCTCAAGGACATCCGGACCACGCTGGAGGTCGACGACATCCGGTTCGCCACGCCTGACGTCGCCATCGTGAGCCTGACCAAGACGGTCCACGACGAGCGGTCCGAGGCGGAGGGCCCCTCCGAGCTCCCCCTGACCGGCGCGATGACCTACGTCATGACCCGCGCGGACGGCGACTGGCGCATATCACTGGCGCAGACGACACCGATCCGCTGAGCACAGCCCACAGCCTCCGGTCACCACCTCGGCAGCCGCCTCCGGAACTCTCCGCAGGCGGCTGCTCTTTTCCAATCTGCTTCAAGCAGGCTATAAATGAGCAACTTCGAGCACCATTCGCCTGGGTTCACGCAGCCCGCATCCGCGAAGGACGCCCATGCCGCTCATATCCACCGGTGTCATCACGCACGGTGCCCGGACCGACGCGACCGGCGTCGGGGCCTTCAACGTCGTGCAGATCGAACACGCGCAGGCCATCGCGAGCGGGGCGGAAGCCGCCGGGCTGCCGGTGATCCTCCAGGTCAGCGAGAACACCGCCCGCTACCACGGCGGCCTCGAACCCATCGGGCTCGCCTCGCTCGCCGTCGCCCGGGCGGCGGGCGTGCCGGTCTCCGTGCATCTGGACCACGCCGAGTCGGCCGACCTGGTGCGCGAGGCCGTCCGGATCGGCTTCACCTCCGTCATGTTCGACGCGTCGGCACTCCCGTACGCCGACAACGTCGCCGCGACCCGCGAGATCACCGCCTACTGCCACAGCCACGGCGTCTGGGTGGAGGCGGAGCTCGGCGAGATCGGCGGCAAGGACGGGGCGCACGCCCCCGGCGTACGCACCGACCCGGACGAGGCCCGGGCGTTCGTGGAGGCCACGGCCGTCGACGCGCTCGCCGTTGCCGTCGGCAGTTCGCACGCGATGCTGACCCGGGACGCCGTCCTCGACTTCGCGCTCATCTCCCGGCTGCGCGACACGGTGGGGGTCCCGCTCGTCCTGCACGGCTCCTCGGGGGTCGGCGACACGGGTCTCGCGGCGGCGATCGGCGCCGGCATGACGAAGGTCAACATCTCCACGCACCTGAACAAGCTGTTCACCCGGGCCGTCCGCGACTATCTGGACACCCACGCCGAGGCCGCGGACCCCCGCGCCTATCTGGGCCCGGCCCGCGACGCGGTCGCGGCGGAGGTGGCACGCCTGCTGGGCGTCCTGGCGCGACCCGGACGATAGGCTTGTGAGCTGCGAACGAGGAGGATCCGGTGGCGGCACACACACGGTGGACCCGGCTGCTGGAGATCCTCAGCGACCAGGGCCATCTCGACGTACTCGACGCCGCCGAACAGCTCGGCTGTTCCGCCGCCACCGTCCGCCGCGACCTGGACGAGCTCGCCCGGCAGAATCTGCTGACCCGCACCCGGGGCGGCGCGGTGGTGAGCGCCGTCGCCTACGACCTGCCGCTGCGCTACAAGGCGGCCCGCAGGGCGGACGAGAAGCAGCGCATCGCGAAGGCCGCGGCCGAGCTGATCCCGACGGGCTCCACCGTCGGCCTCAACGGCGGTACGACGACCTCCGAGGTCGCCAGGGAGCTGGCGCTGCGGCCCGAGCCGTCGGGCGGGGGCGTGGCGCTGACCGTGGTGACCAACGCGATCAACATCGCCAACGAGCTGGCGGTCCGCCCCCAGGTGAAGATCGTCGTCACCGGCGGGGTGGCCAGGCCGAATTCGTACGAGCTCGTCGGCCCCCTGGTCGACTCGGTCCTGCGCGGCCTCGCGCTCGACTACACGATCCTCGGCGTGGACGCCGTGCACGCCCGGTTCGGCGCGGCCACGCACGACGAGTCCGAGGCCGGTGCCAACCGTGCGCTCGCCGAGTGCGCGGGCACGGTGATCGTGGTCGCCGACTCCTCCAAGCTCGGGCGCCGGGCCTTCGCCCAGGTGTGCGAGACCGGCGCGGTGTCGGTGCTGGTCACGGACCGGGACGCGCCCGAGGACGTCGTCGAGGAGTTCACCGCCCTGGGGATCGACGTCCTGCGGGTGTGACCCCCGCAGGTCAGCGGTAGTCCTCCGGGTGGTCCTGCATCCACGTGTTGATGCGGTCCCGGGTGCCGATCAGCTCCGTACGGTGCTTCTCCAGGTTCGGGGTGGAGACGTCGCCGTCCAGCGTCGTGCGCAGCGTGGCGATCCAGGCGATGGGCTCCTCGAAGTGGCCAGGCCCCTTCTTGTCCGCCTTCATCGCCTTGTCCAGGCCGTTCAGCTCGTCGTTGACCCGGCCCAGGAAGTAGGCGCAGTCGCCGGCTCCGGGCGTGCAGGTGTCGTCCAGTGTCGCCTGGAGCCCGGCGAAGGCGTCGCGGACCAGCTCGGGTGCGTTCGGGTCCTCCTGGATGATCAGCGTGGGTGTCGGTGACGGCGTGGGCATCAGGGATGGCGCCTTGTCGGCCGCGGCTTCGGCCGCGGACGGGGCCACGGACGGGACGTCACCGCCCGGCCCGTCGGTGGTGGTCGCCGCGCTGCAGCCCACCAGCAGCGCTCCCAGAATCACGGCCGGTATCGCGGCGCGCAGGCCGGTACGGATCAACATGAGGCCCCCCTCGTCGTGTTGGACCGGACCTTATCGCCATTCCGGGCGGGTCAGCCCTCCACCAGGCCCTGCAGCGCCGGGGCGTACAGGTCCGCGAGGTGCTCGGGGGTCGCGTGGGAGCCGGCGCCCTGGCGGTGCAGGCTCAAGGTGGCGCCCAGGCCGATGAGGTGCCCGGCGATCAGCTCGGCGCGCAGGGCGCGCTCGCGGCCGGGGAGTCGGGCCGTCAGGCGCCCGGTGACCTGTTCGTGGAAGCGGTCGCGCAGCAGGGAGCGTTCGTCGTGGTTGCCGAGGGAGAAGACGACCCGCAGCAGGGGGTCGCCCTTCTGCTCCCTGCGGCGGCGTACGAGCGTCAGCACCATGTGCCGGCCCAGCCCGTCGAGCGGAGCGTCGAAGAGCTCCTCGGCGGCCGGGCCGAAGTCGGCGACCGTGTTGAAGAGCTGCTCCTTGCGGCCGAAGTGCTTCACCACGAGGGCCGCGCTCACCCCCGCGTCGGCCGCGATACCCCGGATCGTCACCTCCGCGTACGGGCGCTGCGTGAACGCCCGGCGGGCGGCGAGCAGGATCGCGTCCCTGCCGGTGGCGGCCTCCCCCGGAGCCGTGGCGGCCGTCTCGGGCTCCGTCCCTGCGGTGACTCGGGCGGTCATGCGCCCTCCTGGATCGGCAGCGCCCGCACACGGCCGCTGCTCCTGCGTTTCCTCCCGACCGTACCCGCACCCGCGCGGCCGGCCGGGAGGCACAGGGTCACCGCGAGGGCCAGCAGCGCCGCGCCCGCCGCGATGAGGAAGACCAGCTGGTAGGCCCCGAGCGTCGGAGCCGGGCGCCCGGCCGCCAGGAACGTCATGTTGGCGAGCACCGCGGCCACCGTGGCGCTGCAGAACGCCTGGCCGACGGAGCGCATCAAGGTGTTCAGGCCGTTGGCGGCTCCCGTCTCGCTGACCGGGACGCCTCGCATGACCAGTGCCGGGAGCGCGGAGTACGCGATCGCGGTGCCGGCCGCGACGACCGTGGCGCCGGTGATGATCAGCCAGAGGCTGTGGCTGGTGAAGTACCGCACCACATAGCCGACGGCGATGATCCCGGCGGCCAGCGCCAGGCTGGTCTTCGGGCCGTGCTTGGCGGAGATCCGCGCCGACACCGGCGACAGCGCCACCATCGTCACACCACCGGGCAGCATGCAGAGCCCGCTGACGACGAGCGAGGCGCCGAGCCCGTAGCCGGTGGCCTTCGGCTCCTGCACCATCTGGGCGGTGACCAGGGAGTTGGCGTAGAACGCGAAGCCGATGAGCAGGGCGGCGATGTTGGTGAGCAGCACGGCGGGGCGCGCGGAGACCCTCAGGTCCACCATCGGGGTGCGCACCCGGAGTTCGTACGCCCCCCAGACCAGCGCGATCACGACGGCGGAGGCGAGCAGGCCGAGGGTGCGCCCCGACGTCCAGCCCCAGCCGCCGCCCTGGGTGACGGCCAGCAGCAGGCAGACCAGGGCGGCGGTCAGCCCGAGCGCTCCGAGCGCGTCGAACCGGCCGCGGGAGCGGATCGGGGACTCCGGCACGAAGCGGAGCACCAGGAGGATGTCGAGGAGGCCGATGGCGCCCGAGACCCAGAACATGGTGTGCCACTCGAAGTTCTCGATGACCACCGCCGCGACGGGCAGCCCCACGGCGGCGCCGATGCCCATCGTCGAACTCATCAGAGCCACGGCCGACAGGACCCGCTCCGGCGGCAGTTCGTCACGCAGGATGCTGATGCCCAGCGGTACGACGGCGATGGCCGCCCCCTGCAGGGCGCGCCCCGTGATCAGTACGCCGATGTGGGAGCTGACCGCGCACAGCACGGAGCCCACGACGAGGACGCCCAGCGAGGCGACGAGCACGCGGCGCTTGCCGTACATGTCGCCGACCCGGCCGAGCACGGGGGTGAAGACCGCGCCGGTGAGCAGGGTGACGGTGACCAGCCAGCTCGCGGCCGCCGGGGTGGCGCCCGTGAGCTCCGGTATGTGCGGGAGCAGCGGGACGACGATCGTCTGCATGATCGCGACCACGACGCCGCAGAAGGCCAGGACGCCGACGGCGAGGCGGGGGTGGTCCGGGGCGGCGGCGGGCGCGGGTGCGGTCATCGGGTCTCCGTACGCAGAGGGGTGTACAAGCGTTCACCCCCCAGGGTAAACGCCTGTACACCCCCCGGTCGCCCCGACGGCCCGACCCGGCCCGGAGCGCCCCCGCGCACCCATTTGCATATACATACAATCGAGTGCATACTCTTCCTATGTCTAAGGTTCTCACCTCCCTGCCCACCGGCGAGCGCGTCGGCATCGCTTTCTCGGGCGGCCTCGACACCTCGGTCGCGGTCGCGTGGATGCGCGACAAGGGTGCCGTCCCGTGCACCTACACCGCCGACATCGGCCAGTACGACGAGCCCGACATCGCGTCGGTGCCCGGCCGCGCGAAGGCCTACGGCGCCGAGATCGCGCGCCTGGTCGACTGCCGGGCGGCACTGGTCGAGGAGGGCCTGGCAGCGCTGGCGTGCGGTGCGTTCCACATCCGCTCGGGCGGGCGTGCCTACTTCAACACGACGCCGCTCGGCCGCGCCGTCACCGGCACCCTGCTGGTCCGGGCGATGCTCGAGGACAACGTACAGATCTGGGGCGACGGCTCCACGTTCAAGGGCAACGACATCGAGCGGTTCTACCGCTACGGTCTCCTCGCCAACCCCCACCTGCGCATCTACAAGCCGTGGCTCGACGCCGACTTCGTCACCGAGCTCGGCGGCCGCAAGGAGATGTCGGAGTGGCTGGTCGCCCACGGGCTGCCCTACCGCGACAGCACGGAGAAGGCGTACTCCACCGACGCCAACATCTGGGGTGCCACCCACGAGGCGAAGACGCTGGAGCACCTCGACACCGGCGTGGAGACCGTCGACCCGATCATGGGCGTCCGGTTCTGGGACCCCTCGGTCGAGATCGCCACCGAGGACGTCACCATCGGCTTCGACCAAGGCCGCCCGGTGACGATCAACGGCAAGACGTTCGCCACCCCGGTCGACCTGGTGATGGAGGCCAACGCGGTCGGCGGCCGTCACGGCCTGGGCATGTCGGACCAGATCGAGAACCGCATCATCGAGGCGAAGAGCCGCGGCATCTACGAGGCGCCCGGCCTGGCCCTCCTGCACGCGGCGTACGAGCGCCTCGTCAACGCGATCCACAACGAGGACACCCTCGCCCACTACCACAACGAGGGCCGGCGCCTCGGGCGGCTGATGTACGAGGGCCGCTGGCTGGACCCGCAGGCTCTGATGGTCCGCGAGTCGCTGCAGCGCTGGGTCGGCTCGGCCGTCACCGGCGAGGTGACGCTGCGGCTGCGGCGCGGTGAGGACTACTCGATCCTCAACACCACCGGCCCCGCCTTCAGCTACCACCCGGACAAGCTGTCGATGGAGCGGACCGAGGACTCGGCGTTCGGCCCCGTGGACCGCATCGGCCAGCTCACCATGCGCAACCTCGACATCGCGGACTCGCGCGCCAGGCTCGAACAGTTCGCCGGCCTCGGCCTCGTCGGCACCACCCAGCCCTCGCTGATCGGCGCCGCGCAGGCGGCGGCGACCGGGCTGATCGGCGCCATGTCCGAGGGCGGCGCGCAGGCCATCGCCTCGCGCGGCGAGGTCTCCCGCGACGACGAGCTGCTGGACCGCGCCGCGATGGAGTCCGGCACCGACTGACGCCCTGGCCCGTCGGCCGACCGGCCGACGGGCCGGCCGGCCCGGGACCTTATCCTCGGATTCGCGGCGGTCACGCCGACGGAGACGCAGGAAAGCGAAGGTGGCGGCAATGGCGAAGGTCCCGGCAGCGGCAGTGGCGGCGGGCGGACTCGTCGGCGGGTACGGAATCGCCCGCTGGACCAGGAAGCGCCCGCTGGGCGGCGTCGCGCTGGCCGCCGCCGGCTCGGTGGCGGCGTACGAGTGGAACCGGCAGGCCGGGGCCCGCGCGGCCACCGCACTGACCGTCGCCTACGTCGCCGCCTTCGCCGGCTCGCACCCCCTGGCCAAGAAGCTCGGCGCCTGGCCCGCGGTGTTCACCATGGCGGGCGGCGTCGCCGCCGCGTCATGGGCGGTCACCCGGCGCGGCGCGGAATAGACGGCGCACCACCGGGGAGCGCCGGCGCCCTCTCCGAGAAAGTCCGGCCCGGGGGATTGAACACGGGCGCCGCGGGGTGCGTACTGAAGAGCAACTCCCCGCGTGACCCGGGGGCGTGCCCGTACGACAGGACGGGCACGTCTCCGGTCAGCCCCCCAGCGCGTGTGACACCGAATAGATCGCCAGGCCGGCCAGCGCGCCCACCACGGTGCCGTTGATCCGGATGAACTGCAGGTCACGGCCGATGTGCGCCTCGATCTTCTTCGACGTCTGGTCCGCGTCCCAGCCGGCCACCGTGTCGCTGATCAGCGAGGTGATCTCCGTGCGGTACGTCGTGACGACATACGCCGCCGCGTCCTCCAGCCAGCCCTCCAGCTTCGCCTGCAGCCGCTCGTCCGTGGAGAGCCTGGCGCCCAGGGAGATCAGCGACGCCCGGGCCCGCATCCGCAGCTCGCTCCGCTCGTCCTCGGCCGCCGCGATGATCATCGTACGGACGGAGGACCAGGCGGAGGCGATGACGTCCTGGACCTCACCACGCCCCAGGATCTCCGACTTCAGCCGCTCCACCCGGGCCCGGGTGTCGGTGTCGGTCTGGAGGTCGGCCGCGAAGTCCGTCAGGAACGTGTCGATCGAACCGCGTGCCGGATGGCCCGGCATGTCACGCATCTCCGTGACGAAGCGCAGCAGCTCCTTGTAGACCCGCTCCCCCACCCGCTTGTCGACGAACCGGGGCGTCCAGCCGGGCGCCCCGCCCTGGACCGCGTCCATGACGGAGTCGCCGTGCATGACCAGCCAGTCGTGCGCCCGTACGCAGACGAGGTCGACGACCCTGCGGTGACCGCCGTCCTGGACGATCTTCTCCAGCATCTTCCCCATCCCCGGCCCGACTTCCACCGCGTCCGCCCGCCGGGTGATCGCCTCCCCGACGACCGCCTGCACATCGGAGTCCCGGAGCACGGTCAGCGCACCGCGCAGCGCGGTGGCCAGCTCGGCGGTGACCCGGTCGGCGTGTTCCGGCTCCGCCAGCCACGCTCCGAGCCTCTTTCCGACCCCCAGAGCGTGAATTCGGTCACGAACGACGTCCCCGGAGAGAAAATTCTCGCCCACGAAGGAACCGAGTGATGCCCCCAACTGGTCCTTCTTGGTGGGAATGATGGCGGTGTGGGGGATGGGCAGGCCGAGCGGACGCCGGAACAGCGCCGTGACGGCGAACCAGTCCGCCAGCGCACCGACCATTCCCGCCTCGGCGGCCGCTGCGACGTAGCCCGGCCAGCCGCCCACACCCGCGTTCTTCGCCCAGGTGGCGAGGACGTACACGATCGCGACGAGCAGGAGGAGACCCGTGGCGGTGGTCTTCATACGGCGCACACCGCGCCGCTTCTCCTCATCGGCGGCGGTGTACGCGAACCCGCCCAGCCCGGTCCCGCGGCCCTCCGCCCCGGATGCCGATCCCTGTCCCGCGTCCTGTTCCATCCGCTCCACCCGTCCGCGTACACGCCATCCAGTGCCGTACGCATTGTCCCTACCTCACCTACTCCTGGGCCGCACGTCGAGTTCCCCAGGACCTGTCGCATCATGAAAGCGACCCGAACACCGGGCCGGACACCGCAAGGAGAACCACCACAGATGCCCAGGCGCCAGGGGTATGCCCTGCTCATCGCCCTCGTAGCAGGCACCGTCGCGCTCGCCGCCGCCGTCGCTTTCGGTACGTCGCTCATCGCCGGGAAGAGGCAGGACCCGCTGAGCGGGTCCCAGGCCCATGCGGCGGCCCGCAATCCCGCCGCACCGGCCAACGCCCTCGGCACCTGGGTCGCCACGTGGACCGCGGCCCCCGTCAGTGCGGAGCCGAATTCCGCGCAGGGCTACCCCGGCAGCACCATCCGCAACATCGTGCACACCAGCGTCGGCGGGAACGCCGCCCGCATCACTCTGTCCAACCTCTTCGGCGCCACGCCCCTCGTCATCGACCAGGCCACCGTCAACACCCGCCAGGTGACCTTCCAGGGCCGGCCCACCGTCACCGTCGCCGCCGGCCTCCAGGTCGTCAGCGACCCGGTCGTGGTGCCCGTCGCCCCGGACGCCGACCTGGAGGTCACCCTCCGCACCTCGTCCGCCGGAGGGCCCGTCACCCAGCACCCGAACGCGCACCAGACGTCCTACCTGGCCGACGGCCAGGGCACCTGGAGCACCACCCGGTGGCGCTACCTGACGGCCGTCGACGTCCGCAACGAGGCGTCGCCCGGCGCGATCGTCGTCCTCGGCGACTCCCTCACCGCGGGCAGCGGCTCCACGACCGACGCCGACACCCGCTGGCCGGACGTCCTCTCCGACCGGCTGCGGCACGCCTACGGCATCGCCAACCAGGGGATAGCCGGCAACCGGCTCCTGCGCGACAGCCCGCTCACGGTGGACGGCGTCAAGAACGTGGGCGGCCGCAGCGGTGCCCACCGCTTCGAGCGCGACGTCCTGTCCGTCGCCGGAGCGAAGACCGTGATCATCGCCCTCGGCATCAACGACGTGCAGCAGTACCCCCAGGAGCCCGACCCCCGGCGCATCACGGCCGGCCTCCGCGCCCTCACCGAGCGCGCACACGCCCAGGGACTGCGGGTCGTCGGGGCGACGCTGACGCCCTTCCAGGGCTACTCCACCTGGTCACCCGAGAGCAACAGCGTGCGCCTGGCCGTCAACAAGGAGATCCGCTCCGGCCGGATCTTCGACGCGTTCGTCGACTTCGACCGCGCCGTACGCGACCCCTACGCGCCCAACCGGATCCTGCCCGAGTACGACTCCGGAGACCGGCTGCACTTCAACGACGCCGGCTACCACGCCCTGGGCCACGCGATCGACCTCGGCGCCGTGGACGGGACACCGAAGGCCGACGCCTTCTGAGGCTCAGCCGAGCTCCTTGCGCCCGTCCCCCGTGTCCGGCTTCTGCAGGCGCAGCCGCTCCTGCTCCTGGAGCCGCCGCTTCTCCGCCCTGCTCCGCTTGCGCTCCACGCCGACCCCGCCCATCAGCGCGAACCCGGTGATCTTCACCCGTGGGGCGTCCGGAGCGGGTTCCGGCTCCTCGTCGAGCTTGGAGTGCTCGCCGAAACCGCCCATGATCCCGAGGCCGTTCACCTGGACGTCGATGTCCGGCGGGACCGTCACCTGCATGCCGCCCATGATCGTGTAGCAGCGGATCACGACATCGCGCTCCGCGAAGTGGGCCTCGCGCAGATCGATCTCGCCGCCGCCCCACATCGCGAACGCGGTGAACTTCGGGCCCACCGTCCAGCGGCCCTTGCGGTTGAAGCCGCCCCAGAAGGCGAAGGCCCCCGACGAGGTGGCGGCGCCACCGATCCGCGCGGGCCAGTTCGCGGACGACCCCTTCCGCCCGGCCACCGCCCCCGTCACCGGCCGGGCGGAATCGCCCGGCACCGGCAGGTCGCGTACGAGCGGCACCAACTCCCCGTGCGTACGCGCCTTGAACGTCGCGTCGAGCCGCTGCTCGAACTCGTCCATCTCCAGCCGGCCCTCGGCCACGGCCTCCCGCAGGGTCTCGGCGACCCGCTCACGTTCCGCGTCGGAGGCACGCATGTCCGGGCTGTCACTTGTCATACCGGCACCCTATAGAGCAATCGCGGGACCAGCCTAGACAGCAGAATCCGACACGTACATCTTCGCGATCACGGACTCGATGTCCGGCTCCCGCACCGAGAGGTCCACCAGCGGATAGTCCGCCGCGATACGCGCCACCAGCGGGGCGGCCGACGCCGCGGCCGGGAACGCCAGCCACTGCCGGGGCCCCTCCACCTTCACCACCCGCGCCGAAGACTCCGCCCCCAGCTCGATCGGCGGCAGCTCCCTCTCCAGGTCCACGACGAGCGTGCGCTCGCTCTCCCCCACCTCGTGCAGCCCGGCGAGCGCACCGTCGTACACCAGACGGCCGTGGTCGATCACCATCACCCGCTTGCACAGCTGCTCGATGTCGGTCAGATCGTGCGTGGTCAGCAGCACCGTCGTGGACCGCTCCGCGTTCAAGTCCCGCAGGAACCCCCGCACCTTCGCCTTGGAGACCACATCGAGCCCGATCGTGGGCTCGTCCAGATACAGCACCTCGGGATCGTGCAGCAGCGCCGCCGCGATGTCGCCCCGCATCCGCTGTCCCAGCGACAGCTGACGCACCGGGACCTCCAACAGCGCCCCCAGATCCAGGAGTTCGACACAACGGTCCAGATTCTCCCGGTAACGGCTGTCCGGGATCCGGTACATCCGGTGCATCAGCCGGTACGAGTCACGCAGCGGAAGGTCCCACCACAGCGTCGTACGCTGCCCGAACACCACACCCATCCGGTGCGCCAGCCTCGTCCGCTCCCGGCTCGGGTCGATCCCCGCGACCCGCAGCCGGCCGCCGCTCGGCGTGAGAATGCCCGTCAGCATCTTGATCGTCGTCGACTTGCCCGCACCGTTCGGGCCGATGTAGCCGACCATCTCCCCGCGCGGCACCCGGAAGCTGATCCCGTCCACCGCCCGCACCTCACGCCGTTCACGGCGCATGAAGCCCGTCTTACGGCGCACGTCGAAGACCTTCTCGACGCCGTCCAGCTCGATGAAGTCCATGTCGTCCACGCCCACTCCTCAGCTTCCCGTGCTGCGGTACGACCGCAGCCCCACACGCCATGCCAGCCCCGCGAGCACCCAGCACCCCGCCGCCACCACCGGCGGCAGGAACGCCACCCACTGCGGCAGGTCCAGCGGGTAGTCCCGCCCCAGCACGTACAGGGCCGGCAGCCAGCTCACGAACGCCAGCGGCACCACGAACGTCACCCCGCGCACCAGGTCCTTCGCGAAGACCGTCGGCGGGTACTGCAGCATCGTCGTGCCCCCGTACGTGAAGGCGTTCTGCACCTCGGAGGCGTCCTGGGCGTAGAACTGGAACGCCGCCCCCACCACGAACACCGCCCCGAAGATCGCCGCGCCGCTCAGCACCATCAGCGGCAGCATCACCACCTTCAGCGGCGACCAGTCGATGTCCAGGGTCAACAGCGCGTAACCCAGCACCAGCAGGCCCTGCGTGATCCGCCCCAGCCTGCGCAGCGCGAACCGGTCCGCCGCCACCTGCGCCAGCACCGGGACGGGCCGCACCAGCAGCGTGTCCAGCGTCCCGTCCCGCACCCGGCGCCCCAGCCGGTCCATCGACCCCAGCACCAGATCGGACAGCCCGAACGCGGTCGCCGACGTCCCGTACAGCAACGCGACCTCCGGCAGGGTGAAACCGCCCAGCACGTCGACGTGCGCGAACATCAGCATGATCGTGACGAAGTCGAACGCCGTCGACACGAAGTTCCCGACGGTCGTCATCACGAACGACGCGCGGTACGCCATCGTCGAGCGCAGCCACATCGCCACGATCAGCCCGTACGCCCGCACCCCCTCGGCCAGCCGGGACCGCTCGGCGGACACGACCTCCGGCTCCACGGCCGCGACACGCCCGATCCGGACCTCAGCCACCCTGGACCACCACCCTTCTGGTCGCCACCGACTGCAGGAGCCTCCCCGCCAGCAGCAGCACCACCGCCCAGCCGGCCTGGAAGGCGTACGCCCGCACGACATCCCAGCCCGCGTACCTGCCGAGGAACACATCGGCCGGGACCTGGAGCAGCGACGACCACGGCAGGGCGCGGGCCAGCTCCCCGAGCCAGCCGGGGAACAGCGTCAGCGGCAGCATCATCCCCGAGAAGAACAGCCCGGCCAGCCAGGCGATCTGCATCGCGCCCGCCCCGTCCATCAGCCAGAACGCCGACAGCGCGACCAGGAAGCGCACCCCGAAGCTCACCACGACACCCAGCGCCACCGACACGAAAAAGGCCAGCCAGGTCCACGGAGAGCGCGGCATCGCGAGATCGAAGGCCATCGCCCCCAGCGCCATCGGCACGATCCCGCGCCCCAGCAGATGGAACGCGGCCCGGCCCAGGTCCCCCGCCAGCCACCACAGCTGCAGATCGGCGGGCCGGTACAGATCGACCGCGATGTCACCCGTGCGGATCCGCTCCATGAGCTCGTCCTCGAAGCCGCCGCCCATCATCGCGCAGGTCATCAGCAGTGCCTGACCCAGCCACACGTAGGTCAGCGCCTGCGACATGTCGTAGCCGCCGAGCTGCGGCCTCTCGTCCCACAGAGCGATGTAGGTGTACGCCATGATGAAACCGAAGACGGTGTTGGTGAACACCCCCGCGAGCGTCGCCACCCGGTAGGTGGCATACCGCCGGAACCCACCGGCCGCCACCACGGCATAGAGCCGCACCTCGCCCCCCTCAATCCGCCAAAGCGCACGACCTTAGTCCACGGCGTCCGGCCGCCGCGACCCCATTTCCGTGGAGGGATCCGAGGGTTATCCGTCCGAAAAGTGCACTATAGGAAAATCATCCGCAGTCGAGGAGCCTCCACAGTCATGAGCCAAGAGCCACCGCAGCACGGCGGAGACCCTGGTCAGCAGGGCCCCCAGGGCTGGGCCCCCCGAGACAACTCGGCCGCGGCCCCCACCTCCGACTCCCGCCACCCGAACGGAGCACAGGAACCCGAGGGGCGCAAAAAACGCCCCAAGCGGCCCAAGCGCACCGGCTGGCGCCGCGCCATCCCCACCTGGCGCATGACCCTCGGCGGCGTGCTACTCCTCGCACTGCTCCTCGTCGGCGGATTCATCGCCGGCTACCAGCTCATCGACATCCCCGCCGCCAACGCCGCCGCGACCGCGCAGGCCAACGTCTACGTGTACGCGGACGGGAAGACCGTCATCGCCCGGGACGGCGAGATCAACCGCGAGAAGATCCCGCTGGACCGCATCCCCCCCACCATCCAGCACGCCGTACTCGCCGCCGAGGACCGGGACTTCTACTCCGAGGACGCCATCGACATCAAGGCCACCCTCCGCGCCGGCTGGAACACCGTCACCGGCAAGGGCAGGCAGGGCGGTTCCACCATCACCCAGCAGTACGTCAAGAACTACTACCTCGGCCAGGAACAGACCGTCGTCCGCAAGGCCAAGGAATTCTTCATCTCCATCAAGCTCGACCGCGAGCAGAGCAAGGACGAGATCCTCGAGGGCTACCTCAACACCAGCTACTTCGGGCGCAACGCCTACGGCATCCAGGCCGCCTCCCACGCCTACTACGGCAAGGACGTCGAAGACCTCGACGCCGGCGAAGGCGCCTACCTCGCCTCCCTGCTCAACGCCCCCAGCTCGTACGACGTCGTCGCCCACCCCGAGAACAAGAAGGCCGTCCTCGCCCGCTGGGACTACGTGCTCGACGGCATGGTCAAGCACGACTGGCTCAGAGCCGCCGACCGCGACGCGATGACCTTCCCCGTCCCCGACAAGGCCAAGCCCGCCACCGCGCTCTCCGGCCAGCGCGGTTACATCGTCCAGGCGGTCGAGGACTACCTCACCGCCAACAAGATCATCGACGCGGACACCCTCGCCACCGGTGGTTACCGCATCACCACCACACTCCAGAAGAAGAAGCAGGACGCCCTCGTCGAAGCCGTCGAGGACAACGTCCTCTCCAAGACCAGCGACGACCGCGAAGCCGACCGGAACGTCCGTGCGGGCGGTGCCTCCATCGACCCCGCCACCGGCCACGTCGTCGCCCTCTACGGAGGCGTCGACTACACCAAGCAGTACGTCAACAACGCGACCCGCCGCGACTACCAGGTCGGGTCCACCTTCAAGCCGTTCGTCCTCGCCGCAGCCCTCGCCAACGGGTCCAGCACCCAGAAGGACCGCGCCATCACCCCCAACACCCGCTACGACGGCACCAACAAGCGCACCGTCCAGAGCGCCGTCGGCTCCACCGGCTACTCCCCCGCCAACGAGGACGACGTCGACTACGGCTCCATCACCGTCCGCGAGGCCACCGACAAATCCGTCAACGCCGTCTACGCCCAGATGGCGCAGGACGTCGGCCCCCAGGAGGTCAAGGACACCGCGGTCGCTCTCGGCATCCCCCAGGACACCCCCGACCTCACGGCCTCCCCCTCCATCGCACTCGGTCCCGCCACCGCCAGCGTCGTCGACATGACCTCGGCCTACGCCACCCTCGCCGCCCACGGCAGACAGCGCCCCCACACGCTCGTCGCCGAGATCAGCAAGGACGGCACCGAGCTGGACCTCCCCGCCAGGAAGACCCGGCGGGCCGTCAGCCGCGAAGCCGCCGACACGACCACCTCCGTCCTCCGGAGCGTCGTCGACGGCGGCACCGGCACCGCCGCGCTGGGCGCGGGCCGCCCCGCGGCGGGCAAGACGGGCACCGCCGAGGAGGACAGGGCCGCCTGGTTCGCCGGCTACACCCCCGACCTCGCCACCGTCATCGCCGTCATGGGCCAGGACCCCAGGACCGGCGTACAGAAGCCCCTCTACGGCGCACTCGGCCTCGCACGCATGAACGGCGGCGGCGCCCCCGCCCAGACCTGGGCCGCCTACACCCGGGCCGCACTCGAGGGCAGCGAGGTGCAGGGCTTCGAGCTCGAGGCCGACGAAGGCCCCGAGGAGCCCGACCCGGACGAGAGCGCGGAGGGCGAGGACACCGAGGACACCGAGGACACCGAGGAAGCCGGAGGCACCGACGAACCCGGCACCGGAGACTCCCGCGAGAAGCGGGACCGCGCCCGCAACCGCACACCGGACGCCGGCTCCGAAGCCTCACGGGCCCCACGGACACCTCGCACCGCCACCCCTGCCGCCGCACCCTCCCGCACACCGGCCGCCGGCAGGGAAGCCGCCGAGAGCCGTCCTGCCGACCGTCAGGACGGGGACGGCACGGACCGGGACGGCAGGGACGGCAGGGAGACGAAGGACGGCAGGGACGGCAGAGACGGCACGGAGACGAAGCACGGCAGGGACGGCCAAGGCCTCCTCGGCCCCTCCCGCCCCTGAACAAGCGGGCGAAGCGGACCGACGGATCGCATACGGCCCGCCCTGGTTGGCCAAGACTTTGCCCATGGCTTGATCCACGCCCACGCCCGCCCCCTCCGGAAGCCCACAACCGGGCGGGGGCGGGCCTTCGATGGGCATGTCTTCGCAAAGAGCCGCACTGTGTGCGTCCGAAAATCGCGGGGTGAACTCGCCCGGCATGTCACCACCTGGTTGACCCGGGCCGGGGGCATGTCACAGGCTCATTACATAGGTGCTCACTACAACTGGTTTCGCCGGTGCCACCTGCCCGCCCTCCCCCGGCGCCCCCGCCGGAATCGGCGGTCCGGAGGCCGGACGGCGACCGGAAGCAGGAGGAATACCGGATGTGCGGCATCACCGGCTGGATTTCCTTCGACCGCGACCTTCGAGCCTCGGCCGACACACTCGACGCGATGACGGAGACGATGTCCTGCCGCGGCCCGGACGACCGCGGAACCTGGATCAGCGGACCCGCCGGCCTCGGCCACCGACGGCTGGCCATCATCGACCTGCCGGGCGGACGCCAGCCCATGACCGTCGACACCCCCGAAGGCGCCGTGGCCATCGTCTACTCCGGCGAGACGTACAACTACACCGAACTCCGCCAGGAACTCGCCCGGCGCGGCCACCGGTTCACCACCGAATCCGACACCGAGGTCGTGCTGCGCGGCTACGTGGAATGGGGCGAGGCGATCGCCGAACGCCTCAACGGCATGTACGCCTTCGCCCTGTGGGACGGACGGCACGACAAGCTCGTGATGATCCGCGACCGCATGGGCATCAAGCCCTTCTACTACTACGAGACGCCCGACGGTGTCCTCTTCGGGTCCGAGCCCAAGGCCATCCTCACCAACCCGCTCGCCAAGCCCCGCGTCACCCTCGACGGCCTACGCGAACTGTTCACCTTCGTGAAGACCCCCGGCCATGCGGTGTGGGACGGCATGCACGAGGTCGAGCCCGGCACCGTCATCACCGTGGACCGCGGCGGCCTGCGCCGACACGTGTACTGGCAACTGGAGACCCGGCCGCACACGGACGACCGCGACACCACCATCGCCACCGTCCGCTCACTCCTCGACGACATCGTGCGTCGCCAGCTCGTCTCCGACGTGCCCCGCTGCACCCTGCTGTCCGGAGGGCTCGACTCCTCCGCGATGACCGCACTGGCGGCCCGTCAGCTCGGCGAGACCGGTGAAACCGTCCGCAGCTTCGCCGTCGACTTCACCGGCCAGACCGAGAACTTCGTCGCCGACGAACTCCGCGGCACCCCCGACACACCCTTCGTCCACGACGTGGCCCGCATGGCGGGCACCGACCACCGCGACATCGTGCTCGACTCCGACTCACTCGCCGACCCCGAGGTGCGCTCCCGGGTCATCCGCGCCCGGGACATACCCATGGGCTTCGGCGACATGGACGCCTCGCTCTACCTGCTCTTCAAATCGATCCGCGAGCACTCCACGGTCGCCCTGTCCGGTGAGTCCGCCGACGAGGTCTTCGGCGGCTACCTCCAGTTCTTCGACGAGGAGGCCCGCAAGTCCGAGACCTTCCCCTGGCTGGCACAGTTCAGCCGGCACTTCGGCGAGGACACGGACGTACTCCGCCCGGACCTCACCACACGCCTCGACCTCACGTCATACGTCGCGGACAGCTACCGCGACGCGGTCTCAGGCATCCAGCGGCTCGACGGCGAGAGCGACTTCGAATACACGATGCGCAAGATCAGCCACCAGCACCTGACCCGCTTCGTCCGGGTGCTGCTCGACCGGAAGGACCGGGCGAGCATGGCAGTCGGCCTCGAGGTACGCGTGCCCTTCTGCGACCACCGCCTCGTCGACTACGTCTACAACACTCCCTGGGCACTGAAGTCCTTCGACGGCCGGGAGAAGAGCCTGCTGCGCGAGGCCACCGCCGACGTCCTGCCGCGCTCGGTGTACGACAGGGTCAAGAGCCCGTACCCCTCCACCCAGGACCCCAAGTACGCCCTGGCGCTCCAGGACCACGCCAAGGACCTGCTGTCCCGCCCCTCGCACCGGGTCTTCGAGCTCGTCGACCCGGCACGCGTCGAACAGGCCGCCAACCGCGACACACCACAGATCTCCCAGGCGTCGCGACGCGGCCTCGAACGCACCCTCGACCTCGCCCTCTGGCTCGACATGTACTCCCCGGAGCTGGTGCTGTCCTGACCCGACACAAACCCGGGCTGCGGGGGCCGGGGGGGCGCCCCCCCCCCCCCCCCCCCCCCCGCGCCCGCCCCCCCCCCCCCCCCCCCCCCCCCCCCCCCCCCCCCCCCCCCCACCCCCCCCCCCCCCCCCCCCCCCCCCCCCCCCCCCCCCCCCCCCCCCCCCCCCCCGCCCCCCCCCCCCCCCCCCGGGGGGGCGGCCCCCCCCCCCCCCCCCCCCCCGGGGGGGGGGGGGCCGCCCCCCCCCCCCCCCCCCGCGACAGCCCTCAGTGCCCGGACGTCGCCTTCAGACCCACGACAGCCACCAGCAGCAGACAGACGAAGAAAATACGGGCAGCGGTCACCGGCTCGTGCAGCACCACCATGCCCAGCACCGCCGCACCGGCCGCACCGATCCCCACCCACACGCCGTACGCCGTACCGATCGGCAGCGTCTTCGCCGCCTGCGACAGCAGCATCATGCTGGCCACGATCCCCAGGCCGGTGAACACACTCGGCCACAGCCGGGTGAACCCCTCGGTGTACTTCATCCCGATCGACCAGCC
This sequence comes from Streptomyces sp. NPDC091271, assembly GCF_044757505.1. Lineage (NCBI taxonomy): Bacteria > Bacillati > Actinomycetota > Actinomycetes > Kitasatosporales > Streptomycetaceae > Streptomyces > Streptomyces sp. NPDC091271. Next base: position 176,012 of record NZ_JBIVVD010000003.1, on the reverse strand, counting down.
CACTTCCAGCAGACCGGCGACGATCAACAGAACCCACGCCACGACAGACCTCCACGACGAAACACGCGAACAACACGGGTGCGTCGTCTTTGCGGAAACCCGGTACGGCGCGTCTCGTCGGGATCACACCAGCCTAGCAACAAACAGCAGAAAGGCCTGGTGACAACGGTCACCAGGCCCACTCACCCCACACCTGCCTACAGATAGAGCCCGGTCGAATCCACCGAACCCTCGAACCGGTCCGCGGCCACCGCGTGCAGATCCCGCTCCCGCATCAGCACGTACGCCACACCCCGCACCTCGACCTCGGCACGGTCCTCGGGGTCGTACAGCACCCGGTCACCCGGCTCCACGGTCCGCACGTTCTGGCCGACAGCGACCACCTCGGCCCACGCCAGACGCCGGCCGACCGCCGCCGTCGCCGGAATCAGGATCCCGCCACCCGACCGCCGCTCACCCTCGGGCGAATCCGACCGCACCAGCACACGGTCGTGCAGCATCCGGATCGGCAGCTTGTCGTCCATGTTGCTCATGCCGTTGTCGCTCACGACCCGAACCTACCTGCATCGACCCCCTCCGCACGCCCCAGGGCCGCACGGAGACCGCTTTCAACGCCTCCTGCGGCGCGCGCCCCGGGAAGACCCCGAGGACCGGGAGGACACCGTCAGCAACGCGACGACCCCGACCACCACCAGCGCCGCCGGAATCACCCGCTCCAGTCGCGGCGAACCGTCCTCCGCCACGAACTGCGCCCTCACGTCCGAAACCGAACGGTTCACGGCGACGAACGCACGCCCGGCCGTCCGGTCCACCGTCGACGCGACCTTGGCCTTCGCGTCACCCATCATCGTCTTCGGGTGCACCCGCACCCCGATCTCGTCCAGCACCACCGCAAGCTGCTCACGCCTGCTGATGATGTCCGCCTCGATCTGCGCAGGGGTCCTGGCATCCGACACTGCGCCGCCTCCGTGGTCGTCGTCGGGTAAACCTTCATCGACAGTCTGTCAGCTCGGGCGCCCCTACACCCGGCGGCACCCCCTATTACGCTCGGTGCCACACAGCACGCGTGCCACTCGAGGAGAAAAATGAGCGAGCGACTCCAGACCGGCGACACCGCCCCCGCCTTCACCCTTCCGGACGCCGACAGAAACGAGATCTCGCTCGCGGACCACAAGGGCCGCAAGGTCATCGTCTACTTCTACCCCGCCGCACTTACCCCCGGCTGCACCAAGCAGGCCTGCGACTTCACGGACAACCTGGACCTCCTCACCGGAGCCGGCTACGACGTCATCGGCGTGTCGCCGGACAAGCCGGAGAAGCTCGCGAAGTTCCGCGAGCAGGAGAACCTCAAGGTCACACTGGTCGGCGACCCCTCCAAGGAGACCCTGGAGGCCTACGGCGCGTTCGGCGAGAAGAAGCTCTACGGCAAAGTGGTGACAGGTGTGATCCGCTCCACGATTGTGGTCGACGAAGAGGGCAAGGTGGAGAAGGCCCTCTACAACGTCAAGGCGACCGGCCACGTCGCCAAGATCATCAAGGATCTCGGAATCTGACCCCGGTTCGTGGGGATCTCGGCCGAAATGGGTGTGAGCGAGCTCGCAATCATCCGTTGATTCGGTTTGCAACCGCCATGACTGCGCAGAAGCCTTTCCTGGAACACCGTTCGACGAAAGGAACCGGCCATGGCGGCCTCCGACCCCCACCAGGCGGCCGACCCTGATGCGGTCAAACGCCACCCAGCGCTCTTCCGGGCCATCCGGAAGCGCCAGAACCCGCGGCTCCGTCGGACCGACATCACCATCACCGACGACCAGGCGGTCAAGCGGGCGGTGAAAGCGGCGTCGCTCGGTAACGCCATGGAGTGGTTCGACTTCGGTATCTACTCCTACCTGGCCGTCACCATCGGGCATGTCTTCTTCCCCTCGACGAACGACACCACCCAGCTCCTTTCGTCTTTCGCGACCTTCGCCGTGGCCTTCCTCGTCCGGCCCCTCGGCGGCATGTTCTTCGGCCCTATGGGTGACAAGATCGGCCGTAAGAAGGTCCTGGCCCTCACCATGATCCTCATGGCGATCGGCACCTTCGCGATCGGTCTCATCCCCTCCCACGGCACCATCGGCGTCTGGGCGGCGGTCCTGCTCATCTTCTTCCGGATGCTCCAGGGCTTCTCCACCGGCGGCGAGTACGGCGGCGCCTCGACCTTCATCGCCGAGTACGCCCCCGACAAGCGCCGCGGATTCTTCGGCAGCTTCCTCGAGTTCGGCACCCTGGCCGGCTACGTCGGCGCCGCCGGGCTCGTCACCCTCCTCTACGCCCTCCTGGACACCGGCCAGATGGAGTCCTGGGGCTGGCGCATCCCGTTCCTCGTCGCCGGTCCCCTCGGCCTCGTAGGCCTCTACCTGCGACTCCGCCTGGACGAGACCCCCGCCTTCCAGAAGCTGGAGGGCGGCACCGCCCACGCCACGGAGGCCGCCGACCACGTCGAGTCCACCGCCAAGGGCGACCTCGCCAAGATCTTCAGTCAGTACTGGCCGACGCTGATCCTCTGCATCGCCCTCGTCGGCGCGTACAACATCACCGACTACATGCTGCTGTCGTACATGCCGACGTACCTCTCGGACGAGCTCGGCTACAGCGAGACCCACGGCCTGCTCATCCTGCTCGCCGTCATGGTCTTCCTGATGCTGATCATCAGCCAGTTCGGCAAGCTCTCGGACCGCTTCGGCCGCAAGCCGCTGCTGATGGCCGGGATGCTCGGCTTCCTGTTCCTGTCACTGCCGTCGTTCCTCCTCATCCGCCAGGGAAGCATTCCGGCGATCACCATCGGCATGGTGATGATGGGCCTCTCCCTGGTCTGCATGCTGGGCACGATGTCCGCCGCCCTCCCGGCGCTGTTCCCGACCAACGTGCGCTACGGCTCCCTCTCGGTCGGCTACAACCTCTCGGCCTCGATCTTCGGCGGCACGACCCCGCTGGTGATCACCGCCCTGATCAGCTGGACCGGCTCGAACCTGATGCCGGCGTACTACGCGATGGCGGCGGCCCTGATCGGCGTGATCGCGGTGGCCTGCATGAAGGAGACCGCCAACCAGCCCCTGGCCGGCTCCCCGCCCTCGGTGGAGACCGAAGAGGAAGCGGCCGAACTGGTCCACGCCCAGAGCCCGGACCCGAAGTTCTGAACCCCGTCCCCCCAGGAAGGGTCCGTACCGTCACGAAGCGGTACGGGCCCTTCCGCATCTCATCGCATTGCGGACGTGACCATCCGATTAACGGTTCGTTGCTCCGTACGAGGCCGCGAACGCGCGGCCGGATACGGAGGGGGAATGCCAGTAAGCCCGTACACCCGAGAGCGCCTCGCAGAGGCGGCCTCGTCGTCACGGACGCTCTCGGAGGCACTGACGAAACTGGGGGTCGATCCGAAGAGTTCGACACGGGTCTACCTTCGTGAGCGCATGAAGAAAATGGGCATCACCACCGGTCACTTCGAGCGTGAAGGTGCTCGGTGGACCAAGGAAGTCCTCGGACCTGTGGTGGCCGCGTCTAGCAGCGTCTACGAGGTGCTCCATCGCCTCGGCCTCGAAGCGGTGGGGGGCCACCACACGAACATCACCCGACGCATCAGGGCGTACGACATCGATACCTCGCACTTCGCTCAGCCCTCCAGGGCAGGAATGAAGCAGCGTCGGCGCACCCCCGAGGAGTTGCTGGTGGAAGACGCCGCACCGCACACTCGTCGAGTTCCCGGCGCCCGCCTCAAGGCCGCCATGTCGGCACTCGGCGTCGTGGAGCGCTGCGCCCTGTGCGAGACGGAACCGGTCTGGCAGGGTCTCCCACTGCCGCTCGAGGTAGACCACATCAACGGAAACTGGCGCGATAACCGTCTGGAGAATTTGCGGCTTCTCTGTCCCAACTGCCACTCGACCACGGACACATATCGCGGTCGCAGCAAGGGACGCCGCCCCGAGCGCGCCAGTCGATGACCCATCGGAAGCAGTACACCCGTGAGCGGCTGACCGAAGCCGCGGCACGCTGTTCGGACATCGACGAGGTCATAGCCTTCTTCGGCACACATCCATACGAGCAGCTCCGCCGCTACCTGCTACGCCGGTTCGGCCACTACGGAATTGACGTCTCCCACTTCAGCCACTGCGGTTCCGACACCGTCGCCTCGCGTCCGACCCGGGAAAGGCTCGGTGAGGCTGTGGCGAACTCCCACTCCCATGCGGAGCTGCTGCGCAAGCTAGGTCGCAGGGACAACAGTCACCAACGAAAGCTCCTGCGCCATTGGATCGAGGAAGAAGGCATGACGACCTCCCACTTCCTGGGCCAGGCACACCAGCGTGGCAAGCCCGCCCCGACGCCCACCAGGCGCCCCGAGGATCTACTGGTGAAGCATGACGGCAGGCGCCGGACGAAGACCGTGCTGTTGCGTCGAGCCCTCTCCGAGATCGGCGTGCCTCAGCGGTGCGACGGGTGCGGCACGGAACCGGTCTGGCGCGGACGTCCGATCACCCTGGAGATCGATCACATCAACGGCGACTGGAGCGACGACCGCGCCGAAAACCTTCGACTCCTGTGCCCGAACTGCCACGCCATCACGACCACATGGTGCCGAGGGGGCCCCCGACGAGCGGTGCGCCCCTGATACTCGCTTACCACCTCCGCGACCCGCCCGGTACGATGGCAGGCGGCTAGCGGCGGTGGTGCAATGGTGACACAGCAGACTTAGGATCTGTGGCCCGTGAAACGGCTTGAGGGTTCGAATCCCTTCCGCCGCACACCGAACGGCCTGCGAATCGAAGGTTCGATTCGCAGGCCGTTTCTATGCCAGGAGACTTACCCCACCAGCTCCCGCACCACCGGCACCAGCGCCCGAAACGCCTTCCCCCGGTGGCTGATCGCGTTCTTCTCGTCCGGGGTGAGCTCCGCGCAGGTCCTGCTCTCGCCGTCCGGCTGGAGGATCGGGTCGTAGCCGAAGCCGTACCCGCCGGCGGGGGCGGTGCGCAGGGTGCCTTCGAGGCGGCCCTCGACCACGCGTTCCGTGCCGTCGGGGAGGGCCAGGGCCGCGGCGCAGGCGAAGTAGGCCCCGCGGTGGGGGTCGGAGATGTCGCCGAGCTGGGCGAGGAGCAGGTCCAGGTTGGCCGCGTCGTTGCCGTGGGCGCCGGACCAGCGGGCCGAGAAGATGCCGGGGGCTCCGCCGAGCACGTCGACGCAGAGGCCGCTGTCGTCGGCGATGGCGGGATGGCCGGTGGCCTGGGCCAGGGCGTGGGCCTTGAGGAGGGCGTTCTCGGCGAAGGTGACGCCGGTTTCCTTGACGTCGGGGATCTCGGGGTACGCGTCCGCGCCGACGAGGTCGTGGGTGAGGCCCGCGTCGGCGAGGATCGCGTGGAGTTCGGTGATTTTCCCGGCGTTGCGGGTGGCGAGGATCAGGCGCGTCATGCGTCGATTATCGCCGCCCGGTCACGGGGTGCAGACCTTGCCGATCTCCGTGGCCGCGTCGGTGACCGGGGTGATGTCGGGGGTGGCGTCGCCCTTGTCGATGGAGTCACGGACGTTGGTGACGCCTGCCTGGAGGCCGTCGACGGCCTTGCTCAGGTCGGCGTTGTCCGTGGTGTCGCCGAGGTCCTTGAGCTCCTTGTCGATCTGGTCCAGGGCTTCCGAGGCCTGCGTCGGGTCGTTCGAGGCGTTGGATATCGCCTGCTGGAGGTTGTCGACGCTGGTGGCGATGGCGTCGGCGGTGCGGACGCAGTCCAGGGCCTTGTCGACGGCGCCGCAGCCGACGGCTGCGGTGAGGGTCAGCAGGGTGGTCGTGACGACGAGTGCGGTGCGGTGGCGGCGCGAGGCCATGGTGCGGTCCCTCCCCGGGGGTGGATACGTGGACGGGCGCACGGTTCGACCCGTGCGCCCGTACTCGTCACGACGCCGTGCGCTGCGTATTTGGTTGCTTCTTTACCCGGCTTTACTCGCCGAGGGTGCGGGCGAGTGCCTCTTCCTGGAGCTTGGCCAGGTCGGTGCAGCCGGCGGTGGCGAGGTCGAGGAGTGCGTTGAGCTCGGCGCGGTCGAAGGGTTCGGCCTCGGCGGTGCCCTGGACCTCGACGAAGCGGCCGTCGCCGGTGCAGACGACGTTCATGTCGGTCTCGGCGCGGACGTCCTCCTCGTAGCAGAGGTCGAGGAGGGGGAGGCCGTCGACGATGCCGACGCTGATCGCGGCGACGGTGCCGGTGAGGGGCTTGCGGCCGTGCTTGATGATCTTCTTGCCCTGGGCCCAGGCGATGGCGTCGGCGAGGGCGACGTACGCGCCGGTGATGGCCGCGGTGCGGGTTCCGCCGTCGGCCTGGAGGACGTCGCAGTCGAGGACGATGGTGTTCTCGCCGAGGGCCTTGTAGTCGATCACGGCGCGCAGGGAGCGGCCGATGAGCCGGCTGATCTCGTGGGTGCGGCCGCCGATCTTGCCGCGTACGGATTCGCGGTCGCCGCGGGTGTTGGTGGAGCGGGGCAGCATGGAGTACTCGGCGGTGACCCAGCCTTCGCCGCTGCCCTTGCGCCAGCGCGGGACGCCCTCGGTGACGGAGGCGGTGCAGAAGACCTTGGTGTCACCGAAGGAGATGAGTACGGAGCCTTCGGCGTGCTTGCTCCATCCGCGTTCGATGGTGACGGGGCGGAGCTGTTCGGGGGTGCGGCCGTCGATACGAGACATGGCGTCGAGCCTATCGGCTGCCGCGGCCGGGTCCGTTCGGGTGCACCGCAGGCCCCGCTCCTGGCCGGTCGGGGCGGGTGGAGCGGGGCCTGCGTGCGGACCTGGGTGGGCCGGCCGGTCAGCCGGTCACATCATGTCTTCGATGTCGGCGGCGATGGGGTCGGCGTCGGTGCCGATGACGACCTGGATCGCGGTGCCCATCTTGACGACGCCGTGGGCGCCGGCGGCCTTGAGCGCGGCTTCGTCGACCTTGCTGGGGTCGTGGACCTCGGTACGGAGGCGGGTGATGCAGCCTTCGATCTCGTCGATGTTCTCGATGCCGCCGAGCCCGGCGACGATCTTCTCAGCCTTGCTGGCCATGTCCTTCTCCCTGGTCTGTTCGTGCGTGCGGCGGCCCACCGTGGGTCCGTTTCGTCACGGTAACGCACGGTTGGCCCAACTTCACGGGCGGGTAACCGCGCAGTCCCCAATGATGACGATCACCGGCGCCCTGCCTTCCGGCAGGGCTCCGCACCGTATCGCGACTGGTCTACACCAGTTTGCAACGCCCGCCAAACCAGGTGTGTTCCGGGAGGATGCCGATGAGTGCGAACGCGGCGGCAGCATCGCAGCGGAAGTGGTGGAACGGGCCGGTCCAGGGCCTGCAGAAGGTCGGCCGCAGCCTGCAGCTGCCCGTGGCCGTGCTGCCCGCCGCAGGTCTCCTCGTCAGCCTCGGCAACCTCTTCGACTCCTCGCTGCACGGCGCCTTCTGGGACAAGTTCGCGAAGGTCCTCCTCAACGGCGGCACGGCGATCCTCGACGGCGAGGTGGGCCTGCCGCTGCTCTTCTGCATCGGCGTCGCGATCGGCTTCGCGAAGAAGGCCGACGGCTCGACGGCGCTCGCCGCGGTCGTCGGCTTCCTCGTCTACCGGGGCGTACTGGCGGCGTTCCCGGTGGACGACTCGGTGACGGAGGCGACGCCGGACGGAGTGCCGCAGAACCCCGGGGTCCTGGGGGGCATCCTCATCGGGCTGCTGACCGCCGTGGTCTGGCAGCGCTACCACCGCACCAAGCTGGTCGACTGGCTCGGCTTCTTCAACGGGCGTCGGCTGGTGCCGATCCTGATGGCGTTCCTCTGCGTGATCCTGGGCGTGCTGTTCGGGCTGCTGTGGCAGCCGGTGGGCGACGCCCTGACGTGGTTCTCCAAGCAGCTGATCGACCTGGGCGCCTGGGGCGCGGCGATCTTCGGTTTCGCCAACCGGCTGCTGATCCCGATCGGCATGCACCAGTTCCTGAACACGTTCTTCTGGTTCCAGGCGGGCGAGTTCACCGGGGACGACGGCGGCACCGTCCAGGGCGACATCTCGCGCTTCTTCGCCGGGGACCCGTCGGCGGGGCAGTTCACCTCTGGGTTCTTCCCGATCATGATGTTCGGCCTGCCGGCCGCCGCGCTGGCCATCGCCCACTGCGCCCGTCCGGAGCGGCGTAAAGAAGTGTCCGGTCTGATGCTGTCGGTGGCGCTGACGTCGTTCGTGACCGGGGTGACGGAGCCGCTGGAGTTCTCGTTCCTCTTCGTCGCTCCGCTGCTGTACGGGGTGCACGCGATTCTGACCGGGGTCTCGATGGGGGTCACCTGGGCGTTCGGTGTGCACGCGGGGTTCAGCTTCTCGGCCGGGCTGATCGACTACGTCGTCAACTGGCATCTGGATACGAAACCGTGGCTGATCATCCCGATCGGGCTGTGTTTCGCGGTGATCTATTATGTGATCTTCCGGTTCGCGATCACCAAGTTCAACCTCCAGACCCCGGGGCGTGAGCCCTTGGAGGAGGAGGACAAGATCGAGGAGGACCTCACGAAGTAGAGGTTCCCCAGCTCCTCCGCGAGGCCCCCGGACCTGACGGTCCGGGGGCCTTCGCCGTGTCACCCAGGGTGGCGGTGGAACTACGCGGCAAATGGGAGGGAATTGCAGGTTCCTTATCCATCCCTCACCGTGCTAAAACTGGTCTACACCACTGAGTGGTCCAGACCACGCGCGCGTTTTCCCGCCGCGTTCCTCAAGTTGCCGCCTCCCTTCGATCAACGGCATGGGCGGCACCTTGCCCCATGGAGGAAGTTGATGAGTACGGATACCGCTGCGCCGGCACCCGAGAAGAAGAAGGGCGCGGGCGTCATGGCCGTCATGCAGCGCATCGGCCGCAGCCTCATGCTGCCGGTCGCCGTGCTGCCCGCGGGCGCGCTTCTGGTCCGTCTCGGTAACCCGGACATGCTCGGGCGCGACTCGTTCCCGGACTTCATCGTCAAGATCGCCGGTTTCATGGCGGCGGGCGGCAACGCGATCCTCGACAACATGGCGCTGCTGTTCGCCGTCGGTATCGCGATCGGCTTCGCCAAGAAGTCCGACGGTTCCACCGCCCTCGCGGCGGTCACCGGCTACCTGGTCTTCAAGAACGTCCTCGCCACCTTCACCGACAGCAACCTGCCCAAGGTCGCGAGCGTGGTGGACGGCAAGATCGTCATGAACGAGGCGCCGGTCAACGCCGGTGTGCTCGGCGGTGTCGTGATGGGCATAGTCGTCGCCCTGCTGTACCAGAAGTTCTACCGGACGAAGCTGCCCGCCTGGGCCGGCTTCTTCGGCGGCCGCCGCCTGGTCCCGATCCTCTCCGCGTTCGCGGGTCTGCTGATCGGTATCGTGTTCGGTTACATCTGGCCGGTGCTCGGTACCGGGCTGCACAACTTCGGTGAGTGGCTCGTCGGTTCGGGTGCTGTCGGCGCGGGCATCTTCGGTGTCGCCAACCGTGCGCTGATCCCCGTCGGCATGCACCACCTGCTCAACTCGTTCCCGTGGTTCCAGGCCGGTTCCTACGAGGGCAAGAGCGGTGACATCAACCGCTTCCTGGCCGGCGACCCGACCGCCGGGCAGTTCATGACCGGCTTCTTCCCGATCATGATGTTCGCCCTTCCGGCGGCCTGCCTCGCGATCGTCCACTGTGCCCGTCCGGAGCGCCGCAAGGTCGTCGGCGGCATGATGTTCTCGCTCGCCGCCACCGCGTTCGTGACGGGTGTCACCGAGCCGATCGAGTTCACGTTCATGTTCATCGCGCCGGTGCTGTACGCGATCCACGCGGTGCTGACCGGTGTCTCGATGGCCCTCACGTGGGGGCTGGGCATGAAGGACGGCTTCGGATTCTCGGCCGGTGCGGTCGACTTCTTCCTCAACCTGGGCATCGCGACGAAGCCCTGGCTGCTGGTGCTGGTCGGCCTCTGCTTCGCGGTCGTCTACTACGTGGTCTTCCGGTTCGCGATCACGAAGTTCAACCTGCCCACCCCGGGCCGCGAGTCCGACGAGGAGCTCGCCGAGCTCCAGAAGGCCGAGGCCAAGTAGTCCGGCCGGTCTTCGTACGCCACGCAGAAGCCCCACCTTCCCGCGCGGGGAGGTGGGGCTTCTGCGAGTCCGGGGTGGGGCGGGCCCTAGATCTCGTACACCGCGCCCGGCACCGCCAGCTCGACCGGCCCGTCGTAGACCTCGCGTGCGTCGGCGAGGTTGCGTTCGGCGTCCGTCCACGGCGGGATGTGGGTGAGGACGAGGCGCCCCGCTCCGGCGCGGGCGGCGTATTCGCCTGCTTCGCGGCCGTTGAGGTGGAGGTCCGGGATGTCCTCCTTGCCGTGGACGAACGATGCTTCGCAGAGGAACAGATCGGCGCCCTCGGCGAGTTCGGCCAGCGCCTCGCAGGTGCCAGTGTCGCCGGAGTAGGTGAGCGAGCGCCCGTTGTGCTCGACCCTGATGCCGAAGGTGTCGACGGGGTGGCGGAGCTTCTCCGTGCGGACCGAGAAGGGGCCGATCTCGAACGATCCGGACTTCAGCGTGTGGAAGTCGAAGACCTCGCCCATCGCGTGGTCGGACGGGGTGTCGGCGTGGGCCGTGGTGAGGCGCTGCTCGGTGCCGTCGGGGCCGTACACGGGGATCGCGGCGGGGCGCCCGCCGTCGAAGCGGTAGTAGCGGACGACGAAGTACGCGCACATGTCGATGCAGTGATCGGCATGGAGGTGGCTGAGGAAGATGGCGTCGAGGTCGTAGAGACCCACATGGCGCTGCAGCTCGCCCAGGGCGCCGTTGCCCATGTCGAGGAGCAGCCGGAAGCCGTCGGCCTCTACGAGGTAGCTCGAGCATGCCGAACCCGCGGACGGGAACGAGCCGGAGCAGCCGACGACGGTGAGCTTCATGGAGCGTGAACCTCCGAGGCGTGGGAACGGGGAGGGTTCGTGCGGTCCGTCGAGCGTAAGGCGCGAAACCGGTGGTCGCTCCTCCACGGCCTGCCGTTGTGGGGGAACTCACCTGTGCTGTCACCGGTTCGATGGAAGGCGGCGTGTCGTCGGGCGCCGGTACGGTCGGGATATGAACACGTGGTGGTGGGTGGCGCTGGTCGCCGTTGTCCTGTTGGCGCTCGTGGCGACGGTCTCCGACGCGCGGGGGCGCGGCGGGCGTGGGCCGCGGCGGCCGGGCGGGCGGACTCGGCCTCCGGGGCGGGCTCCGGAGCGGAAGAAGGGGCGCCCGCACGGTCTGCCGCGGCCCGGGGAGATCTGGTGGGCGGATGTGCCGTTCGAGGACGGGCCCGGGTCCAAGGACCGGCCGTGTCTCGTGCTGTCGGTGCGGGGTGGCACGGCGGTCGTCGCCAAGATCACCAGCAGGCATCATGAGGAGCGGCCGGGTGTGATCGCTCTGCCGCCGGGTTCGGTGGGGGATGCGCGGGGGCGGCAGAGCTTCCTGGAGACGGACGAGTTGCGGGATGTGGCGGTGTCCGGGTTCCGCCGGAAGGCGGGCGAGCTGGACGGCGCGGTGTGGGGGCGGGTGCGCGGGCTGGGGTGAGCGTGCGGGAGGCGCGGGACGGGATTCGCTCCCGTTCCGCGCCTCCTGGGGTGCGTGGCCGCCGGTGCCGGGCGGCTCGATGGCCGGTCAGGCCCAGAGCTGGCCGTGCAGGGTCTCGATGGCGGCTTCCGTCGTGGGGGCGGTGTAGACGCCGGTCGACAGGTATTTCCAGCCGCCGTCCGCGACGACGAAGACGATGTCCGCGGACTCCCCCGCCTTGACGGCTTTGCGGCCGACGCCGATGGCGGCGTGGAGTGCGGCGCCGGTGGAGACGCCCGCGAAGATGCCCTCCTGCTGGAGGAGCTCCCGGGTGCGGGTGACGGCGTCGGCGGATCCGACGGAGAAGCGGGTGGTGAGTACGGAGGCGTCGTAGAGCTCGGGGACGAAGCCCTCGTCGAGATTGCGCAGGCCGTAGACGAGGTCGTCGTAGCGCGGTTCGGCGGCGACGATGCTGACGTCGGGCTTGTTCTCGCGGAGGTAGCGGCCGACGCCCATGAGGGTGCCGGTGGTGCCGAGGCCCGCGACGAAGTGGGTGATGGACGGGAGGTCGGTGAGGATCTCCGGGCCGGTGGTGGCGTAGTGGGCGCCGGCGTTGTCCGGGTTGCCGTACTGGTAGAGCATGACCCAGTCGGGGTGCTCGGCGGAGAGTTCCTTGGCCACGCGTACGGCGGTGTTGGAGCCGCCCGCGGCGGGGGACGAGATGATCTCGGCGCCCCACATGGTGAGCAGGTCGCGGCGCTCCTGCGAGGTGTTCTCCGGCATGACGCAGACGATGCGGTAGCCCTTGAGCCTGGCCGCCATGGCGAGCGAGATGCCGGTGTTGCCGCTGGTGGGCTCGAGGATGGTGCAGCCGGGTGTCAGGCGGCCGTCCTTCTCCGCCTGCTCGACCATGTGGAGCGCGGGGCGGTCCTTGATCGAGCCGGTGGGGTTGCGGTCCTCGAGCTTGGCCCAGACACGGACGTCCTCGGACGGGGACAGCCGCGGGAGGCGGACGAGGGGGGTGTTGCCCACGGCCGCCAGCGGGGAGTCGTACCGCATCAGCGCATGCCGCCGGCGACGGCCGGGAGGATGGTGACGTTGTCGCCGTCGGCGAGCTTCGTGGAGATGCCGTCGAGGAAGCGGACGTCCTCGTCGTTGAGGTAGACGTTCACGAAGCGGCGGAGCTGGTCGCCGTCGACGATGCGCTCACGGATGCCGGTGTGGCGGGTCTCCAGGTCGGCGAGGAGGTCGGCGAGGGTCTCCCCGCTGCCTTCGACGGCCTTGGCGCCGTCGGTGTAGGTGCGGAGGATGGTCGGGATGCGGACCTCGATGGCCATGGCGTGGGCTCCTGTCGAAAGCGTGGAGGTGGCGTGGGGCGCGCGTTTGTGCCCCCGCGCTGGGGTGGTGCGTACGTGGTTGCGCTCGGACCGCGGCTCAGGCCGTGCGGTTCACGGGCAGGCGGCAGCCGGACAGATCGCGCTGGAGAGCCTGCACAGGTCGACGTGCAGCCGCGCGACGAGCAGCGTGCCCGGGGCCTTTTCGCTCACGTCATGGGGAACCATGCGCTCATCGTATCGATTCCCTACCCCGGGACCGGAGTGTGATCCCACATTGTGGATGGTGAGCGTTCGCCATGTGGACTCTCGAGAGGGGCCGGTACTGCCGGAGCGGCCCCGGGGCGTCATGCCGCGGTGGGGTAGGCGTCGACGACCTCGACCTCTTCCTCGGTGATCTCGCCGTCCACGATGCGGTACGAGCGGAACTGGAAGGGGCCCGCGTCGTCGGTGTCCGCGGTGGAGACCAGCACGTAGTGGGCGCCGGGCTCGTTGGCGTAGGTGACGTCGGTGCGGGAGGGGTAGGCCTCGGTCGCGGTGTGGGAGTGGTAGATGATCACCGGCTCCTCGTCGCGGTCGTCCATCTCGCGGTAGAGCTTCAGCAGGTCCGCGGAGTCGAATTCGTAGAACGTGGGTGAGCGCGCGGCGTTGAGCATGGGGATGAAGCGTTCGGCGCGGCCCGCTCCGGCGGGGCCGGCGACCACTCCGCATGCTTCGTCAGGGTGGTCCGCGCGGGCGTGCGCGACGATCTGGTCGTGGAGCGTCCGGGTGATGGTCAGCATGGCGCCAGGATAAGCAGACGGGCCCTCCCGTACCGAGGGGTGGTACGGGAGGGCCCGGATGCCGGACATGACCGTTGGGGCGGCCGGTGTCCCGGAGGCGCCGTGGCGCGGGTCAGCGCTTGGCGAAGGCGGTGTTCTCGGGGTTGCGGGCCTTGAGCACCAGGTAGGAGACACCGAGGATCAGGCCCCACACCGGTGCGCAGTAGAGCGAGATCCTGGCGTCCTTGTCGATGGCCATCATGACGATGACGAGGCCGATGAAGGCGAGGGCGAACCAGCTGCTGAACGGCGCTCCGGGTGCCTTGAAGGTGGACTGGGGCAGTTCGCCGCGGTCGGCCTTGGCGCGGTAGCGGATCTGGCAGACGAGGATCATGATCCAGGCCCACATGCCGGAGATGGTCGCGAAGGAGACGACGTAGTTGAACGCGTCGCCCGGCCACTGGTAGTTGATCCACACGCCGACGAGCATCAGCGCGGCGGAGAACGTGGTGCCGACCAGCGGGAGGCCGTTCTTCGTCAGCTTGGTGAAGGCCTTGGGGCCCTGCCCGTTGAGCGCGAGGTCCCGCAGCATGCGCCCGGTGGAGTACATGCCGGAGTTGCAGGAGGAGAGCGCCGCGGTGAGCACGACGAAGTTGACGATCGCGGCGCCGATGCCGAGGCCCATCTCCTCGAACGCGGCGACGAACGGCGAGACGCCGGGCTTGAAGGTGCTCCACGGGACCACGGAGAGGATCATGATCAGCGCGCCGACGTAGAAGACGGCGATGCGCCACGGCACGGTGTTGATGGCCTTGGGCAGGACGGTCTTCGGGTCCTTGGACTCGCCCGCGGTGACGCCCACGAGTTCGACGGCGAGGAACGCGAACATCACGATCTGGAGGGTCATCAGCGTGCCGCTGATGCCTTCGGGGAAGAAGCCGCCGTCGTTCCACAGGTTGGCGACGGTCGCGGTGTCACCGGCGTCGGAGAAGCCGATCGTGAGCACTCCGGCACAGATGAGGATCATGCCGAGGATCGCGGTGACCTTGACCATCGAGAACCAGAACTCGAGCTCGCCGAAGAGCTTCACGGAGATCAGGTTGGCACCGTACAGAATGATGGTGAACACCAGCGCGGACAGCCATTGCGGGATATCCCACCAGTACGTCATATAGGTGGCTGCGGCGGTGACTTCGGTGATTCCGGTGACGACCCAGAAGAGCCAGTACGTCCAGCCGGTGACGAATCCGAAGAAGGGGCCGAGGAATTCGCGCGCGTACTCCGAGAAGGAGCCCGACACCGGGCGGTACATGAGGAGTTCGCCCAGGGCGCGCATGATGAAGAAGATGACGAGGCCCGCGATGGCGTACGCCAGGATGAGGCTGGGGCCGGCTCTGTCGATGGCTTTGCCCGCGCCGAGGAAGAGCCCCGTGCCGATGGCTCCGCCGATGGCGATCATCTGGATCTGGCGGGCCCCCAGGCCACGCTGGTAGCCCTCGCCCGCCGGGGCGTCGACGGCCTTCGGGCCGTCCGCCTGTCCGTTGTCGACCTGCGCCGATGTCATGGTGGTGCGCCTTTCTCCACGCCGATCCGCGCCGTCGTCGGCGTCGGATCAGGTCCTGATCCCCCCGGATATGGATGGAGTGCCGCCGGCGTTCGGCCGGCTCGTAGCGCCCCCGGGGACAGGGGTGGCGTCCCCGGGCGGTCGTGAAGATTTATCACGGGTACCCGGTGAGGCCACCGGTCATTATGTGGCGCACGCCACAGGAAAAAGCGGACAAGGGTTTCCAGCCGCTGCAAAGAGAGCCATTCAGGTGACTGGATCGTTATTCGGATTTGAGCATCCGTTGAGCGAACCCGTCGCGCCGGCCGGGGTCAGTCGGGCATCAGCGTTTCGACGAGGGTTTCCTGCAGTGCGCCGAGCCAGAGATACGCCATCACCATCGGCTTGCGCGGATCGCTGTCGGGGAGCCGGTAGAGCGATCCGTCCTGGCCCTCGTCCTCGTCGGACACCTCCAGGCGGGTGCCGATGGTGAGCCGGAGGTCGTTGAGGGAGCCCAGCCAGTGGTGGCACTCGTCGGGGGTGAGGGTGAGCACCGCACCGCTGTCGGCCACGGGCGAGAGCGCGTCGAGCGACCGTACGACGGCGAGGGCGTCCTCGCGCTTGCGGGTGCGCAGGTCGTTCTCGGTGAAGCGGCGGAACTCGGCGGAGGCCTCGCGCAGCTCCTTGTCCGCGTCGCCGTACGCCTCGGGGAAGAGCCGGGCCAGGGCGGGGTCGGCGGGCGGTTCGCTGGGTCCCTCGGCGAAGAGGGCGGCGAGCGGGTCCTCGCCCTCGACGGGCTGGTCGCCCGGGCCGATCAGTTCGAGCAGCTGGACGGCGAGGGAGCGCAGGATGGCGACCTCGACCTCGTCGAGCGCGACGGACGCGCCGCCGCCTGGGGTGGCCTGGAAATGGCCGGCCATGAATTCTCCGATGGTGGGTCGGACGGAGGGCAGCGGTCGGGTCAGTTGCGGTCCTGGGTCAGCGTGGCCCAGAGCCCGTAGCCGTGCATGGCCTGGACATCGCGCTCCATCTCCTCGCGGCTGCCGCTGGAGACGACCGCGCGGCCCTTCTGATGGACGTCGAGCATCAGCTTGTGCGCCTTGTCCTTCGAGTAGCCGAAGTAGGCCTGGAAGACATACGTCACATAGCTCATGAGGTTGACCGGGTCGTTGTGCACCAGCGTCACCCAGGGGACATCGGGCTCAGGGACGGCGAAGGTCTCCTCGGCCGATTCGGGACGTTCGATCTCTACGGGGGCAGCAACGCTCACCTACCCCATGCTGCCACCAGAGAGGGCCCCACGCACAAACGGCGCCCCCATCTCGTCAGTTTGACGAATAGGGAGTAGCATCCCTGTCATGAACTCAGCGGACCTTGGGCGACGGGT
Source organism: Streptomyces sp. NPDC091271 (assembly GCF_044757505.1). NCBI lineage: Bacteria > Bacillati > Actinomycetota > Actinomycetes > Kitasatosporales > Streptomycetaceae > Streptomyces > Streptomyces sp. NPDC091271. Next base: position 159,467 of record NZ_JBIVVD010000003.1, on the reverse strand, counting down.
CGGTGTCCCGTCGACCGCGCTCTTCACCGACCAGTACGAGCTCACGATGGTGCAGGCCGCACTGAAGGCGGGCACCGCGGACCGGCGCTCCGTCTTCGAGGCCTTCACCCGCCGGCTGCCCGAGGGCCGGCGCTACGGCGTCGTCGCGGGCACCGGGCGGGTGCTGGACGCGGTGGAGAACTTCCACTTCGACGACGAGATGCTCGCCTTCCTGCGCGACCAGCACGTCGTGGACGGCCGCACCGTCGACTGGCTGGCCGACTACCGTTTCAGCGGCGACATCTGGGGCTACCCGGAGGGCGAGGTCTACTTCCCGGGCTCGCCGCTCCTGCGGGTCGAGGGCTCCTTCGCGGAGTGCGTGCTCCTGGAGACGGTGATCCTGTCGATCCTGAACCACGACTCGGCGATCGCCGCCGCCGCGTCCCGGATGTCGTCCGCCGCCGGCGGCCGCAGGCTCATCGAGATGGGCGCGCGGCGCACGCACGAGCTGTCGGCGGTGGCCTCGGCCCGTGCCGCGTACATCGGCGGCTTCCACACCACCTCGGACCTGGCGGCCGGCTTCCGCTACAACATCCCGACCGTCGGGACGAGCGCGCACGCCTTCACGCTCCTGCACGACAGCGAACGGGACGCCTTCCAGGCGCAGGTGGACTCGCTGGGGCGGGGGACCTCGCTGCTCGTCGACACGTACGACGTGACCGAGGCCGTCCGTACGGCGGTGGAGGTCGCGGGCCCGGAGCTCGGGGCCGTACGGATCGACTCGGGCGACCTGCTGCTCGTCGCGCACCGGGTCAGGCAGCAGCTGGACGAGCTGGGTGCCACGGAGACGAAGATCGTGGTGACGTCCGATCTGGACGAGTACGCGATCGCCTCGCTGGCCGCCGCGCCCGTCGACACCTACGGGGTGGGCACGCAGCTGGTCACCGGGAGTGGGCACCCCACGTGCTCCATGGTCTACAAGCTGGTGGCGCGTGCGCGGACCGCCGATCCGGCCGATCCGCTGCTGCCGGTGGTGAAGAAGTCGCTGGGCGCGAAGTCGTCGAGGGGCGGCCGCAAGTGGGCCGCGCGCCGGCTGGACGAGGCCGGGGCGGCCGAGGCCGAGGTGATCGGCACCGGTGACGTACCGGCGGAGCTCGTCGGCCGGCAGCTCCAGGTGGAGCTGGTCAGGGGCGGCGAGGTGGTCGCCAGGGAGCCGCTGGAGGCGGCGCGGGACCGGCACATCGCGGCCCGGGCGGGGCTGCCGATGTCGGCGATGCAGCTGTCCCGGGGGGAGCCGGTGCTGCCCACGGAGTACGTGTGAGGCTCCGGGGTACATGTGACACCTGCCCGCCCGTGCGCCCCCGGCCGCCGGTGAGCCCCCGGCGCGGCCGGACCGGGTCCCTCCGGCACCGGCCCCGCACGGCCGGGCGCGCAGGGGAGGGAGAGCCGATGTGTGTGCCCCCTCCCGCAGGGTGCGCCGAGTCTCTAGGCTCGGTGGCATCCCCACCGCACCGGTCCGCGGAACTCGCCGGAACCCCCACCGAAGGACAACCGTCATGCATCGCGCCTTGATCGTCGTCGACGTTCAGAACGACTTCTGCGAGGGCGGCAGCCTCGCGGTGGCGGGCGGCGCCGATGTCGCCGCCGCCATCACCGACCTGATCGGTGAGGCCCAGCCCGGCTACAGCCACGTCGTGGCCACCCGCGACCACCACATCGACCCCGGGGACCACTTCTCCGTCGCGCCCGACTTCGAGCACTCCTGGCCGCCCCACTGCGTCGCCGGCACGGAGGGCGTGGGCTTCCACCCGAACTTCGCCCCCGCCGTGGCGTCCGGCGCGATCGACACCGTCTTCGACAAGGGTGCGTACGCCGCGGCGTACAGCGGCTTCGAGGGCGTCGACGAGAACGGCACGGGGCTCGCCCAGTGGCTGCGGGACAGGTCCGTTACCGCGGTCGACGTCGTCGGCATCGCCACGGACCACTGCGTGCGGGCCACCGCCCTGGACGCGGCCCGCGAGGGCTTCGCCACGCACGTGCTGCTGGACCTCACCGCCGGTGTCGCGGAGGGAACCACGGAGCGGGCCCTGGAGGCGCTGCGGACCGCCGGCGTGGAGCTGTCCGGCAAGCCGGTCGTCTGACGGGCCGGCCGGCGGCGCTCAGGCCGCCGGGCGGGCCGGGCCCGCGTAGCCGGAGGAGCCCAGCAGCGCCCGTATGGGGTGCCAGAGCTCCTGGCCGGTCTGCGGCGCCGTGCGCCAGAGCAGCCCGTCGGGGTGGTGCAGGACCGCCGTTATCTCGTCCGGGGTGGGCGGCTGGGTGTTGCCCCTGAGGTAGACGGCCCGCAGTCCGAGGTTGCGCAGCCTGGTCAGGGCGCGCGCCCGGTTCGCCGCGTGGACCAGCACCCGCACGGGCTCTCCTGGCCCGGACCCCCCGGCCGGGCTGTTCAGGGTCAGTGCCACCACCACAGTGCCGTTGGGCAACCTGCAGAAACCTCCGCCTGCCATGCTTCGCGCTCCCCCGTAAGACTTCGTGTCAATAAGGATCGGTAGGACGCACCTAAACACGACCGGCCGCCGCCCCGCTAGAGGGCGACGGCCGGTCGCGCTTTGACCAGGTGTTTTTCGGACTACTTGCCCGAGGGGCCGACCTTCACGGTCATCGTCGAGCCGCTGAGCGGCTCGTTCACGATGGCGATCCGGGTATTGGTGTCAGTAACCTCGACACTTCCTGTCGGGTTTTCCTCGTACCAGTAGGTGCCCTTGCGGTCGTCGAAGACCGGGACGCCCAGGGACGGCTTGATCTTCAGCGCCACGTCCGCGTTGTGCAGTGTGAAGCCCTTGTTCGGGTACCAGCTGAACGGCGCGTCGAAGGGCTGGATCTTGTTGCGCAGGAGCGTGCCGTCCGTCCACTTCAGCGGCTTGGCGTGCGAGTCCACCGGCAGGATCAGACCCTTGCCGGGGTGGACCGAGGTGTTGTTGTCCTTCTGGGAGGTGTCCCAGAGCCAGACCATCAGACCGTTCTGGTACGAGTAGTGCTCGACCCAGTCGGGGCGGGTGGCGGAGAAGCCGAAGTTGTACGGGCCGACCTCGAGGGTCTTGTCGTACGAGACGTACTGGCGGTTCTCGGCGATGTAGTACTGCGGGTAGTCGTTGGTGAACGACTCACCGATCCGCGAGAAGCCCTTGGACGTCCAGCCGTTGTCGTCACCCTCGGCGCCGTCCGTGAAGAGCGCGGAGCCGTCGGCGGTGACCGTGATGGCGTCGGCCGCGAAGCCCTTGCCGCCCGCGCCGCCGTCCGTCTGGTAGCGGAAGCGGATGTCGATCTTCTTGCCCGCGTAGGCGTCCAGCGGGAAGGAGAGCTTCTTGTACGCGCCGGAGACGTCCGTCAGGGCCGGCTTGTCGCTGGCGTCGCGCGGAATGGCCTTGCCGTCGGCCGTGCCGTCGAGCGCGGTCCAGCTGCTGCCGCCGTTCTCGGACACCTCGGTGTAGAGGTAGTCGTAGTCGGCCTCGATGTCGTACCAGCCGGACAGGTCCAGCGATGCGGCCGACTTCCCGGTGAGGTCGACGGAGCGGCTCAGGGTGTTCGACAGGTCGTCACCCATGTCGCTCCACCACTGCTTGGAGCCCTCGGCGGGCTTCGTGACCGTGGTGGTGACGGCCTTCTCCGGCAGCTCGACGACGAGCGCCTGCTTGTCCTTGGTGTTGTACTCCGAGACACCCAGCTTGTGGGTCGACTTCGTCGCGGCCTTCGCCGTGTCGTAGTCGAGCCAGCCGAGCTGGAGCTTGTCCCAGGCGGTCATGTCGCCCGGGAGGTTGCCTATCTCGCCCTTGCCGGTGCCGAGCCAGGAGCCCGCCGACATCAGGGACCAGAAGCCGACCGAGTTCTCGCCGCCGCCGGAGGTGTCGTACAGGTCCGGGAGGCCGAGGTCGTGGGCGTACTCGTGGGCGAAGACGCCCAGGCCGCCGTTCTCGGGCTGCGCGGTGTAGTCGCCCACCCAGATGCCCGTGTCGCCGATCTCGGCGCCACCGGCCTTGTTGCCCTCGGGGCCCGTCGCACCGGCGTTGGTGCCGTACGCGTACCAGCGGTGCGCCCAGATGGCGTTCGTGCCCTCGGTGCCGCCGCCCGCGGACTCGTCCTCGCCGGCGTGGACCAGCTGGAAGTGGTCGATGTAGCCGTCGGGCTCGTTGAAGTTGCCGTCACCGTCGAAGTCGTAACGGTCCCACTCGTCGTACTTCGCGAGGTCGGCCTTGATCTCGTCCAGGGTGCGGCCCTTGGCCTTCTGGTCGGTCACCCAGGCGTTGACGCCGTCGCGGACGGTGTCCCAGACGTTGGCGCAGTTGGTCGAGCCGCAGTAGTTGGAGCCGTAACGAGCCTCGTTGTACGGGACCTTGACCCAGTCCGAGACCTCACCGTCGACGGAGTAACGCCCGGAGGACGTCTTCTCGTAGTACGTCTTCAGCGAGTCCTTGCCCTTGCCCTCACCGAAGTAGAGGTCCTGGAAGTGGGCCTGGTCGTAATCGGCCTGCCAGGCGGTGCTGTTGTCCTTCGCCGGGTCGGGCTCGGCTATCTCGTTGTGCAGCGGGCCGGGCGTGCCGCCGTACTTCTTGACGGGCGGCTTCGGGCCGTCGCCATCGGGGTCGAACATCGTGGTGTCGTCGACCTGGTCGCCGAACTCCACGAGGATGGTGAAGATCTTGTCGGTCTTCTCCCGGCCGAGCTCGACGTACTTGCTCCTGCCGAGCTTGACGACCTTGGAACCGCCCTTGGCCGTCACCTTCTTGTCGCCGGACAGGACCTGCTCCAGCGCGGCCTGACGCTGCGCGTCCTGCTCCTTGCTGAAGGGGCCTTCCAGGTCGTGCTCGTGCGCCTTGGCCGGCGCGGGATCGCGGCGGTCCACGATGGAAGCGCCCGAACCCGACGTCCTGTCGTCCGCCTGCGCCGTGGCGAAGGCGGATGCCGTCGCGGCGGTGGCGGCCAGGCACACGGCTACGGCGGTGGCGCGTAGCGCCCGTCTCTGAGTGGTCACTTGATGCAGTCCTCCCCGGCGTTCGCGTCCGCGGCCAGGGGGTGAGAATTCGGGCCGCGCGCGTTCAACGCGTCACAAGTGACGACATTCGATCGGAGTTGTGAGAGAAAAGACAGATCTTGACTTGGACATACCAAGTGCACTATGCGGGAGCTCTTTTCCGGTATCCGGACGTGAATCCAGGCGGACCGGGCACCGGACCGGGCAGCCGACCGGCGCGCCGAAGGCCCGTCCCGGCGTCGGTGTGACTCCGTGCGCCCCCCGTGCACCGGTACCGTGGGTTAGGTCACGCTTACTACCCGTTCCTCACGGGCATCCACCGTCGTAGAGTCGATTGACAGTGCGAACGTGTTGAAAGACTTCCCTATCCGACGCCCCGAGGACGGATACCGCCATGCCGCGTCCGACTGCAGCACAGTTCTCCTACGGTTCGGCCACCGTCGTCTTCTCCGCCCTCGCCCTGCTGTTGCTGTTCCGCACGGAGTCGGGCATCGGTGTCGCCGCCGTCTCCACCGTGGCGCTGATACTCGGCCTGCTGGTGGCCATGGCCCTGCCTGCACGCACGAGGGCTGCCCGGCGGGCGACGGCACCTCCCACCACCGCCCGCACGCACCGCACGATCGAGGACATCGAGATCGCCGCCGCCCAGCGGGAGCACATCGGGGAGCACTCGCTGCACCGCTGAGAACTCAGGTCGCGGTGACGACCACGGTCTTGCCCGCCTTGTCCTGCAGACCCTGCCGGTAGGGCTTGTCCGTGAACATCAGCACGATGTTGATGAGCCACCAGAGACACGGGCAGCACAGCAGAGCGGGCAGCCAGAGCACGACGGCCCGCATCAGCGAGGAGCTCGTGTCGGGGACCGAGCCGTCGTTGAGCATCGCGACGCGCATCTTCAGCAGCCGCTTGCCGGGCGTCCGGCCGTCCTTGTGGGTGAAGTACGTGTCGTACGCGACGTAGACCACCAGGCCGATCAGCGACCACACCAGCTGATGACCGGTGTAGGTGTTGCCGATGGCGTTGCCGAAGTCGTCGTTGCCGTCGTCCGAGGAGACGTCGACCGCGCCACCGAAGGGCAGCGAGATCAGGTACAGCGGGATCGAGATGATGAGGAAGTCGATCAACCGCGCCAGGATCCGCCTGCCCGGTTCGGCGAGCGGCGGCATGCCGGCCAGCGGATCCGCGCCACCGTAGGGACCACCGCCACCGTAGGGACCACCGCCGCCGTACGGGTCGTGCGGCGGCGGGGGCGGAGGCGGCCCGCTGTCGTACGGCGACCCGCTCGACGGGGGCGGAGGCCCCTGCGGCGGCCGCTTCGAGAAGGGGTCGTCCTCGGGCGGCGGCGGAGGCGGTGGTTCGTTACTCATGGGGGCAGTGCACCCCGGCCCGCGAAGGCCCGCAACGGCTGGGGTCCCTTCGGGGGACGGGGCGTCAGCACACGGGCGTACGGGGCCACTCCCGGCCCGCTGCCCCGTGGGAGTCAGGCCGGGTTCTTCAGGGCGTAGAAGGCCATCGGGGAGTTCGGTTCGAAACCGATGCGGGGGTACACGGGCGCGCCGGCGGCGGTCGCGTGCAGGGTCGCACGGGTCAGGCCGGTGGCCCGCCCTCCCTCGTACAGTGCCTTGCGCGTCACGGCTTCGCCGTAGCCGTTGCGCTCCCACGCCGGGGCCGTGGCGACGAGCACGACGAAGAGACGGCCAGCCACCCCCACCGTCGCCGCGCACGTCACCGGCACGCCGTCCCGCATGCCCAGGTAGGCGTGAACCCGGTCCCTCCACAGCACGGAGCCGACGAGGCCGTCGCGGCCGTCCTCCAGGGGGAAGCCGTAGGCCTGGGAGTTGAGGTCGGCGTAGGCCAGCAGGTGTTCGTCGGTGGTCACGCGTACGAACGTCAGGTCGCGGTGGGCCGGTTCTGGAAGGGGCAGCAGATCTCCGGCCATGCCGGTGCCGGGGAAGGCGTGTTCGAGGCCCGCCTCCGCGGCTGCCGTCCCGAGCGCCTCGCGCGCCTCGCCGGTCAGGAGGTCCTCGAAGACCCACAGGAACCCCGGCCGCTCCTTGGCGCGCATGATCTCCGCCGCCTCGCTCAGCCGTTGCCGCACGAGGTCCGGGTCCGCGCCGACGCCGGTCAGGGTGACGCAGTTCCAGAAGGCGAACCGGGAGTCGGCCCACCGTACGGCGATGCCCGGGAGGTCACGCACGTCCGCGGCCGCGTCCCGGTCGAGCACCAGCTCACGCCAGCCCACGACGAGCTGCTCCATCGACTCGACGGCATTCGCGAGATCCTCCACCAAGGGCTCCTGAGGGCGTAGAAGGAAGGGCTGGGCGGACGAGCGGGATCCGGGGCTCCCCCGAGCTCCCTCAGCCCGCGACGAACGTACGGGCCGCCTTGTCGTGCCAGCACTGGCGCCACGGGCGGTCGATCAGACACCAGAGCACATTGACCACCCCGACGACGACCAGGCCCAGCACCCCGTACACCAGCCAGCGGCGCAGTGCGGCGCCCAGGGCCGGGGCGTCGTGGGACTCGATGTCCCGCACCTCGAGACCGCACAGCTTCTTGCCCAGCGTGCGGCCCCACTTGGCGGTGGGCACGGCTTCCAGGACGACGCCGAGGACGAGGAACGCGGCGAGGACCCCTCCGAACAGCCCGGCCGTGGTCGAGTCCAGGAGCCAGACGGTGACCGTCTCTCCGGAGAGCTTCGCCGCTTCGATCTTCTGGTCGATGTGGTCCGTCGCCCGAGTGACCAGCGGGAAGCCGGCCGCGCCGACGAACACCCCGAGGACGACCGTGTCGATGATCCGGGCGGCCAGCCGCTTGCCGAGACCGGCGGGCCTGGCCGAGGCCTGGGAGCGGACGAGCTGCTGGAAGGGGTCCTCGACCGGGGGCTTCCAGGGCACGACAGGCTGCTGCTGCTCGGGCCCTGCGCCCTGTTGCCGCACGGGCATCGGGCTCTGCTGCTGGGGCCGCGGCTGCTGCGGGCGGGCCGCCTGCTCGGGCTGGGCGAGCTGGTGGACCTGCTGCGCCCAGGAAGCGGAACCGCCGCCGGGGCCCGGGGTCAGGGGCGTGTTCAGCGGCGCCTGAGCATGCGGCGGGGTGGGCGCCGGTGCGGGCTCCTGCGGCGGGGTGGGCGCCGGTGCGGGAGCGGGCGGCTGCTGGGTGGAGCCGGGCGGCACGGCGCGGATCGTCATCGTGCCCTCGGCGGGGGCGGGGCCCTCCTCGCGCGGTCGTGGGGGACGGCCGCCGGACCCCACCGCGCGGATCGTGACCGTGCCGTCGGTCGGCGGGCGGCGGTTGGCGTCGCCGCTGCCGGGCCGGTCGACGCGGATGGCGACGGTGCCGTCGCTCACCTCGTCGTTGCCGTCCCGCATGCCGGGCAGGGCGCCGCGCGTCGGGTCCGGGGTGCCGGGCCGGCGGGGGTCGGCGGGCGCGCGGTCGGCGGGCGCGTCCGGCGGGGTCTCACGGGCGGGAGCGGCGGGTGGCGTCCGCGTCCCCGCTTCGGGCGTGTGCGCCTCGGGCGTACGCGGGTCCGGGCCGCCCCAGGAGACGCGGTGGTCGCGTTCGCCGCCGAAGCCGGTCTGCCGGGAGGTGTCCGCCTGCCAGGCGGTCGCCGGCCTGGGCCGGCCGGGGGCGACGTCCGCCTCACCCGTGCCTGCCCCGGCGTCCCCGCCGGGTGCGTCCGAGGCGTCGGCCTCGTCGAGGTACATCGGCCCGGTCTCGTCCACCGGGGCCGGCCGCTGCGGGACGGCCTCGGCCGTCGGGGCGGGCGGCGCCGCCGGAGTCGTCTCGCCCTGCTGGGGCGCGGGCCGGCTGGTGCCGGGGACCCACGAAGCGCCGTTCCAGTACCGGACGTATCCGGGAATGGACGGGTCTGGGTAGTACCCATCGCGGGGGCTTTCGTCACCGGGTGCCGGGGTTGGGGCGCTCATCACCGTGGTCCCGTATCTCTTCGAGGCCTCAGGCCGGCCGGCCGTCGGGGGTGGCCGACCTCAATACAAGGGTCCACATCTATCAGACCGTCGAGCACCCCCGGGCCTGTCCTGTCGTTTGGACCACTTTCAGGGTCCAGGGAAGTTTTTCTGGGAAGTCGCGTCATAGACGTCCGTGAGGGCGCTCTCTCCTTGTGCGGACCGGTCAAGGGACCGGGCCCTACGAGCATCGGAAGGTCGTGCACCCTCATGCAGAACGCCGTGGAACGCGAACTGGAAGTGAAGCTGGTCCTGTCGCCCGAGCGGTCCGTCCCCGTACCCGCGCGACTGTCCTACTTCACCGACGACCCGTACGCCGTGCACATCACCTTCCACATCGGCTCCGAGTCGCCCGTGCACTGGACGTTCGCCCGCGAGCTGCTGGTGGAGGGCGTGTTCCGGCCGTGCGGGCACGGGGACGTACGGATCTGGCCGACCAGGGTCGAGGACCGGGGCGTCGTCTGCGTCGCGCTCACCTCACCCGACGGCAACGCCCTCCTGGAGGTGCCGTCGGTCGCCGTGTCCGCGTGGGTGGAGCGCACCCTGCGGGTGGTCCCGCCGGGGACCGAGAGTTCGCTGCTCGGACTGGACGGAGCCCTCGCCGAGCTGCTCACCCCGCTGCCGGCGGACGACCTGTGGCTGAGCGACCCCTGGTCCCAGGACGAGCCTCAGGACGGGGAGGCCTGAGCGTCGGCGTGGGCGGTCGTCAGAACAGCTTGCCGGGGTTGAGCAGCCCGAGCGGGTCGAAGGCGGCCTTGATGCCGCGCTGCAACTCGACCCCGACCTCACCCAGTTCGCGGGCGAGCCACTCCTTCTTCAGGACGCCGACCCCGTGTTCGCCGGTGATGGTGCCGCCCAGTTCGAGGCCCAGCGCCATGATCTCGTCGAAGGACTCGCGGGCCCTGCGGGACTCGTCGGCGTCGGTGTGGTCGAAGCAGACGACGGGGTGGGTGTTGCCGTCGCCCGCGTGGGCGCACACACCGATGGTGAGCCCGAACTTCTCGGCGATGGCGGCGGTGCCCTCGATCATCGCGCCGAGCTGCGAGCGCGGCACGCACACGTCGTCGATCATCGTGGCGGACTTGACGGTCTCCAGGGCGGGGAGGGACAGCCTGCGGGCCTGGAGCAGGAGTTCGGACTCGGCCGCGTCATCGGCGGGCACGACGTCGGTGGCCCCGGCCGCTGTGCAGAGTTCCCCGACGGCGGCGAGGTCGGCCGCCGGGTCGGGCGTGTCGAAGGCGCAGAGCAGCAGCGCCTCGGTGGTCTCGGGGAGGCCCATGGAGGCCATCGCGTTGACGGCACGCACAGTCGTACGGTCCATCAGTTCGAGGAGTGACGGAGTGTGCCCCCGCTCCATGATCCGGCACACCGCGTCGCAGGCCGCCGCCGCCGACGGGAACTCGGCGGCGAGCACGAGCTGCTGCGGCGGCTGGGGCCGCAGCGCGAGGACGGCCTTCACGACGATGCCGAGGCTGCCCTCCGAACCGACGAAGAGCCGGGTGAGGTCGTATCCGGCGACACCCTTCGCGGTGCGGCGTCCGGTGTTCAGCAGCCGTCCGTCGGCCAGGACGACCTCGAGGCCCAGGACGTATTCGGCGGTGACGCCGTACTTCACGCAGCACAGCCCCCCGGACGCGGTACCGATGTTGCCGCCGATCGTGCACATCTCCCAGCTCGACGGATCCGGCGGGTAGTACAGCCCGTGCTCGTTGACGGCACGGGACAGCGTGGCGTTGACGACGCCCGGCTCGACGACCGCGATCCGGTCCACCGGACTGATCTCCAGGATCCGGTCCATCTTCACCAGGGAGAGCACGATGCAGCCGTCGGAGGCGTTGGCCGCACCCGACAGTCCGGTCCTCGCGCCCTGGGGGACGACGGGGACCCGCAGGGCGGTGGCGGTCCTCATGACGTGCTGGACCTCCTCGACCGTGCGCGGGAGCACCACGACGGCGGGGGCGCCGGCGTCGCAGAAGCTCGCCATGTCGTGGGCGTACGAGGCGGTGACGTCCGGGTCCGTGATCAGCGCCTCGGCAGGGAGACCTGCGCGCAGTTGTTCGAGGAGAGGGTCCATGATCCAAGCGTGGCACCCGGGGCCAATGGTGTGAACCCGTCTGCGTCACCCTTCGCGGAGCGCGATGCGATCTTCATACTGACGCAGAGTGATGGCCATGGATGTCAAGCCGCAGCAGAATCCGGAGCCGCTCCCCTCCACCCTGCCGCCCCAGGGTGCGACGGCCGTCCCCCCGCCCCCCGCGCCGATGCGCACCACGCTGCGCAGGGCGGCGTTCGGCGCGGTGGCGGGAGCCGTGCTCGTGGCCGGTGCGGTGATCGCCGTACCGGACGGCGACGAGGTGGCCGCACCGCCGACGCCGGGGCCCGTGGCCCGGGCCGAGGCCGCGGCGGCGGCGGGGTCCCCGGCGTCCCTGTCCGACCTGACGGCTCTCATCGGCGACCGGCAGAAGTGGGTGGAGACGCACCCCGCGGACGCCCCGTCCTGGGCGGTGCTCGGCACGGCCTACGTGGAGTGGGGCCGGCGGTCCGCGGACACGGCGTACTACGCCCGGGCCGAGCAGGCCCTCCAGCGTTCTCTGGCCGCACAGCCGGGTGAGCGCGGGAACGTGCAGGCCTGGGTGGGTCTCGGGACGCTCGCCAATGCCCGTAACGACTTCCTCGCCGCGAAGAAGTGGGGCGAGACGGTCCGCGCGCGGCAGCCGAAGGACTGGACGGCGTACCCGGTGCTGATCGACGCCTACAACGGCCTCGGCGAGTACGCGGCGGCGGCCAAGGCCACCGAGAAGTTCGGCACCCTCCGCAAGGGCGCCCCCGCCCTGGCCAGGACGTCCGACATGTACCGCAACCAGGGCTGGCGCGAGGACGCTCTGGCCACCGCCCAGGAGGCGGCGGACCGCGCCGGCACGCCCGCCGCGAAGGCGGCGGCCCTGCACCGCCTCGGAGACCTCGCCGGTGAGCGCGGGGAGCCTGCGGAGGCCCTAGCGCACTACGACGCCGCCCTGCGCACCGACCGCGGCCACCTCGCCTCCCGCGCGGGCCGGGCCCGCGCCCTGGCGGCCCTGGACCGCACGGACGAGGCGCTGGCGGACTACCGGACGGTGACGACGAAGCTCCCCCGCCCCGAGTACGTGCTCGAACTGGCCGAGCTGTACGAGTCCCTGGACCTGGACGGCGACGCGCGCACCCAGCACGCGAAGCTCCGCGACCTCCTCACGCGGGCGAGAACGGCCGGGGTCGACGAGTCCCTGACCGAGGCCCGCTTCGAGGCCGACCACGGTGACCCGGAGGCGGCGGTGGAGCTGATGCGCACCGAGTGGGCGGCGCAGCGCCGCAGTGCGGCGGTGTCGGACACCCTGGCCTGGTCGCTGCACCGGGCGGGCCGGAGCGAGGAGGCCATGCAGTACGCGGAGCGGGCGGTGGAGACCGGCGTACGGGACGCCTCGTACGCCTACCACCTGGGGATGATCGAGAGCGCGCTCGGCCAGGACGGCCCGGCCCGCGGCCATCTGGAGGAGGCCCTCCGCACGGACCCGGACTTCTCGCCCCTGGCCGCCCCGCTGGCGCGGGAGGCCCTGGACGCGCTGGGTGAGCCGGCGGCGGGCGGCCCCGCGGCGGCGCAGCCGCCCGGACCGGAGCCCGCGCAGGAGCCCGGGAAGCCGGAGGGGGCCGGGAACGAGCCCCGGACGGAGCCCTCGGCGGAGGCCTCGGCGGAGGCCTCGCCGGAGGCCGGCAAGGCGACAGGGAGGGACGCAGCGAAGGGCGCCGGGGAGGCGGCCCGGCCGGAGCCCGCACCGTCGGCTTCCGCCTCGGCCGCTCCGAGGGCGAAGCCCGGCGCGGCCACGGCGACCCCGTAACCGCATGCGGAAGGGGCCCTTCTCCCGGCTGGGAGAAGGGCCCCTTCCGCTCTGTGGCTACAGGTTGCCGCGCTTCTCCTGCTCGCGCTCGATCGCCTCGAACAGGGCCTTGAAGTTGCCCTTGCCGAAGCCCATCGAGCCGTGCCGCTCGATCATCTCGAAGAAGACCGTCGGGCGGTCCTGGACCGGCTTGGTGAAGATCTGCAGCAGGTAGCCGTCCTCGTCGCGGTCGACGAGGATCTTCAGCTCGCGCAGCGTCTCCACGGGCACGCGGGTCTCGCCCGCCCACTCCCCCAGGGTGTCGTAGTACGAGTCCGGGGTGTCCAGGAACTGCACGCCGGCCGCCCGCATCGCCTTCACTGACGCGACGATGTCGTTCGTGGCGAGTGCGATGTGCTGGACGCCCGCGCCGCCGTAGAACTCCAGGTACTCGTCGATCTGCGACTTCTTCTTCGCGATCGCGGGCTCGTTGATGGGGAACTTGACCTTCAGCGTGCCGTCGGCGACGACCTTCGACATCAGCGCGGAGTACTCGGTGGCGATGTCGTCGCCGACGAACTCCTTCATGTTGGTGAAGCCCATGACGTTGTTGTAGAAGGTCACCCACTCGTTCATCCGGCCGAGCTCGACGTTGCCGACGCAGTGGTCGATGGCCTGGAAGGTCCTCCTGTCGGCCGGCTCGACGACCGGGTCCGCGGCCGTGTAGCCGGGGAGGTACGGCCCGTCGTAGCCGCCGCGCTCGACCAGCGTGTGGCGGGTCTTCCCGTACGTCGCGATGGCGGCCAGGACGACCGTGCCGTGCTCGTCCTTGACCTCGTGCGGCTCGGTGATGCCCCGCGCGCCGTGCTCGACGGCGTACGCGTAGGCCGCGCGGGCGTCGGGGACCTCGATGGCGAGGTCCACCACGCCGTCGCCGTGGGCGTGCACATGGTCGCTGAGGAAGGTGCCCCATTCGGTGGACGCCTTGATGACGGAGGTGAGGACGAAGCGGGCGGAGCCGTTGGTCAGGACGTAACTCGCGGTCTCGCGGCTGCCGTTCTCCGGTCCGGAGTAGGCGACGAGCTTCATGCCGAAAGCGGTCGAGTAGTAGTGCGCCGCCTGCTTGGCGTTGCCCACAGCGAAGACCACCGCGTCCATTCCCTTGACCGGGAAGGGATCGGCCTGCCGGGCGGTGTCGGGGGTGGTGTGCACAGTCTCAGTCATGTCCGAAGGTTCCCGCCGCTCCGCAAGGTGCGCAACAGTTCGCGGATCCACTGGTCAATCTGTACACCCGGACGCCAGGATGGGCGGGCTGTCCGTACAGGCTGACCATCGGAAGGCGGATCATGGCGATCGATCGACTGGACGGCCGGCTCATCGTGCTGCTGGCCCGTGAGCCCCGTATCGGCGTACTTGAGGCGTCGCGGCGGCTCGGGGTGGCGCGCGGGACGGTGCAGGCGAGGCTGGACCGTCTTCAGTCCAATGGCGTCCTCCGCGGCTTCGGCCCTGACGTGGACCCGGCGGCGCTCGGCTACCCCGTCACCGCGTTCGCCACGCTGGAGATCAAGCAGGGCCAAGGCGCCGACGTACGGGCCCATTTGATCAGCGTGCCGGAGGTGCTGGAACTGCACACGACGACCGGCCACGGGGACATGCTCTGCCGGCTCGTGGCCCGCTCGAACGCCGATCTCCAACGGGTGATCGACCTGGTCCTCGGCTTTGATGGCATCGTCCGGGCCTCCACGGCGATCGTCATGGAAAATCCGGTGCCCCTGCGTATTATCCCGCTGATTGAGCAGGCTGCACAGGACAGCGACTGAGGCGAGGGAGCAACATGTGAACTTCTGGGAGTATTTGAGCACGAGGCACCAACAGTTGCTCACGGACGCGTTCCAGCACGTCAGCGCCGTCTTCCAGTGCATGGTCATCGCCACCGTCCTCGGCGTCCTGATCGGTGTCGTCAGTTACCGCAGCGGCTGGGGCGGTGCCTTGGCGGTCACCTCCACCTCTGCGATCCTCACCATCCCGTCCCTCGCCGCGATCGGCCTGCTGATCCCGCTCGTCGGCCTCGGGGTCCCGCCCACCGTGATCATCCTGACCCTGTACGGGCTGCTGCCCATCGTCCGCAACTGCATCGTCGGCCTGCGCGGGGTCGACCCCTCCCTCGTCGACGCGGCGAAGGGCATCGGGATGTCCCGCACGAGGCGGCTGCTCAAGGTGGAGCTGCCGCTCGCGTGGCCGCCCATCCTCACCGGCATCAGGGTCGCCACCCAGATGCTGATGGGCATCGCCGCCATCGCCGCGTACGCCTCGGGTCCCGGTCTCGGCAACGAGATCTTCCGCGGACTCGCCTCACTCGGAAGCGCCAACGCCATCAATCAGGTCCTCGCCGGCACGATCGGCATCGTCATCCTCGCCCTGCTCTTCGACGCCGCGTACGTACTGCTCGGGCGGCTCACCATCCCTAGGGGGATCCGTGCCTGAGACCGCCACCGGGTCGACGGAGTCGGCCCCGCCCCGCCCGCCCACCTCGGGCGCGACGATCCAGCTGGAGAACCTCAGCAAGTCCTACCCCGGGAACCCCAATCCCGCCGTGGACAACGTGTCCATGGACATCAAGGCCGGTGAGACCGTGATTCTCGTGGGCCCCTCGGGCTGCGGGAAGTCCACCACGCTGAAGATGATCAACCGTCTGATCGAGCCGACGTCCGGGCGGATCAGGATCAACGACGAGGACGTCACCGACATGGACCCGGTGAAGCTGCGCCGCAAGATCGGCTACGCCATCCAGTCCTCCGGTCTCTTCCCGCACATGACGGTCGCGGAGAACATCGCCCTCGTGCCGAAGATGACGGGCTGGTCGAAGTCCGGGGTGAAGGACCGGGTCGAGGAGATGCTCGACCTGGTCGGTCTCGACCCCCGGGAGTTCCACGGGCGGTATCCGCGCCAGCTCTCCGGCGGCCAGCAGCAGCGTGTGGGCGTGGCCCGGGCGCTGGCCGCGGACCCGCCGGTGCTGCTGATGGACGAGCCGTTCGGGGCGGTCGACCCGATCACCCGCGATCACCTCCAGGACGAGCTGATCCGGCTCCAGCACGAGCTGCACAAGACGATCGTCTTCGTCACCCACGACTTCGACGAGGCCATCAAGCTGGGCGACCGGATCGCGGTGCTGCGGGAGCGGTCGCACATCGCGCAGTTCGACACCCCCGAGGCCATCCTGACCAACCCGACGGACGACTTCGTCTCGGGGTTCGTGGGGGCGGGCGCGGCCCTGAAGCGGCTCAACCTCACCCGCGTGCGGGACGTGGGGATCGCCGACTTCCCCACGGTGACCGTCGAGGACCCCCTCCAGTCGATCTTCAACAAGCTGCGCGAGGGCCAGCACAACGAGCTGCTGATGCTGGACCGCCGCAACCGTCCGTACAAGTGGCTGCGGCGCGGCGACCTGATGCGGGCCAAGGGCTCGCTCGCCAGGGCCGGGCAGCTGGTTCACGACACCGTCACCCGGGACGCGACGCTGCACGACGCGCTGGAGGCGGTGCTGACCGACAGCGGCGGGCGGGTCGCGGTGACGGGGCGGCGCGGTGAGTTCATCGGCGTGGTCGACATGCACACGCTGCTGAACTCCGTGCAGGAGCTCCTGGAGGCCGACCGGCTCGCCGCGATGGAGCACCGGCACGACCTGGAGGAGTCCCGGTCCCATCAGACGGAACAGGAGCTCGAAGGCGGTGGCAGCGGGCTATGACCCCCAGCCGTCAAGCATCCCCGAAGGACGCACGGCCACCCGGCGAGCACGACGTCCAGGGCCATGCCTTCCGTGACGAGGAGACGGAGCCCACCCCGCCGTCCTCGGGTCCGGCGCGGAGGATCACCTGGAAGAAGCTCGTGCTGGTGCCGGCCGTCTGCGCCGTCGTCCTCGTGGCGACGTATCTGTGGATCTCCAACATCGACCTCGACTCGATCGCGGAGAACTCGCTGGCCGGCGACAACGTGCAGGTCCGCTGGTGGCAGCACGTCAGACTGACCGCGATCTCCACCTTCTGGGTGCTGATCATCGCGCTCCCGCTAGGTATCGCGCTGACCCGGCGCGGCCTCAAGAAGGCCGCCCCGGGCGTCACGACCCTCGCGAACATCGGCCAGGCCACACCCGCGATCGGGCTTCTGGCCCTGCTGGTGATCTGGCTGGGCATCGGACCGTCGACGGCCATCACCGGCATGGTGATCTACGCGGTCCTGCCGGTGCTCTCCAACACGGTGGCGGGACTGAACCAGATCGAGCCGACCCTGGTGGAGGCTTCCAAGGGCATCGGCATGTCCGCCATGGGCACGCTCACCAAGGTCGAGCTGCCGCTCGCCGTCCCGCTGATCCTGGCGGGCGTACGCACCGCCCTGGTGCTCAACGTGGGCACGGCGACCCTCGCCACCTTCGGCGGTGGCGGAGGACTCGGCGACCTCATCACCTCAGGGATCCAGACCCAGCGCATGCCCGTGCTGGTGCTCGGTTCCGTACTGACGGTGGTGCTGGCACTGCTGGTGGACTGGCTGGCGTCGCTGGTCGAACTGTGGCTGACGCCGCGCGGACTGGAGGAAGCGTGAGGGTACGTACGGGCCTGGCATCGGCGGCCGCGCTCGCCCTCCTGCTCACGGGGTGCGGGCTGAAGAGCGGATCACCGCTGGTGGACGAGGTGGAACCGGGATCGGTCGGGCAGGGGCAGCCCCTCAAGGGCGCGTCCCTGACAGTGACCTCGAAGAACTTCAGCGAGAACATCGTCCTCGGCCAGATCATGGGGCTGGTCTTCAAGGCGGCCGGCGCCGAGGTCCTGGACCGGACGAACCTGCCCGGGTCGATCAGCGCGCGTGAAGCGGTCGTCAAGGGCGACGCCGACGCGCTCTACGACTACACCGGCACGGCGTGGATCACCTACCTGGGCCATGCCGAACCGATCGTCGACCCGCAGAAGCAGTGGAAGGCGGTGCGCGACGAGGACATCGGCAACGGGGTGACCTGGCTGCCGCCGGCCACCCTCGACAACACGTACGCCCTGGCCATCAGCAAGAAGAACAACGCCAAGTACAAGCTGAAGACGCTCTCGGACGTGGCGGCGCTCGCCAAGAAGGACCCGAAGGCCGTGACGGTCTGCGTGGAGAACGAGTTCGCCTCGCGTGACGACGGGCTGCCCGGCATGCAGAAGAAGTACGGGATGAAGCTGCCCGCATCGAGCATCAAGAAGATGGACGCGGGGATCATCTACACGCAGGTGAAGTCCGATTCCTGCCTGCTCGGCGAGGTGTACACCACGGACGGCCGGATCAAGGCGATGAACCTCGACGTCCTGGAGGACGACAGGCAGTTCTTCCCCAACTACAACGCCGCTCCCCTCATCCACACGGCGACCCTCGACAAGTACCCCGAGATCGCCGAGCTGCTGGCGCCGATCACGAAGAAGCTGACGACGCAGCTCGCACAGGAGCTGAACTCCAAGGTGGATGTGGACGGCCAGGACCCGCACGAGGTCGCGAAGGACTGGCTGGTGAAGGAAGGATTCATCAAGGAGGGCTGAGCGGAACGGGGACTTCCAAAGAAGTCGTTGCAAAAAACGCGTTGCAAAGCAGTCTTTGCAACTCTATGGTCATGGCATGTCACCGAACGAGCCGGAGCGCCACCCGACGCCCTATGCCGATGACCCGAAGATCCACCACGTCGATGCCCGCACCCTGCGTGGTCTCGCCCACCCGCTGAGGATCCGGCTGCTGAACACCCTGAGGGAGTTCGGCCCCGCGACAGCCTCCGGACTCGCCGACCGGCTCGGCGAGTCCAGCGGGGCCACCAGCTACCACCTGCGCCAGCTCGCGACGTACGGCTTCGTCGAGGACGACCCGGAGCGCGGCAAGGGGCGCGAGCGGTGGTGGAAGGCCGTCCACACGGGCAACACCCTCAACGCGAGCACCTTCCTGGAGCACCCGGACGCCGAGGTACGTGGCGCTGTCGGGCTCGTGCTCCACGAGGTCGCCGGCCGCCACGCCCAGGACTTGAACACCTGGCTCGGGACGATGCACGAATGGCCCGAGGAGTGGCGCCGCGCCTTCGACATCAGCGACTTCAAGCTGCGACTCACCCCTGAACTCTCCCTGGAGCTCGCGGAGAAGGTGCAGGAGCTCATGAACAGCTACCAGGACCGTGTCCCCGACGGCACCGAGGGGTCGGCCGTCGTCCGCACCCACCTGCACATGTTCCCGCGTCCCACCGACTGAGGGGATCACCGTCATGCACAGCGACATCCACTTCCTGCTGCACACCTACCGTGCCGCCGAACTCCACCGTGAGGCGGCGGAGTTCTCCCCCGTACGCCCCGGACTGCGCCACCGGATGGGCTGGACCATGGTCGAGCTGGGCCTCCGGCTGGCGCAGAGCACGCCTCCCCCGGCCCGCGCCGCGCGAGCGGCCTGACGGTGGGCGGGGGGAAACAGACGCGGGACCGCGCGCCGCTCGCCGCGGTCCTGACGGCCAACTCGATCTCCACTGCGGGCACTTCACTCACCCTCATCGGCGTCCCGTGGTTCGTCCTGGAGACCACGGGAAGCGCCGGCCGGGCCGGTGTCGTCGCCTTCTGCGCGACCCTGCCGATCGTCGTCGCCGCCCTGATCGGCGGCCCCGTCATCGACCGGATCGGCCGGCGCCGGGTCTCCGTCGCCTCCGACGCGGTCTGCGGCGCCGCCGTCGCCACGGTTCCGCTGCTGCACCACGCGGGAGCGCTCCACTTCTGGATGCTGTGCGCGCTGATGGCGCTGAACGGGCTGGCCCACACGCCCGGGAACACCGCGCGCTACGTCCTGGTCCCCGACCTCGCCGAGCACGCGGGCACCACGCTCGCGCGCGCCGCCAGCCTCTTCGACGCGGTGTCGCGCGGCGCCCGCATGGTCGGCGCGGCACTGGCGGGCGTGCTGATCGCCTTCGCCGGCGCGGAGACCGTGCTCCTGCTGGACGCCGCCACGTTCGCGCTCTCCGCCCTGCTGGTCGCGGCGGGCGTACGAGGCATCCGCTCGGCCGAGCCGAGCAAGGCCGCTGCCCCCGTGTCACTGCGCACCTACCGCGCAGAGCTGCGGGAGGGCTACGCCTATCTGCTGGGCAACCGGCTGCTGCTCGCCGTCGTCGTCATGGTGATGTTCATGAACGGCACCGACCAGGGCTGGTACGCCGTCCTGCTGCCCGTGCACGCCGAGGGCGAGCTGGGCGGAGCGACCGATCTGGGGTTGCTGACCGCGCTGTTCGGGGCGGGCGGACTGACCGGCGCCCTGCTGTACGGGGCGGTGGGGCACCGCTTCTCGCGGCGGACGGTCTTCACGGTGTGCGTGGTGCTGTGCGGCGCCCCGAGATTCGTGGTCGCCGCACTGACCGGAACCACTCTGCCGCTCGCGGTCACGATGGCGTTGGGCGGGATCGCGGGCGGCATGCTCAACCCGATCCTGACGACGGTGACGTACGAACGCGTCCCCGAGGAGCTGCGCAGCCGGGTCTCGGGGGCCCTCACGGCGGGCTGTGAGCTCGCCATGCCGGTGGGCGGGCTGGCGGCGGGACTGCTGGTCGAGGGGATGGGCGCGACGGGGGCGCTGCTGGCGATGGGCGGGGTGTACTTCCTGGCGACGCTGAGCCCGCTGGTCTTCCCCGCCTGGCGCACCATGGAGGGTCCGGAGCCGCAGGTCAGCAGCCCGGAACCTTGCCCCCCTGGTCCAGTGCCCGTAGCGAGGACACCGCGCTCTCCAGCGTCGTGACGGAGATCAGCCGCAGCCCGTCGGGCCGCTCGGCCTTCGCCTGCTTGCACTCGGCCTTCGGCACCAGAAAAACGGTCGCGCCGTCCCGCCGGGCGGCCTGCGTCTTGAGGCTGACCCCACCGACCGCGCCGACCGTGCCGTCGGCCTCGATCGTCCCCGTACCGGCGATGGTGCGGCCGCCGGTCAGGTTGCCTCCGGAGCCGTTGTCGGAGAGCTTGTCGATGATGCCGAGGGAGAAGAACAGGCCCGCGCTCGGACCGCCGACATCGGCGAGGTGCAGGGTGACGTCCACCGAGCCGGGCTTCATGTCCAGGTAGTTCAGGGCCGCGTCGACGGCGACGTTCTGCGACTCCTCCATGTCCTGGAGGTTGTGCTGCTCGATCTCCTTCTCGGAGTCGCCGGTCGGATAGACGGAGTCCCGGGGCATGACCGCCCGGTCCGTCCTGAACCAGCTGTCCACCACGTCCCCGACGCCGACGTCGGCCGTCGGCGACGTCGCGAGGATCGTGGTCATCAGCAGTTTGCCGTCGGTGGGGTGGGTCGGCGCGCCCTTGACCGTGATGACCGGTGTCCCCTTGTCGTCCCCGAGGACGTCCGCGGTGGTGCCGGGCTGCGCCACGGTGAACGGCAGCGGCGCGAACGCGGCCGTACCGAACAGGGCGAGGACGGGCAGCGCGCAGAGGGCGAGAAGGCGGGGGCGGGAGAGACGAATGGCCACCCGCCCAATCTATCCGCCGCTCGCCTCCGGCTCCGACCGCCCCGGCGCCACCGGGGCGGTCGCTCGATCCACCGGGGCGGTCGCTCGATCCACTGGAGCGGGCGGTTCTACCGCAGCGCGTCCGCGACCTCACGAGCCGCGTCGAGGACCCTCGGCCCGACCCGTTCCGGTACGGCGTCCGCGAGCATGACCACGCCCACGCTGCCCTCCACGCCCGAGACCCCGACCAGCGGCGCCGCCGCCCCGCAGGCACCGGCTTCGAGCTCGCCCTGGGTGAGGGTGTAGCCCGGGTGGTCGACCGTCTTCTGCCGGGCGGTGAGGATCGCCCGGCCCGCGGCACCCCTGTCCAGGGCGTGCCGGAAGCCGGCCCGGTAGGCCACGTGGTAGTCGGTCCAGGTCGGCTCGACCACGGCGACCGCGAGCGCGTCCGACCCGTCGACGAGCGTGAGGTGGGCGGTGGCCCCTATGTCCTCGGCCAGGGAGCGCAGCGCGGGCAGTGCCGCCTCCCTGACGAGCGGGTGCACCTGACGGCCCAGGCGTAGCACGCCCAGGCCCACTCGGGCCCGGCCGCCCAGATCACGCCGGACGAGCGCGTGCTGTTCCAGGGTGGCGAGCAGTCGGTAGACCACGGTGCGGTTGACGCCGAGTTTGTTCGACAACTCGGTGACGGTCAGGCCGTGATCGGTATCGGCGAGCAGTTTGAGGACACGCAGTCCCCGGTCGAGCGTCTGAGAAGTCTCCGCGGTCACGACGCCCTCTCCCTCGTGGTGAGCGGGGCGGTTGTCTCTCCGGAATGCCGACGCCGGTCCCACGGCGACGCACCGAGAGGCCGCCGACTGGCCATGGCACCGGCTGCGCTCCGCGGCCACACTGCCACGGGGCGTTCATGTTTCGGGGAGATTAGCGAGAGGGTCCGCTCAGCGGAAGCCCTCGTCCAGAATCCGGTCTCCCTCGGGAGCGGCACGGCATAACCGCCGGTCAGCGGCGGACCGTCCGGAACGCGAACATCTACGCGCGTTCAAGTCGGGTGACGCCCCGACAACGCTGCGTACATGAGGCGTGAACGATTGTTAACTCACCGTGAAATAAATGCCGTAACAATTCCCGTCCACGGCGCCCGCAGTACCCTCACGCGCCCTCGGGGGACGGCGTGCGCCCCGCGCGGAACCGCCCGCCGGCGCCCGGGCGGGGTGGGCGGGCTGCCGTAGCCGCCCGCCCCGATCACGCCACGGCCCCGGCACACGGGCGGCGTAAGCCGCGCGTGCGCCGGGGCCTTCGGAGCAGGAATCACCGCATCCGGGTGGCCCACTCCTGGACCTTCTTGATCCGGTCCTGGATCTGCCCGGCCGTCGCCTCCGCGCTGGGCGGGCCGCCGCACACCCTCCGCAGCTCGGTGTGGATCACCCCGTGCGGCTTGCCGCTCTGGTGGGTGTAGGCCGACACCATCGTGTTGAGCTGCTTGCGCAGCTCCAGCAGCTTCTTGTGCGTGACCACGGGCCGGTTCTCGGCCGCCTTCTCCAGCAGGTCCGCCTCTTCCGCCGGCTTCTGCCTGCTGTGCGCGATCTGCCGGGTCTGCCGCTTCTGGAGCAGCAGCTGCACCTGGTCGGGTTCGAGGAGGCCGGGGATGCCCAGGTAGTCCTGCTCCTCCTCGCTGCCCGGGTGCGCCTGCATGCCGAATTCCGCGCCGTCGTACAGCACCCGGTCGAAGACCGCATCGGACTCCAGGGCCTCGAAGGGCAGCTGTTCCTCGGTCTCCTCGTCCTCGAGCTTCTCCGCGTCGGCGAGGAGCTGGTCCTCCTCGGCGAACGGGTTCTCCTCGTCGCTGCCCTTCTTGGGCTTGTCGAGCACGTGGTCGCGCTCGACCTCCATCTCGTTCGCGAAGTCGAGGAGCATCGGGATGGTCGGCACGAAGACGGAGGCGGTCTCGCCCCGGCGCCGCGACCGTACGAAACGGCCTACGGCCTGGGCGAAGAAGAGCGGCGTCGAGATGGTCGTGGCGTACACGCCGACCGCGAGGCGCGGGACGTCGACGCCCTCCGACACCATGCGCACCGCGACCATCCAGCGCGACTCGTCCTCGCTGAACTTGTCGATCTTCTTCGACGCCGCCTTCTCGTCGGAGAGGACCACGGCCGGGGACTCGCCCGTCACCTTCTTCAGGATCTTGGCGTACGCGCGCGCCGATTCCTGGTCCGTCGCGATGACGAGCCCGCCCGCGTCCGGAATCCCCTTGCGCACCTCGGTGAGCCGCTTGTCCGCGGCGGACAGCACGTTGGGGATCCAATCGCCGGTGGGCGAGAGCGCGGTGCGCCAGGCCTGCCCGATGGCGTCCTTGGTCATCGGCTCGCCGAGCCGGGCGGCGATCTCGTCCCCGGCCTTGGTGCGCCAGCGCATGTTGCCGCTGTAGCTGAGGAAGATCACGGGGCGGACGACCCCGTCGGCGAGGGCGTTGCCGTAGCCGTAGGTGTAGTCGGCCGAGGAGCGGCGGATGCCGTCGTTGCCCTCCTCGTACGCGACGAAGGGGATCGGGTTGGTGTCGGACCGGAAGGGCGTACCCGTGAGCGCGAGCCGCCGTGTAGCGGGGTCGAACGCCTCCTGGCAGGCCTCGCCCCAGGACTTCGAGTCACCGGCGTGGTGGATCTCGTCGAGGATCACGAGCGTCTTGCGCTGCTCGCACCGGTTGCGGTGCAGCATGGGGCGCACGCCGACACCGGCGTACGTGATCGCGACCCCGTGGTACTCCTTGCTCACGGGGCCGGCGCTGTAGTCCGGGTCGAGCTTGATACCTATGCGGGCGGCGGCCTCCGCCCACTGCTTCTTGAGGTGCTCGGTGGGTGCAACGACGGTGATCTGCTGGACCACGTGGTGGTGCAGCAGCCATGAGGCGAGGGTCAGCGCGAAGGTGGTCTTTCCGGCGCCGGGGGTCGCGACCGCGAGGAAGTCGCGCGGCTGCTCCTGGATGTACCTCTCCATGGCACCCTGCTGCCAGGCGCGCAGCTTCCCGGCCGTCCCCCAGGGGGCGCGGCCGGGAAAGGCGGGTGAGAGGTGGTGGGAGGCGGTAGTAGTCACGGTCTCCGGTTCAGGTCTCTCGGGTACGTGGGCGGCTGCCGATACGACAACCGGGCCACCCTACCGGCGGGGGGAGCGGGACCTCGTACGAATCAGCCGTGGCTCGGCTGTGCTGAGACCCGCTTCACAGAAGACGGCTACCTGGCGAAGCCGGCCAACTGCTCCGCGATCTTGGCCATGTCCAGCGCTCCTTGGCACGCGTCCAGCACGAACCGCTCACCCTCGTCCACATCGAAGCCCGCGTCGAGCGGATGCCCGTTCATGTGGAGGAAAACCCAGGTCGCGTACCAAGCGATGCGCTTGTTGCCGTCGACGAGTGCATGATTGCGGGCCAGAGACTCCATGAGCGCCGCAGCTTTCTGCCACACGTCCGGGTAAGCGTCCTGGCCGAACACGCTCGCCTGCGGCCGCGCCAGTGCCGAGTCGAGCAGCCCGTAGTCACGTACCTCGGCGGCCCCCAGCCGTTCCGCGAGGTTCAGCAGCTCGGGCAAGGTCAGGTACTGCATCAGGCCAGCCTCCGGTTCAGCTCCTCACTGACCTTCAGCACATGATCCGCCGCCTCGTTGAAGAGGCGCGAGTGTTCGTTTATGGCGGTGATCACCGCATCGTGGGCGAAAGACTGCATACTCCGCCCTTCTGCCTCAGCACGCGCGCGTAGGGCGTCGAGCTCTTCCTCGGTGAACCTCAGATTCAGACCAGCCATGGATGAATGGTACCGCGTGGTACCAGGCGGTGCTAAGTGTCCGTATGCACCCGTGTTGCCACCCACACACCCACCAGCGCCACCGCCGCCATCGGTAGGAACACCACCGTGAACGCCCCGGGATGCGCCGTGGCTGTACCGCTTTCCACGGCCCCATGGGCGGCCGCACCCACCGAGCCGCCGCCGAGCGCGGCGAAGGCGGCACCACCGGCGGCGAGCAGCAGCGCGTTGGACAGGCCGTCCGAGATCTGGAGGGCGGCCGAGTTGGCGCCCGCCTCGTGCGGCGCCGACAGCTTCAGCAGGAGCACGCTCGTCGACGCGATCACGATGCCCATGCCGAAGCACCCGACGCCCCAGACCACGGCCAGGGTCCACACGGGTACCGCCTCGATCAGCACAGCGGGCGCGGCGAGGATCGCCAGTGTCACGAGCACCATGCCCACCACCATCAGGGCCCCCCGGTGGGGCTCCAGCCGGGGCCGGGCCAGGACGTACGAGCCGAGCGCCCAGGTCAGACCCCCGGCGGCCAGGGAGAGGCCGGCCAGCGTCGGGGAGAGGCCGCGCTGGGTCACGAGCATCAGCGGGACGAAGGACTCCGCGACGATGAACGAGCCGGCCGATATACCCCGCAGCAGGATCACGGCGGGCAGTCCCCGGGCCGCCCGCACGGTCCCCCGGGGCAGCAGCCCGCGCACGGCGGGGACGAGCAGCGCGGCACCGGCAAGCGCCGGGACCAGAGAGGCCCACCGCAGCTCCTGCCCCGCGTACTGGAGCAGCCCGGCGCCCGCCGAGATCCCGAGCGCGAGCCGGATGCGGCGCCGGTCGAAGGGCTCCGCCGCGGCCTTCGCGTCCGCGGCACCACCCGCCATCCGCCGGATCGCGGGCAGCGCGAGGCCCAGCGGCAGAAGGATGAGGACCGGGATACCGACGAAGACCCAGCGCCACCCGAGGTGCTCGGTCACGGTCCCGGAGGCCAGCGGACCGACGACGGACGGCACGATCCAGGCCGCCGAGAAGCCGGCCATGATGCCCGGCCGGATCCGCTCCGGGTAGGCCCGCCCGATGACGACGTACAGCGCGACGATGACGAGCCCGCCGCCGATGCCCTGGACGGCCCGTCCCAGGATGAACGTCCACATGTTCGCCGCGGTCCCGGAGAGCAGCAGCCCCGCCCCGAAGGCACCGATCCCGGTGGCGAGCGGGGCGAGCGGCCCGCGCCGGTCGGCCCACTGCCCGGAGAGCACCATGGCGAAGAGGCTGGTGGTGAAGTACGCGGAGAAGGCGAACGCGTAGAGCGGGATGCCCTGCAGCTCACGGGCCGCGACCGGCATCGCCGTACCCACGGCGGTCGCCTCGAAGGCAATGAGCAGGACGACGGAGACGATGCCGATGCTGAGTGCCCGGTAGGTCCGCCCGAGGATGCCTTCCGCCGGATCGGCGACGGAGGTCTCGACTATGGCGGCGGTGACCTCGGCGTCACTGGGTTCCAGGGCAGTCATGAGCCCCAGAGTAAGGGCCACCACCCCCGGTGACCCCTGTCGGTGGGCGGAATCCGGGTGGTCCATTGGCCGTAGGACCAACGCCTCGCCAGGGCCCCGAACATGAACGCGGCATGGCATTCACGTTGCGGCCCGCCCGGAGCCCTTGGCCCGGCCCCGGCGGGCCCGTACGGTCGACAGCAGATCAACAAACGCACGGCCGTGTGCCCGAGAGGTTCAGGGGCTCGACTGCAACTCGAGTTACACCGGTTCGAATCCGGTCACGGCCTCCACGCGGGAGAACCCGAAAGGGAACGGCCGCCCCCATGGCGCGGGGGCGGCCGCTTTCCGTATGTCGTCGTGGAGTCCCCCGCGGTCGGGAGCTCCGGGAACGCTACTTCGGCGTAAGTACGGGGGTCTTCGGGAGACCGCCGTTGTTCTGGCAGTCGAGTTCCTTCACCAGCTTGAGCGCCATGGCGTGGAGGATGGTCATGTTCATATTGCGGTACTCACGCGTATCAGGCGCGTCGCTCTTCCCACGCCCGAAACCGCCCTGGATCCGGAGCGGCGTCTTGTCCGAACCTTCCAACTGCGGACTCGCGCATTCAAAGTAGAGCGATGCACCACCCCGCCTGACCGAAGACTGCACACCCATGGTGTACAGATCGCCGCCGGACGGGAGCCTCTCGTCCTCCGCATCCTGCGGGGCGTACATGGAGAACGAGATGCCAGCCTCGTCACCCAGACCCCCACCTTTCGGGTCGGGTTCACACAGGGTCGCTCCCCCGGCCCACGAACGGCCGGACGCATAGCCTTCTTTGAGGGCCGCCACCACCTTTTCCATGCCATTTTCGTTCGCCCAGTTGAAGACCTTCTCCCCCGTAACCTTTTCGAGCATCGTCGCCGTCGGACCGGCGAACAGACCGCCGCACACCTCATCGGCCCCGACGAACTGCGCGTGCTCCTCCTCGCCAGAGGCGCATGCCACGCTCCCGGCGCCCAGGACCAAAACCACTCCCACAGCCGTCAGCAACCGCCGCACCCTCGCACACCCGCTTTCCTTGACTCGCATTCGGTTTCTTCCGCCCCCGCCACGACGGCAGGCGTGGGCACGGATCAGGCCTCGGGACCGGTGCCCTGGACCCGCGCACGAAGGTTCCCGTCGTGGTAGCCCGTGATCCTGGATAGATGCAGGTCCTCCTCCAACGAGCCCTTAGTCCCTGCGTCCAACCTCCCAATCGCTTCCTCATGGCGCGAAAGGAAATCGTCGACCGGTGTCTCCGTGTACGCCTCTCCAGCGGTGTACACGGCCATCTTTTCGACGTCGGTGAGGTCGTCCATCTCCTCCTTGTTCTCATCGATCACCTTCTCGCCCATGCCTCCCAGCACATCTCCCATGACCTGCTCGACGGCTCCTGTCGCTGTGTCGGTGAAAATAGGCACTAGGAGCGCCCCAGCGCCGATGACCGGCGCGGCAGGCAGGAAGAACGCGGCTGTCGCCACTCCGGCGCCGAGTGCTGCAGTGCTGCCGAATTCCACCCATCCGGCGCGCTTTTCTGCCGCCTTCTCGAAATCCTCGTGGGACTTGAGGTTTGTCGCCTCGATCTGATCCGCACGAGACTGGTCCAGGATGCCCTGTACGCCGGATCCGATCCTCACTGCCCTTCGGACATCCCCCGTATCGATGCTGCCGTCGGCATTCACCTGCGCCTCCAACACGCTGCCCGTATACAGCTGTTCGGCAGCACTCACCGAAGCGTAGGCGTCCGGATGGTGGCCCAGAACGCTCAGGAACTTCCTTGCAATGCCCCGGCCGTTGCCATCCTCGGTGTCGGAAAAAGCCATATGCCCGTCGAGGTTTCTCCCCGGGGCGAAGACGCTGTCATCCCCATTTTTGTCCAGCGCCCAGTTGATGTCGTCGATGTAGCCGGCGCCCATGACGCCCAGGCTGTCGGCCATCCCCTCGCGGGGGTCCTCGAGCAGTTTGGCGTCCTCGCCGTACTTCTGCATGACCTGTTCCATGACAGCGACATTGTCCGCGACCCGCACCGCGCCCGCGTCCGGGGCGCCGACCGGGTAGCCGAGGGTCGCCGCTTCCAAGGCGTGGCCCAGGGCATCAGGCATGTAGCCTCGAGAATCCTTGAGTTCGTCCGAGCCGTTTGTGTTGACGTCCGCGAAGTTGTCCCACTTCTTGTTCCCGAAGAAATCAAGGTAGTTACCGATCGCCTCGCCGTCCTTCTTTCCAAGGTCGGCCGTGGCCCCATGGTTGATCGTTCCGTCTTCGTTGTACGCAGTCGGGTCGTCAGCGAAGAAGTGCTTCGCCGCGTCCGGACTATTGCCGAGAGCCTCCAACATGGAGACGGTCGGGTCGTAGCCGGCCCCGTTCACACCTGAAGGATTGAAAGGGTTATTGCGGGCGTTAGCCACCTTGTTTTCGGCGAACATGTCCGGGTCTTTCTGGTGCAACTGCGCAACGTGTTCGGCAATCGGATTCAGGAACTTCGCGTCGTAGTTCCCGTACCGCATGATGCCGCCGAGCAGCTGGTACCCGAATGGCCCACCGTAGTCATTCTTTGCCATTGGGATGCGCTCCGTGCCCAGCTTGCGCATCTCTGGCCCCCACTCGGCAGTAAATGCCTTGTCCTGCGAAGCTGTGGCCAGGTTGAGACCCAGATTCTTCTGGAGCGCTCGGACGTCCTTGAGGCGCTCCTTGTCGACCTGCCCGTACGGGTATGTGGTCTCCGAGACCTGCCCGAAGAACGCGAGCGACTTTTTTTCGGGGCCGAGCTTCTCGTAGAAGTTCTTGGAAAAATCAATCGACTTGCTGTTTTCCTTCAGCAGCTCGTTGAGCGACTGGAGTTCGGTGTGCGTGATGTCCCGACCCTTGGCAGCCAGGTCGGCGGCCCGGGCCGCCTCCTCCTGGTCCATCTTCGAGTACTTCGGCGCGCTGAAGTCCTTGCGGTCGGTGACGTTGGCCTCAAGAGAGTTCTTGAAGGACACATCAGTGTCGTTGCAGTTGTCGACAATGAAGTCGATCTTCGCCTACCAAGCTACGAGGGCCGCCTTCTCCCGCCGCACGAGCTCTGGGTAGTCGGGGTCATTGTGACGCTGCTCGAAAGGGATGTCTTCCACCGGGTTCCGGACACTTACCTTGCCTGTGGCATTCACATGCAAGCCGACCGCCGGCGCTTCGTGGTCTCGGATGCTGATCAAGTCTTCCTTGGCCTTCTTGATGGCCGCATGCCCCTCTTCCAGGAGCAACTTCACGCCCTTGGCCTCGGCCGCCGCGTCCGCGACCTCCTTCACCGTCTTGCCGATGAACGCTTTGGTGACACCTGCGTTGAGGCCGCCCCAGTCCGCCTTGTCCGCCTTGGCCTTCATTCCGTCACGGGCCTCGACGGCGAGCCTCTCCAGATCGTCCGCCATCTTCGACCAGTCATCGACCGCGGTCTTCAGCTTCCCCACAGGGGCATCGACAATATCCGCGTACTTCAATTCCGACTTCACTTCTGCACTCCCCGGCTACTTCCTTTTCGTGTCCGTGCTCCAGCGGCTATGCACATCGAGTACCGGATCTACCGATGTGAAGAACGCAAAGGCTGTCAGCGATTTCTGGCAACGACGGCTTGCCGTGTCCAGGGGCACCGGGTCACGCGGGGTCCAGTGAAGGCATGGCCTCCAACCCTCCGTCGTTCTCGCAGCCCAGCTCCTTCGCCATGGCCAGAGAGAAGGAGTGGGCCACGGTCGCGTAGGCGTCCTTCAGCGCATCGGGGTCGCCCTCGGGTTCCGTGGGCATGCCGCCCCGCTCCACGCCGATGTCGATATGGGCCGGTTCCGAGCCGGGCAGCTTTCCGCTCCGGCAGGCGAACCGGAGGTACGCGCCGTCCGTCGCGGTCAGGGCCCGCTCACCCATCTTCAGCACGGTGAACTTCGAGGCGGGATCGTCCGTCGCGCTGCTGCCGGACAGCTGCCAGGTGATCCGGAGCTCGTCGTCCGGAGCGTAGATACGGCAGACGTCCCCGTCGCCGGTGGTGGAGGACGTGAACCCCTCACTCAGCTCCCCTGCGGCGTTCGCGACTGTGGACTTCGCGCCCGACGCCTCGAACCGCGAGGAACCCGTGATCACCTTCAGGGCGTCGGCCGCGTCGGCGGACACGGCACCGCCGCCGCAGAGCTGTGTCCCCGCCACGGCCGTGTCGGTGTCCTTCGCGGCCTCGTCGTCCCCTCCCCCGCAGCCGGTGCCTCCGAGAATCAGGGAGCCGGCCATGGCCACGCCGAGGAATCCCCCGCGCACGGCCCTACGACTGATCACCATCTTCATCCTTCTGTGTCCTCGGCCGGCCACCGGCCTCAGCCGGTCTCCGGGTCGTTGCCCTGCTGGTTCTCACGGTCGTTGCCCGTCGAGTAACCGACCCTCATGGATTCCTTCAGGTCCTGCCCGAACTCGCTGTCGGAGGCCACGCCGTTCTGCCTCATGAACTCCTCCATCGGGGACTCGGCCAGGCTCTCTCCAGAGGAGTAGACCTTGGTCTTCTCCTCCCGGGTGAGCTCCTCCACCTTCTCCTTGTGCTCGTCCACCGAGTTGTCGGAGATGTCACCGACCATCTGTCCGATGCCCTGCTCCAGAGCGCCACTGGCAGTGTCGGTCGCCAGCGGGATGAGGACCGCGGCTGTGCCCACGGCCGCGGTCGCGGGCAGGAAGGCGACTCCCGCCGCCACACCCGCGGCGGCCCCGAACTCGATCCAGCCCGCCCGCTTGGCGACAGCCTTCTCGTAGTCCTCGTGGGTCTTGAGGTTCGTCGCCTCCACCTGGTCGGCCCTGGACTGGTCGAGCATGCCCTGCACCTCGGCGCCCACATGCACGGTCGCCCTGGCAGCACCCTGGTCGATCTTTCCGTCGGGGCCCACCTGCCCTTCCAGCACGCTGCGGCTGTACACCTGCTCCGCGGCCGACACGGTCGCGTAGGCGTCCGGGTGCTGGCCGAGGGTGCTGAGGAAGCCGCGAGCGATGCTGCGGCCGTTCCTGTCCTCCGTGTCCGCGAAGTCGAGGTGCCCTTCCGGGTTCTTACCGGGGGCGAAGGGGCTGTTCGGGTCGTTCTTCTCCAGCGCCCAGTTGATGTCGTCGATGTAGCCGGCGCCCATCGTGCCCAGGCTGTCGGACATCGCCTCCTGCTCCTTGAGCAGGCCGGCGTCCGCCCCGTACTTCTCCATGACCTGCTGCATGACTGCCGCGTTGTCGGCGTCCCGCACCACGCCCTCGTCCGGGTGCCCCGCCGGGTAGCCGAGCGTGGCCGACTCAAGGGCGTGCCCCAACGCGTCGGGCATCTGGTTGAGGGAGTTCTTGAGCTCGTTCTCGTCAAGCGAGTTGACGTCCGGGAAGGACTCCCACTTCTCGTTCCCGAAGAAGTCGAGGTAGTTCTTGATCGGATCGTCGCCGTTCTTGCCGAGATCGGCCGTGGCACCGTGGTTGACCGTACCGTCCTCGTTGTACGCGGTCGGCGGGTCGTTGAAGAAGTGCTTCGCCGCGTCCGGACTGTTGCCGAGCGCTTCCAGCATGGCCGTCGCCGGGTCGTAGCCGGCCCCGTTCACACCGGACGGGTTGAACGGGTTCTTGAAGGGACTGTTCACCATCTTGTTGTCGGCGAACATGTACGGGTCCTTCTGGTGCAGCTGCGCCACGTGCTCGGCGATCGGGTTGAGGAACGCCTTGTCGTAGTTCCCGTACCGCATGATGCCGCCGAGCAGCTGGTAGCCGAACGGCCCGTTGGAGTCGTACTTGGCCAGCGGGACGCGTTCCGTGCCCATCTTGCGGAGCTCGGGGCCCCACTCGTCGGAGAACGCCTTGTCGTGGGAGGCGGTGGCCAGGTTGAGGCCCAGGTTCTTCTGGAGCTCCTGGACGTCCTTGAGCCGCTCCTTGTCGAGCTTGCCGTATTCGTACGTGTCCGTGGAGAGCTGGCCGAAGAACGCGAGGGACTTCTCCGGGCCGAGCTTCTCGTAGAAGTTCTTCGAGAACTCCACGGACTTGCTGTTGTCCGCCAGCAGCTCGTTGAGCTGCTGGAGTTCGGTGTGCGTGATGTCGCGGCCCTTGGCAGCCAGGTCGGCGGCCCGGGCGGCCTCCTCCTGGTCCATCTTCGTGTACTTCGGGGCGTTGAAGTCCTTGCGGTCGGTGACGTTGGCTTCGAGGGAGTTCTTGAAGGACACGTCGGTGTCGTTGCAGTTGTCGACGATCAGGTCGATCTTCTTCTGCCAGGAGGCGATGTTCTCCTTCTGCTGCTGCACCAGTGCGGGGTAGTCGGGGTCGTGCGCCTTCTGCTGGGGAGGCATGTCCTCCACCGGATGGCGTGCGGTGACCTTGCCGTTGCCGTCAACTTTGATCCCGGCCGCAGGCCCGTCGTGGTCACGGATGCTGATCAGCTCGTCCTTGGCCTTCTTGATGGCGGTGTGACCCTCTTCGAGGATCTGCTTCACGCCCTTGGCCTCGGCCGCCGCGTCCGCGACCTCCTTGACCGTCTTGCCGATGAACGCCTTCGTGACACCGGCGTTGAGGCCGTCCCAGTCGGCCTTCTCCGCCTTGGCCTGCATCCCGTCGCGAGCCTCGGTGGCGAGCCTGTCCAGATCGCCCGCCATCTTCGACCAGTCGTCGACCGCGGTCTTCAGCTTCACCACAGGGGCGTCGACTATGTCCTCGTACTTGAGCGTACCCATGTTCCCGCGCCCCCTACTTCATGTATTTCGAGAGCGCGGAGATCGGCGCCAGATCTCCCTGGATCTTCACGTCGTCATTCGAGTGCTGGGCCTTGGTGTAATCCAGATGATTCGAGATATGCGCAAGTGAATCCAGCAGCGTCTTCAGGTGCGTGTTCCAGCGGTCATGCACCTTGAGCACCGCCGAACCACTCGCGAAATTGCCGTTGGTCAGCGCGATCGCTGCTTCGAAGGTGGCAGCGCGGGCGTGGTCGCCCTGCCGAGACACCTTTGTCCGCAGGTCATAGGCGTCATTTCCGATACGACCGAGGTCGTCCCGATTGACCACCAGATCACCGGAACTGCCCCCGCCACCCTCGGCCGGGACACTGTTGAGCCGCATGGCGCTCCGCGTGGCCGCGGCAGCGCGCAGTTCGGCCCATTCCTGTTCGAAGCTCACGAATTTCCCCAAGTCCGTCTCTACAGACCGCTTCGTCCGAGACAGGCGGCCACCGACCTCCTCACCGTATCGGTTTCAGCCTCGCCGGCGACGAGCTGCCGAAATACCGGGGCTCGACCGAGACCCGGGTCGTGCCGGTTCGGGCGAGTAGCATCTGCCCCCTTGTCCGGGCGCGAATGCAGCGCGATCACGGGGAGCCCCTGCATGGCCGTCATCGTCTTCTTGTTCGTCATAGCCGCCGCGTTCCTCGTCATCGCGCTGGTCGGCCCGTACCGGCTGTACTGGCGGGCCCGGCCGCACGCTCCGCGGCAACCGTCGGACGCTGCTCTCGCGCTGGGGCGGGTCGCCGCGTTCGGGGTCGCCGGGGTGTTCGCCTTCGGTGGCTGCCAGGTCCAGAGCAGCATCGACGAGGGTTCCTGGAACACGGACGAGGTACGGGAAGCGGCCGAGGACGCGGCCGAGTCCATGGCCGGCGACACGCAGATCCGCCGCGATCCGACGGATGGCTATGCCGCACTGATCAAGGCAGACGTCATGAGGGCCGGCGAGGGCCAGGGGCCCATGTACCGCGTCTCCGTGGAGCGCGCCGGAGACGGGCATGACTACGAGATATCCGGGGGCGGCGCAAGCACCACTGTCTGCATGCACGTGACGGAGGAGAAGTCCGCAGAGGGCGGCGTCTTCGTCCCGGGAGCGGACGGCGGCAGCAACTCCATCCCTGAGTACGATCTGACCGCCACCGTCGACGACGGCGCCTGCTGAGCGTCCTGGCGGGCCGGTGTTGCGACGACCCGCGGGTGCGGTCAGCCTGTGACCGCACCCGCCAGGAATGCGGTCCAGGCGCCGGGGGCGACGGCGAAGGCAGGACCATCGGCGACCTTGGAGTCGCGGACGTGGACGGTGTGGGGGCAGGCGTTGACCTCGACGCAGGCATCACTCTTGTCACCGCTGTAGCTGGACTTGTGCCAGTCGTAGGCGACTTCGATACAGGCGCCGCCCTCATTGCCGCTGTAGCTGGACTTGAACCAGGAGAGCTCCGGCCCGACGGTCATAGTCGCCTCACCTTCGTTTCGATGATCTCAGCCGACTTCCAGGGGTTGAGCGCCTGGGCCCGCAGGATGCCGAAAAGGTCAAACATGTCGCCCGCCTGCTCCGGTCGGGAGATCAACCTATCGCCGCCCTGCGCCTCCACGTACACCAGATTTCGGCCTTCCGCCGTACACATCACCCGCATCAGGACTGAGGGCGTGCAGACGCATCGGCCGCCAGCCGGAGCTGACGACCGATCGCGAACAATCGAAGCTCGGCCGGTGTGGCCACGAGCATCATCCGGCGCCGCGGGGACCTACTCGACGACCCGCACTGCGCCTGACGGGCAGAGCACGCCGGCTTCGCGCGCCAACGTACGTGCCTCGCCGCCAGGTTCGGCGTCCAGCACCGTCACCAGGCCCTCGTCGTCCTGATCAAACACCTCTGGTGCTGTCAACGCGCACATCCCGGCTCCCACACAGACCTCCCGGACGACTGTCACACGCATAGCTGCTCCCTCCGCCGCGGTCACCAGGCGACCGGAAGTTCGTTGACACCCTGGATCGTCGTCCCCGGACGCAGGTCCAACCGGTCAACCGGCACCGCCAGCCGCAGGCCAGGCAGCCGTTCGAGCAGCGCCGTGAGAACAACCTCCAGTTCGAGGCGGGCCAGGTTCTGACCGAGGCACTGATGCACGCCATAGCCGAACGCCAGGTGGTGGCGCGCCTCGCGTCGTACGTCGAAGACGTCCGGGTCTACGAAGATCGAACTGTCCCGGTTGGCGATGGAGTTGGTGACGATGACGCCCTCACCGGCCCGGATGCACTGCCCGTCGATCTCGATGTCGGCCGTCGCGATACGCCCCCCGGCGATGTCGGCGATCGCCAGAAGGCGCAGCAGTTCCTCTACCGCGCCTGGCACCAGTGACGGGTCGGCACGCAATGCGGCGTACTGGTCGGGGTGTTCGAGCAGGGTGATGACGCTCAGCGATGTCATCGACGCTGTGGTCTCGTGACCCGCGACCAACAAGAGGATCGCGGTCGACACCAACTCCTCCCGGTCGATCGTGCCCTTCTCCAACTGCTCCGTGACGAGGGTGCTCAGCAAACCCGGCCCCGGGTTGCCTCGCAGGGTGTCTGCCAGGCCGCCCAGGTAGCCCTCCAGGTCATCCCGAGCGGCGCGCGTCCCCGCCGCGTCCGGCGACTGGATCAGCCGCTGGGACGCGTCCTGGAAGAAGTCGTGGTCGGCATAGGGCACGCCGAGCAGTTGGCAAATCACCATGGACGGCACGGGCAGCGCGAACTGGCTGACGAGGTCGGCCGGCGGGCCGGAGGCGATCATCCGGTCCAGAAAGCCGTGCACGATCTGCTCGACGTCGGCCCGCATCCCCTTGATGCGCCGGACTGTGAAGTCGCTGATGGTCATGCGCCGCTTCGGCCCGTGCTCCGGCGGATCCAAGCCGATGAAGGCGGGGCGGCGGTCGCGGAAGCTCTCCACTCGCCCCGAGGTTGCCGGGAAGTCGACGTGCCTCCGGTCGGAGGAGAGCCGGGGATCGGCCAGCAGCTTCCGGGCCGTGTCGTACCCGGTCACCAGCCATGCCTGACGACCGTCGTAGAGGGTCACGCGCTGCAGCGACCCTTCGCGTGTCCGGAGGTCGTTGTACTGATCGGGGAGGCGGTAGGGGCAGGTGCGGTCGCTGGGGAAGGCGGGCGCACCTGATGGCGGCGTCTCAATGATCTCGGTCATCAGTCCCTCGATGCTCTCGACGCTTAAAGAACGGTCAGTTCTCTAATGCGAGGC
Organism: Streptomyces sp. NPDC091271; assembly: GCF_044757505.1. NCBI lineage: Bacteria > Bacillati > Actinomycetota > Actinomycetes > Kitasatosporales > Streptomycetaceae > Streptomyces > Streptomyces sp. NPDC091271. The sequence continues at coordinate 122,938 of NZ_JBIVVD010000003.1, read as the reverse complement.
TAGGGTGACCCACTCAGCACTTGCAACGGGTGCTCGACAAATGGCTGGGAGTCATGCCTCCACCAAACGGGGACGCGCCGGACCGGATGGACGGCGACCATCGAAGAAACCCTCGCCGCCGAGGCGAGGAATTGAAGAACGCCATCCTGGCGGCGGCCCTCGAGGAACTCGCCGAGGTCGGCTACGCGGGACTGACGATGGAGCGCGTGGCCGCGCGGGCCCGCACGGGCAAAGCCGCCCTGTACCGCCGATGGCCCAGCCGTGCCGAACTCGTCGTCGAAGCCTGCACCGTCCATCGCCTCTCCGCCGTCGACATGCCCGACACCGGCGCTCTACGTACCGACGTGATCGCCGCACTACGTCAGCTCTGCGCGAACCTGGCAACATCGCATGGCGACATCCTCCGCGGGCTGCTGGCCGAAGCCATGCACGACCCCGAGCTCGCCCAACTGGTCCGCGAACGAGTGCACACCGCGGGCCCGGGGCCGATCCAGGGTGTTCTGCTGCGCGCCGTCGCACGTGGCGAGATCGAGCCGTGGATTCCCGCCTCACGGCGTGCCCCCGTGGCGGTCGACCTGCTCCGCAACCACTACTTCCTCCACGGGGCGCCGATCCCGGAGGGTGTCATCACCGACATCGTCGACGACGTCTACCTCCCGCTGCTCCTCGCGCCGCCGGGGGCCCTACAGAACACCGGCTCGGGCCAGGAACCGAACGGGACGGCCGGAGACATCTAGTGCTGTGACCGCATAGGTTCGCCGGGTTAGATGCCTTACAGGTTGTTGACGTAGAAGTTGGTGAGCCTTTCGACGGCGGCGTCGACGTATTCGGGCTCGTCGTACATCTCGTAGTGGCCGGCGCCGTCGATCATCATGAGGTCGACCGGGTTGGGGGCCAGTTTCCACAGCTGCATCCCGGTGTCGTAGGAGCCGGTGTTGCCGATGCGTCCGGCGAGGATGACCTGCAGTGGCTGGGTCATGAGCTGGTCGATGAGGTGGAAGGCGTCGTAGCCCAGCAGGAGGGAGTCGCTGCGCGAGAGGCGGCGGTTGGTGGAGTGCTTGTCGCCGCCGCGCTCGGTGCGGTAGTAGATGATCGCCTGGGTGGTGTCGATGTCGGTCAGGCCCGCTGTTGTGGCGTCCCCCAGGTTGCCGGGCAGCCAGTTCACCCGGGTCATCTCGCCGGATCGGGCTTCTTCGATGCGCGCGTCGGCAAGGGCGTCGAGTGCGGCGGCCGGACTGTCGGGCTGGAAGCTGCGGAACGAGGTGCCGACGTTGACGGGGACGACGGTTCCGACGGCTTTGATGCGGTGGTCGGTGCGGGCGGTGTGCACGGCGTAGCCGCCGCCGGCGCAGATGCCGAGGACGCCGATACGCTGCGGGTCGATGCCGGGGGTCGTGGTGAGCGCGTCGATGGCGTAGGAGATGTCCTCGCCGCGGCGGTAGGGGTCTTCGAGGTCGCGGGGTTCGCCTGTGCTCTGCCCTTGGTGAGCGGGGTCGAAGACGAGTGCCGCGATGCCGCGGGCGGCGAGGCGGGACGCGTAGTTCGCGCCGATCTGCTCTTTCACGCTGCTACCGGGTGTGGAGAGCACCACGGCGCGCAGCGGCGCGGTCCTGTCGGCGTTGTCGGGCAGGTGGAGGTCGGCGGCGAGTTCGATCGGTCCGCGCGGGATCGTGATGTGCCGAAGCATGGGTGGGCCCCTTCGAGAGATTGTTGTTCCATAGATGCCCAGTACGAAACGTTTATTGGTACAATTTGAGACTAATATAGAACTGTACTACTCGGGAAGGGGAGTCGCATGACGGTCGACGGGGCGCATCTGTGGACGCTGAATCAGCGGCTGCTGAGCGTCGTAATGGACGCCTGCACGCAGGAGCTGGCCGAGCTCGGACTGGAGACGAAGGAATTCTTCGTCCTGGCCGAGGTGGAAGCCTCGCCGTACCCGGCCGAGATCGCGACGGCACTGCTGCTCCCCAAAGCGAGCGTGACGGTCTACGTCCGCAACCTCGTCGCCAAGGGGTTCATCCGGCGCGAGATCGACGACGCGGACCTGCGGCGTCACCGGCTCGTACTAACCGCTGAGGGCACAGAGGCGCGGGATCGTGCACTTGCAGCCCTCGCGGCGGAGTACGACCGCAGGCTGGCGAGGATCACTCCGCGGGACCGCACCGAGCTGCAGCGCATCCTTCAGGAGATGCTCTCGCCCGCATGAGTTCCATGCTCACGAGCGGTTCGCCTGCCCGGTGAACCCCTGCTCGCCAGTGCTGTGACCGCGTAAATTCGTGGGATCGTTCAGGCTGCGGTGGCGAGGGGGCGTCTGCCCCAGCGGATCCCTTTCTCGCTGCGGATGCGGGCGCGCTCCTTGCGTTCGGCGGCCAGGACATCGCGGTGGCGGGCGTTGACGTTGCACCAGCGGAGGTAGGCGTGCAGGGCCCGTGTCTGCACAGTGTGGTTGGGGGTAGTGCGAGTTCGCGATGGTGAACCGGCGAAGCGGTCCGAAGCGCGCCTCGATGGGGTTGGCCCACGAAGCGTAGGTCGGGATGAAGCACAACTCGACCTTGTTCTTCTTCGCCCATCGGCCGATGTCGCTGCCCGTGTGGGTGGACAGGTTGTCCAGAATCACGTAGATCGGGGCGCCGTCGGGCCGGGCGGTACGGATCGACTTCAGCGCAGCCAGGGTGTTCGCGGCGCCCTTCTTGCGGCGGTTAGCGCCCCAGAGGGTGTCGTCGCCGATCGAGTAGCAGCCGTGGAAGTAGCGCACCCCGTGGGTGCGGTGGGACGTCGCGGGATGCCGCTCGGGTCGGCCTTGCTCGGCCCAGCACGACCCGGCGGTCGGGCGGATGCCCAGGGGCCCGAACTCATCGAACGCGAACACCCGGTCCGGGAAGCGGTCCAGGACATGCTCGATGCGGTCGAGCTTGGCGTCGCGCTCGAGGTCCGGTGACTCATTCCAGGTCTTGGTGCGCTGGAAGGTGATACCGCGGCGGGCGAGCAGGCAATGTAATGCCTCGCGGCCGATGCATATGACGCGGCTGGCCGAGCTTGGCCGGGCGGGTGGTGGCCGTCTGGACCACGAAGTCCTCGTCGTCAGGACTGAGCAAGCGGGGACGACCTCTCGCCCACCGAGGGTCCAAGCACGCCAAGCCGATCTCATTGAACCGGTGGATCACGCTCCGGACAGTGCCCTCGTCGGCCTGCACCAGCTGGGCGATCACCGCTACCCGGTTCCCGCCGGCCGAGGCCAGCAGCATCATCGCGCGCCGGTAGCGCACCGAGTTGGTGCTGCCGCGGCGCACGATCTGCTGCAGCTTCTGCCCCTCGTGGTCGGTCAACCTGCGCACACGGACAGGTTCGGCCACCACGCCCCCAACGGCTGGATCAACGGACGACACCGCACATCCAACCGCCGCCATCACCACCCCGGTGAACCTTCCCGGTCACAGCACTAGCAACGCATCATCACCCTGTGTGCTATCGCCTGGTGCCCCTGCGGGCGTCAGGCGGTCGGGCCCGGAGGGCCTCCGTACGGCGCGTTGGAACCAGGACCACCGGGCGGGGGGCCGTACTGCGGGTACGGAGGCTGGGACTGCTGCTGGTGCGGGTACGGGGGCTGGTACGACTGCGGGGCGGCCGGGGTTGCGCTTCGGCGGCGGGAGCGGACGACCAGGACGGCTGCGGCGACTCCGATGAGGGCTGCTGCGCCGATGCCAAGGCCGATCCAGAGGGCGGTGTTGCCGCTGTCGTCGATGGCCGGTGCTGCGGCGGCCGGCTTGTCGCTCTTCTCGGAGCCGCCCGTGGCCTTGGACGGCTCGGCGGAGGGCTCCGGGGACTCGGCCGCCGCGAGATCCGGGAGCGGGTACTCGTCGGCGGGGCCCGGGTCGCCGGGCGTCTCCAGGGCGATCCGGGGGCGGACGATGCCGTAACCGATGTCGTCCACACGCTCCTCGCCGGTCGTGGGGCCACCGGCCGTGTTCAGCAGCACCCGCAGCACCTGGTTGTTGGTCCAGTCCGGGTACTTGGACCAGATGAGTGCGGCGGAGGCGGAAGCGAGGGCTGTTGCGTCACTGGTGCCGTGCGAGGTGCAGAGGCCTGTCTCGCTCTTGCAGGCGTGGATCATCTCCTCGCCCGGCGCGGAGAGGTCTACCTGGGGGCCGAACTGAGATTCCTCTGTCCTCTGCAGGTCCTTGCCGATGGCCGCCACGCCTACGGCCCCGGGAGTCGCTCCCGGGTACTTGACACTATTGGTGCTCTTGGCATCGTTACCCACTGCCACAAAGACCAATGATCCCTTGCTGAGTGCGTACTTCACCGAGTCCGACAACTGTCGTGAACCCTCGCTCGTGCCCCGCGAGATATTGATGACCTGGGCGCCCTGGTCGGCGGAATACCGGATGGCCGCAGGAACTGTGGCGTTGAACTGTTCAATGTCTGCTGCAAGGTTGGGGGCCTTGTCCGGGACTCGGACAGGAAGGATCTTCACACCGGGAGCCAGTCCGAATGCACCGTCTCCGCCACGACTGTCACCTGTTCCTGCGATCAGGGCAGCCATGCCCGTGCCGTGACCGTCGTAGTCGGAGTGCTCATCGCCGGACTCACCCGGAGCGAAGTCCTTCCCCTTGAGGATCTGCCCTTGCAGATCCGGATTTGACGTGTCGATCCCCGAATCGATCACAGCAACCGTGATGCCCTTCCCGGTGCTGCTGCGCCACATCTCCTCGGCCTTCATCGCTGTCAGATGCCACTGATTCGAACGGACCGACTCCGCCTGAGCAGTCCCTGCCGTAACAGCCACCAGCAGCGCTCCAAGCGCCGCCGAAACAACGGCCCTTGCCCGGCCTCTGTGCACACTGCTGGCAAGCATTCGCGTCCCTGTCCGGAGTCGTTCCATCATTCGATGACGGGCGGCATTGCGCGACGTCCACCCTGCTTCCACGTCTCTTCATCTTCGATCAAGTAGTCCGGACGCTCACCATCCTCATCGCGGCGGGCGTCTCCAGGCCGACGGCTTGACGGTGCCCGCAATCCACCTGCCGCCTGTCCAGCAGCACGCCCGTTTTCGTTGCCCCGAACAAGGCCGGTGCCACCAGGCGTGAAGGGACGTTCACCTGAACGCCCCGCCTGCCGGGGCCGGCCACCGACGACTCCGCTGTTCCCCCCAGCCGGTGGCCGACCGCCCATGGCCCCGCTCCGAGCGGCGCCACCGCCACTCATCCCGCCATGCCCCACGGGGCTTCGGCCTTGCGTCCCCTCACCGCCGACCACCGTTCCGCCAGGAAGCCCGCGGCCGGTGGGCTGGGCTACCGGACGGCCACCGGTGATGCCCGCATCACGAGGCGTGCGGCTTGCCGAGCCCGAACCGGGCACGCCCTGGCCGGGCAGCGACGGTGGGCGGACACTCAGCCCTGAGTTCTTCGCGCTGCCGAACGGACCTGGAACCGGCCGTGAGCCTCCGCCGAACGCGGGCGGCACGGTGAGCCCAGAAGGCAGACCACTGTCCGTCCTACCCGTCACTGGGGGCCCCGGCTGTGACACCGAAGGCGTGGACGATGACTGCGGCAGAGTCGCTGTGCTGTTGACCTCCATGCTGACCGGGGTTCCCAGGTCGGCCGGCACGCGGACCGCCGATGAGTCCGGAGCGCCCTGGCTTCCGGAGCCCGTTGCCTGCGAGGGCTCAGAGGGCGTGGTCACCCTGCGAACCGCGCCTTCGCCCTCAGCAGCTGCCCTGCCACCAGTCGCTGCGCCCCACGTCTCAGAGCCGTCGTAGTCATCTGCTCGCTCCGGCACGATCACCCCCGGCGGCGGCGGAAACGCCGGCTTCTCCAAGCCGTCCAGCTGCGAAGCCGACAACGCGTACGACTGCGCCAGTTTGCGCATCTCCGCCGCAGCCTCCTGGCGGTTCGCCTCCTTCGCGGCGATCAGCGTCTCTGCCGACTTCTGCGCCACCGCCGACGCATCCGGGTCGTTCCGCGCCGCCCGCGCCGCATCCAGGTTCGCCTGTGCCCCCGCGTGCGTACGCGGGATGGCCACCTGCGCCGAGGCGAGGGAGTCGGAGGCCCGGGCCAGCCACTTCGATGCGCCCTCGCTGTAGTCGCCGAGGCGCAGCGTCGCGTTCGCCAGATCCGCGCTCCAGGTCCGGAACGCGTCCGCGCCCTCGCCCTTCCACTCGACGGTCTGCGGGCGGACCTTGATCTCCTCCGCGATCTTGCGGATCTCCTCCGCCGCGCTCACCAGCCGGTCCGACGCACCCTGGATCGCCCCACTGTTGGCCATGTCCAGCCAGGCCAGCATGGTCTCGTGGGTCATGCTGTCGAAGGGTGTGCCCTGCCCTGCTTCCCCGTGGTCCATCCCTAGCCCCCGTCCATCCGCCGTGCCGTTCTCGTGCACGTCGTCATCATCAGATCGCTCCGGTGGTCGGCTCCGGCTTGGGCACGTCCGGAGTCGCCTGCCCGTTTCGCTGCCCCGTCGGGTCGTACTCGCCGCCGTAGTGCTTCTTCGCCTCGTCCGAGATCGCGAGCATGCGGCGCCGGATGTCGATATCCAGGTTCTCGTAGCCGTTGTGCGACGCCAGGACCGCGATGCTCATGCCCTCTATGCAGTCCGAAAGGGTCTTCGAAAGCGTTTCGAGCTCGGTGATCACCGTCTGGTACGACACGAACAGACTTGCCGCTTCCGCCCAGTGGTTGTCGCCCCCGCCGAACTGGGCGCGCTTCACCGTGTCCTGTCCGAGCTGGGCCGCGTCGGCCGGTGACTCCTTGAGCGCGACCAGTATCTCGTCGATTCGACTACGGAACTTCTTGAAAGACGTGAGTTCGGTGGCCAGTCCGACGGCGGCAGCCGCTGTGGTGACACCCATGAACGGCACGCCCACCATGCCCGCTCCGGAACCCTCACTCGGCAACACAGCACCCTCCCCCGGATACAGCTGACTCACTAAAGCTTCCGGGTCACTGTAACCAGCACCGGTGACACACCGCTCCCCTGGATGCGCGTACGGTGTGTAACCACATCCGAAGCGTTACGCCTTGGGTGCGGCCACCGCCGCCTGTGGCCGGATCGGGAGGCGGTTGACCGGACGGCCCGTCGCCGCGCGGACCGCCGAGGCCACCGCCGCAGGGGATGTCACCACCGGGGCCGCAGATGCCGGCTTGGCGCCGAAGGGGGCCACCACGTCGCGTTCCTCGACCAGTTTGACGATGTGGATGTCCGGCGCGTCCAGGGACGTCGGGAGCGCGTAACCGGTGAGGTCCGGGTGGCGGATCAGGCCGCGGGCGGTGCGGAGGTTCTCCGTGAGGGCCGCGCCGATGCCCTGGGTGACGCCCGCCTCGATGCGGGTCGCCAGCTGGGACGGGTTGAGGATCCGGCCGACGTCCTGGGCGACCGCCATCTCGACCACCCGGACCGAGCCGAGTTCGATGTCGACGTCGACCACCGCGCGGACCGCGCAGAAGGCAAGCCCCACGAACGCGTCGCCCTGTCCGGACTCGTCCAGAGGCTCGGTGGGGTGGGGGCGGCACTGGGCGGTGGCCCAGAGTTCCTTGCCCTCCATCGCCTCCGTGACCGTCGTGGACAGCACACCGTCGTACGAGGTGATCTTGCCGTCGGCGATCTGGAGGAGCTCCGTGGACATCCCGAACTTGTGGGCCAGCGGCTGGAGGAGCTGCGTGCGGACCATCTTGGCGGCGCGTTCGATCGCGCCGCCCGAGACCCACGTGTGGCGACCGTGCGTCGCCGGGCCGGCCGGGGGCTGGTCGGTGTCCACCGCCGCCACGTGGACCTCTTCGACGCCCAGGGTCTCCTGGACGATCTGGCGGGCGAGCGTGGTGAAGCCCTGGCCGGTCTCGACGGCCGCGCAGATGACGGTGGCGACGCCGTCATGGACCCGCACCGTGGCCGTGGAGACCTCGTCGGCACCCTCGGCTCCGAGCATGTGGACCATGCCGAGGGCGTAGCCGACGCCTCTGCGTACGGCTCCGGGTTCGCCTGCGCCCTCCGGGCCTCCCGGGAGCAGCCAGTCGTCCTCAGGCGTGTCCTTGGGGAGCGCCGGGAGCGGGAAGTCACGGAGCGCGCCGAGGAGTTCGGCGACGGGCGCGGGGCAGGTCACGGTCTGACTGGTGGGCAGGATGTCGCCCGTGGAGAGGGCGTTGCGCAGGCGGAGCTCGACCGGGTCGATGCCCAGCTTCGCCGCCAGCTTGTCCATCTGGCCCTCGTACGCGGCGCAGACCTGCATCGCGCCCTCGCCCCGCACATGCCCGGAGGGCGGGTTGTTCGTACGGACCGCCCAGCCCTCGATGAAGGCGTGCGGGACGACGTACGGCCCGCAGGCGAAGGCCACGGCGGCGGCCAGGGACTCGGACGAGGAGTCGGCGTAGGCGCCCGCGTCGAGGAGGATCTGCGCCTCGACCTTGACCAGTCGGCCCTCCGCGTCCGCGTGGTGGCGGTAGCGCAGCAGGGTGGGGTGACGGTGGGCGTGCCCGAGGAAGGACTCCTCGCGGGTGGCGGCCAGTTTGACGGGACATCCGGTGCGCAGGGCGAGCAGGCCCAGGGGGATCTGGAAGCCGGGGTCCTCCCGGTCGCCGGTCGCTCCGGGGACACCGGTCACGACGACCTTGACCCGCTCGGGGTCCAGGCCGAAGCAGGCGGCGGCCAGATCGCGGTCGGTGTGCGGGTCGGTGGAGGCCGTGTAGAGCTCGACGCCTCCGTCGGGGCGGGGCACGGCGAGGCCGGCCTCCGCGCCGATCGGGGCGGGGTCCTGACGGCCGATGCGGTACAGGCCCTCGACGATGACCTCGCCCACGGTGTCCGGGTCGCCGTAACGCAGCGGGATGTGGCGGATGAGGTTGCCGTCGGGGTGGAGGGGCTCGGCGGCGAAGGCCTTCTCGGGGTCGGTGACCGGTTCGAGGACCTCGTACTCGACAATGATCGCCGCGGCGGCCAGCCGGGCGGTGTCGGGGTGGTCCGCCGCGACCGCGGCGATCGCCTCGCCGTGGTGGCGTACGAGCTCGGAGGCGAACACGGGACGGTCGACGACCCGGCGGCCGTACGAGCCGTCCCCGGGGATGTCCTCGTGCGTGACGACCGCGCGCACCCCGGGCATGCCGGCGGCGGCCGCCGTGTCGATCGAGACGATGCGCGCGTGCGCGTGCGGGGAACGCAGCACCGCGGCCCACAGCAGCCCCTCGGCCCACAGGTCGGCCGCGTACGGGAAGGTGCCCTCCGTCTTGGCGCGGGCGTCGGCGGGGGGCAGCGAGGTGCCCAGTCCGAGCGCCGGCGGCTCCTGGCCCGGGTCGGGGCCCTCGGGCGGCGGTGTGGTGTGCGTGGTGCTGGTCGCGGTGGCTGCGTCGCTGGTCACGCCGCCTCCTTGTCGTTCGCTCCGCTGCGGCGGCTGGTGGTGGTGGGGATGACCGGTGGTGCGGGAGACGGCGCGGTGTTCACCGGACGTCTCCCTCGTGTGCCTGGACGCTGCCCGCGCCGGGGGCGGCCTGGTGCGGGATGCGCGGTGCGTCGTCCGGAGCGGTCGCCGCCGCGTCCGCGGTCGCCTCCCGGCCGGCGACGACCTCGCGTACGGCGTCGAGCACGCCCCGGTAACCGGAACACCTGCAGAGGTTGCCGCACAGGGCTTGACGGGTCTCCAGCTCGCTGGGGGCGTGGTTGCCTTCCAGGAGGTCGTGGACGGTCATCGCCATCCCGGGGATGCAGAATCCGCACTGGACGGCCCCGCACTCGGCCAGGGCCCGCTGGACGTCGGACGGTTCGCCGTCCACCGCGAGTCCCTCGACGGTACGGACCTCGCTGCCCGCGGTCGTGGCGGCGGGGACCAGACAGGAGGCCACGAGGCGGCCGTCGACCTGGACGTTGCAGGCACCGCACTCGCCCTGCGAGCAGCCGTCCTTGGCGCCGGCGAGGCCGAGGCGCTCCCGGAGCACGTACAGCAGCGATTCGCCGATCCAGGCGTCGCTGACGGGGCGGTCCACGCCGTTCACATGGAGGACGTACGAGGCCGAAGGGTGCTCGCTGGGGCCCGCCAGGGGGGGCGGGTCGGCGGGCTCCTCGGTGGGCACGGGGCTGTGTTCGAGGGTGGGTTCGAGGCCGGGCCCGGCCTCGGCCGCCTCGGTCCCGGGTGCATCGGCCGCGGACTCCGGGGCTGCTTCGGTCGCGGGGGCAGGGGCCTCCAGGGGCTCTTCCGGCTCGCCTGCGACCTCCACGGCGGCCTCGGAGCCCGCGAGGGGCTCCTCCTCGGTCTCCACGCCCTCCGGGGCCTCCACGGGCTCCGAGGGGCCGAGCGGGGCCTCCACGGGGGCGGCCTCGGGCTCGGACGTGCGCTCCTGCGTCGCCCACGGCGCGGGCGCGCCGCCGGGCAGCGTGGCCGGGGGCGGGTCGGCGTACCACTGGGAGGCCATCGCCGACGACGCGAACTCGCCGGACTCCTCCGGAAGGTCGCCGTTCGCCACCGGGATCGTCCACTCGCCGGTGTGGCCGGCGGGCCCGGGAGCCGGTTCGGGCTCGGGCTCCGCGGGGACGGTCTCGGTGAAATTCCACTGGGCCGTCGTGGATGACGTCTGCGCGTACTGCGACGTGTCCGGGTACGGCTGCTGGTACGGGTCCTGCTGCTGGTTCGGGTCGGGCCAGTGCACCGCCTCGGGGGCGGACTCCGTGCCCGGGGAGTGGTCGGCCGCCCGCTCCTGCTGGCTCTGCGTCTGCACGACCCAGCTGCCGGTCGCCGCGGGGTCGAGACCCGCGGCCGGGGTCAGCGGCAGGATCATCGGCGGGACGTAGCCGTGCCCGGGCGCGGCCAGGGGGTCGTTCCCGAGGTCGGCGAGGTCCTCCGGGGGCAGGTGGACGAAGGCGGTCGCCTCCGCGTCGTACTCCCCGCTCTGCGGTGTCGGCTGCCAGCCGGCGTACGGGTCGGGCTGCCCGTGCTGCTGCTCGGGGTTCTCTTCATTGCTCACGACAGTGCCCTCCCCAGTGCGCGTCGGGCGAGCGCGGCGACCGTGCGCCGCAGGTGCAGGACGGCGGGCGACAGCGGAGGTGCCTCTCCCCCGTCGTCCGGTGGAGCCTGGTCAGGGATGCAGGCCGCCGCGACGTACTCGCCGAAGGCGGCCAGCGCGTCGGGGGCCAGGCCGCGTTCGCCGTCCCAGTCGATCAGGGAGGCGATCCAGCGTTCGGCCTCCAGGGGCCGCAGGGGCATCGGGGCGATCGCGCCGACGGCGCAGCGCACCCCGCGCCGTGCCGGGTCCAGGACGATCGCCACGGAGGCGGTGGCGCGGCCGGGTCCGGTGCGGCCGGTCGCCTTGAGGAAGACCTGGGGGGCGTGCAGCAGGGGCACGCGGACGAAGCCGATCAGCTCGGCGGGCTCGAGCATCTCGCGGCCCGCCAGCAGGTGCGAGACGGGGATCTCACGGCGGGAGCCCCCGGGGCCCGCGATGACCAGATCGGCCTCCAGGGCGGCCAGGGCCGGCAGGGCGTCGCCGGTCGGCGCCGCGGTGGCGATGTTCCCGCCGAGCGTCCCGGCGTTACGGATCTGGGGCGGGCCCGCGGCACGTGAGGAGGCGGCCAGCGCGGGGATGAGGGCGGCGAAGTCGGGCCGCCCCATGCGCGCGTGGGTGAGCCCGGCGCCGAGGAGGGCGTGGCCGTCCTGGTAGTGCCAGCCTCGCAGCTCGCTGATCCGGCCGAGGCCGACCAGTCCCGAGGGCCGCAGGAGGCCCTTGTTGACGGCTGACATGAGGTCCGTGCCCCCGGCGACGGGGACGGCGGCAGGCATGGCGCCGAGAGCCGCCACGGCCTCGTCGAGCGAGGCCGGGAGCGTCACCGACTGCATCGCCTGCGGTGCGTGCGTGGTCAACCCAGCTGCCCCTTCCCGGTGTCCCGGCAGTCCCGCCTGTCCGCCGTACGGTACGTGCTCACGGCCGGGACGTGGCAACTCTGGCACATCTTCCGGGCTGTCCGACGCGAGGGTCCGCGAAGGGTGTTTCCATCCCCGACCAGGGGAAAAGTCACTTTTGGCAGCCCTTCTGCCCGACGCACGAATTGACGCTCTTCAGCGGGTTCGTACGACTTATTCGGTTCCCCTGGCCGTCGGGTGGGGCGGCGGTCACACGGTCGGGGGCGGTCCCTCGATCGGGCGACCCAGGACGCCGGGCCGGCGTTGCCACGGGTGCGGTCCGGCCGGAGGCCGGTAGCCGACACCCAGGGCGTCGAGCCGTGCGTAGTGCGTGTTCATCCGGCGTTCGAAGTCGGCGAAGTCCCGCTCGACCGGGGCCGGGAGCCGCGACCAGGCGACCTCGGCGAAGGCGGCGAGCCTCGGGAACACCTGGTAGTCGACACGGTCCCGGTTCTGCATCACCTCGGTCCAGACGTTGGCCTGGGCGCCCATGATGTGCCGGGCCGCCTCCTCGGAGAGACCCGGGGGAACGGGCTCGAAGCGGTAGACGTCCTCCAGGGTGCGGACGAAGCCGATGGGCATCGGCTCGTCGGGGCCGCCGTCCTGACGGTGGTCCAGGTACACCTGCTGCTCGGGGCACATCACGACGTCGTGCCCGGCCTCGGCGGCCGCGATCCCGCCCGCGTAACCCCGCCAGGACGACACCGCGGCGCCCTCGGCGAGGCCGCCCTCCAGGATCTCGTCCCAGCCGATGAGGCGGCGGCCCCTGGCCGTGAGCCAGCCGTCGAAGTGGCGGATGAACCAGGACTGGAGCTCGTCCTCGTCGGCCAGGCCGGCCTCGGTCATGCGGGCCTGTGCCGCGGGTGATGCCTTCCACTGGTCCTTGGGGCATTCGTCGCCACCGACATGGATGAAGGGCGAGGTCTCGGCGGGGAAGAGGTCGAGCAGTTCCTCGAAGACCCCTTCGAAGAAGCGCAGGGTGTTGTCAGTGGGGGCGAGTACGTTCGGATTGACGCCCCAGGTGTCCCACACGGAAAGCGCGGAGGTGTCGATGACATCGGTGTTGCCCAGTTCCGGATACGCGCTGATCGCTGCCTGCGAGTGCCCCGGGATATCGATCTCGGGGACCACCCGGATATGCCTCTCGGCGGCGTACGCGACGATTTCGCGGATGTCGTCCTGGGTGTAGAAGCCGCCGTGCGGGGTCTCGTCCCACAGTTCGGACGCGCGGTGGCCGTATTTGGTGCGTGCGCGCCAGGCGCCCGCTTCCGTGAGCCGGGGGTGGCGCTTGATCTCGACGCGCCAGCCCTGGTCGTCGGTGAGGTGGAAGTGGAAGACGTTCAGCTTGTGGGCGGCCAGCAGATCGAGCATGCGCAGCACGCCGTCCTTGGGCATGAAGTGCCGTGCCACGTCGAGCATCAGGCCGCGCCAGCCGAAGCGGGGGCCGTCCTCGATCTCCGTGAAGGGGATGCTCCTCTGCGCGCCCGGGTCGGCCGGCGCGCGGCGGAACGCCTCGGGGCCGAGGAGCTGACGGAGGGTCTGCGCTCCCCAGAACACTCCGGCCGCACTTCCGCCGGTGATCCGTACGCCGTTGGCGGGCGCCACGGACAGCCGGTAGCCCTCGGGTTCCAGGGTGGCGTCGATCCGCAGGTCGACGGTGTTGCCGGCCTGGTCCGCGGGGGTGCGCGGGGCCAGCGGCAGACCGAAGGCGGCTCCGAGGGTGGTGCGCAGCCAGCGTTCCGTGCTCCCGGTTCCGGGGCCGGCCGTGAGGGTCGTGGCCGCGTCGAGGAGGAAGGCGCCGCTGCCGTCTCCGCCGGTGCGCACCGGCGCGGGAATCAGGTTGTCCATGTGTCAGTCCTTCACCGCTCCGCCGAGTCCGGAGACCAGGCGGCGCTGTACGAGGACGAAGAAGACCAGTACGGGAATGGTCATCACCGTCGAGGCCGCCATGATCCCTCCCCAGTCGTTCTCGTCGGGTTTGAAGAAGACCAGCAGCGCCATGGGAAGCGTCGACTGGGAGGTGTCGCTGATGATGAACGATTTCGCGAAGAGGAAGTCGTTCCAGGTCGAGATGAACGAGAAGACGCTGGTCGCCACGAGGCCGGGAAAGACGAGCGGGAAGAGGATCTGCCACAGGAAGCGGGTGCGGCTCGCCCCGTCGATGTAGGCGGCCTCCTCCAGAGCGTCCGGGACGGCCTTGACGAATCCGCGCAGCATCCAGATCGCGAACGGCAGCGAGAAGGCCAGGTGCGGCAGGATCAGTGATCCCAGGGTGTTCAGCTGGCCGAAGTCCCGCATCAGGAAGAACAGCGGGATGGTGAGCGCCTCGACCGGCACCATCTGCGCCACGAGGAACATGATGAGCAGCGTGGTGCGGAATTTGAAGCGGAACCGGGTCACCGCCGTCGCGGCGAGGAAGGCGATCAGCGCGGAAGCGACGACGACCGTGCCGGCGACGATCAGGCTGTTGAGGAAGTAGCGGCCGAATTCCTGCTGTTCGAAGACCCGGCGGAACGAGTCGAGGGACGGGGCCAGGGTCCAGGGGCGGGCCTCGGTGGACTGGATCTCGCCCGCCGGCTTGAAGGCGGAGAGCACCATCCAGTACAGCGGGAAGGCGACCACGACGGCGATGACGAGGGCCGCGGCCTCCGCCGCGAGCCTTCCGGGCCGGCGGACGCGCAGCAGCGTTCGTGCGCTCACAGTTCCTCCCCCTGGCGCCGCACCAGGCGCAGATAGACCAGCGTCACAGCCAGCAGGATCACCAGCATCACGACTCCGATCGCCGATCCGAGGCTGTACTGCGAGGACGCGAACGCCTTCTGGTACGCGTACACGTTGAGCACCAGGTTCTGGCCGGCGATGCCGCCGCCGTTGGTCATGACGTAGATCTGGGTGAAGACCTTGAAGTCCCAGATGACCGACTGGATGGTGACGACGATGAGGATCGGCCGCAGCATCGGGGCCATGACCGACCGCCAGATCCGCCACTGCGAGGCGCCGTCCAGCGAGGCCGCCTCCAGCACTTCGGTGGGGATCGCGCGGATGCCCGCGTACACGGTCACCATCACGAACGGGAACGAGCACCAGAGCACTTCCAGGAGCACCAGCGCGAAGGCGCTGTAGCGCCCGTACGTCCAGGAGAAGTCGCCGAGCCCCAGCACCTTGTTGACCGGGCCGAAGTCCGGGTCGAAGAGGAAGACCCAGACGGTCGAGCCGGTGATGGCCGGCGTGGCCCAGGCGCCCAGCGCGGCCATCATGAGCGCGAGCCGGGGCAGGGCGCGGATCCTGGTCAGCAGGACGGCCAGGGCGCAGCCGACGAACAGGGTGGCGAGCACGCAGGCCGCGGCGAAGACCACGGTCGCGAGGAGCACCTGCCAGAACTGGCTGTCGCCGAAGAGCGTGGCGTAGTTGCCGAACCCCTGGAAGGTGGTCGGTTCACCCCCGCTGACCTGGGCCTGGGTGTACTCCAGGAAGGAGATCAGGCCCAGCTGGTAGATCGGGTAGACGAGGAGCCCGCCGAGCAGGACGAGTGCCGGGAGCAGATAGAGCCAGGGGGTCCAGCCGGAGCGCCGCGCCGGTGACGCCGGGCGGCGCCGGGGCGTGCGGGCCGGCGCCCCGCTCGCCCCGGACACGGAGGGGACCTTGTGCGGTGCGGTGTCGGCGGTCATCGTCAGCCCGCTTCGGCGAACGCCGCGTCCATCTTCTTGGCCGCGTCGTCCGAGGCGGCGGCCACGTCCTTACGGCCGCTGACGATCTCCTGGAACATGGTCGGCAGGACCAGCGAGGCGTCGATCTGGCCCCAGGCCGGGGAGGCCGGGACGAACTTCGCGCCCGCACCGAGCGTGTTGACGAAGGGGCCGACGAAGGGCTCCTTCTCCGCGGCGGTGTCCAGCACGTCCGTGTACGTCGGCAGGAAGCCCATGGCGTCGAACATCTTCGCCTGTGTCTTCTTTCCGGTCAGGGACTTCATCAGGTCGACCGCGAGGGTGCGGTGCGAACTGCTCTTGAGCACGCCGATGTTGTTGCCTCCGGCGAACGCCGGGGCGATCGAGTCCTTCTTCACGCCGGGGAGCGGCACGACGGCGTACTTGCCCTTCACGCTGCCCGCCTCGACCGCGGCGTGGCTGAAGTCGCCGCCGATCGCCATGGCCGCCTTGCCGGACGCGAAGGCGGTCACGGTCGCGTTGCCGCCCATGGCCGCGCACTTGGCCGCAGGGCAGTTGTCGTCGCCGAACAGCGAGGTGTAGGCCTCGATGCCCTTCCGGGCCTTCGCACTGTTGATGGCGGACCGGTAGGTCACCCCGGTCTCCTCGGCCAGCTCGCCGCCCTGGGCCCAGATGAAGGGCATCGCGCCGTAGGTGTACGCACCGCCGACCGCGAGGCCGTACAGGTCCGGCTTCTCCTGGTGGATCTTCCTGGCGGTGGAGATCAGCTCGTCCTGGGACTTCGGGGGCTTCATGCCGAGCTCCTCGAAGACATCGGTGCGGTAGTACAGCGCCCGTACGCCGACGAAGAGCGGGGCCCCGTAGACCTGGCCGTTCACCGTCACGGACTGCTTGGCCGTGGGGTCGGTGTCCTTGGCCTCGTCCCAGGCGGTGAACTCCTTGCTGACGTCGGCCAGTCCGCCGTCCTTCACATATCCGGCGGTGTCGGTGTTGCCGTACTCGATGAGGTCGGGGGCGCTCTTCGGGTCGTTGAAGGCGGCCTTGATGCGCTGGGCGCGGGTGTCGACGGGTATGTACTCGACCTCGACCTCGGCCCCTTCGTGGGACTTCTCGAAGTCGGCGACGGCGGCGTCGACGACCTTCTCCTTGGGCTTGTTGCCGACCTCCTGGAAGAGCCAGACGCGGAGCGTCCCGGACTTCTTGTCGCCCTCGGCGCCGGTGTCGGAGGTCCCCGGCGCGCAGGCGGTGACAGTGAGGCCGGCCAGCACAAGTGCCGTGGCCGGAGCGGCGATTCGGGCAGAAAGCTTCATCCGGGACCCCTACCGGTCAATCGTTGCATTCTATGCAACGTGCGTTTCGTTCTGCACAACTCGCAGGAGACTAAGGGCGCCCCAGCACGCCGACAAGTGGTCTCAACCACTCTGTGACCTCGCGGTGCAGCCCGTGCAACGCGGGCCCGCTCTCCCGCCGTGCCGGGGACGCACGCACAGGGGCTCCCCGGCATGCGAACGGCCCCCGGGGCGCGCGTCTCCGCGCGCCCCGGGGGCCGTGGTCAGGGTCCGGAAAGAGATAAAAGAGCTAAGGGGCGACAAGAGCGGGGTGGGCTACTTCTTGCCGCTGTTGTCCTTGCCGCCCTTGCCCTTGTCCTTGTCGCCGCCGGCGCCCATGGACTCGTAGATCTCCTTGCACATGGGACAGACCGGATACTTCTTCGGGTCGCGTCCGGGAACCCAGACCTTCCCGCACAGCGCCACCACGGGAGTGCCCTCCAGGGCGCTCGCCATGATCTTGTCCTTCTGGACGTAATGGGCGTAGCGCTCGTGGTCACCGTCGCCGTTCGACACCTGCGGCGTCGGCTCCACGAGGGTCCCCGTACCTGCCCCGCGCTCGGGCTCAAGAGTGCTCATAACTGCCAAGCGTACTGAAAGCTCCGCGCATCAGTTCAGCGAAGGGTCGTCCGGATACGTCGCGATCATCGCCAGTTCACTGCGCTGCCGCCGCAGAACCGCACGCCAGAGGTTCTCCGGGCGTGGCGAGGAGACGTCGCCGGGCTCCGACTCCACCACGTACCAGGCGCCGTCCGTCAGCTCCGTCTCCAGCTGCCCCGGCCCCCAGCCCGCGTAACCGGCGAAGATCCGCAGCGAACCGAGCGCCGCCGCCAGCAGCTCCGGCGGCGCGTCCAGGTCCACCAGGCAGATCGCCCCGTGCACCCGGCGCCAGCCGATGGGGGCCGGGGAAAGCCCCTCGTCCCCCGGGATCACCGCCACACCGAGGGCGGAGTCGAGCGACACCGGACCACCCTGGAAGACCACGTCCGGCTCGCCGGTCAGGCCGGCCCAGGACGCGAGGATGTCCGCGACTCCGACCGGGGTCGGACGGTTCAGGACCACACCCAGCGAGCCCTCCTCGTCGTGGTCGAGGAGCAACACCACCGCACGGTCGAAATTCGGGTCCGCCAGGGCGGGTGCGGCCACGAGCAGCCGTCCTGTGAGCGAGGACACCTCCGTCATGGCACAGATGATCCCGCATCTCGGCCCTCCGCGGGGACCAAGTGGCGCGACAGCCCCCGGACCGCGCCCCTCCGCAGCTCAGGGCGCACGGATGCCGCACGGGCGCACGGGGAGCGCACGTTCGGGGGGCTGCCGGACGGGCCGTACATACGGTGACCCTCCGCAAGGAACGGAGAGCAGAACGTGTTGTGGCGGATTCATGACGTTCGTACGCCCCCCGGCGCCTTACGGAAGGAGGGCGGGAGCCCATTACCCTTTTGATGGCCCCCTGCCCGACCACTCCGGAACGCGAGATACATGACCGGCACAGACGATGTCCTGCTTGTCCACGGCGGCACCCCGCTGGAGGGCGAGATCCGCGTCCGAGGCGCCAAGAACCTGGTGCCGAAGGCAATGGTCGCCGCGCTGCTCGGCAGCGGGCCCAGCCGGCTCCGCAACGTGCCCGACATCCGCGATGTGCGGGTGGTCCGGGGGCTGCTGCAGCTGCACGGCGTAACCGTCCGCCCCGGCGACGAGCCGGGCGAACTCATCCTCGACCCGTCGCACGTCGAGAGCGCGAACGTCGCCGACATCGATGCCCACGCGGGCTCGTCGCGCATCCCGATCCTCTTCTGCGGCCCCCTGCTGCACCGTCTGGGCCACGCGTTCATCCCGGGCCTCGGCGGCTGCGACATCGGCGGCCGGCCGATCGACTTCCACTTCGAGGTGCTCCGCCAGTTCGGCGCGGTCATCGAGAAGCGGGCCGACGGCCAGTACCTGGAGGCCCCGCAGCGGCTGCGTGGCACGAAGATCCGGCTGCCGTACCCGTCGGTGGGCTCCACCGAACAGGTGCTGCTGACCGCCGTCCTCGCCGAGGGCGTCACCGAGCTGTCCAACGCGGCCGTCGAGCCGGAGATCGAGGACCTCATCTGCGTACTGCAGAAGATGGGCGCGATCATCTCCATGGACACCGACCGGACCATCCGGATCACGGGTGTCGACAGGCTCGACGGTTACACCCACCGGGCGATCCCGGACCGCCTGGAGGCCGCCTCCTGGGCGTCCGCGGCGCTGGCGACCGAGGGCAACATCTACGTGCGCGGCGCCCAGCAGCGCTCGATGATGACCTTCCTCAACACCTTCCGGCGTGTCGGAGGTGCCTTCGAGATCGACGACGAGGGCATCCGCTTCTGGCACCCGGGCGGCGCGCTGAACGCCATCGCCCTGGAGACGGACGTGCACCCCGGCTTCCAGACCGACTGGCAGCAGCCGCTCGTGGTGGCCCTGACGCAGGCCGCCGGCCTGTCGATCGTCCACGAGACGGTCTACGAGTCCCGGCTCGGCTTCACCTCGGCGCTCAACCAGATGGGCGCGCACATCCAGCTCTACCGCGAGTGCCTCGGGGGCTCCGACTGCCGCTTCGGGCAGCGGAACTTCCTGCACTCGGCGGTCGTGTCCGGGCCCACGAAGCTCCAGGGCGCGGATCTGGTCATCCCCGACCTGCGCGGCGGTTTCTCGTACCTGATCGCCGCCCTGGCGGCACAGGGCACGTCCCGGGTGCACGGGATCGACCTGATCAACCGCGGCTACGAGAACTTCATGGACAAGCTCGAGAAGCTCGGCGCGAAGGTCGAGCTTCCCGGCGGCTCGCTCGTCTGACGCTCCGCGCCGGCGCGCTCCGGCGTACGCACAGTGCTGCCGCACACAGCATTGCGCACCCGCGCACCACAGTCCGCCGCCCCGGCCCCGCGAGGGACCGGGGCGGCGGACTTTTCCGTCGTCCGGGCGCCGGGCATCGGTCCAGGCGCCGCAGAACGGCCGTACAGAGCCGAACGGGGCGCCCTGCCCTCCCCGGGGTCGTCAGGGGGTGCCGGGGCGCCGCAGACCGCCTCACAGCGCCCGCACGGGCGGTGTGCGGCGGGATGAAGACCCCCGGACACGGCCGCGGACATGCCGAAGGGCGGCCGCCCCGTTCAGGACGGCCGCCCTTCATTGATGCCTTGGGGCCTTACTTGCCCTTGGCGGCTTCCTTGAGCTTGGAGCCCGCGGAGACCTTCACGCTGTAGCCGGCCGGGATGTTGATCGGGTCGCCGGTCTGCGGGTTACGAGCGGTGCGAGCGGCACGGTGGGTGCGCTCGAAGGTCAGGAAGCCGGGGATGGTGACCTTCTCGTCGCCCTTGGCGACGATCTCGCCGACGGTCTCGGCGAGGGCGGCCAGAACGGCGTCGGCGTCCTTGCGGGTCACCTCGGCACGGTCGGCCAGGGCGGCCACCAGCTCACTGCGGTTCATGTTTGTACTCCCGTGTTCTTCTTGCCTGTGAGGCGTGAGATCGAAGCCGATGCTGCCAGGGCCCTCTGACAGTCCCCGGACCCGGGTCTGATGTCAGACCCTCGCGCCCGAATACGCATCCTGCCCCCACCTGCGGCGCTAACGCCAATCCGGAACCCCTCGTCGTCACACGAAAAGCACCACCGATTGCCTGTGATGACGTTCCGTCGACTTGTTGGAGCGGTCCGCAGCGGATGCCGGGCCTGTGGGGCTCGCTGCCCGCCCACCCTAAAGGGGCGTTTGGGACGCCGCGACCCGCGACGCGCCGTACGGGCCGCCCGGACGTGAGCTACGGCACCGTCCGCAGGAGTCGTGGCCGACCCCCGCGGACGGCGTGTGGCAGGGCCGTCAGGGGGAAAGACCCTAGGCGGGGTCGGACGCCGCCTCGGCGACGCCGGCCGCTTTCGCGGCCTCCCGGACGGCGCCGGCGACGGCGCCCGCGACCTTGTCGTTGAAGACCGAGGGGATGATGTAGTTCGCGTTCACCTCGTCCTCCGCGACCACGTCCGCGAGGGCGCGCGCCGCGGCGAGCATCATCTCCGTGTTGACGGTGCGGGACTGAGCGTCCAGCAGACCGCGGAAGACGCCCGGGAAGACCAGCACGTTGTTGATCTGGTTCGGGAAGTCGGAGCGCCCGGTGGCGACAACGGCCGCCGTCTCGCGAGCGATTGCCGGGTCGACCTCGGGGTCCGGGTTCGCGAGCGCGAACACGATCGCACCCTCCGCCATGGCGGCGACGTCGGCGCCGTCCAGGACGTTCGGGGCGGAGACGCCGATGAAGACGTCGGAGCCGACGACAGCCTGCTTGAGGGTGCCGGTGACACCCTCGGGGTTGGTGTTGTCGGCGATCCAGCGCAGCGGCGAGTCCGGGGTGGCGTCCACCAGGTCCTCGCGGCCCGCGTGCACCACACCGTGGATGTCGGCGACGACCGTGTGCTTGACCCCGGCCGCGATGAGCAGCTTCAGGATGGCCGTACCGGCCGCGCCGGCGCCGGACATGACGACGCGTACGTCACCGATCGACTTGCCCACCACGCGGAGCGCGTTGGTCAGCGCGGCCAGGACGACGATCGCGGTGCCGTGCTGGTCGTCGTGGAAGACGGGGATGTCCAGGGCCTCGCGCAGCCGTGCCTCGATCTCGAAGCAGCGGGGGGCGGAGATGTCCTCCAGGTTGATGCCCGCGAAGCCGGGGGCGATCGCCTTGACGATCGCGACGATCTCGTCGGTGTCCTGCGTGTCCAGGCAGATCGGCCAGGCGTCGATGCCGGCGAAGCGCTTGAAGAGGGCCGCCTTGCCCTCCATCACCGGGAGCGACGCCATCGGGCCGATGTTGCCCAGGCCGAGCACCGCGGAGCCGTCCGTGACCACCGCGACGGAGTTGCGCTTGATGGTGAGGCGGCGGGCGTCCTCGGGGTTCTCGGCGATCGCCATGCAGACCCGCGCCACACCGGGGGTGTAGATCATCGAGAGGTCGTCACGGTTGCGGATGGGGTGCTTGGACGCCATCTCGATCTTGCCGCCGAGGTGCATCAGGAACGTACGGTCGGAGACCTTGCCGAGGATGACGCCCTCGATGTCGCGCAGACCTTCGACGATCTCGTCCGCGTGCGAGGTGGAGGAGGCCGCGATCGTGACGTCGATCCGCAGCTTCTCGTGGCCGGAGGCGGTCACGTCGAGGCCGGTGACCGAGCCTCCGGAGGACTCCACGGCCGTGGTGAGCTGGGAGACCGCTGTGCCGCTCGCGGGCACCTCCAGCCTGACCGTCATCGAGTACGAGACGCTGGGCGCCGTTGCCATGGCCGAGTCCTTCGCTTTCCTGAGCTTCGTTGCCGCACGCGGACGGGGCTCAGCCCCGCACGTGCGTTCCGATCGTCGCACCTACCGACCGGTAGCAGGTAATGACTGCCACCTTTCGGAAAGTTTCTTCCACCATACGAGAAGTAGTCGGGATGCGTAACCCGTAAAAAGAAACAGACCCGCGCCACCAACAGGTGACGCGGGTCTGTCTTCTTCGAGTCAGGTGACACCGGCCCGCCATGCTCGCCTCGCGGCAAGTGGTCGCTCGTAGCGACTAAGGTTGGGCCCGGGGGCTTGGATCGAGCCGGTGCCGACACCAGGCTAACAAACACCCCGGAAAAGTGATTCCCGTGCGACGTGTTGACTCCGAGAAGCACTCCGCACGCAGGTGCCCGCCACCCCTCCCTCAGTCCCTCAGCAGGTCCGGGACCCCGTCCTCGTCCGGCATGTCGCGCTCCCCGGAAACCACGGTGAGCTGCTGCGTCGCACGGGTGAGTGCCACGTACAGCACCCGCAGTCCGGCCGGCGACTCGTCGGCGATCTCCGCGGGCGAGACGACCACCGTGGCGTCGTACTCCAGGCCCTTCGCCTCCAGGCTTCCCAGCGCCACGACACGCTCGCCGAGCTCCGCCAGCCAGGCACGGGCCTCGGCGCGGCGGCTCATCGCGACGACCACACCCACGGTGCCGTCCACCTCACCGAGCAGCCTGCGGGCCTCCTCGCGGACGGTCGAGGCGAGGTCCCCGTCCCGCACCGCTTCGAAGCGCGGCTCGACGCCCGTCGAGCGGACCGCCACCGGGGACTCCATCCCCGGCATGGCCAGCGCCAGCACCTTGGCCGCGAGCTCGGCGATCTCCGCCGGGTTGCGATAGTTCACGGTGAGGGTGAACCGGCGCCGCGGACGGTTGCCGAGCGCCTCGTCACGGGCGGCGGACGCCTCGTCCGGGTCCGACCATGAGGACTGCGCCGCGTCACCGACGATCGTCCAGGTCGCGTGCCGGCCGCGGCGCCCGACCATCCGCCACTGCATCGGCGTCAGGTCCTGCGCCTCGTCGACGATGACGTGGGCGTACTCGGTACGCTCCGCCGCCAGCCGCTCGGCCCGCTCGCGCTGCGTCTCCTCGCGCTGCGGCATCAGCTCCTCCAGACCCGTGAGCTGGTCCAGCGGGTCCGCCTCCCGCTGCCTCTTCGGGCGGGCCGGGGTGCCCAGGAGGGTCTGCAGCTCGTCCAGGAGCGCCACGTCGTGGACGGAGAGCGGGCCCTTGCCGTCCTCGTCCAGCCGCTTCAGCGAACGGGCCAGGCGGCGCACCTCGCCCTGGTTGAGGATCCGGCGCGCCCATCTGCTCAGCCGCCGCTCGTCGGACATCGCGGCCAGCACCTGGCGAGGGGTGAGCTCCGGCCACCAGGCGTTCAGGAAGGTGAGGAACGGCGTCTCGGTGGACACGTCCTCGTCGAACGAGGAGCGCAGCTCCGCGACCAGCTCGGGGTCGGTGTAGCGGCCCCGGCCGGAGGACTTGTTCCACAGGGCGTCCAGGAGCAGCTTGCGGGCGCGCGGGCGCAGCAGGTTGACCGGCGCCGTACCGCCGAGGACGTTGTGCCGGATCCGCCGGAGCTCGTCGGCCTCCAGCTCGACGCGCGCGCCGAAGGCCACCACCCGCAGCCGGGTAGGCGTCCCCGCCTCGGCGGGGGCCTCCCCGAATTCCAGCTGGCCCTCCTGGGGGGCGGGCCGTGGCGCGGGCTGCTCCAGCGCCCCGCGGGCCGCCTTGCGCACCACGTGGAGCATCCGGGACGAGCCCTTGATCCGGGCGACGGCGGGCTCGTCGTACGTGGTCGCGCCCTCCACGCCCGCGGCCTCGTCGGACAGCGACCCGACCGCGCGGATCGCGACCTGGCCCTCCTCGCCGAGCGAGGGCAGGACCCCTTCGGTGTACGCGACCAGGAGCGGGGTCGGCGAGACGACGAGGATGCCGCCCGCGTACCGGCGCCGGTCCTGGTAGAGGAGGTACGCGGCCCGGTGCAGGGCAACCGCCGTCTTGCCGGTGCCGGGGCCGCCCGAGACCTCGGTGACGGAGGCGGCGGGGGCACGGATCACCAGGTCCTGCTCGGCCTGGATCGACGAGACGATGTCCCGCATCGTGTGGCTGCGGGCCTGGCCCAGCGCGGCCATCAGGGCGCCGTCGCCGATGACGGGCAGCTCGTCGCCCTTCAGCCGTGCGGTCAGCTCCGGACGCATCAGGTCGTCCTCCACCCCGAGGACCCTGCGGCCCTTGGAGCGGATGACCCGGCGGCGTACGACCCGGCCCGGGTCCTTCGGCGTCGAACGGTAGAACGGCGCGGCGGCCGGCGCCCGCCAGTCGATCACCAGCGGTGCGTAGTCGGAGTCGAGCACTCCTATGCGGCCGATGTGCAGGGTCTCCGCGATCTCGGCCGTGCTGTCCTCCCCCACGGCGTCGTCCGCCGCCTCCACGGAGGTGAAGGCGCCGTCCGGGCCGCGTTCACCGTCCTTGCCGCGCAGCAGATCGATCCGCCCGAAGAGGAAGTCCTCGAACTCGCTGTTCAGCCGGTTCAGATGGACGCCGGCACGGAAGACCTGTGCGTCCCTTTCGGCGAGTGCCCCGGGGGTGCCTACCTGGCCCCGTTTACTGGCGTCCTGCATGAGAAATTCCGCCTCGTCGATCTTCTCTTCGAGACGGCGGTAGACCCGGTCCAGATGTTCTTGTTCGACACCGATTTCCCGGTCCCGCAACGAATCGACAGCGGCATCCTGCGCGGCCACCGAGGCCCCCTTCTGACGTGCATCGGGCAGCCGTCAACCGTACGCGAAAGGAGGCCCCGAGCGCACCTGCCACCCGGATGGCGTTTCGGGTCTTTCGTCCGGGTCAGGCCGGGGCCGCGTCGATCTCCACCAGCCGCTCGCCGTCGAAGGTGCGGACCTCGAAATGGTCGATGTCCGCGCGCGCCATCGCCGTGCCCCCGTGCACGTACAGCGGGTGGCGCGCGTCCGGGTGGGAGGAATCCTCGATCCCGTATCCCCATTTCGGTACGGACCAGGAGGTGACGACCTCCTCGTCGCCGGTCCTGGACACGGCGACCAGGCTGCATTTCTGCGGGCCTTCGACGTTCTTGAGCTCCAGGACCGTGTGCGTGCCCCAGGCCTTGGGCTCCATGCCGACCGTGGCGTCGACCCGGGTGGCGGGGTCGGTCGCCGTCAGCTTCTCCGGCATGTGGTGGAAGAAGGCGTCCTCGGCGGGGCTCGTGGGATGCGGATCGGCCGCCTCGACCTGCCGGCCCGAGTCCTCGCCTGCCGTGGCGGTGACCGCGACCACCGGGCCACCGATCACGAGGACGGCCGCCGCGGCGATCAGATACCGGGCGCGGCGCCGCGCCTGCGAGCGCTTCCGCGCGACCTCGTCGACGAGCCCGGCCAGCACCCGGGGCGCGGGGGGCTCCGGGACGTGCGGCACCGGGCGCGCGCCCGGGACGGCGGCCGGCGACTCCGCGAGCATCGCCAGCATGGGCTCCATCCCGGCGAACTCGTCGAGCTGGGCTGCGCACGGCGCACAGCCGGCCAGATGGGCCTCGAAGGCACTCGCCTCGGCGTCGTCCAGGATGCCCAGCGCGTAGGCGCCGGCGGCGTCGTGCCCCGGGCCCGGCGCGGGAGGCGCGAAGGGGTCGTCCGGAGGACCGGAGTGGCCCGAGGGGCGCCGGGGCCCGAAGGGCTGCCATTCCTGGTCGCTCATGCCGTGATCCCCCTCTCCTCCAGTGCCAGCTTCATGGAACGCAGTGCGTAGAACACCCGGGACCGCACGGTCCCGCTGGGGATGCCGAGCACCTCCGCGGCCTCGTTGACCGTACGGCCCCTGAAGTAGGTCTCGACCAATGCTTCCCGGTGGGCCGGGGTCAAATCGTCGAGCGCGTCCGAGAGCGTCATCAGCCACAGCGCCTTGTCGATCTCGTCCTCCGCGGGGATGACCTCCAGCGGCGACGGATCGACCTCGCGGGGCCGGGCCTGCCGGCTGCGGTGGCCGTCGATGACGATGCGCCGGGCGACCGTCACCAGCCAGGGGCGGACGGAGCCGGTGGCCCGGTTGAGCGAACCGGCGTTCTTCCAGGCACGGATGAGCGTCTCCTGCACCACGTCCTCGGCCCGCTGGCGGTCACCCGCGACGAGACGGAGGACGTAGGCCAGCAGCGGGCCGGCGTGTTCGCGGTAGACCGCCCGCATCAACTCCTCGTCGGGGACGTCGGAGGGAGGGCGGGGCGGTGCACTGCGATGTCGAGCCCTGTGCGGACGGTCATCGGCCACGGCCGCATCCTTGCGCACCCGAACCTCCCGGTCGAGACCCTGTCGAGCTCTGTGGCCATCGGTACGGATGCGGGCGCCGGTTCATTCAGAAGCCGGTCAACTTTCTTTCGGAAGCGAGCATTCGGTGCCATTCACGACCTCACGTCACAGCCCTCACCCGGCGCCGGTGACGGGCCACCCGCTCCCGGTTGCCGCAGACCTCGCTGGAGCACCAGCGGCGGCGCCGCCCCCGCGACGTGTCCAGATAGAGCCGTCGGCAGGCATCGCCCTCGCACCGGCGCAGCCCATCCCGCGCGACCGGGTCCGTCAGCAGGTCGACGGCGTCCCGGGCCACCGCGGCGAGCAGTTCCCCGCACCCCGGGTCCGCGATCGGCGCCCGTACGAGGGCCCCGCCCCGGCCCCGTACGGCCCGCAGCCCCGGCGGGGCGCCCGCTGCCAGCGCGTTGACCCGCTCCAGGGCGCTGTCGGCCCTCCCGCCGGTCAGCTGAGCCGTCATCAGCCGGTCGATTCCCGTACGCAACTGCCAAAAGCGCGCCACCCAGGTCGCGTCGACCGCCGCCAGTGGCGTCCCGCACGGGACCAGCCCCGAGGCCACCAGCCACTCGGCGAGACGCGCCGGGCAGTCGAGCCGCTCGCACGCGCCGGAGGCCGGCCCCGTCGCCACCAGGTCCAGACAGACACGCCCCGAGTCGAACCGCCGGTCGTACGCGCCCGTGCCCGCCGCCATGAGCCTGTCACCGCCTCGGGGGTCACCTGTGGGGGGAGGGTCACCCCCAGAGTGCCCGTATCCGGCCCGGCCCGGAACCCCTCCGGACACCGCCGTACCGTGTCCGCATGGACGACGCCACGGTCACGCTGAGGGCCGGCACCCTGCTTCTGCGCCCCTGGCGGCGGGACGACATACCGGCGCTGCTCGCGGCGTACGACGATCCGGCGATGCGGCGGTGGCTGCGGACCCAGGTCCCCGACGCCCGGGAGGCGGAACGCTGGATGACGGTCCAGGAGGAGGGGTGGGCGTCCGGCAGGCGGTTCAGCTTCGCGGTGACCGACACGGCCGGTCAGGGGGAACTCGTCGGCAACCTCGCGCTGAACCGTCCGGGTCCCGGGGCGGAGAGCGCCCAGGCCGGCTATTGGACGACGGCGCCGGCGCGCGGCCGGGGCGTGGCCCCGCGCGCTCTCGGGGCGCTCACCGACTGGGCGTTCGCCACGTTCGCGGAGGACGGGCTCCGGCACCTGGACCTGTTCCACGCGGTCGGCAACGAGGCGTCCTGCCGGGTCGCCGGGAAGTCCGGCTTCCCGCTGGCCGAACTCGTCCCCGCCCGGCCTCCGCGCTATCCCCTGGGCGGCCACCGGCACTCCCGGGAGGCACCGTTCAGCGCTGCGGCGGGCCGTCGTGCAGGATGCGCTGGAACATCCGGTGGTCCTGCCACTCCCCGTTGATGTGGAGGTAGCGCGGCGCCGTGCCGTAGAGCTCGAACCCGCACTTCACCAGCACCCGCTGCGAGGCCGCGTTGTCCAGGACCGTCCCGGCCTCGACCCGGTGCAGGCCGAGCCCGTCCCGTGCAAGCTCGCAGACCCGGGTGACGGCGGCCGTGGCCAGGCCCCGGCCCGCCCGGTCGACGTCGATCCAGTAGCCGAGCCGGGCGTTGCGGAAGGCCCCGCCTTCCATGGCGGCGAGCGTCATCGCCCCCACGACCCGGTCCTCGTCGTCGGCCAGCGCCCAGGGCATCGCGCGCCCCGTGTCCCGGTCCGCCAGCAGCGCGGTCAGCCGCCGGAGCTGGCCCTCGGGCGTGTAGTAGACCTCGGGGCGCACGGGATCCCAGCGCCGCATGTACGCGCGACTGCGGGTCAGGGTCTCGGCGAACGACGCGGCGTCGTCGAGGGTCACAGGCCTCAGCCGGACACCGTCGGTCAGGGAATGGACGTCATTGATCATCCCCGCACCGTAGCGGCCCGTCAGGAAGCGTCGTACTTGGTGTCCGCCGAGGGGTCCAGCGCCAGCCGGTAGCCGCGTTTGACGACCGTCTGGATCAGCCGCGGCGCCCCCAGCGCCGTACGCAGCCGGGCCATCGCCGTCTCCACCGCGTGCTCGTCGCTGCCACTGCCGGGCAGCGCCCGCAGCAGGTCGGCGCGGGAGACCACCCAGCCCGGCTTGCGGGCCAGGGTGTGCAGGAGGGCCATGCCGGCCGGTGGCACCGGGCGCAGGGCCCCGTCGACCAGCACGGCGTGCCCCCGGATCTCGACGTGGTGGCCGGCGACGGGGAGCGCGCGGGCCCGGGCGGGAAGCTGGGCGCAGAGCACCTGGACGAGCGGCCCCAGCCGGAAGCGCTCGGGCTGGACGGTGTCGATGCCCTTGGCCTGCAGGGGCAGGGCCGTGACCGGTCCGACGCAGGCGGTGACGACGTCGTGGCTCAGGGCGTCCAGCACCTCCGGGAGCATCCCGCGGGTCTCCGCCCGGTTCAGGTAGGACGCGGCGGCGGGGGCGCTGGTGAAGGTGAGGGCGTCCAGGCCGCGGGCGACGGTGACGTCGAGCATGCGGTCGAGCGGGGCGATGTCCTCCGGGGGCATCCACCGGTAGACGGGCACACCGACGACTTCGGCGCCCGCCGCACGGAGCGACTCGACGAAGCCGGGCAGCGGTTCACCGTGCAGCTGGAGGGCGACCCGTCGGCCCGAGACGCCTTCGCCCAGCAGCCGGTCCAGCACCTCGGCCATCGACTCGGACTGCGGCGACCACGCCTCGGTGAGCCCGGCAGCCCGGATGGCGCCCTTGACCTTGGGACCACGGGCCAGCAGCTCGATACCGCGCAGCAGTTCGAGGAGCTCGTCACCGATGCCCCAGCCGTCGGCGGCCTCCACCCAGCCCCTGAAGCCGATGGCCGTGGTCGCGATCACGACGTCGGGCGCGTTGTCGACCAGTTCCTTGGTGGCGGCCAGGAGTTCGCTGTCGTCCGCGAGCGGCACGATCCGCAGTGCGGGCGCGTGCAGGACCGCGGCGCCCCTGCGCGTGAGGAGCGTCCCCAGCTCCTCCGCGCGACGGGCTGCGGTCACCCCGACCGTGAAGCCCGCCAGGGGCCCGTGCTGTGCGTCGTCGTCGTGCATGGCGTGATTACCCGGCTCTCGTCCCGCTGTTGCTCGATGATGCGGAGGACCGAGACTGTCAACCCTGCGTGACAGTCTCGGTTCTCCTGTATTTCCCGCCCGTTACGTCCTGCGACGCGCTGTGGTCATCCTCACACCTCGGCATAGCTGAGCTGGGGCTTCGCGGCCACCGCTTCGTTACGCCGAAGGTATACCGCCCACGTGAGGGTGAAGCAGACGGCGTAGAAGCCGAGGAAGCACCAGAACGCGGCCGTTCCGGCGCCCGAGGTGGCGAACGACTGACGGAACGCGAGGTTGATCGCGAGGCCGCCCAGGGCGCCGACCGCCCCGATGAGTCCCATGGCGGCCCCGGAGAGCCGCCGTCCGTACGCGGCGGCCTCCTCGCCCCGGAGTCCCTTGGCGATGCCCTGCGCGTGGAAGATGCCCGGGATCATCTTGAACGTGGAGCCGTTGCCGAGGCCCGTCAGCACGAACAGCGCGATGAAGCCGACGAGGAACACCGTCAGCGACTCGATGCCGGAGGCGTAGACGACGACACCGGTGGCCGCGGCCATGGCCGCGAAGTTCCACAGGGTGATCCTGGCGCCGCCGTACCGGTCGGCGAGCCAGCCGCCCGCGGGCCGGATCAGGGACCCGAGCAGCGGGCCGATGAAGGTGAGCGAGGCGGCCTGCAGCGGAGTACGGCCGAACTGGGTCTGCAGGACGAGTCCGAAGGCGAAGCTGTAGCCGATGAACGAGCCGAAGGTGCCGATGTAGAGCACCGACATGATCCAGGTGTGCGGCTCGCGTACGGCCTGGAGCGCCGCCCCGGTGTCGTTCTGTACGGGACGCAGGTTGTCCATCCGGAACGCCGCGCCGAGTGCGGCGACGACGATCAGCGGGACGTACACCCCGAGCACGATCCGCGGGTGCGTGGCGCCCGCCGTACCGATCACCAGCAGACCGATGAGCTGGACGACCGGGACGCCGATGTTGCCGCCGCCCGCGTTGAGGCCGAGCGCCCAGCCCTTCTTGCGCAGCGGGAAGAAGGCGTTGATGTTCGTCATCGACGAGGCGAAGTTGCCGCCCCCGATGCCGGTGAGCGCGGCGACCACGAGGAACGTGGTGTACGAGGTGCCGGGCTCCATCACCCAGAAGGCGGCGAGGGTCGGCACCAGGAGCGTCAGTGCGCTGAAGACGGTCCAGTTGCGCCCGCCGAACAGCGCGACCGCGAAGGTGTACGGCACCCGGACGATGGCGCCGACCAGGGTGGCCGTGGAGATCAGGAAGAACTTCCCGGCCGGGTCGATGCCGTACTCCGGCCCCATGAACAGGACCATGACGGACCACAGGGACCAGATCGAGAACCCGATGTGCTCGGAGAGCACGGAGAACCACAGGTTCCTCCGGGCGACCTTCTCGCCCGTCTCTCGCCAGAAGGTCTCGTCCTCCGGCTCCCACTGCTCGATCCAACGACCGGCCATCACGCGCCTCCACAGGGGTCGGGGTGTTGTCCTGACGACGCTAGTGAGCCCGCGTTTCGGTGCGGTGCCGTGAGGTGACCGGTGCGCAACCTTGCTCTCACTCGGGCGCCGGGGGTGCGGTGAGCCGGGCCCGCCGCACCCCCTGCCGTCCGGATCAGGCCCTGCGCGACCCGCCCGCCCGGACCGCCCCGTTCGGCCACAGGCGCGGCCGGCGCTTGGCGGCGACGTCCTCGACCCAGCCGAAGGCCAGGATGGCGAGCCCTATGAGCGGCCAGATCGCGATCAGGACCAGCACTTCGTACGACTGTTCTATATACGTACCGAACGTGTCGCCGAACCACGGGATGTTCCAGAGCTCGTCCACGAGGTGCGCGGCGGCCATCAGCAGCAGGTTGTGCCACAGGTAGATCGTCACGGCCCGGTTGTTGGCCAGCGTGACCAGGCTGTCCCAGCCGGCGAGCCTGCCGGGGAGCTTCTTCCAGGACGGGGCGTAGATCAGGAGGATCGCGCAGAAGCCGAGGGACCAGGTGGCCTGGGCGAGTGGGATCTCGTCCAGGTTCCAGCCCTCCTCGGTGAGGTGCCCGGCCGCCCACCACAGGCCGAAGCCCATGACGATCGCGGCGGAGGACACCGCCAGATAGCGCGGGATCTCCTTGAGCAGTCCGTCGTTGTGCGCGAAGCCCAGGACCCAGCAGGATCCGAACACGGCGAAGTCGAGGAGACCCTCGCCGAAGGTGCCGGGGACGGTCACGAGGCCCGTGCCGATCACGGCGGTGAGCGCGACCGGGGCGAGCAGCGTGGCCCACGGCAGCCTGCGGAACGCCTTGAGCAGCAGCGGCGAAGCGAGCACGAACCAGAGGTAGGCACGGATGTACCAGAGCGGCCCCGCCGCCTGGTCGGCCCAGCTCAGCTCCAGCCACCCGCCGGTGGAACCGCTCTCCTCGGGGTACGGAGGCGAGCCGAGCGGGAAGAGGTAGCTGCCGAGCTTGATGAACCACCACAGCCCCTCCTCCCGGACGGGCTTCCAGCTCAGCGCGAACATCACCGGCACGACGACGAGCGAGAACGCCCACATCGGAGGGAGCAGCCTCCGCAGCCGGCTGCGGATGACGCTGCCCGCCGGCCGGGCCAGCGAGCGGGCCATCAGCGAACCGGCCAGGGCGAACATCACGCCCATGGACGGGAAGAGAACGGTCAGCCAGGCCCAGCCGAAGAGGTGGAAGACCACGACACGGACGAGGGCCACGGCCCTGAGCAGATCGAGGTAGCGGTCACGGCCGGGCTTGGCACGGGGCGCGGGAGCCTTCCCCGCGGCCTCCGGGGCGGCAGGGGCGTACTCCGGGTACGCCGCGGGGGCGGGTGGGACGGGCAGTGGCGCGGTGTACCCGGCACCGGCCGGTGCGTGCCTCTGGTCGGGGTAGGCACCGGCCGGTGCGTGCCTCTGGTCGGGGTAGGTCATGCCACCGGCCTCCGGTCCCTGTCCGTGTCCTTACGGCGGTTCTGTGTGCCGCCCGGCGCCTCCACCACGCCCGTGCGGCGCAGCTTCTGCCAGCGCAGCCGGCCACCGGTGAGAGCGGTGATCCAGGACTGGAGCAGCACGACGTACATCAGCTGCCGGTAGAGGATCTGCTGGAGCGGCAGGGAGATCAGATGCGTCATGCGCTCCCGGTCGAGCCGGAAGGCGTACGCGGCGCAGACGGCCTGCACCAGCAGGACGCCGAACCAGGCCGCGACCGTCTTCCCCGTCGGGCCGAAGACCAGTCCGTACAGCAGGAAGACGTCGATGAGGGGCGCCAGCAGCGGGGCGACGACCATGAACAGGGAGACGAACGGCAGGCCCACACGTCCGAAGCGGCCCGAGGGCCCCTTCTCGATGACCGCGCGGCGGTGCTTCCAGATGGCCTGCATCGTGCCGTAGGACCACCGGTAGCGCTGCGACCAGAGCTGCTGCACCGACTCGGGGGCCTCGGTCCAGGCCCGGGCGTTCTCCGCGTAGACGACGCGCCAGCCGTCGCGGTGCAGCGCCATGGTGACGTCGGTGTCCTCGGCGAGGGTGTCCTCGCTCATGCCGCCGATCCGGTCCAGCCCCTCCCGGCGGAAGGCACCGACCGCACCGGGGATGGTGGGCATGCATCCCAGGAGGTCGTACATCCTGCGGTCGAGGTTGAAGCCCATCACGTACTCGATGTGCTGCCAGGCGCCGATCAGCGAGTCGCGGTTGCCGACCTTGGCGTTGCCGGCGACCGCTCCGACCCTGGGATCGGCGAACGGCTGCACGAGCTCGCGCACGGTGGAGGGTTCGAAGACCGTGTCGCCGTCCATCATCACGACGATGTCGTAACGGGCGTGCGCGATTCCGTTGTTGAGGGCCGCTGGCTTGCCGGCGTTG
Organism: Streptomyces sp. NPDC091271; assembly: GCF_044757505.1. Taxonomy (NCBI): domain Bacteria; kingdom Bacillati; phylum Actinomycetota; class Actinomycetes; order Kitasatosporales; family Streptomycetaceae; genus Streptomyces; species Streptomyces sp. NPDC091271. The sequence continues at coordinate 89,523 of NZ_JBIVVD010000003.1, read as the reverse complement.
CGCTGGCGCACGACCCGGACGTTCGGGATCCACATCGCCTCGACGAGGTCGGCCGTGCCGTCCGTCGAGCCGTCGTCGATGACGATGACCTCGATCGGGTAGTCGCTCGCCACCAGCGACCGGACGGTCGCCTCGATGCACTCACGCTCGTTGTACGCGGGAACGAGGACCGAGACGGGCCGGGTGAACTCCTCGCCCCAGCTGAAGTTCCTGCGGCGCACCTTCCTGGCGTGCAGGAAGGACAGCAGGAGCATCAGACCGAAGCGGACCATCACCAGCACGCCGATGACGGCGAGGCCCACCACCAGGACGCCGGTGATGTGTTCGGAGATCCCCACCGCTCCTATGAACGCCTTGCCCTTCCAGAGCGCGAACCCGGTGACCGGGGTGTGCGCGCTGGGGGCGCCGAGCGCCGACGTCAGGTTGGTGAAGTCGTAACCCCGCTCCTGCATCTTCGGCAGGAACTTCCCCAGGGCGGCCACGGTCTGGGACCGGTCGCCTCCGGAGTCGTGCATCAGGATGATCGCGCCCTTGCCGTGCTCGGGCGTGGCACGCTCGATGATCGCGTGGACGCCGGGGCGCTTCCAGTCCTCGCTGTCGGTGTTGTTCACGACGGTGAGGTAGCCGCGGCTGCCGATGTACTGCGTGACCGGCCAGGACTTGTCGTCCATGGCGTCCGAGAACGAGGAGTACGGCGGTCGGAACAGCGACGTACGGATGCCGGCCGCGCCCGCCAGCACCAGCTGGTTCTGGGAGAGCTCCCAGTCGATGCGGCTGGTGGACTGGAAGGAGAGGTCGGGGTGGTTGAAGGTGTGCAGCCCGACCTCGTGCCCCTCGTCGACCATCCGCTCGACGAGGTCCGGGTAGCGCGAGGCCATGGTGCCCGTGACGAAGAAGACGCCGTGCGCGTGGTGCTTCTTGAGCTCGTCCAGGACCCGCGGGGTCCAGACCGGATCGGGGCCGTCGTCGAAGGTCAGGACGATCTTGTGGTCGGGTATCCGGAGCGTCTCGGCTTCCTCGCCCGCCGCGCGGGCGTCGATCACCGGACCGCCCTCGAGCACCTTGTCGGGTACCTGGGTGGTGGGAGCGGGTGGCTGGACACGGTGGTCGGCGAGGATCTCGCTGTGCACGTATCCACGCAGCATGAGCATGGCGAGCAGGGCCACAAGAAGGAGTGACGGAAGCAGATAGCGCATGGGAAGCCTGCGCCTGACGGTCCGCTTCTTCTTCCGGTTGTGTCTGCCCCGCGAAACGGGGGTTGTCATCTACTGAGCGCCTTCTTGTGGTTGCACCGGTGACTCCGAGGGGTCCGGGGAGGCCGGCGGGCTGTCGTCGACGGCCGGCTCGGTGGTGGCCGGCGGCGACGGGTCACCGGTCGGCTGTTCGGAGACCGCGTCGCCCGGGACGACGGGGGCCGAAGAGGTGCCGGTCCGGGGAGGCTTGGCGGCCGCGGAGGCCGAGGCGCTCGCGCCGGGCCCGGCGGAGCCGGACGCGGAGGCGCCGGACGGTGGAGGGGCCACCCCGGTGCCGGAGGCCGAGGCGGAGGCGCTCGGCGTCGCTCCGGGGCTCTCGGACACGGCGGCGTCACTCGGAGCGGGCCGCACCTCGACCTCTTCCGCGTGCTTCTCCTCCTGCCTGGAGAGCGGCAGCCAGGGAGCGCTGGAGTTCCCTCCGAGCACGGCGACCACGAGGGTCACCGCGTACACCGCGCAGATCGCGGCGAGCACCCAGCCCACACGCCTGTACGTCTTGCTCCGGCGACCGCTCTCGTCGACGAAGACCGGACCGTCGGAAGGGTCCGGAGGGCCGGGTTCGACGGGTAGTTCGGAGAGCTGACGCCCGAGTCCGTCCAGTTGGACGGTGACGTCGTTCGGCTCATGCGTGTGCCCGGTACGGGTACCTTCGCGCCAATTTTCCACAGGTGATCGCACTTCCCCCACTCAATGAAACGGGTGCGCGGGAAATGACTGGAATCGTGCTATCGGACCGGGCCCCCACCCCATCCGCGCGCCACCTGCCACCGAGCACCCGAAACCCCGAATGTAGCGCACGCCGGCGGCCGGAAGAGGGCGGTATCACCTCTTGTTCATGAACAGTGACTCATAAGTGACACATCGGCTTCCGGTAGCCACGATGTCGATGGCCGTACCATCCATCCTTCTGTTCCGGCGAGTTCGGCCGCCGCGGCACGCAACGCGGAGAGGCCGGGGTGGTCGAGCCCCTTGCGCCACACCATCAGCAGCGGCGACAGCGGCACCGGCCGCACGAGCGGGCGCAGCACCGTCCCCGGCAGCGGCGGGAAGCCCGCGACGGCCAGCACGGGGTTCCCCGTCTTCGCCATCACCCGCTGGAATTCGGCCACTCCGACGGCGAGCGGTGCAGGTGGAGCCAGGACGACGTCCCACTCCGCGAAGAGTGCGGCCGCGAGATCCGTCCACTCCAGCGTGCGCGCATTGCCCGCCCCGGCGTAGACGGTTTCACCGGTCAGGTCGCTCATGGCGACCTCTTCGCGCCCCGCCAGAGGATGACCGTGCGGCAGGAGGACCGCCATCGGCTCGTACCGCACCGGCTGTACGGAGAGCTGGGCGAGCACCGCGGAGTCGAGCCCGGCGGCCCGCCCGAAGGAGACGTCGAGCCGTCCGGCGAGCACCTCACCCGCCGCCCAGGTCAGCCCGCTCTCGAAGCGCGCCATCAGCTCGCACTCCGGCGCGAGCTCCCGTGCGCGGGCCAGCACGCGGGCCGCCGTCATCCCGTCGGTGTTGAGATCGACGAGCAACGGCCGGTCCGCCGGGTCCGCGAAGGCGGCGGAGAGCGCGGCGTGCGCGTCGAGCACCCGGCGGGCGTACGGGACGAGGCGTTCCCCGTCGACGGTGAGCGACACCTGCCGGGTGGTGCGGACGAAGAGCTCCCGGCCCAGCTCGCGCTCCAGCCGGCGGATGTCCCGGCTCAGCGCCTGCTGGGCGACGTAGAGCCGCGCGGCGGCCCGGGTGAAGTGCAGCTCCTCCGCCACCGTGACGAAGGCACGGAGGAGGCGGGGATCGATGTCGGTTGCGACCACCGGACCAATTTACAACAGAAGTGCGTCAATAAGATCCGATCAGGTGTTGGACGCCACGGGCCGCTCGATCCGAGGGTGGACGCGTGCCTCATGAAACCGCCGCTCCGGCCCTCGCTGTCGCCCCGCCCACCCTCGCCCCCTCCAATCCCTACGTGCGGCTCCTCGCCACCCCCGGAGCGCGCGCGTTCACCGCGGGTAATCTCCTCGCCCGGCTCCCCATGGGCATGTTCAGCGTCAGCGCCGTCATCATGATCGCCGGGGCGCACGGCTCGTACGCCCTGGCGGGGGCCGTCACCGCGACCGGACTGGCCGCGACCGCCGTGGTCGCCCCCTGGACGGCGCGCCTCGTCGACCGTTACGGGCAGGCCAGGATCGCCGTACCCGCCACCGCGGTCGCCGTACTCGGCTCGCTGTCCCTGGTCCTCTGCGTGCACTACGACGCACCGGTCTGGACACTCTTCGCCGCCTACGCCGCTACGGCCACCACCCCGAACACCGGCGGTATGTCGCGGGCCCGCTGGGCCCATCTGCACCGGGGCGACCCGGCGGCCCTGCACACGGCGAACTCCTTCGAACAGGCCGCCGACGAGCTGTGCTTCATGCTCGGCCCGGTCCTCGCGGCGTCCCTGTGCGGGGCGCTCTTCCCCGAGGCCGGCACCCTCACCGGCGCGATCCTGCTCATGACCGGCGTCCTGGTCTTCGCCGCGCAGCGTGCGACCGAACCGCCGGTGGCCTCCCGCACACGGGCGGCCTCCCCCCTGCGCACCCCGGGCATCCCCGCCCTGCTCGCCGTCTTCCTCGCGACGGGGGCGGTCTTCGGGGCGATGGAGGTCGTCTCCATCGCCCACGCCGGAGGCGCGATCCTCGCGCTCCAGGCCGGCGGCTCCTGCGTCGCCGGGCTGCTGTACGGGTCACTGCGCCCGGCAGCGGCCGTCGGGCGCCGGCTGCTGCTCTGCCTGACGGGGATGACCGTCCTGATGTCGCTCCCCCTGATCGCCGCGGCCACGACCGACTCGCTGCTCGTCCTGGCGGGCTGCCTGCTGCTGGCGGGGGCGGCGACGGCGCCCACCATGGTCACCGGCATGACGCTGATCCAGCGGCTCACCCCGCAGGCGCAGCTCAACGAGGGCATGACGCTGGCCGTCACCGCGCTGCTCGGCGGCATAGCGGCAGGGTCCGCGGCGGGCGGCTGGACGGTGGAGCACGCCGGGACGGTGAGCGGTTACGCGGCGCCGGTGTGCGCGGCGGCCCTCGCCCTGGCCGTGGCATCCGTGGGAACGCGCAGGGCGTGAAGGGAGCCACGTATAAAAACGAGGACCCCGCTGCCAGGGGCAACGGGGTCCTCGTTCACATGGGAATTGTGGAGATGGCGGGAATCGAACCCGCGTCCAACGGTGCGGAACCAGGGCTTCTCCGAGTGCAGTTCGCTACGCTTTTCTCGGCCCCGGAGGTCACGCGAACAAGCCTCCGACAGGCCCAGTCACTGTTTGATTTCCTTCTGAGCCCCGTGACCGGGCTTAGAAGTTTAGATCCCTAGTTGATGCCAGGATCCGGGTCGGGATCAACCCCGGGCTGACACTCCGCAGAGTCTTCGCTTAGCTGCTAATTAGGCAGCGAGGGCGAAGGCGGAGGAATCGCGCTTGGAATTGGCGATTATTGTTTGCGACATATGGTTTACGAGATCATTGCCGCTTCCTCGACTCGCTTCCCCTGCTTCGACATCCGCTGTCGAAACCGATCATCCCCATGTTGTTTTGTCAAATGCGCACACCCTCTGTGGGGTGCACGGCCCATCGTACGTGACCAACGCACGCGGATGCCACTGTATTCCGGCAGCTCCGGGGCGCGGGCCCCGGCCGCGCCGGTCCGGCTACGCGCTGCGCTGGCGCCTGCGGGCCGCCGAGATCGCGCGGTTCGTCTCCCGCGTGTCCTGCTTCTCGCGCAGCGTCTGGCGCTTGTCGTACTCCTTCTTGCCCTTCGCGAGCGCGATCTCGACCTTGACGCGGCTGTCCTTGAAGTACAGCGCGAGCGGCACGATCGTGTGGCCCGTCTCCTGCGACTTGGACGACAGCTTGTCGATCTCGGCCCGGTGCAGGAGCAGCTTGCGCTTGCGCTTGGCCGAGTGGTTGGTCCAGGTGCCCTGCACGTACTCCGGGACGTGGATGTTGTGCAGCCACGCCTCCCCGTTGTCGATCTGGACGAAGCCGTCGACCAGCGACGCCCTGCCCATCCGCAGCGACTTGACCTCCGTGCCCATGAGCACGAGGCCGCACTCGTAGGTGTCGAGGACGTGGTAGTCGTGCCGCGCCTTCTTGTTCTGCGCAATCATCTTGCGCCCGGTGTCTTTTTCCTTGGCCATAGTGCGGTCATTTTCGCACTACGACCCACCCCCGAGGCCACTCAATACTGTTTCGCCCCGCTGCTGGGCCTCCGGACCCGCCCCCACGTCCGGCGTGATGCCGCTTCCCTCGACGGTGCGGCCCGCCGGGGTGCGGTACTGCCCGACGGTCAGCTCGGCCACCGAACCGCCCGGGAGCTTGCTGGGCAGCTGCACGGAACCCTTGCCGAAGGTGCGTGATCCCACGGTCACGGCCCTCCCCCGGTCCTGCAGCGCCCCGGTCAGCAGCTCGGCGGCGCTCATCGTGCCGCCGTCCACCAGCACGACCACGGGCCGGCCGGTGTCCCCGCCGGGCTCGGCGTACAGGGCGTGCTGCTCACCGTGCACGTCGTAGGTGGCGACGAGCCCGCCGTCCAGGAAGGCCGAGGAGGCGGTGACGGCCTCGCTGACCAGGCCGCCCGCGTTGGCCCGGAGGTCCAGGAGGATCCCGGCGTCCCCGGGCGCCTCGTCCACGGCGTCGCGGACCGCGGTGCCGGTGCCCTTGGTGAACGCGGCGACCTTGATCAGGACAGCCGAGGAGGGGGCCCGGCCGAGGCGCCGGACGCTGACCGGGTCCGTGCTGAGCCTGGCCCTGCGCAGGGTCGTGGCCCAGGAGTGCCCGCCCCGGCTCAGCCCGAGCACCACGGAGGAGCCTTCCACCGCCTTCGTCCGGTCCCCGCGCAGCAGCGCGACCACTTCGGCGACGGGGCGCTTCTCGACCGGACGGCCGTCCACGGTACGCAGCAGATCGCCCTTGCGGACCCCTGCCCGCTCCGCCGGTCCGCCGGTCCGGACCCCGGTCACGGTGACCTCGCCGCGGGCCGAGCGGCGGGCGGAGATCCCCACCCCGGTGTACGAGCCGTCGAGGGCCTGCTCGAACTCCTCGTACTCCCGCTCGTCGTAGACCGCGCCCCAGCGGTCCCCGCTGCGGCTGACGACCTCCTCGGCGGCGTCCTTACCGGACTTGCCGTCGGCCTCCGCGTCGGCGACCGCGTCCGCGATCTCCTCGCGGTCCACGGGAGCGACGGTGGACGACACCGCACGGGCCTCTATGTCCGTGCCCGCACCGTCCTCGCGGGGCAGGGACCCGGTGGCCGCGGCGGTGGCCAGCACGCTCGCGAAAACCAACGTCAGGGCCGCCCCGCGGCAGAGACCGCGGGGTTTCAAATGGTACGTAAGGCCCGGCATGTGGCCGAGTCTAGGACAACGCCCCGGCCGCACACGGTTCGTTGGCCGCATGCGGGACGGGGCGCTCGTCACACCTTGAGGTACTTGCGCAACGCGAAGAGAGCGGCAACGGCGGGCATCAGCAACCCGATCGCGAGGACCAGCGGAAGCTTCGTGAGAACCGCTTCCCAGCCGATGAAGTCGATCAGGTTCAGCTTCTCCTGGAGCGCGAGTCCGCCGTCGATCAGGAAGTACCGCGCCGCTATCAGGATCACGCAGGCGAGGAGTCCGCCGATCAGGCCGGCGAAGGCGGCCTCCATGATGAACGGCATCTGGATGTAGAAGCCCGAGGCCCCCACCAGCCGCATGATGCCCGTCTCCCGTCTCCGGCTGAACGCCGAGACGCGGACGGTGTTCACGATGAGCATCAGCGCGATGACCAGCATCAGCCCCATCAGGAAGATCGCGGCCACATTCATGCCGTTCATCAGCCCGAAGAGGTTGTCCAGGATGCTCCGCTGGTCCTGGACGGACTGCACCCCGTCACGGCCCGCGAAGGCCGTCGCGACCACCTTGTACTTCTGCGGGTCCTTCAGCTTGACGCGGAACGACTCCTGCATCTGGTCCGGCGTGATGTTGCCGGCCATCGGCGAGTCGCCGAACTGCTCCTGGTAGTGCTTGTACGCCTGGTCGACCGTCTCGAAGAGAACCGGCTTCTCGACGGCCTCCATCTTCTCCAGGTCGGCCTTGATCTCCTTCTTCTGCTCCGCCGTGACGGCGCCCTTGGCGCACTTGGGCACGTCCTTGGCGTCGTTCTTGTTGCAGAGGAAGATCGAGACGTTGACCTTGTCGTACCAGTAGGTCTTCATCGAGCTGACCTGCTCGCGCATCAACAGCGCACCGCCGAACAGGGCGAGCGAGAGGGCGACGGAGATCACGACCGCGAAGGTCATCGTGAGGTTACGACGAAGACCGACGCCGATCTCCGACAGGACGAACTGGGCGCGCATGGCGTCCTTTCAGTACTCGATGCTCAGTGCTGGTAGCCGTAGACGCCACGCGCCTGGTCACGGACGAGACGGCCCTGCTCGAGCTCGATGACGCGCTTGCGCATCTGGTCGACGATGTTCTGGTCGTGGGTCGCCATGATCACGGTGGTGCCGGTCCGGTTGATCCGGTCCAGCAGCTTCATGATGCCCACGGAGGTCTGCGGGTCGAGGTTGCCGGTCGGCTCGTCCGCGATCAGCAGCATGGGGCGGTTGACGAACGCCCGCGCGATCGCGACACGTTGCTGCTCACCACCGGAGAGCTGACCGGGCATCCGGTCCTCCTTGCCCCCGAGGCCCACGAGGTCGAGAACCTGCGGCACGGCCTTGCGGATCTCACCGCGCGGCTTGCCGATGACCTCCTGCGCGAAGGCCACGTTCTCGGCGACGGTCTTGTTGGGGAGGAGCCGGAAGTCCTGGAAGACCGTGCCCAGCTGGCGGCGCATCTGCGGCACCTTCCAGTTGGACAGCCGCGCGAGGTCCTTGCCGAGCACATGGACCATGCCCTGACTGGCGCGCTCCTCGCGGAGGATGAGCCGCATGAAGGTGGACTTGCCGGAGCCGGAGGAGCCCACCAGGAAGACGAACTCACCCTTCTCGATGTCGAGTGAGACGTCCCGGAGAGCTGGACGGCTCTGCTTCGGGTAGGTCTTGGAGACGTTGTCGAATCGGATCACGGATGCACCACGGTCGGCCGGGAGTAGGTGAGCGTGACCATACGCGAACCGGACTCACGCGTGCAGTCGGCGTCCGGCAATGGGCGTTATGTGACGGAACGCGACGGCGCACGAACCGGGGCGTGCCGGACCTGGACCCGTGAGCCGCGCCGAAACCCCCGCGACCTGGCAGAGTGGTAGGGGGAACGGTTGGGTTTCCCGGAGCGTTGTGCGGAGAGCAAGCGTATGCGGCTCCGCCGCGCGGGAGGAGGAAAGCGCATGACCTATGACCGACTGGTGTGCGCGAACTGCGCGGCTCCCGTGAGCGAGGGCCGCTGCAGCGTCTGCCGGGCGAGCCGGGAGCGCATGCAGGAGGACGGCCCGTTCGCTGGACTGAATCCCGCGATGCTGGTCGCCCTGATGGTGATCCTGATGGCCGCCCTGGCGCTGCTCGTGCACCAGGCCGTGTGACCGGGCGGTCACACCCGGTCACGAAGGCCTCCTCAGGCCTCTCCCGCGAGCACCCGCGGAAGCACCTGCTCGAGCAGCTCGGCCGCCCTCACCTTGCCCGTCGGGCTGTACGGGATCGACGCGACCGGCAGCACATGGGCGGGCAGGCAGGGCACCCGGCCGGCGCAGGCGGCCCGGACGGCCCGGCGGCCTCCCGGCTCACGCTCCGCGGAGACGGGGACGAAGGGCACCACCAGCGCGTCACCGAGCGTGGGCAGGTCGACACGGAGGACCACCGTGTCCCGCACGCAGGGCAGGTCCATCAGGTCGTACTCGAGACCGAAGACGTTCACATCCAGCGGCGCCGTCTCGTCGACCTTGGAGACACCGTCCGTACGACCGGTGAGTTCGAGGTGACCCTGTGCGTCGAGCACCCCGCTGTCGCCGGTGAGCAGGAAGCGCCGTGATCCGTCGCCGTCGCCCGGGTCGAGGTCCAGGAACACGGGCTGCGCGTTGGCGTAGTCGTCCATGAGCTGGTAGCTCGCGATGGCGACACGGCCCCGTACGCCCGGCGGCAGCAGATGCCCCTGGGAGTCGACCACCGCGAGGGTGCTGCCCTCCCAGGCCCGCCCGGCCCTGCCGGGGACGGTGTGCAGCTCGTCCGGTGTGATCAGGGTGTTCAGACCGGTCTCGGTGGTGCCGTAGTACAGGTGCAGCACCGGCCCGAGGCGCTCCCAGGCAGTGGCGATCAGCCACCGGTTGAGCTGCCGCCCGCCGGAGAGCACGAACCGCAGCCGGGACGTGGCGGCCAGGTCCCCGGAGTCGGGGTGCGAGACCAGGGACGCGAGAACCGGCGGAACCATCAGGCTGGTGGTGACGCCCTCCGTCCGGATCAGCCGGGCCATGTCCGCCCCGTCCCCCTCCGGGCACAGGACGATTCTGCCGCCGAGCGCCAGGAAGACCCGCGCCCAGCCGGGCCCTGAGGAGTGGTAGAGCGGGACCGTCACCAGATGCACGTCGTCGGGACCGAACGCGAACTGGTCGACCAGCGCGGTGAGTCGGCGTTCCTCGAAGGAGAAGTTCCGGATCACCATCTTGGGCGTACCGCTCGTACCCGAGGTGAAGCAGTACGTCGCGAACGGCTGTTCCACGGGCTTTACTTCGCGTGGGCCGGTGGCCGCGAGGGAGGCGTACGTCGGGGCTCCCTCGGTGGAGCCGTCCAGGTGGACGGTGAGCACGTCGGCAGGGTCGAGGTCGGGTATGCCCGCGCTCTCCAGGAGCGGCCGGCACCTGGTGGTGCTGATCAGCACGGTGGGCCGCAGTTGCTCCAGGGCGCGCGCCGTCGCCTCGGGGGACGCGGTGTAGTCGAGGCCGACGCAGGGGATGCCGAGGCTCGCACAGGCGGCCATGACGACGACCAGCTGCCAGCTGTTCTCGGCGACGAACGCCGCCCGGGCCGGGCGCCCGGGAGGCAGGACCGCGTGCAGTCCGGCCGTCACCCGGGCCGTCCGGTCCTCGAACTGCTGCCAGGTCAGCCGGTCCGGGCCGTCGACGATCGCTGTGTCGTCCGGGCGCCGGGAGGCGTTCCTGCGAATGTCCGTGAGTTTGAGCATCTGTTCACTCCGTATCCGCTGTGGCCGCCGTGTCCGCCGTTCCGCCGAGGGGGGCGACCGCCGCTGTGCGTCCCTGGCGCAACGTGTAGATCTCGACCCCGCTGGTGCGCAGCGCGTCGAGCTCGCCGCGGGTCCGGTCCGAGAGCTTCTCGCCGGGCACGGTGATCGGGATGCCCGGCGGGTACGCGATGATGAAGTGTTCGGCGACATCCCCCGCCAGGGCTTCGGAAGCGGCCCGGTAGGTGCGCTGGACGGTGCGCAGGGCGTCCAGCAGCCGCAGCAGTATCCCTTCGTCGACGCCGATGTGGACGTGGAAGACGACGGCGTCGCCGCTCTCCCGCGCGACGTACAGGGCGTACTCGTCGAACAGGATGCGGCGGAACTCCGCCGCGGTGATGCCCAGCGCGCCTATGTCCACCAGGACGCGGGTGGGGTCGTCGTGGACCAGCAGGCCCGGTTCGCCCAGATGTCCCTCGGGTCCGAGCGTGCGGTAGGCCGAGAGCCGGGGGTCCGTCCGGATCTCGGTACGCAGGGTCCTGGCCAGGTTCAGCGAGCGGTCCAGCAGCGCCTCGCCCTCCACCTCTGCCTGCAGCCTGGCCAGATCGAGGCTGGCCAGCACGGGCCAGCTCGGCGAGGTGGTGTGGAACTGGAACAAGGTCTGGGCGATCCGCTCCTGCATCTCGCCGTCGCCCATCAGATGCAGGTACGACCCCTGCCGCAGCGCCGACATGGACTTGTGCGCGGAGTGGGTGACCGCGACGGTCATCGGCAGCCCGGGATCGGACTCGCGCAGCTGCCTCACCGCCTCCAGGGCGGTCAGCGGCTGGAGCCGCGGGTGGTAGCGGTGGACGGCACCCCAGGCCTCGTCGACCAGGACGGACACGGCGGGGTGCAGTTCGGCCAGGGCGCCCAGCAGCGCCGGCATGTCGTAGCGGACACCGTCGTAGGAGACGGCGGACAGCACGACCGTGTCGTACGGCACGCCTTCGGCGACGGCGAGGGCGAACATGTCGAGCAGCTGCCGCAGATCGGCGAAGGTCCGCGGGCAGTCGGCGCAGCAGCGGCGCATCGGCGCGTACTCCGTCGTGGCGGTCATGTCGCCGAGCGCGAAGTGCACGGACTGGTGGCAGCTGCGGTCCGCGAGCACCCGGCCGCCCGGCGGCACCAGGGCCCCGAGCGCGACCCGGTTGGCGGTGCTGGTCCCGGCGGACAGGAAGATGGTGGAGTCCGCGCCGAAGCTCGCCGCCGCGAGCTGCTGCGCGGCACGCAGCGGTCCGCGTGGACGGAAGAACGAGTCGAGCATCGTGCCGCTGTACGACACCTCCGAGGCGAGTTGCGCCTGCCCGAACAGCGCTTCGTAGACATCACGGATCTTCGAGTTCCTGATGGACCCCCCGTGAGACAGGGGAAGGGCGTGGAACGAGGCGATGTCCCGGCGGGCGACGGAGAGCACCGCCTCGGCGAGCGGTGCACCGCTCGCCGAGGCGGGCAGGGCCCCGGGCCCCGGACGTACTGCGGTACCGCTGCCGGCTTCTGGCATGGCAGTGCTCCAGGAGGTGAGGGAACACCCGCGAGGGTGCCGTGGACCCACTCTCCGTACCCACAACCTGATACGACAGGGCCGCCGCCCGGCCCCGTCAGATGCAAGTGACTTCGTCAGGTGTTCCGTCACTTGCTCCGTCACCTCGGCAGTGGGAGAGGTGGTCACGCCACACCCTGCCGGGCCGCACATCGGGGGTTCGGGGCCACGGAAAGCCGGGGTGGTGGTGGTCCGCCCACCATCACCGGGAGCGATCTGGTGCCCGGCGCACCTCGTCCGCCACCCCCTCCAGGGGCCACCGTTGACGTATGAGTGGAGACCTGGAACAGACCAAGGATGTGTTCGCCGGATTCCCGGACGGCGCCGAGCCGTCCGATGTGGTCTCCGAACTCGCCGCCGCGGTGTTCTCCGCCTCGCTACGGAGGAGGGACCAGCGCGCGAAGGGGGAGCAGTACCTGCGCGGGCTGCTGACCGTGGGCGGCCGCAAGACCATGCGCAACATCGCTTCCCTCGTGGGTGGTTCGGCCGCCGAGCAGAGCCTGCAGCACTTCATCTCCAGCTCCACCTGGGACTGGGCGCCGGTCCGGGAGGCGCTGGCCTGCTATGTGCAGCGGACCGTGCCGCCCCAGGCGTGGGTGCTGCAGCAGATGTCCATCCCCAAGGCGGGTGACCAGTCGGTGGGGGTGACCGCGGGTCCGGCGGCGGGCGGGGAGGCGCCCGGCCAGCGGGCCTTCGGCCTGTGGTTCGCCTCGGAGGAGATGAGCGTCCCGGTCAACTGGCGGCTGCATCTGCCGGAGTGCTGGCTGCAGGACAGCTCGAGGCGGCGGCGCGCGGACATTCCCGCGGAGACCGTCGCGGAGTCGCCGGACGAGTGCGCGGTCGCGACGGTCCTGGAGACGATGAACCGCTGGCCGGTGCCGCGCCGGCCGCTGCTGCTGAACGCCTGCGGGCACGACCTCCCCATGCTGATGCGGGAGTTCGGCGACTCCGGTGTCCCCGTACTGGCCAGGATCGGGCCGTCGAGCCGGCTGGCCGTGGCCGATCCGGCGCTCCCCGGCTACGGCGCCGGCGCGGTGTCCGCACAGCAGATCGTCGAGGCGGTCAAGGGCCTTCGCCACGCGGTACGCCGGGACGGATCGGGCGCGCTCGTCGTCGCCGTGCCGGTGGCGTTCGCGCAGCGGGCGCCGTTCGCCCGGACCGTCGTGCCGGGGCGCGGGCAGCGCAGCCTGCTGCTGCTCGGGGTGTGGAACGATCCGCTGCGGCCGGCCGGGGAGCTGCTGCTCACCGATATGACGCAGGCCCCCGTGCCCGCGCTCCTGCGGATGAGCAGGCTCGCCCGCCGGGTCTCGCGGGACTACACGGAGGTCGGGGAGCGGGTCGGGCTGCGGGACTTCGAGGGCCGCTCCTTCCGCGGCTGGCACCGGCACATCACCCTGGCCTCCGTCGCCCACGCGGCGGCGCTGCTGGGCGGGACGGGCTGGGGCGAGAACGCCCCGCGGGCGCCTTTCCCGGTCGCCACGCACATCCCGGTCACGATGCCCCACCAGGCCCGCTCACGGGACCATCTGCACTCCACGGGGCCCGCGCTGGTGCCGTCCGTCTCCTCCGCGCCGGGGCAGGTCCGCACGGTCCGGCCGGGGCGCATGCCCAGCCCCTATGTCGCGGGCGCCTCGGCGTGAGGCGGCGCGGCGCTGCCCTTGCGGAGCGTGTGCCGGGCGCGGTGCAGCCGTAGGGCGAGCTGGACCTCCAGGGCGCGCACGGGCTCCTGCCAGCCCGCGCCCAGGAGGTCGGTGATGCGCTCCAGCCGCCGCGAGACGGTGTTGGGGTGCACATGCAGACTCTCGGCCGCGCGGGTGGGGCTGCTCCCGGCGGCGAAGTAGGCCTCGAGGGTGCGCACCAGCTCGGTGCACTGCTGGGTGTCGTAGTCCAGCACGGGGCCGATGGTGAACGCGATGAAGGCGACGGTGTCCGGTTGCTCGGACAGGAGCATGCCAAGAAAACCCAGCTCCTGAGGCGACGCGGTGGCGCCGTCACCCCCCAGCGCGGTCAGCGCGTCCAGGCAGCGCCGCGCCTCCTGGTACGTCTGGACGATCGTCACGGCACTGGTGATCGGCCCGGCCGCACCTGCCGTCACCGGGTGGCCGAGGACCGAGGACAGCTCGCTCGACACGGCGCGCGCCGCCGCCCCCGGGTCGGTGCCCGGCAGCAGCAGGACGATGCACCCGCCGTCCGTGGTCTTCAGGCCGGAGAGCCGGTAGGCGTACGAGGACGCCCACACGACGGCCTTGCCCTGCGCCCCGCCCTCCGGGCGGGCCACGACGGCGACATGCGGCTCCGTCAGGTCGACGGCCAGCCTCCGGGCCCGCTGGGCGAGCTGTTCCGGTGTGTAGCGCGAGGAGCTGAGCAGCTCGTGGAAGAGCTGGTCGCGCATGTGTCCTTCGGCGGCTGCCGCACTGCGCTGAACCTGCAGCTGTACGGCGACGGCCTGGGCGACGATCCTCAGCAGCTGGGCGGTGATGTCGGTGGCCGCCTCCCGTGGTTCGAAGACGAGGGTGGCGAGGATCTCGTCGCCAGCGGCCGCGGGGCAGCACCAGAGGCCCTCGGCCGACCGGATCGGGGCCCGCTCGGTGTGCGCGTCGAGGACCGTCTTGAGCAGCTCGTCCTCGTCGAGGGCGGTGACCACGCCGGTGGCCGCCAGGTCGCGGCCGGCCACGTCACGTACGAGCAGGGTGCCGTCGAGCGCTCCGGCCGCGGCGGTGGTGAGCTCGTGCAGATCACGGCCGCGCAGCACGAGGTCGATCAAGCGGCTCTGCGTCTCGCGGAGATGGCGGGCCGCCGAGAAGAAGTCCATGGCACGGGAGGAGTCGAGCTCCAGCTCGGATATCTCGTCCCTGGCCTGGGCGAGCAGCCGGGCCTTCTTGATCGCCACGGAGACCAGGTCGCCGAGCGAGGACATCTGGGTGATCTCGTCCGGTGCGAAGTGGCGCACCTTCCGGTCGGCGACGTACAGCGCCCCGAAGACGTGGTCGCCGTCGTGCAGCGGCACCGACATCAGAGCCCGCAGCCCCTCGGCACGCACCACGTCGTCGATCGCCCCGGAGTGCGGGAAGCCGTCGTCGTCCAGGTAGTCGGGTGACCAGAACGGGATGGACTGCGACCTGGACCGGTTGCCGAGACCGCCGGTCCCGGGGATCCGGAAGCCCACGGTGATCGCGGAGGCGTGCCCGTCGGCGGCCCGGACGTACGAACAGTCCTCGGCCGGATCGTGGAAGCTGATCCACGACATGTCGAGGTTGAGCAGCAGCCGGGCGCGGCGGGTGATGACCTTGAGCAGCACGTCCAGCTCGTAGGGCAGGGTCAGTTCCCTCGCGGTGTCGACCAGGGCGGCGAGCCCGGCCTCGCGCTGATGCCTGCGGGCGAAGAGACTGTGGATGTCCAGGGCGAGGCCCCTCGCCCGGTCGAGCAGCGCGGCCGACGCGGTGTCCGCGGGGTCGGGCAGCGCGGTGCGGATCACTTCCTCGAAGCGCTCCGGGGGTGCTTCCGTCGCCAGTAACTCGAACAGCCTGAACAGAGCCTCACGTACAGAATGGTCGTCGCTCGGCAATGGTCGTTCCCTCCCCCAGGGCCGCCCCGGGGACTCCGGGACGTAGGACCGCGAACATCCTTCCGTGAACCTAAAACCTGCGAGCTGGATCGGTCAACCACCCCAGGGCAGAAGTCAAGCCCCTGGTCAGAGCGGGTCGAGGGTGGCCGGGTCACCGCCCCGGTCCCCGAGGCTGTGACCGGAGCACCTTCCTGCGGTGATCCCGCCGAAGGCATCGTCATGACCGGAGCGCCGCACCGGGCGCTCGACCGATGACGGACCGGAACGGGGACCCAGGGTGACACAAGCCGGGACACACGTCGTGACACGGGCCGTGCCACAAGTCCATGGCTACGAGAGATCGTTGCGGCGCAGCCGGGCCTCCCTCACCCGGGAGGACCGGCCGGCCGTCTTCCGCATGGCCGGCCATGAGTGGGACCTGATGGACGAGGTGTTCGCACCGGTCTTCTCGCCGTCCACGGAGACGGCGCTCGGGTTCCTGGGACTGGCGGACGGGCCGCCCGGCGCCCCGAGCGGTTCGTTCCTGGAGATCGGCTGCGGCACCGGGGTCGTCGCCGTGCTGAGCGCGCTGGCCGGCTGCACGCGTGTGGTCGCCGCCGACATCAGTCTGCCCGCCGTACGTAACGCGGAGATGAACGCCGCGCGTCATGGCGTACGGGAGCGACTCGACGCCGTGCACAGCGACCTGTTCTCCGGGCTGGGCGGCGAGCGGTTCGACACCGTCTTCTGGAGCTCCAACTACGTGCGCGCCCCTGACACGTACTCCTACGGGTCGATCCACGAGGCGGCGTACGTGGATCCGGGTTACCGCGCCCACCGCCGCTTCCTGACCGACGGCCCGGGCGCCGTCACCGCGGACGGCAGGGTGCTGCTGCACTTCAGCGACCGCGGCGACGTCGCGCGGCTGTACGAGATCGCAGCCGAGTGCGGACGCGAGCTGCGCACGGTCGCGAGCGAGCGGATCACCGAGGGCGAGTACGGCAGCGACGTGGTCGAGCACCTGCTGCTCCAGGTCGTCGCCGCGTCGGACTGAGGGTGCCGCAGGCATCGTGAGGCAGAAGCGCCCGGCCGGGTCATCCGGCCGGGCGCTCCTGCCTCACCGGGCCCGTGTCCTCCCGGCACGTCGCGCCGAGGACCCGGAACACCTCCGTCATGTCGATGCCCACCTCGTCGAGGGCCGCGAGGGCGGCCCGCCCCGCCTCGTCCGCCTTCAGCAGCGTGTCGCCGTTCGGCACCCCATGGGCCACGGCCTCCTCCAGCACTTCCACGGACACCGCCTGCGCGGTCCGCCACCCCACCAGTGCGGTCAGCCGGTGCGGCAGGGGCGCCGTCCACACCAGTCGGGGCGGCCGCGCACCGGCGGCGCGGAGCACCCGCCACCACTCCTCGCCCAGCCGCTCCTCACGCATCCGGAACGCCAGCCTGGCGACCGCCAGCGCCGCCGTGCCCCGATGCCGCAGGGCCTCCGGCGACGCCAGCCGGGCCAGCCGGGCGTCGACCTCCGCGTCGATCTCCCCCACCGGCACCGAGATGACGGCGGCCAGCCGGCGCAGGCTCAGCCCCGCGGCGAGCGCCAGCTCCAGTCCGCTGAAGTACGCGTCCATGGCCTCGACACAGCTGTCCAACGAGCGGACGGGCGACACGTCGACGCCGAGCCCGGCGGCGACCGTCGCGGTGACCGCCCGGAGGCCGGGGCCGTCGGGCGCGATGCGCACCAGCAGATTGGGTCTGTCCACCGCGAGGCTCGTCTCGTGGTCCACGGCGGCGGACACCAGTCCGGCGTCGCCGTCCGCCGCCTCGTACACCCACAGGAGCGCGTCGCAGGCCTCGCGTACGGCGTCGGCTGACCCGGAGGCGGAGAGAAGACCGCTGAAGTTCCCGTCCTCGGCGAACCTGCGCAGCCGGGCCGGTGCGAAGGGTGCCGACGCGTCTTCCGCCAGCCAGCCGGCCACGCCTTCGGCGGCCAGTTGCCGCAACAGCGCGGCTGCCAATGGGCTGATCATGGGAGCCGAGATTAGAGGAGCCCGCACGCACGCGACAGCCGCGCTCCCGCTCTCCGTCAGGTCCGCCGTTCTTCCGTCAGGTCCGCCGTTCTCCGTCATTACCGCAGCGCACAGTTGACTTATTCCGGGGCAGTTGACGGAATTCCTCCTCGCCCTTTGCCGCCTCGCCACGGGAACGGGATGTTCGTTGCGGTCACCGGCCCGGTGCCCGACGAGACGAGAGGACCGCAATGCCTGCAACCATTTCCGTACCGCAGTGCCTCGTGTGCGACACGGACTTCGATATCCAGGACGACTGGGAGCGGGGCGAGATAACCGAGTGCGGCGCCTGCGGGCAGGAGCACGAGATCGTCGAGAAGGATGACGCCGTCGTACGCGTCGCCCTGGCCCCCGAGGTCGAAGAGGACTGGGGCGAGTGACCGACGCCCCCGAGGTACTGCTCTCGGTCACCATGCTGCGGCCGGACGAGAAGCTCCTCCTCAACGCCCTGCGCGAAGAGGGACTGAACGTCCGGCCGCTGCTGGCGGAGGACCTCGCCGAGGTGGTGTCGGGGGTGACGCCCCCGCCCGCCTTCGCGGTGATCCGCAACCTCTCCCACCGCGAGGCGGTCGGGGTCGCCCGACGACTCGAATTCACCGGCGTGACGGCCCTCAACCGTGCCGCCACCATCGAGACCTGCAACGACAAAGGTCTTCAGGCCCTGCTGTTCGCCCGGCACGGCGTTCCCCACCCGGTCTCCCGCCACACCTTCAGCTACGACCAGGTGCGCAGGACCGTGACGGAGCTCGGCCTGCCTGCCGTCATCAAGCCCGTCAGCGGTTCCTGGGGGCGCGGGGTCACCAAGGTGACCGACACGGACTGCCTCGAGGCGTGGGTCGGCGGACGCGAGTCGGCGGACGCCGGCGGCAAGCTGTTCCCCGTCCTGGTGCAGCAGTACATCGACAAGCCGGGCCACGACCTCCGGGTCGTGGTGGTGGGGCGCACCCCCGTGGTCGCCATCCAGCGGGTCTCGGACAACTGGCGCACCAACACGCACCTGGGCGCCCGGATCGAACGGCTGGAGATCACCGGACCGATCGAGAAGCTCTGTGCGCAGGTCGTCGACGCACTGGGTGAGGGCTTCTACGGAATCGATCTCATCGAGGATCTCGCCACCGGCGAGCTCCTGGTCCTCGAAGTGAACGCGAATCCCGACTTCGCCCGTTCGTCCGCCGTACACGGCGTGAACGTGGCAGGCCATCTGGCCGCGTACATCGCGGAACTGTGCAGCGACACCACGCTTCCCGCGGCCGCGTGACACGAAGGAAGACAGATCTCATGGAACTGTTCGACACAGCCACCGTGCTCACCCGGGTGATGACCTCCGGTGTGGTCATGAGCATCGAGAAGAGCGACCGTGAACTGCCCGGCCTGGAACGCCTGCTGACCAAGCGGACCGGGCGCGCGCACGCCGTACTCGTCAACAGCCGCAGCGCGGCCGTGCACGCGGCGCTCGCCGGTCAGGGCATCGGGCACGGAGACACCGTCAGCGTGCCTGAACTGTCCTCCAAGGACGCCGCGTTCCTGAACTGGCTCGGCGTCGGCGTGGCGGAGGACCCGGGTCCGGCCGTCTTCGAGCACATCTCGCTGGACGCCGGCCGGGCCCACCTGCTCGACGAGCAGGCACGGGCCCTGCGGGCACCGGCCCTGGTCGTCGACCTCACCGGTCTCGGCTTCGGCCCCGCCGCCGCCGTACTGACCGACGACCGCACCGTCTGGGCACGCGCCGAGCGGCTCAAGATCTTCGGCGCCTACGACCTGCGCACGATGTGGACGCAGGAGGAGTCGGAGGCGGACCTGATCCCCGGCGTGCAGTTCAACTACCGGCTGAGCCCGCTCGTAGCGGCCTGCGCCCGCATGGCCCTCAGCCAGGCCGTGCGTCCCCTCACCACCGGAGCCACGTCATGATCACCGACTTTCCCTCCGCCCCGCTTCCGCTGCCCTCCGCCGAGGAGCTCACCTCGGAGCTGGCCGCCCTCGGCGGCGATGCGCTGATCCCCAAGGAGCTGCGCCGCACGCTCTTCCCGATCATCACCAAGGAAGACGTCTTCAACCTGATGCTCTCCCAGCGGAGAGCGCCCGAGAAGGTCGTCGCCGACTTCGCCGAGGCCTACCGCGCCTACGTGGGCGCCGAGTACGCCCTGCCCACCGCGAGCGGCACCTCCAGCCTGCACCTGGCCCTCGTCGGCGCCGGCGTGCAGCCGGGCGACGAGGTCATCGTCCCGGCGTTCACCTTCATCGCCACCGCGCAGGCCGTCGTCGCCGCCCACGCCGTCCCGGTGTTCGTCGACATCGACCCGCGGACGTACTGCATGGACCCCGCGGCGGCTGCGGCAGCGGTCACGGACCGGACCCGCGCCATCATGCCCGTACACGTGCACGGCCTGCCGGCCGACGTGCCCGCGCTGCGCGCCCTCGCCGACAAGCACGGCATCGCGCTCGTCGAGGACGCCTCGCACGCCCACTCGGCCCGCATCGGCGGCCGTATCGCCGGTTCGTTCGGCGATGCCGCCGGCCAGAGCCTGATGGCCGACAAGAACTTCCCGCTCGGCGGCGAGGGCGGTATCGCCTTCTTCGCCACCGAGGAGGCCCACCGGCGCGCGTCCGACTACACCCTGCGCAACGGCATCGACTACGAGATGTCGTGGGTCGCCGCGGCGTTCGGCCACAGCCAGCTGGAGCGCCTGCCCTACTACGACGAGATACGGGCCCGAAACGCGCGCCTGATCGCGGACACCATCGACGCCACCGGATTCTTCCGGGCGCCGCACGTCCCCGAGGGCCACGTCCACGCCTACAACATGTACCGGATCACCCTGGTGCCCGAGGCCATCGGTCTCGAGGACCTCCCGGTGTGGGCGGTCAAGGAGGCGGTGCACGAACTGCTCGTCGCCGAGGGCGTGCCGGCCCGCGAGTGGCAGAACACCCCGATCCCCTGCCACCTGCCGTTCGTGCACCGCACGGGCTTCGGCAACGGCTACCCGTTCACGCTCAACCCGGGTGCGGTACGCGACCACAGGCCCGAGGACTTCCCGGCGACGCTCGCCATGCTCGACTCGACCCTGGTCCTCTGCCGCGAGCTCCGCTCCCCGGTCGAGTACGAGCGGGCGCTGCGCTACGCGGACGCCTTCACCAAGGTCGCCCGGCGCCCGGACGCCATCCGCAAGCTCGTCGAGGCCGGCGACTACCGCCGTCCCTATGAGAAGGCGGCCCGCCTTGGCTGAGCAGACGACCTTCCAGAGCACGTTCTCCGACGGGAAGATCCGCGTCGCCGTCATCGGCGCGAGCGGCTACACCGGCGGCGAAGTCATCCGGCTGCTCCTCAACCACCCCCATGTGGAACTCGCGTTCCTGTCCGCCGAGCGCGGTGCGGGCAAGCAGGTGGGCGCCGTCCACCCGTGGCTGCGCAACCACCCGCGGCTCGCCGGCATCAAGCTGCGTCCGCTGGACCAGCTGGGCGAGGTCGACGTGGCGATCACCTGCCTGCCCACCGGCGCGCTGCCCGAGCGGCTCCCGCAGATCGCGGACCGCGCGAAGTACGTGCTCAACCTGGCCGGGGACTTCCGGCTGGACAACCCGCAGGAACTGGCGAAGCACTACCCGGCGTCGGTGGCCCACCCGCCGGCCGACGCCTTCGACTACTTCGTACCGGACCTGTCGGAGTCCCTGCCGGAGGGCAGGTTCATCAACCTGCCCGGCTGCATGGCCGTCGCGACGGTCTACGCGCTGTACCCCCTCTTCGCCGAGGACCTCGCCGAGCAGGACGTGGTCGTCGACGCGAAGACCGGCTCCACCGGCGGCGGCCGCGGTGGCTCCGAGCAGCCGGCGGAGCGCTCCGGGAACTTCCGGGTCCACAAGCTGCACGGGCACCGTCACCTGCCGGAGATCACCCAGGCGTTGAAGCACTTCACCGGCACGGCACCCGAGCTGCGCTTCTCCACGCACAGCCTGGACGTGCCGCGCGGCATCCTGATCTCGGCGTACAGCCGGCTCAAGGAAGGCGTCAGCCCGCTCGACGTCAAGCGCGCCTACGCCAAGGCGTACACGGGCAAGGCGTTCGTGCGGGTGCGGCCGTCGCCGAAGGCCCCGCAGGACTTCCCGATGCTCAAGGCCGTCGTCGGCTCGAACATCGCCGAGGTCGCGGTCTCCGTCGAGGGGGACCAGTGCGTGTCCATCTCCGCGATCGACAATCTCATCAAGGGTGCGGCCGGCCAGGCCGTCCAGGCGATGAACCTGGCCCTCGGCTACACCGAGTGGACCGGTCTCAGCTGTGCGGCGGTGGCGCCGTGACCCGCCCCCTGTACGTGGTCAAGGTCGGCAGTGCCACCCTCGACCGCGGCACCATCCACACCGAACTGGCCGCACTCGTCGCCCGCGGCGCGCGTCTGCTGCTGGTCGCGGGGGGTGCCGTCGGCATCGAGCAGCACTACGCCGCCCTCGGCCGGCCGATGCCCGAACTGCGGCTCGCCAACGGCGACGCGGTGCGCTACTGCCCGCCCGCCGAGATGACGCACCTGGTCGACGCCTACGAGCGGGTCACCCTGCCCGCCGCCGAGGACGGCCTGCGCGCGCTCGGTCTCGACGTGTTCACCGCGGTCGCCGCACGCGGCGGCCTGGTCAGCGGCCGCGCCAACCGGCCGCTGAAGACGGTGAGCCCCGAGGGCCGCACCCGAGTGGTCCGCGACCACCGGGCAGGCGTACCGGTCGAGGCGGACACCGCCCGGCTGAACGCGTTGCTGGAGGCGTACGACGTGGTGTGCCTCTCCGCTCCGGTACGTGACCGGGACGGCGGCGCCCCGCTGAACGTGGACGCCGACGTGCTCGCCGCCGCCCTGTCCAACGCGCTGGGCGCCGACCACCTGCGCCTGGTCACCGGCACCGCGGGGCTGCTCACCGACCCCTCGGACCCGGCCTCGACGCTGCCCCACGCGCACCAGGGCGAAGCGGCCCGGTACGCGGGCGGCAGGATGCGGCAGAAGGTGCGCGCCGCCGAGATGGCGCTGGAGGGCGGCAGCGCCGACATCGCCATCACGGGCCCGCACACGCTGGCCGATCCGGCCGGCTGGACCCGCTTCTGGCGCGGCAGCGCCCCGGAGACGGACCTGACGCTGCTCGGCCGTGCGGTCGGGGTGCCCTCCGTCTCCGGCGACGAGCACGAACTGGCCGCCTACCTCGTCGACTGGTGCACCGAGCGGGGCATCGACGCCAAGATCGACGCTGCCGGGAACCTGGTGGCCACCAAGGGCGCCGGGGACCGGGGCCTGCTGCTGCTCGGCCACCTGGACACCGTTCCGCACCACTGGCCCGCCGAGTGGCGCGAGGGCGAACTGCACGGCCGCGGCAGCGTGGACGCCAAGGGCAGCCTGGCGGCCTTCCTCGAGGTGCTGGCCACCGCAGAGGTCCCCGCCGACGGCAGGCTGCGGGTGGTGGGCGCGGTCGAGGAGGAGATCTCCTCCTCGAAGGGCGCCTTCCACGCCCGCGACCACTATCCGGCCGACGCCGTCGTCATCGGCGAGCCCAGCGGCAGCGACAAGCTGACGCTCGGCTACTACGGCCTGTTCAAGCTGCGGGTCACGGCCTGGGTCGACAGCGGTCACTCGGCCGGCATGGACGCCGTCTCCGCACCCGACACACTGATCCGCGCCGTCGAGTCCATCAGGGCCTCGGTGCTGGAGCAGGCTCCGGACGCCCTCAGCGCCGTCATCGACATCCGCTGCGAGACCGGCCGGGAGCGGCACCGCGCCGTCGGCATCCTCAACTTCCGGGTACCGCCGGGCGCCGACCTCGACGCCCTGCGCACGGCCGCCCTCTCGCACGGCGACGACGCCCTCGAGATCGCGGTGGAGCGGGCCACCCCCGGCCACAGCGGGGGCCGCACGAGCTCCCTGGTGAAGGTCTTCTCCCGCGCCTTCGGCCAGGCCGGCATCCGGCCGAGGTTCGTGGTCAAGAAGGGCACCTCCGACATGAACACCCTCGCCACCACCTGGCGCGGGGTGCCGATGGTCGCGTACGGCCCCGGTGACTCCGCGCTCGACCACACCGACGAGGAGCGCATCGGCGCCGAGGAGTACCGCACCGCGCGGTCGCTCCTGGCCGACGCGGTGGCCCGCTGGTTCGCCCTGCCGGAAGGGAGCCGATGATGACCGTGCTGACCGACACCCTGGACTCCGCCGACACGGCGGACACCGTGGGCGCCCCCGACGCCGGCCACATCCTGCTGGCCGAGCGGGCGCTGGAGGCCCGCGGGCTCGTCGTCGACATGGCGGCGAGTCCGCGCGGCTGCCATCTCGGCGGCAGCCTGTCCGTGCTGGACATCCTGATCGCGGCGCTGCACCGGGCCTCGTCGGGTGACGGCACCGAGGTGGTCCTCAGCAAGGGCCACGCCGCCGCGGGGTTGTACGCGGCGCTGTACGTGAACGGCATCCTGCCCGAGAACCCGGCGCCGCTGTACGGCATGGCCGGGCACCCGTACACCGGCCATCCCGGCCCCAAGGTCCCCGGTGTGCGGTTCCCGACCGGGAGCCTCGGACACGGTGTGCCGTACGCGGCCGGCTGGGCGATGTCCCGCAGGCTCGGCCGCAAGCCCGGTCTCGGCATCGCCGTGACGGGCGACGGCGAACTGCAGGAAGGCCTCGTCTGGGAGACCTGCCAGGTCGCGGCCGCCCAGCAGCTGGGCAACTTCGTGCTGGTCGTCGACCGCAACGGCGGCCAGAACGACGGCATGGTCGCGGACGTCTCGCCCCTGCCGCGGCTCGCCGAGCGCTTCGCCGCCTTCGGATTCGAGACGGCCGAGGTGGACGGTCACGATCTCGACGCTCTCACCGAGGTGCTGTCGGGCGACCGTTCGGACGCCACCCGGCCGCTCGCGGTCGTCGCCGACACGGTGAAGGGCAAGGGCGTGCCCGCCGTGGAGGGCAAGGCCGCCTCCCACTACGTCACCATCGACGCGGCGCGCGCCGCCAAGTGGAAGCGAGCGATCCGATGACGGCGACGATCACGGAGCCCCGCGTGGCGCTCCCGGGCCGGGACGCCTACCGCGACGAGCTCACCAGGATCGCCGAGGAGGACCCCTGGGTGGTCTGCCTGGAAGCGGACCTCGGCGGCAAGAACCATCCGTTCCAACGGGCCCATCCCGACCGGTTCTTCAACCTGGGCATCGCCGAGGGCGCCATGGTCGACATGGCCGCCGGACTGGCGGTCGGCGGCTACCGGCCGTTCCTCTCCACCTTCGCGCCGTTCGCGGCGCTCAGGGCGGCGGAGAGCCTCAAGCTGACGCTGGGGTATCTGAACGCGGGGGTCACCGTCGTCGCACCGTACGCCGGTGTCTCCGGGGCGTGGTTCGGCACGACGCACCACTGCCTGGAGGACCTGGCCGTCCTGCGCAGCGTGCCCGGCGTGACCATCGCGGCGCCGTACGGCGAGGCCGAGATGCGGGCCGTCGTACGCGCGGCGGCCCGGTCGGGGAAGCCGCACTACATCCGTACCGGACGCAACGCGGCATACACCTCGCTGCCCGGCCAGGACGGCGAACTCTCCCTGGTGGCCTGGGACTCCACCGGTACAAGCGGCGAACCCTGCCTGGTCTCCGTGGGCGAGGAGGGCACCCGCCTCGCTCTGGAAGCACGGGAGCGGCACCCGGAGCTCGCCCACGCCCACCTCGTGTACCTGGACCACGACAACCTGACCCGGGCGGCCGCCGAACTGGCCGGGAGCCACCGCCGGTTCGTGGTCGTCGAGGAGCACCGGCGCGAGGGCGGTGTCGCCGAGGCCCTGGCGCTGCTGATGCCCCGGTGCGAGGTCGTGGGTGTGAACGCGGGTCATTCCTGGCCGGCCGAGGGCGGCGACCACCACGAGGTGATGGCCCGGCTCGGATTCGACCTGCCCGCCGTCCTCTCCGCGGCTGCCGAGCTGCGCAGGCCTGATCACCAGGGCCTCTCCTGAACTCTCCGAACCCCCTTCGAAACTAAGGATTTCTCATGCACATCCTCATGGTCGAATGCAACCCGAACGGCATCGCCGGCATCGCCAACGCCCTGGAGCTGGGCCACGACGTCACCTTCGTCTCCGCCGACCCCGACTTCTACCTCGGCGCCTCGCCGCTGGCCGAGGCCGCCTTCGCACACGACAGGTGCGACGTGATCAAGAGCACCGAGGCCTTCTCCATCGACGAGCTGGAGCGGCTCGCCAAGGAGATCAACGCGCGAAAGCCCGTCCACGGCGTCATGACCTACAGCGAGTACCACACGGTGCACGCCGCCTCGGTCGCCCGCTCGCTCGGCCTGCCCGGGATGAGCGTGGAGGGCGCCCTCAACGCCCGCCACAAGCACCGGACCCGCCTCACGCTGGAGAACACCGACGTACGCCAGCCGCGCTTCGTCGCCGTCTCGGACCCGAAGGACATGGCGGCCGCGGTCCACGAGATCGGCTTCCCCTGCGTGGTGAAGCCGTCCGACGGCACCGCCAGCCTGCACGTGCTCCTCCTCCGCGACGACCAGGAGCTCACCGACTACCTGGCCGAGCTGGCGAAGGTGGACGACTACGGCCGCGGCGTCACCCGCATCCCGGAGATCGTCGTCGAGGAGTTCATCGAGGGCGAGCTCGTCTCGGTCGAGGCGTGCGTGCTGCAGAGCGGCGAGATCGTCAACCTGGGGATCACCGACCGCAACCTGAGCGGCTTCCCGTACTTCATCGAGATGGGTCTCACCTACTTCAGCGGCCACCCGCTGCAGGACGAGCTGTTCGCGATGAACGAGCAGGTGCTGAAGGGTCTCGGTGTCGACTTCGGCTTCATCCACGCCGAGTACTTCCTCGCCGCCGACGGACCCGTCCTCTGCGAGGTGAACGGCCGGCTCACCGGTGGCATCGTGCCCCAGCTGATGGAGCTCTCCAGCGGCGTCAACCCCTACCTGGAGGTCATCCGCCAGGCCCTCGGCGAGACGCCCGAACTGCCCATCCCCGGTGACGTCATCGCGGGCGGCCACTGGTTCGGCTCGCCCGTCGACGGGGAGCTCGTCTCCATCGGCTTCGACAAGCTCAAGGGGACCCCGGGCTTCGAGGAGGCGCTGGCCTACGCCAAGCCCGGCCGCACCGTGTCCCGGCTCTCCAAGAGCAACTTCGACTGGCTCGGCCACCTCATCTACACCGGCAAGGACCGCGACGAGGCCACCGGCCGCGTCCGGGCCGCCCTCGACGACATCGACTTCACCATCAAGGTCCAGGTGGCCCGCTGATGCGCGTCGCGATTCCGGAACTCGATCCGGCCACCCTGTACGACGTCACCGTCGACGACGGGCACTTCTCCTCCGTCCGGGCCGTCGCCGAACGCGACGTGAACGACGCGGAGACCCCGGAGCTGTGGCCCGGCTTCACCGAGGCCCACGCCCACCTGGCGCTCCCGGCCAACTTCGACGACTCGCTCGACGACCCGCGCATCTCCGCGATGCAGTACCTCTACCACGGGGTCACGCACGTCGTGGACATGTTCGGCTTCCCGCTGGTCAAGGAGGGCTGGGAGAAGGGCAGGCAGGAGTCGCCGCTCCCCTGGCCCGAGGTGGCCCACTGCGGTTACGCGGCCACGGCGACCAAGGACCTCGACGGCCACTACGGCCACGGCGTCGAATTCCCGGCCCCCGTCTTCATGCTGAGCGTCCAGGAGGACCTGGCCACGGTGCTCGCGGCCAACAAGGCACGCGGCGCGACCTTCCTGAAGGTCATGTACACCGAGGGCGCCGAACAGCCGGAGAGCACCAAGCGCTTCTCCCGGCTCCCGGGCAACCTCCTGGCGCACGTACCCCGCCTCGCCGCCGAGCAGGGCCTGAAGACGGTCATCGACTGCAACACCCGCGACGAGGTGATGCAGGCCTACGCCTTCGGCTTCCGCATCTTCGCCCACCCGGTGCGGGACCTCATGCTCTCGGCCGCGGACTGGCAGGCGCTCGAAGGCGCCCGGTTCGTGTCCACGCTCAGCGGCCTGCGCCCCATGATCATGGAGCGCGAGGACTTCCTGCGCGAGTACGAGAGGCCCGGGTTCCGCGAGACCCAGGACCTCGCCAACCTCGACTACGTGTCGAAGATCGAGGAACCGTTCGGCATCCAGTACGAGGTCCAGGACACCCGGACCGCGGCGCTGGTCAACATGCGCGACAACAGCCTGGCGGCGCTGGAACGCGGCGCGCTGCTGATCGGCACCGACTGCGGCAACACCGGTGCGTTCCACGGCGACGCGCTCAAGGGCGAGCTGGACCTGCTGGCCGGCGACGACCTGGGCAAGCCCGGTCTGCGCGAGGCACTGCTGCGTACGGCGACGACCACGGCCCGTGGCTTCTTCGACGAACTGTCCGGACGCGAGCCCGGCACGGATCTCATCGCGGAGGGCCGCCCGGCCACGTTCAACCTGATCGACCCGGCCGCGGCCGGTAAGCAGCTGTCGCAGCTTCCCCGGGCCACGTACGTGCGGGGCGTGGCCGTGGACCGTGCGGCGGTCGTCGCGGCCATCCAGGACCTGCGCGCCACCCCAACCCGAGGAAAGGTCACCGCATGAGCAGCCAGGAACGCCATGTCCTGAGCCCACAGACCCGCAAGGTGCTGCTGGGCGTCAACTCCGGCATCGCGCTCGCCCACATCGGCAACTACATCTGGTTCCCGCATCTGATCTCGACGCTCGGCGTGGAGTACAGCGGCTTCTGGGCCGGGTTCGTGATGTTCCTGACGTACGTGGGACGGCTGAGCGCGACCTTCTTCTACGAGGGTGTCGCGGCCCGGTTCGGAACCCGCGCGAGCATCATCGCGGGCATCGCCGTGGAGGCCGTCGCGCTCGGCGGGATGGGCTTCGCGGACGGGGTGCCGTTCTACAGCCTGCTGGCCTTCTTCGTCGGATTCGGCTCGGGGATCTCCTTCCCGGGGCTGAAGAACATCCTCGGCACGCTGCCGGAGGCGGACCGGCCCAAGGCCTTCTCCTCGTTCCAGATGTCCTGCCAGCTGGGTGTCATCGCGGGTGCCGTGATCGGCGGTCTGTTCCTCGGCTCCTCGATGACGGTCCTGTTCCTGGTGGTGTTCGTCCTGTTCGCCGGCTACTGCGCGGCCGCGGCCTCGTTCATCCCGGCCGACGCGGGCGGGCAGGCCGCCCCGGCGGCCAAGGACACCCCGCTGGTCAACGTGGCGATCCTCAAGGGCCTGCAGCTCGGCGGTGGCGGCAGCTACTTCCTGCTCTCCAGCGTCTTCTGGATCCTGTCGATCAGCTTCCTGGTCGGTATGCCGCTGCACATGGAGGAGTTCGCCGCGGACCTTCCGGTCTCCACCCCCTTCTGGATCACCGGCCTGGCGCTCCTGGTGCTTCAGTACCCGGCGTTCCGCTACATGTCGAAGCGCCTGCGGCCCGGTCAGGTCATGGGTGTCGCGTTCCTCGCGATGGCGGCGGCGTACGCCCTGTTCGGTGCCGGGCAGACCTCGGTGTGGGTGGTCGTGGGCTGCCTGGTCGTGGTCTTCGGCGACATCCTGTTCACGCCGTCCTTCGACCTCTGGGTCGCCAACCGGATGCCTGCGGACCGCCTCGCGCGGGCGATGGGCGCCATGCACTTCTTCCGCAGCTTCGGCAACATGGTCGGCACCCTCGCCGCCGGCGCGCTCTACGACCTCTCGCACTCCACCGACATCCCGGGCCTCAACTGGTACGTCGTCGGTGCGATCGCGGTGGTCTGCGCCGCCGTCAGCTTCTCCTCCGCGAAGAAGGAGAGCGTCTCGGCGGAGAGCACACCGGCGTTCGTGCAGGCCGAGGAGCCGCCCGCCGCCACGGAAACCCGGCAGGCGGCCGACACCACGGCCTGACGGTTCGTTC
Organism: Streptomyces sp. NPDC091271; assembly: GCF_044757505.1. Lineage (NCBI taxonomy): Bacteria > Bacillati > Actinomycetota > Actinomycetes > Kitasatosporales > Streptomycetaceae > Streptomyces > Streptomyces sp. NPDC091271. Next base: position 60,137 of record NZ_JBIVVD010000003.1, on the reverse strand, counting down.
CATCCCCCCACACACCCCCACACGCAGAGGGACCCGGCCCGCGAATGCGCGGACCGGGCCCCTCTGTGTGTGCGTGTACCGCCGTCGGCTGCTAGGCGGCCGTACGACCGCCGCCGGCCAGACGCGGCAGGATGCGGAAGCCGATGCCACCGGCGATCATCGTCGCGGCACCGAGCAGCAGGAACGTGGTCTCGGCCGCACCGGTCTCGGCGAGCTCGTCCTTGCCCTTGCCCTGCTCGACCGGCTGGTTGCCGATGCTGTCGGTGTCGGTGTTGTCACCGGTGTCCGGGTAGGACGGGTCCGAGGGCTCAGCCGTGGGCGCGCCGGTGTCGCCGCCGGTCGCGCCACCATCGGCACCACCGTCAACGCCGCCGTCAGCACCGCCATCGGCACCGCCGTCAGCACCGCCGTCAGCGCCACCATCGGCACCGCCGTCAACGCCACCATCGGCACCGCCGTCAACGCCACCATCGGCACCGCCGTCAGCACCACCATCGGCACCACCATCGGCACCGCCGTCAGCACCACCATCGGCACCGCCGTCAGCACCGCCGTCAGCACCACCATCGGCACCGCCGTCAGCGCCACCATCGGCACCACCATCGGCACCGCCGTCAGCGCCACCATCGGCACCACCATCGGCACCGCCGTCAGCGCCACCATCGGCACCACCGTCAGCACCGCCGTCAACGCCACCATCGGCACCACCGTCAGCACCACCATCGGCACCACCGTCAACGCCGCCGAGCAGGCCACCGTCGGCGCCACCATCGGCACCACCGTCGGCACCGCCGTCGGCACCGCCGTCAGCACCACCATCGGCACCGCCGTCAACGCCGCCGAGCAGGCCGCCGTCGGTCGTCGCGTTGACCTGTGCGTCGACACCGTTCTCGTCGACACCGATGCCGATGCCGATGCCCACGGCCTGCGCTGCGCCCGCTGCGGTAAGCGAGGCACCCGCGGCGATAACCGCACCAGCGGCTATCCGCGCGACGCGGATTCGCGTCTTCTTGGTCATATGTTGCTACCCCCAGTAGCTGATCTCGTCGATGGAGCAGCCCTATGCGGTCCACGGCCCTGCGGGGTCACACTCTCTGCAGGGCCACGCCGTACCGTGGTCATCCCGCCCGCCCCCGTTCACACCTGTCCCAGACATACGCGTGCTGCTCTAGCACCCTGTCCAGAGTTAAGGACTACGTCAAGGCCGTTCCGGGGCATTCGGGCCGCTATGGGGGTTCTTGACGGGTATTCGGAACCACGACTGTGACTCATTCACCACAGCTCCCCCTCAACTCCCCTGCGTTCCCGGCGGGGTGAGAACACGGAAGGGCCCGGACAGGAAAGCCTGTCCGGGCCCAACAGCCGTACGACCGCCGCTACTTCTCGCTCTGCTTACGCCAGCGGATGCCGGCCTCGATGAAGCCGTCGATCTCGCCGTTGAAGACCGCTTCCGGGTTGCCGATCTCGAACTCCGTACGCAGGTCCTTGACCATCTGGTACGGATGGATGACGTAGGAACGCATCTGGTTGCCCCAGGAGTTGCCGCCGTCACCCTTGAGGGCGTTCATCTTCGCCTGCTCCTCCTGGCGGCGGCGCTCGAGGAGCTTCGCCTGGAGGACGTTCATCGCCGACGCCTTGTTCTGGATCTGCGAGCGCTCGTTCTGACAGGAGACGACGATCCCGGTCGGCAGGTGGGTCAGGCGCACCGCGGAGTCCGTGGTGTTGACGCCCTGGCCGCCGGGGCCCGAGGAGCGGTACACGTCGACGCGGAGCTCGGACTCGTCGATCTCGACGTGGTCCGTCTGCTCGACCACGGGCAGCACCTCGACGCCCGCGAAGGACGTCTGGCGGCGGCCCTGGTTGTCGAACGGCGAGATCCGGACGAGCCGGTGGGTGCCCTGCTCCACGGAGAGCGTGCCGTAGGCGTACGGGACCTCCACCGAGAAGGTGGTCGACTTGATGCCGGCCTCTTCGGCGTACGCCGTCTCGTAGACCTCGGTCTTGTAGTTGTGCCGCTCGGCCCAGCGGAGGTACATGCGCTGGAGCTTCTCGGCGAAGTCGGCGGCGTCGACGCCACCGGCCTCGGCCCGGATGGTGACCAGGGCCTCGCGCGCGTCGTACTCGCCGGAGAGGAGGGTGCGGACCTCCATCTCGTCCAGCGCCTTGCGCACGGACTCCAGCTCGGCCTCCGCCTCGCCGAGGGCATCGGCGTCACCCTCGTCCTCGGCGAGCTCGAACATGATGCCGAGATCGTCGATCCGGCCACGAAGCGCCTCGGTCTTGCGGACCTCGGCCTGGAGGTGCGAAAGCTTGCTGGTGATCTTCTGCGCCGCCTCCGGGTCGTCCCAGAGGGACGGCGCCGCCGCCTGCTCCTCGAGCGCGGCGATATCAGCCCTCAGCGCATCGAGGTCCAGGACGGCCTCGATCGACCCCATGGTCGAGGAGAGGGACTTCAGCTCTTCGGAAATATCGACGACTGCCACAGGACCAGCGTAACGGCTGGACGAGTGAACCAGCCCCTCCCCCGGGTTCCGGCCCTTCCGGGGCCACCTCTCACGGCGCTGCGGGCGCCGAGTTCCGGGAGTCCTCGGGCGAACCCCCCGCGTCGTCACCGCTCATGGCGAACCAGCCGCCCACCCCTATCGCCGCACACAGGGCGACAGCCGCGACACCCAGGGTGATCCTCCGCTTCCGGACGGCGGCCGACTTGTTCCGGGCCGAGCCGGGGCGCGGACGGCCGGGGGCGCGCGGCGCGCGGGCCGTGCCGAGGGGGCCGCCGGAGAGCTCGTCGGGGGCGGGGACGCGCATGCTCGTGTGGGTGTCCCGGTTGGAGTCCGGGGAGGAGCCGGGCACCAGCGGGACCGCGCCGCGGCGGCGGGGCTCCTCGGGGGCCGGCGTGTACTGCTGTTCGTCGTATGCCTGCGGCTCGGTCTCGTTGTCCGGCTCGTCGACGTCGAGCGGGGGTATCCCGGACAACAGCGGGAGCAGCTCCCGCAGCCGGGTCGCGAGCTCGGAGGCGCGCAGCCGGGAGGCCGGGGCCTTGGCCAGGCACTGGACGAGGAGCTGCCAGAGCTCCTCCGGGATGCCCGGGAGCGGGACGACCGTCTCGGTCACATGGCGGCGCAGGACGGCCCCTGGGTGGCCACCGCCGAAGGGGGTGAAGCCGGCGAGGAGCTCGTAGAGCACGGTGGCGAGGGCGTAGATGTCCACGGCGGCGCGCGGCGGGAGGCCCTCGACGATCTCGGGGGCCAGGTAGTCCGGCGTACCGATGATCTTGGTGGCCTTGGTGCGGCGCGGGGTGTCGATCAGCTTGGCGACACCGAAGTCGGTGAGCAGCGCGGGGTGCGAACCGCCGGGGCCGAGAGGGCCCTCCATGTCGAGCAGGATGTTCTCCGGCTTGACGTCGCGGTGGACCACTCCCGCGCGGTGCGCGGCGGCGAGACCGTCGGCGACGTCCGCGATGATCGCCGCGGCGGCCTCGGGCGCGAGGCGGCGTTCCCGGTCCAGGCGGGTGCGCAGATCGGTGCCCCGCACCAGATCCATCACCAGCGCCAGGTCGGTGCCGTCCACCACGAGGTCGCGGACGGCGACGACGTGCGGATGCCCGAGCCCGAGCAGGGCGGTGCGCTCCTGCACGAAGCGGCCCACGAGCTCCTGGTCGGACGCGAGGTCCTCACGGAGCAGCTTGATGGCGACCGGGCCCTCGGGCCCCTCGCCGAGCCACACCGTGCCGGCGCTGCCGCGCCCCAGGATCTGGTGGGCGGTGTACCGGCTGCCGATATTCCGTGCCAAGACTGCTCCCTCAGCGGCTGGCGTTGACCCCCGGTCGACAAAGTTACGCGGCGAACGGGGTGTCGCGTGCCCTGGATGGCGCCAACCTTCACTTCTGCGGGCGAATTGGGCCCGCAGAAGTCGACAAAGACACAGAGTAGGGGCTGTTACTGGCCGGTCGAGCCGCCGGAGCCGCTGCCGCCGAGGTCCTCGAACCAGCCGGTGACCTCGCTGATGCCGTCCCCTATGGCGTCCCAGAAGCTCTTGCCCTGGGCGACCCAGTCCTGCAGCGGCGTCAGCTCCCAGATGAGCCAGGCGGCGACGACCAGCAGCACCGCCGAGAACAGGCACCCCTTGAGGCAGCCGAGGCCGGGGATGCGCATCGGGTTGGCGCTGCGCTGCCGGGGCTGGCGCGGGGCCGGCGCCTGGGGCGGGGGCTGCTGCGGGGGCGCGTACTGCTGCCGCTGCGGCTGCGGGGGCCGCTGCTGCTGGGGTTGCGGCTGGTAGCGCTGGGGCTGCTGCTGCGGGTACTGCTGGGCGCGCTGCGGCTGCCTGTCCTGCGGCGGCTGCTGACGCTGGGGCTGCCTGTCCTGCGGCGCCTGCTGACGCTGGGGGCGGCGGCGCAGCGGGTCCTGGCTCGGGTCGAGGTACTGGACCTGCGTCTGCTCGTTGCGGTCCCGGGCGGCCCGGAGCTGGGACTGCCACGGGTGCGGCTCGTCGGGCCCCGGCGGGCCGTCGGGGCGCGGCGGCACGGGAGGCATCATCGCGGTCGGGTCCGCCTGGCCGCCCCCGCCCGGGGTCTGCTGCATCACGCTGGTCGCGGCCGACGGGTCGTACGAGCCCGCGTTGCTCGGCAGCACCTGGGTCGGGTCGGCCGCGCCCGGGGTCTCCGGGACGGCGGCGGGCGCCGGGTCGGGCGCGAGCAGGGCGCCCACACCCTCGGCGGCCGCGATCTGCGCCGAGTTCGCGTGCACGCCGATACCGGCGCCGACCGTACGCAGCGCACGGCCGAGGTTCACGGCGCTGGGCCGCTGGTCCGGGTCCTTGCGCAGGCAGCGCTCGATGACCGTCCACAGCGGCTCCGGGACGGTGCTGGGACGCCGCGGCTCCTCGCTGAGGTGCCGGTGCAGGACCTCGAGCGCGGTGCCGCCCGCGAACGGGGGACGGCCGGTGACCAGCTCGTACAGCAGGATCCCCGCCCCGTAGACGTCCACGGCCGAGGTCTGCGGACGCCCCTCGGCCGACTCGGGCGCCACATAGGCGGGCGTACCGACGAACTCATGGGTCCGGGTCAGGCCCGGGGAGTCCGCCAGGCGCGCGATACCGAAGTCGGTGAGCATCGGCGTCATGCCGCCGTCGCGCTCGTCGAGGAGCACGTTGGCCGGCTTCAGGTCGCGGTGCACGACGCCGTCGGCGTGGCTCGCGGCCAGCGCGTCCGCGATCTGGGCGGTGAGCAGCGAGGCGGCGACCGGGGTCAGCGGGCCGTTCTCGCGGAGGTAGCGGTGCAGGTCGGGACCGTCGATCAGGTCCATCACGAGGGCGAGGAGATCGCCCTCGACGACGAGGTCCCGGGTGCGCACGATGTTCGGGTGGGTGAGCCGCAACAGCACGGAGCGCTCGCGCAGGAACCGCATCACGACATCCGCGTCGTTGGCGAGCTCCTCCTTGAGCACCTTGATCGCAACGGTCTCGCCGGGCTGCCCGGCGACGGCCGCCTCGGCGCCCGCGGTCTCCCGCTGGCGGGCTCGCCAGACGGTGCCCGTGGCGCCGCGTCCGAGCGGCTCCTCGAGCAGGTACTTGCTGCCGACTGGCCGCACGTCACGCGCTCCCTGCTGATCGTTGTGCTTGCGGTCCCCCGGGGCCCGCCGGATGTTCCGGCCCACTCTAGTGCCGCCGTACGGGGCACCGGTCGGTCGTCCTCCGGTCGTGTTGCCGCTGTGTTCACGGGAAGACGCCCACACGGAAGAGTTGGTTGCCGAACGAGTGTGCAGCACGACCCCGGCAGGACCAAGCAGGCACTTTTGCACCCACACTCGGCCATTCAAGATCACTTAGCGGCCACCCCCGGGCGTGTTGTCAGTGGCAGGTGCGAGGATGCCTCCAGCACAGAACTGTGGGGTCGGGAGCCTCACGTTCCGTGACGACCTGTACCGGACGACGCGTCCGTGCCGGGTGGGGGGAATCACAGGGCATTTCCCCTGCCGGGCACCCCGCGCAGAAGGGACCGCTGACGGCGATGCAGATCCGGCTGACCGTCCTCGCGCCGCGCAGCGGCCAGACCCCGGCGCGCGCCTGCGACGTGCTCGTGACCGCCCCGGCGGGGACGGCTCTCGCGGCCGTCGCCTCCGCCCTGGCCACAGCGGTGTCCGGGCCGGAGAACTCCCTGGGCGGCGGCGCCACCGTGCTGTACGCCGGGCGCGAGCGGCTCGACCCGCAGCGCTGCGCCCTCGGCGAGCCGCCCCTGGTGGACGGCACGGTGCTCTCGCTCCAGGTGCCCGGCGAGGACGAGGCGGCCGACGACGCCGTCCCGGCCCGGCTGCACGTGATCGCGGGACCGGATGCCGGCGGGGTCCACCTGCTGCACGGCGGGCAGATCCGCATCGGCCGCTCCGCCGACGCGGACGTCCCGCTCGACGACCCCGACGTGTCACGGCTGCACTGTGCGGTGACGGTCTCGGACGACGGCCGCGTCTCCGTCGCCGACCTGGGCTCCACCAACGGCACCTCGCTGGACGGCACGGACGTCCACGACCGTCCGGTCCGGCTCGTCCCGGGCGCCCTGCTGCGGCTCGGTGAGTCGACGCTCCGGCTCACCCCCGGCGACCGCACGCCCACACTGACGACGACGCCGGACGGCGAGGGCCATCTGCGGGTGGCCCGCCCGGACGCGGGCGGCGCCCCGGGACCGGCCGGGGAGCCCGGCGCGGGCCCGGCCGGCGGACACGGCCACGCGTACGGCTCCGCCCCCACCGGGCACCAGGCGTACGACGACGGCCCGTCCGGCCACGACGCCCACCCGGGCGAGCCCCTCGGGCAGGTCACCCACGGCCGCGGCTCCGCGCTCGCCCCCGGGGAGGCCCCCAGGCGCGGCATAGGCGCCTGGGCCCGGCGGCTCACGAGCGGCAAGGGCGAGCAGGGACACGGCACGCCGTCCGGTGGCTCGCCGGCGGCCGGCCCGGAGCCCGCGTCCGCCCCGCACGCCCCCTCCGTACCCCCGCACTCCCCCTCCGCCCCCGCCGGGACCTGGCCGGACCCCGCGACCGTGCTCCTCACGGCGCTCGGCCCCGGCCCCCGGCTGTGGGAGCGCGACACCGCGCACCCCGAGTGCCTGGTCGTACGGCTCGGGACGACGGAGCGGGCCGATCTGCCCGCCGTGCCGGTCACCGTCGGACTGCGGGAGGCCGGCTCCCTCGGGCTCGCGGGGCCCCGGGCCCGGCTCTCCGGCCTCGCCCGCTCGACGGTGGCGCAGCTCGCCGCGCTGCACTCCCCCTTCGACCTGGAGATCGTGCTGATCAGCACGGACCGGACCCGGAGCCTGGAGGAGCGGCGGCGCGAGTGGTCCTGGCTCGGCTGGCTGCCCCATCTGCGCCCGATGCACGGCCAGGACTGCCGACTCCTCCTCGCCTACGACCGTGAGCAGGCGGGCGCCCGCGCGGCGGAGCTGGTGCGCCGCATGGAGGAGGGGCCGCTGGGACCCGGCTGGGCGAGCGCCGACCGGAGCTCCGTGGCCGAGGCGGCCCGGCTCCACACCGGGCCGTACACCGTGGTGATCGTGGACGGCGATCCCGGCTCCGCGGCCCTGCGCGAGACCACTGCCGGCCTGGCCGGTGCCGGAGCCGCCGCCGGAATCCATCTCATCTGCCTGGCGGAGACCCCGGCCGCCTCCCCGACCTCCCCGGTCGCCGCGACCTACGACACCGCGTGCCGGGCCTCGATCGCCTTCCGCGAGTGCGGTGCGGTGGCCATGCTCAGCGGCGACGTCGCGACCGCGCTCCGGCTCCTGCGCACGGCGGGCGGCCAGGCCGCCGGCCACGGCACGGTCGCCGCGGTGGACGCCGTGTCGGCGGCCTGGGCCGAGCGGTTCGGCCGCGCCCTGGCCCCGCTGCGCGACGAGGGCGCGGCCGCCCTGCCGGGCCGGCCCGTAGCGGCGGCCCTGCCGCCCTCCGCGCGCCTGCTGGACGAGCTGGGCCTCGCCAGGGCCACCCCGGCCTCCCTGATGGCCCGCTGGGCCTCCACGGCCGAGGACCAGCCGGGCGCGACGGTGCGTACCCCGGCGCCGGACTCCGCGGACCTGGACACGACGGGCTCGGGCCGCACCCTGAGCACCGGGCCCCGGGTGGGCGCGCAGCGCGAGTCCCCGGACGCCGGGCACACCCCCTACCGGAGCAGCGGGCCGACCAGTTCGGGCTCGGGCCGTTCCTCCTACAGCCCCGCGGCCGGGAGCGGCTCCTCCCCCCGGATCGGCGCGCAGCGACGCGACAGCGGCTCCGCGGCCACGTCCTCGGGTTACGCGGGCCGGCCCGTGATCGTCCTCGGTGCCGGTCCCCGGGGCCCGCTCTCCGTCGACCTGGCCGACGAGGGACCGCATCTGCTGATCGAGGGCCCCGCGGGCAGCGGGCGTACGGAGCTGCTGCGCGCCGCCGCCGCCTCCCTGGCCTCCGCCGCCCGTCCCGACCGGCTCGGCATCCTCCTCATCGACGGGGCGGGCGGCGAGCACGGGGAGCGGGGCGAGGGACTGCGCCCCTGCACGGAGCTCCCGCACGTCTTCACGCACCTGGTGGCCTCCGACCCCGTACGGATGCGGGAGTTCGCCCAGGCGCTGGGCGGCGAGCTGAAGCGTCGGGCGGAGCTGCTCGGCACGCTGGACTTCACCGAATGGCATGCGCGGTACGAGGAGTCGCAGGGGCTCACCGGCCGTCGCGCCGCCGGCTCCGCCGAACAGCGCGGTGACCTGGAATCGCCCGCCACCGGCACTCTGCGGCTGCGGCCCGCCTCTGCCCGCCCGGTGGACCCCGGGCCCTCCCCCCTTCCCCGGCTGGTCGTCCTGGCCGACGACTTCGACGCCCTGGTGGCCCCGGCGCTGGGGAGCCCCGGCCGCCCGTCCGCCGGATCCGTCGTCCGGGTGCTGGAGGCCGTGGCCAGGGACGGCGGCCGGCTCGGCGTCCATCTGGTCGCCACCTCCGCCCGTCCGGACCGCACCGAGGACACGGAGCTGGCGCGAGGCGCCCGGCTGCGCATCGTGCTCGACCCGCCCGTCGTCCCCCCGTCCCCGGACGAGGCCTCGCCGGGCCGGGGGCGGCTGGGGCACCCCGACGGCCGGGTGACTCCGTTCCAGGGCGGCCGGGTCACCGGCCGCATCCCGCGCACGGCGACTCTCCGCCCCACGGTCGTACCGCTGGAGTGGGAGCGGATGGGGGACCCGCCGACCCGCCGGCCGGTCCGCGAGCTGGGCAACGGCCCGACCGACCTGGCCCTGCTGGCCAGCGCCCTGGAGAGGGCGGCCCGTTCGGTGCACGCGGTGCCCCTCCCTCCGCTGATCCCCTAGGGCCTTTCGCTTGGATCAGGCCGGATCAGGGAGCGGGGTCTGGTGCCGTGCATCGCAAGGCGGAGGATTGAGGCAACGCGGAGCGATTGGGGTCTCCCCTGCTCGAACGAAGTTGAGAGCTTGGGGAAGACTGACGACAACGCCGCGAGGTGCGGTGCCAGACCCCGCGAGCCCGGCATGATCCAAACGAGAGGCCCTAAGCCCGGTCCGCGTTCACTTACGACGTCACGAGCCCATCACGATCACGGAGTTGGCCCAGGCGGCGGTATTGCGGCCTCGGGGTGCCGGGCATAGGACTGTGCGCACGGACGACGTGAACCGCACGATGTGAGACGTGAACGGCACCGCACACTGCCACCGTTGGTGCCGGTCGGCGCTCATGCGCGCGCAGGAGAGACGGGGCAGGGATGCGCACAACCCTTCGAATGCGTAGGGCCGCAATGGTGTTCACCGCGATCGGGGCGCTGGCCCTCGCCGGATGCAGCGGCGACAGCGACGGCAAGGACAAGGCGGACAAGGGCACGGAGAAGAGCGGGGACAGCGCGTCGAGCGTCGATCTGCCGAAGCTGGACGGCGAGAAGATATCGGTCGCCGCGGTCTGGACCGGACCCGAGCAGGCCAACTTCACCAAGGTCCTGGACGAGTTCGAGAAGCGGACGGGTGCCACGGTCACCTTCGTCCCGGCACAGGACCCGATCGTCAACTTCCTCGGTACGAAGATCGCGGGCGGCCAGCCCCCGGACGTCGCGATGATCCCGCAGGTGGGCGCGATCCAGCAGGCCGTGGCCAAGAAGTGGGCCAAGCCGGTCGGCAACGAGGCGCGGGCCCAGCTGGGCCAGAACTACTCGAAGGTCTGGCAGGACCTGGGCGCGGTCGACGGCACCCAGTACGGCGTCTACTTCAAGGCCGCCAACAAGTCCCTGGTCTGGTACAACACCAAGGCGTTCGAGAACGCGGGCGCGAGCGAGCCGAAGACCTGGAAGGACTTCCTGACCACGGCCGAGACGGTCTCCGCCTCCGGTGTCACCCCGGTCTCGGTCGGCGGCGCGGACGGCTGGACGCTCACCGACTGGTTCGAGAACGTCTACCTCTCGCAGGCCGGCCCGGAGAAGTACGACCAGCTGGCCAAGCACGAGATCAAGTGGACGGACCCGTCCGTCAAGGACGCCCTGACCACGCTCGCCGAGCTCTTCGGCAAGCCGAGCCTGATCTCCGGCGGCGCGGACGGCGCGCTGCAGACCGAGTTCCCGGCATCCGTCACGCAGACGTTCACCGGCGGCGACCAGCCCAAGGGCGCCATGGTCTTCGAGGGCGACTTCGTCTCCATCAACATCGCGCAGACCAAGGCGAAGATCGGCACGGACGCCAAGGTCTTCCCGTTCCCGGCGGTCGGCGCGGACTCCCCCGTGGTGACGGGCGGGGACGCGGCCGTGGCGCTGAAGGACAGCAAGGGCGCCCAGGCGCTGCTGACCTGGCTGGCCTCCAAGGACTCGGCGAAGATCTGGGCCGAGGCGGGCGGATTCATCTCGCCCAACAAGTCGCTGGACACTGCCGCGTACCCGAACGACGTCCAGCGCACGATGGCCGAGGCGCTGATCGACGCCGGTGACGACGTCCGGTTCGACATGTCCGACCAGGCCCCGCAGTCGTTCGGCGGGACGCCCGGCAAGGGGGAGTGGAAGACGCTCCAGGACTTCCTGAAGAACCCGAAGGACATCGCGGGGACCCAGGCCAAACTGGAGTCCGACGCGGCCAAGGCGTTCACGAGCTGACGGGATGACCACAGCGACAGCGGGGAGCGCGGACAGCGCGCCCCCCGCCGACAAGCGTCCTGACACGGGAACGGCCAAGGGCAAGCGCCCGCGCGGAAGCGTGACCGGCACCCGGAGGGCCATCGCGGCGGCGTTCCTGCTGCCGGCCCTGGTGCTGCTCGGCTCACTCGTCGTCTATCCGATCGTGTACTCCGTCTACCGCTCGTTCCTCGACCAGTCCGGCACCGGCTTCGCGGGCCTCGACAACTACAAGGCGCTGTTCACGGACGACACCATCCGGACCGCGGTCAAGAACAACGCGATCTGGGTCGTGTTCGCGCCGACGGTCGCCACCGTGCTGGGGCTGATCTTCGCGGTGCTCACCGAGCGGATCCGGTGGGGCACGGCGTTCAAGCTGATCGTCTTCATGCCGATGGCGATCTCCATGCTCGCCGCCGGCATCATCTTCCGCCTGGTGTACGAGCAGGCGCCGGAGCGCGGCGTCGCCAACGCCGTGGCGGTGGGGGTCCACGACACGTTCGCGCAGTCCTCGGGCTTCCCGAAGGCGCATCCGCTGCCCGTCCATCCGCTGAAGGCCGGGGGCGGGGGTTCCTTCGTCACGAAGGAACCGGCGCGGGCCGGTGAACCGGTGAGCCTGCCGCTGGTCGGTGTGGTGCCGGCGAAGATGCCGGGCGACGCGAAGCCCGCGAAGGCGCCCACCGCGTCGGGTGAGGGCATCACCGGCACGGCGTGGCTCGACTTCACCAAGGGCGGCGGCGGCAAACCCAACGTCGTCGATCCGAAGGAGCTCGGCCTCAAGGGCATCACCGTCGAGGCGGTGAAGGACGGCAAGGTCGTCGCCTCGGCGACGGCCGGCGCGGACGGGGTGTTCACCCTGCCCGCCTCGGCCGACGGGTCCCTGCTCCGACTGCCGGCGGACAACTTCCGGGAGCCGTACAACGGGGTCGACTGGCTCGGACCGTCCCTCGTGACGCCGGGCATCATCGGCAGCTACGTCTGGATGTGGGCCGGATTCGCGATGGTGCTGATCGCCGCCGGCCTGGCGGGACTGCCACGCGAACTCCTCGAAGCGGCGCGGGTGGACGGTGCGAACGAGTGGCAGGTGTTCCGCCGGATCACGGTGCCCATGCTGGCGCCCGTGCTCGCGGTGGTCCTGGTCACACTGATGATCAACGTCCTGAAGATCTTCGACCTGGTCTTCATCATCGCGCCGGGCTCCTCCCAGGACGACGCGAACGTCCTGGCGCTCCAGCTGTACCGCTCCTCGTTCGGCACGGACGCGGACCTCGGGGTCGGCAGCGCCATCGCCGTGCTCCTGCTGCTGCTGGTGATCCCGGTGATGCTGTTCAACATCCGCCGCATGCGGAAGGAGGGGCGCCGGTGACGGCTCAGGCCTGCACAACACCAGCCTCCTGCCGGGGGTCCGGGGGCCGCCCCCCGGGGAGACACAGCAACATCCGCCGCATGCGGAAGGAGGGACGCCGGTGACGACGACCGGGACCACAGAGGCCAAGCAGTCCCTCGGGGCGAGGATCGCCGCCCGGGCGGGCGGCGGTGCCATGCGGGTCTTCCTCATCCTGGTGGGCCTGTTCTGGCTGATGCCGACCATCGGGCTGCTGCTCTCCTCGCTGCGCGGGGCCGAGGACATCGCGGCGAGCGGCTGGTGGAAGGTCTTCACCGCGCCCACCGAGCTCACCTTCGACAACTACCAGCGCCTGCTGGACAACTCGACCTTCACCGACTCCCTCTTCAGCACGGTCATGATCACCGTCCCGTCCACCTTCCTGGTGGTCGTCATCGGATCGCTCGCCGGATACGCCTTCGCCTGGATGGAGTTCCCCGGCCGCGACTGGTGGTTCCTGGTGGTCGTGGGGCTGCTGGTGGTCCCCGTGCAGGTCGCCCTGATCCCGGTCTCCGAGCTCTTCGGCACCATCGGGATCTTCGAGACGACCTTCGGCGTGATCATGTTCCACACGGCGTTCGGCCTGCCGTTCGCCATCTTCCTGCTGCGGAACTTCTTCGCCGAGATCCCACGCGAACTCCTGGAGGCCGCGCGACTGGACGGCGCGGGCGAGATCCGCCTGTTCACCCGGGTCGTGATGCCGCTCGGCGGCCCCGCGATCGCCTCGCTCGGGATCTTCCAGTTCCTCTGGGTGTGGAACGACATGCTGGTCGCACTGATCTTCGCGGACTCGGAGTCCCCGCCGATCACCGTGGCCCTGCAGCAGCAGGTCCGGCAGTTCGGCAACAACATCGACGTGCTGGCGCCCGGCGCCTTCGTGTCCATGGTGATCCCGCTGGCGGTGTTCTTCGCCTTCCAACGGCAGTTCGTCTCCGGCGTGATGGCGGGCGCCGTCAAGTAGCGCGCGGCCGCGAAACGGCACGTCAGCACATACGTTCGTCAACACCAGGGCGGCCCGTTCACTCGTGATCGGGCCGCCCTACCTCGTACTTCCCCCGAATGCCATATTCCACGTAACCAAGTCACCCCATCGGCCGTTTGCGGGCCACCTGCCCTCCCGCGAGCGACCCCTGGATGTGTTGTGCCCCGGTTCAGTGTCATCGTGCCCGCGTACCGGGTCCAGGCGTATCTGCACGCGTGTCTCGACTCCGTGCTGAACCAGTCCTTCAAGGACTACGAGATCATCGTGGTCGACGACTGTTCGCCGGACGCCTGCGGCCCGATCGCCGATGAGTACGCCGTACGCGACCCCCGGGTCAGCGCCGTCCACCTGCCGGGCAACTCCGGACTCGGACCGGCCCGCAACGCCGGGGTGGCCCGGGCGACCGGGGACTACCTGCTCTTCCTCGACGGCGACGACACCTTCTCCCCCGAGGCGCTCCAGGCCATCGCCGACCGTCTGGAAGCCACCGGCGGCCCCGACGTCCTGGTCTACGACTACGCCCGTACGTACTGGTCGGGCGAGAGCGTACGCAACACCTTCGCCCACCACCTCGCCGAGACCGGCCCCGCCTCCTTCCGGCTCACGGAGCGGCCCGAGCTGCTCAAGGTCCTGATGGTCGTCTGGAACAAGGCGTACCGCCGCGAGTTCGTCGAGGCCGAGGGCTTCACCTTCCCGCCCGGCTACTACGAGGACACCCCCTGGACCTACCCGGTGCTGATGGCCGCCGGGTCGATCGCCGTGCTGGACAGCGTCTGCGTGCAGTACCGCCAGCGGCGCCGGGGCAACATCCTCTCCACCACCACCCGCCGGCACTTCGACGTCTTCGACCAGTACGACCGGGTCTTCGCCTTCATCGACGACCGCCCCGAACTCGCCGTCTGGCGCCCGGTGATATTCCGCCGGATGCTCGACCACTTCTCGACCCTCTTCACCTCCCGGGGCCGGCTGCCGCGCGGCAGCCGGGCCCAGTTCTTCCGCCGCGCCCGCGCCCACTGCCGCCGCTACCGCGTCCCCGGCGCCCCCGTGCCCCGCCGCACCCGGCTGCGGCACGCGCTGTTCCGGCTGGGCGCCCACCGCACGTACCGCGCCCTGTGGGCCGCACAGCGGCTGCACGGCAGGCTCGGGCGCGCGGCCTCGGCGACCCGCCGGGCGGTGCGCGCGGCGGCGCTCCAGCTGCACTACCGCGTCCAGCTGCGGCTGCCCGTCCGGAGCGGGGACGCCGTGTTCGCCGCCTACTGGCACCGCGGCTACACCTGCAGTCCCGCCGCGCTGGAGGCCACGGCCAGGGCCCTCGTGCCCGGGCTGCGCACGTCCTGGATCTGCCGCCCGCAGGACGCCCACTCGGTGCCGGAGGCGACCCGCGTGCTGCACCCGGGGACGGCCGCCTACTGGACGGCGCTGGCACGCTCCAAGTACCTCGTGAACAACGTCAACTTCGACCGCAGGCTCGTGAAGAGACGCGGCCAGGTGCTGCTGCAGACCCATCACGGGACCCCGCTGAAGACCATGGGGACCGACCTCGTGCACCGCCCGGCGGCGGCCGGCTCCATGGACTTCGACCAGTTGCTGCGCAACGTCGACAAGTGGGACTACTCGCTCTCGGCCAACCAGCACTCCACCCTCGTCTGGGAGCGCACCTACCCGTCGGGCTACACCACGCTGGAGTACGGCAGCCCGCGCAACGACGTCTTCCGCCGCACGAGCCCCGAGGAAGCCGCGCGGTTGCGCGAGCGCCTGGGTGTCCCGGAGGGCAGCACCGCCCTGCTGTACGCGCCGACCCACCGGGACTACCTGCGCGCACAGCGGCACTCCCTGGACCTGGAACAGCTGGTCCGCGTCCTGGGGCCGCACTTCGTGATCCTGGCCCGCTCCCACTACCTGGACGCGACGGCCCGGGCCACCGCCGGGCACATCCGGAACCCGCGGATCATCGACGTCAGCGCCCATCCGTCCGTCGAGGAGCTCTGTCTCGCCTCCGACGGGCTGATCACGGACTACTCGTCGCTGATGTTCGACTACGTCAACCTGGACCGGCCGGTCGTCCTGCACCTGGAGGACGCCCAGGCGTACGAGGCGGCCCGTGGCACGTACTTCGATCCGGCGGCCTTCCCGCCCGGCGCGGTCGCCCGTGACCAGGAGGAGCTGCACGAGATCTTCGCCACGGACCACTGGCGCGGGCCCCGCTCCGCGCAGCGCCGGGCGGCGTTCCGGGCCAGGTTCTGCCCGTACGACGACGGGCACGCGGCGGAGCGGGTGGTGCGCCGGGTCTTCCTGGACGACACCTCTGGCCTGCCGCAGCCCGCCCTTCTGCCGAGCTGCGGGCCGGCGGGGGTCCCCCGGCAGGTGACCGTCAGGGAGTACAGCAACGGGTGAGGCCCCTGCCCCGGGGGACTGGACGCCCCGGGGGCATCCGGGCATCCCCGGGGTGACCGGATGCCCCGGAGACCCCGGGAACTTCAGCGCTCCAGGAAGGCGAACAGCTCTTCCCAGCGGCCCATGATCTCCGCCTCGGAGAACCTCTGGACGTTGGTCCGCGCCCGGTCCCCCATCGCGTCCCGCATCCGGGGATTGCCGGTGAGCCGGAGCAGCCGGTCGGCGAGCGCGGCGATGTCGCCCGCGGGCGCGAGCAGCCCGTCCTCACCGTCGCGCACGATCTCCCGTACACCCGGCGCGCAGTCGAACGCCGCGCACGGCACCCCGCTCGCCATGGCCTCCAGGAGCGCCAGCGGGAAGCCCTCACCGCGTGAGGACTGGACGAAGACGGAAGACGCGGCGAGCGCCCCGGGGACGTCGTCGGTGCGCCCGCGCCACCCGACCGAGGAATCGAGCCCCAGTTGGGTGCACTGCGCCCTGAGGTCCGCCTCGTCCTCTCCGGCCCCGTACACGTCCAGCCGCCAGTCCGGGCGTTGCGGAGCGACCAGCGCCCAGGTGTCCAGGAGCATGTCGATGCCCTTCTGGTCGGTGAGCCGTCCGATGCTCGCGACCGACTTCTCGCGGCGCGGGGAGGGCACTTCGGGCAGCGCGGCCAGGGCGTTGGGCATGAAGCCCACGTTGTTCATCCCGTCGCCCGCCCACTTGTCGGCGTCCTCCTCCGTGAGGACGAGCCAACGGTCGAGCGGCGGGTAGTGGTTCTTGATCCAGCGGTAGCGATGGCTCGCCCGCGAGTAGTCGTAGGACTCGTGGCTCATCCCGATGACCCGCATGCCGCCGGTGTCCGCCTCGCCGACCCACTCCATCGCCCAGACCTGGCTGACGATCACCACACCTCCGGGCCGGGCCGCCCGGAAGATCTCCGAGAGCTGGTCGACCGCCAGCCGCTTCCGGGCCGCACGGCCGGCCTCCGCGCGCCGGGCGGCGAACCGGAAGCGGTCCCGTACACCCCTGGGCGCCCACGGTGTCGGCGGATGCGCCGGGTACAGGGCGGTCACCGGGTAACCCGGCGGTTCCGGCAGGGCCATCTTCCGCTCGGCGGCGTGGATGCCGATGGTGTGCACCCGGTGGCCGGCCTCCTGGAACAGCTGGGCGGTCCGGTGCATCCACCCGGTCACACCGCCGAGTTCGTCGGTGCTGTTGGAGACGATGAAGACATCACGGCTGCGGTTCATCGACGGGGCTCCCCGGTGCGAGCGGTACGGGACGGGACGAGATGCCGGGCGAACACGGTGTCGACGACCGCCCGGGCCGCGTCTCCCCGGTCGTACGCTCCGAACTCCTCGGCGAAGGCGCCGCGCTGTTCCTGGAAGCCGGTGTCCGCGGTCTTCAGCCGGGCCAGCACGGCGAACAGCTCCTCCTCGGTCGCCGTCACCGGGCCCGGCGCCTTCTCCCGCAGGTCGAAGTAGCTGCCCCGCTCGGCGGCGTAGGTGTCGAGATCGGGGGCGAAGAGGACGATCGGGCGGTCCAGGAGGGCGTAGTCGAACATGATCGACGAGTAGTCCGTGACCAGGACGTCCGCGAGCGCGAGGAGTTCGCTGACGTCATGGTGGCGCGAGACGTCCACCACCGTCCCGGGCGGGCAGGCGGGCAGGGTCGCCGCCTCCAGGTAGTGCGCCCGCACCAGCAGCGTGTACGTGTCGCCGAAGCGCTCCGCGAAGCGCGCCGCGTCCAGGAGCAGCCGCTGCCGCTTGCGCTTGCCCGGCCCGCCCCGGAAGGTCGGCGCGTACAGCACGACCTTGCGGTGGTCGGGCAGCCCGAGTTCGGCCGCGAGCGCCGGGCGCGGAAACCTCCCCCGGTCCTCGTCCCGGGCCCGAGCGGCGAGCAGCGCGTCGTTGCGCGGGTACCCGGTGCGCAGCAGCGTGGCCTCGGGCAGCCGGTAGGCGCGGGCCAGCGTGCGCTCGTCGTGCTCGGACCGTACGAGGAAGTGGTCGAACCGCTGCACGGCCTGCTGGAGCCGCTCTCGCTGCGGGGCGTTCTGCATGCGCACCCTGGTCTCGTCGAACCCCATGCGCTTGTACGCCGATCCGTGCCAGGTCTGGAGATACGCCGTACCGGAGGGCTTGTCGAGGTGCTGGGGGAACCCCTGGTTGTCGACCCAGTACTCCGCCCGTGCCAGGGCCCACAGATAGCGCCAGGACCAGCGGCGGACGAGCCTGGCGTCCGCGGGGAACCCGGCCGGGGAATCGGCGTACGACCAGACGCAGCGCAGCGGGAGCCCCCGGGCGCGCACCTCCTCGTGGACGGCCCGGGGGCTGTCGCCGTAGCAGGTGCCCATGTGGCTCTCGAAGACCACGGAGCCCTTGCGCACGGGCAGCCGGAGCAGCCAGGAGCGGTAGACGGAGACCTTGAAGCCCCTGGCGTGCAGCCTGTCCCGGCGCTTGCGCAGAGCCCGCAGCAGGAGCCTGGCCCGGCGGGCGGGGCGGAAGTGGGTGGCGTAGTGGACCAGCCGGCGGGCCGTACGGGCGGGCCGGTGGCGGGCTTCGAGCCGCAGCGCCAGATGGTCCCGGAGCGTGATGTACGGCTGCCAGGTGTCCCCGGTCGTCCTGCCCAGCCGGGGCGAGGCGGGGGAACGCTCCGACGGGCCGACGAGGTCGTGGGCGGCGAAGAGATCGCTCACCGAGCGGGTCCGGCCGTCCTCCAGGACCATCCGCGCGTCCCACACCGTGTCACGGGGGCCGAAGGGGCGCAGCAGGCGCGTGAGGTCGGCCCGGACGGACCAGCTGATCCCCGTGGCGTCCGGCCGCAGCACGTCGACCGGGGCGCGGAAGGCGCGGGAGCCGTCACGTACACGGAACTCCAGATGGGCCGTGAGGCGGCCCTCCGGGTCGGGCCCGGTGTGCGCGGGCAGCACGAGCCGGCCCTCGAACAGGACCCGGCGGCCGTCGGCCTCGTAGCGGGTGAGCCTGTTCATCAGCTTCAGCTCGCCGAACGCCCGGTACTGATGGCCGAGTTCGGTGACGTCCAGCACGGGGTCGGGGCCGCCCGGCCAGTACACCCGCCCGTCGTCCGCCGTGGTGAGGGGCGCGGCCACGGCGCCCCTCCTGCGCAGCGCGTACGCCGCGGTGAGCACTCCGTCCTCGTCCCCCCGCTCCAGCAGCCGGACGCCGACGCGCTCGACGGGCGGGAGGGTGAGCAGCACCGGCTCGGGAACACAGCCGGCCAGCACCCGGGCCGCCGTCGCCGCGACGCGTTCGCGTGCCGCGGCGGGCAGTTCGGGGAAGCCACGCACCAGCGGCACGAGGTGGTCCAGGAGGAAGGCGCCGTCCCGCTGCTCACGCAGTTCCGCGAGCCCCTGGGCCACCAGCACGTGGCAGACGCGCCGGTGCGCCTCGACGAGCCCGGCGAGGTCCCGGCCCGCGTCGGGCACGGCCCGCCCGGAGACGATCCGGCGGCGTACGAGGGCGATCCGGCCGACCACGGACGCCACCAGGGGGCCGAACAGGACCCCGCTGTGGGTGAGGTCCTCGTCGTAGCGCAGCGCGTGCCGCTCCAGTGCCGCGCGCCGCACGCAGAACCCGGTCACCAGGGCGTCACGCACGGCCAGTTCGGGCGCCTCGGAGAACCGGACGACCGTACGGGAGCGGAGGAACAGCGGGTGCTGCCAGGAGGGCTCCCGTTCCTTCGTCCCCTCCCCTGTGAGCCGGGCCCAGCGCCCGGCGACCAGGTCGGCGCGGGTCCGGACCCCGGCCTCCCAGAGGTTGCGGCAGGCGTGCTGCTGGAGGCGCTCGCCGACGTCGAGCACGAGGACGTACGTGCCGCGCGCCGCGTCCAGGCCGGCGTTGCGCAGCGAGGCGACGGAGTCCGTGCCTGGGTCGAGCACGCGGATGCGGTCCGGGGAGCGCCCGGCGAGCGAGCCGGCCGCGCTCCGCAGGGCGGCGGGGGCTCCGGCGGGCAGGACGACGAGGGCCTCGACGGCGCGCAGGCTCTGGTCGAGCACGGACTCCACGGACGCCGTCAGTGCTGCCTCCCCGCCCTCCGCGGCGGTGATCACACAGCTGAAGTCGTGCGTACTCATGCCTGCGCCCCCTTCAGCATCCGGTCCACTACCTGGGCGGCCGCCGTCCCGTCGTCCAGATCGCAGAACGCCTCGCGGAAGCCGGCGTACGCCTCCCGGTGGCCCGCCGTCGCGGCCTCCGGGTCGCGCAGCGCCTCGACGACGGAGGCCGAGTCGGTGATCAGCGGGCCGGGTGCCCGGTTCTCGAAGTCGAAGCAGAAGCCGCGCAGGGTGTCGCGGTAGTGCTCCAGGTCGTAGGTGTGGAAGAGCATGGGGCGTCCCGTCTGCGCGAAGTCGAACATCAGGGACGAGTAGTCCGTGACCAGCACATCGCTGATCAGCATCAGCTCGGCGACATCGGGATGGCGTGACACGTCGCGCACGAAGTCGTCCTCCGGGATGCTCCCGCCGACCAGGTAGTGGCGGCGCACCAGCAGGACGTGGTCGTCCCCGAGCGCCTTCCGCGCCTGTTCCAGGTCCAGTTGGAGATCGAGCCCGTACAGCCCGCTCTGCTTCGGCCGGTCCTCGCGCCAGGTGGGGGCGTACAGGACGACGCGCTTGCCCTCGGGGACGGCGAGCGACTGCCGGACCGCGGCTGCGACCTTCGCGCGGTCGGAGGCGTACAGCAGGTCGTTGCGCGGGTAGCCGCACTCCAGCACCTCGCCCGTGTGCCCGAACGCGCGGCGCAGGACAGGCGTGGAGAAGCGGTTCGGCGAGACGAGGACGCTCCACTGGGCTGCCCGCCGGGGCATGGACTCCATGTACGCGGTGTCCGCGAAAGCGGTGCCCGCAAGGTCACGGCCGATGCGCTTGAGGGGGGTGCCGTGCCAGGTCTGGACGACGAACTGTCCCTCCGCCCGTTCGAACCACTCGGGCAGCTGGGTGTTGGTGACGATCCACCGGCTGCGGGCGAGCGCCTCGTGCCACTCGGCGCTGTGCAGGGCCACGGCGCGCACCCCGGCGGGCACGACGGCCTGCTGGTCCCGCACCACCCAGAGGTGCTCGACCTCCGTGCGGCGCCGGACCAGCTCCTCGTGGACGGCGCGGGGCGAGTCCGAGTACTGGCGCCCGTCGAAGCTGGAGTACAGCACGGCGTCCCGGAGCTCCCCGCCGCGCGCGCCCACGTACCGCTCGCGCAGCCGGCGCTGCCCGTACGCCCCCCGGTCCGCCGGTGGCAGGGCGCTGCCCGAACGCAGGGAGATCCGGTCGTGGAAGCGCCGCTCCAGGGTGAAGAGACGTCCTCCCGACGCGCGCCCGAGCGGCAGTTCCGCGTGCAGCTGGTGCACCACGCGCAGCGGCAGGTAGAGCTCCGGGTCGGTCTCGCCGCGCTCCCGGAGGAACGGGTACCACCGGCCCTCGGCGAGCGGCAGGGCGCCGCCTGCCCCGTCGACCGCCCCCGGGGTCAGCACCGTACGGAAACCGTCACCCGTCCGCTCCACGGCGAAGGTGTGCTCCTCCTGGTGGCCGCTGTGGCGCAGGACGAGCTCGACCGGGTCGTGCCGCGCCGCCGGGAAGGCCCCCTCCAGGACCAGCCGGGCGTCGTCCGTCCATGACACACGCGTGACGACGGGCCGCACGTCCCGGTCGGTGAGCACCAGGTCCCCGGAGGGATTGGCGGCGGCGTGGACCTCACGGCCGCCGGGCAGCGGATACCGGCCGGCGTCGGTCTCCGGTCGGGCCGCGACCGTGAGCCGTCGCGCTCCGCCGGCCAGCTGGACACCCCAGTCGCCGTCGGAGCCCCCGAACACCACCAGCGGCACCTCGGCGAGGAGGGTACGGCCGTCGGTGTCCTCGCCGGGCACCAGGGGGAACTCACGGGTCTCCTTCGTACGCCACTCCTGGAGCCGCAGAACCGTCGGTGCGTCCTTGCCCAGCAGCCGCACCGCGATCCGGATCCCGTCCCCGGCCTCCGTCGGTCCGTGTCCGGCGAGCACGGCGTCCACCCGCTCGGCGCGCAGCTCCAGCTTGTTCCCGGAGAGCAGCGGGACGACCCGGGTGCGCTCGTCGACGTAACGCACGGCGGGCGCGGCCGGATTGCCGAGCAGCCGCATCGGGCCGCGTCGCGGGCGCCCCGCGCCGACGACGACGGATTCCAGCTTCCAGAGCGTGCGGGTGCCCCGTGCCGTGCCCCTGGTGACGAGCCGGCGCGGGTCGACGACGGTCTCGAAGCCGGACCGCTCGTAGTGGTGCAGTGAGCGGCCCGATCCGGCCGTCGCCTCGTCCGTCGCCGTCCTGCGCAGCCGCAGGGGGATCAGCCGGCGCCCCGACCTCAGCCAGCCGGCCCCGGCCGACCTCCCCGGGGCGTTGCGGACGTACGCGTACCCCTTGAGGTGCAGCAGCCCGTCCCTCCACACGGCCTCGGTGAGATGCGCGTGCACCGGGAGGTCCACGGCGGACAGTCCGGTCACCTTGTGCGGGAGAGGGGCGTCGACCCCCGGGTACTGGGCCCTGGGCCGCAGCCGCCCCCGGACGTGGAAGGTGTCACGGTCGGTGGACTCGTGGGCCAGGAGCGCGAGCAGCTCCGCCGTCCTGCGCTCCCGGATGAGCTGCCACTTGACCCGCAGATGCAGGGGCAGCGCGTCGAGGACCGCGGGTTCGACCGTCGAGGCGAATGCGTTGGCGTGGGTGAGGAAGGCCTCGTGGAAGCTCTCGTCACCGTCCGGGAGCGCCTCGATGAACAGCCACAGGTCACCGGAGAGCGCGTGCTCGTCGTAGCGCCGCTTCGCCTCCGTCATACCCCGGTCACCGAGGAACCGGCTGGCCGTGGAGACCGCCGTGACCCGGTCGCGGATGCCCCGGGCCACCGCGCGCCGGGTGGTGATCGAGCCGTCGCGGTCCCGCCAGTGGTAGACCGGCTCCTCCACGACGTCGACGCTCCGGGCCAGGAAGTGGGCCGGCAGGACCACGGCGATGTCCTCGTACAGCACCCCGGTCGGGAAGGCGAAGGCGTGCTGGTCCCAGAAGGACCTGCGGAACACCTTGTTGCACGCGATGCGGTCGCCGAGCAGGATCCAGTCCCGGGTGACATGGGTGGCCCGGCGGGCCTTCTCCATCGGCCTGCGGAACATGGGGGACTGTTCGAGCGCCCCGTTCGCGCGGAGCCTGAGTACGTTGCCCGTCGCGAAGTCCGATCCCGATGCGTCCAGTTCACCGAGCATCCTGGCGAAGGCGCCCGGTGGCACGACGTCGTCGCTGTCGACGAACGTCAGGAAGTCCGCGTCCGGGTGGGCCTGTCCGGCGCCCGCGTTGCGCGCCGCCCCCAGCCCGGCGTTCTTCTGCCGGATCAGCCGGAAACGGGAGTCCTGACGGGCGAACCGCAGTGCCACGTCGGCGCTGCCGTCCGTCGAACCGTCGTCGACCATGACGACTTCCAGGTCGGCCATGGTCTGCCCGGCGAGCGAGTCCAGGCAGGCTCCGAGGTACTCCTCGACGTTGAAGAGCGGGACGACGACGGTGAGACGGGGTGCCATGACGCTGCGCACGATCCTTCCGGACGGACGAACGGACTTCCTCTGTATGGAACGAGCCCCGTGCCGGGGAGGCACGGGGCTCGCAACGGGGCACTGCGCCTAGGGCTTGACGGCGATGCGGCCCTCGTCCATGCGCAGCAGCAGAAGCTGTTCCCCGGTCTCCTCCAGGAATTCGTCCACTGCCTGGCGTGATCCCTGCCAGTAGCCGTAGTCGTCGATCAGCAGCACCCCGCCGCTGACCAGTCGCCCGTACAGGTGTGTGAGCTCGTGCTTCGTCGACGCGTACCAGTCGGTGTCCAGGCGGAGGATGGAGATCTGCTCCGGCGCCTGCCCGGGGACGGTGTCCTCGACCTTGCCCTGCACGTAGTGGATGCGGTCCTTCGGGTACGGGACCTGCTCGAACCCGGCCTGTACGTCCTCCAGGGAGGCCACGGCCCAGATGGGCCGGTCCTTGCCCTGCGCGTCCAGCAGCTCCTGGGCCGGCCTGCCGTCCCGCCGCAGGTCCTCCGCGGTGGGCGGCGTCATGCCCTCGTACGTGTCGAAGAGGTAGAGGTCGCGCTCCGTCTCACCGAGCGACAGCAGCGTCCTGGCGCAGGCCTGCATGGAACCGCCGCGCCACACCCCGCACTCGACGATGTCACCCGGGATGCCGTGCTTGACGACGTGCCGCGTCGCGAGGACGAAGGCGTTGAGCCGCTCCGGGGAGGTCATCGTGTACGGCTTGACCGCGCGGATGACGTCCTTCGCCTCGTCGTCGTAGTCCGCGGGGAACTGCGGCGGCTTCTTGGCCGCCGCCTTCCGGGCGGGCGCCGCGGGCGGCTTCGGCACGGCGGTCGGCGGCCCCGTGGGGGCGGAGCGGGGAGCGGGCAGGGTCGCGCGCCTGAGCTGGTATCCGGTGAGTTGCTGAAGGACGCCGTTGACGGCGTTGCGCCAAGCCATGGGGCCGGACAGTACGCGTGTTTTGCGGCTCATGTCATCTTTCGTCAACCTGTGGTTGATGGGACCGTACGGCTGTCCGGACGCCCGCACCGCTCCCGTCCGTCCAGCGGGCGCGGCAGCGGCACACGGTCCACTCCGCCGGCCCGGTTGGCCCACCACACGGCCGTCTCCCGCACGGCGAGGTCCGCCAGGCTGTTCTTCAGCCGGGTCACCGGCCGGCGGTGGGGCAGCGGCCGGCGGAAGACGCCCACGGAGTCGCCCCAGTAGGCGGCCTTGGTGTCGATGGAGGCGTAGTCGTGCCAGATGCCGTTGGCGGGCGGGAAGTCCGTGTACGCCTCGCAGAGTTCGAGGCGGGAGTGGGCGGCCATCGCACGGAAGCCGTCGGGGTAGTAGCGCCAGCAGTCCTGCGCGTCGTGGGCGTGGCCGCGCGAGGGCGCGGTGATGAAGGCGTAACCACCCGGCCTGAGCACTCGGGCGATCTCCATCATCGACACCCAGAAGAAGGGGATGTGCTCGAACGCCTGGCCCGACAGCACCACATCGGCGCTGCGCGACTTCGCGGGGATCCGGTAGGGCTGCTCCATGACGGCGTCGACATTGGGGCCGTCGAGGACGTCGACCCCGAAGTAGTCGATGTCGTGGCCGCCCAGGAGCCCGCGGTGGGTCCGGGTCTGCTTGCCGGAGATCCGGGAGCCGAGGTCCACGACGCGGTGCCTGCGGGTCCTGGGCAGGTACTCCTCGATGCAGAGCTGCATCTGCTCGTAGGCGGACCGGTGCATGAGCTTCTCCCAACGTTGCCGTGTGCGCGCGCTGTTGAGCACAACGACGGCGGCGTTCGGAGGGAGCGCCCCGTACGGGTGATGCCGGTGTTCAGTTCGAAAGGACCGGGAAGACCTTGCGCACCACGCGCTCCGCCGCGCGCCCGTCGTCGTAGGGGCAGAAGCGGCGGCGGAAGGCGGCGCGCAGTGCGTCGGCGTCCTGGGACCTCCAGGCTCCGCTCACCAGCACCTCGCGCAGCTCCTCCTCCGTGGTGGCGACCGCCCCGGGGGTGTCTCCCGGGCGGCCGGACAGCAGGTCGACGTAGGTGCCGCGGGCGGCCCGGTAGGCCTCCCAGTCGGGCACGTAGGTGATGATCGGACGGTCCAGGCAGGCGTAGTCGAACATCAGGGACGAGTAGTCCGTGATCAACGCGTCGGCGGCCAGGAAGAGTTCTTCCACGACGGGATGTCCGGTGACGTCGACGACCCGGCCCCCCGCCGCTGTCCCGGCCGAACGCCCGTAGAAGTAGTGGGCGCGCACCAGCAGCACACAGCCGGGCCCCAGATCACGCGCGAGACGCTCCAGGTCGAGCAGCGGGAGGAAGCCCTCCCGGTAGTCACGGTGGGTCGGCGCGTACAGCAGCACGGTCGATCCGGGGGCGATGCCGAGCTCCGCACGGATCTTGCCGGTCTGCTCGGCTGTGGCGTTGCACAGGACGTCGTTGCGCGGGTATCCGTACGGCAGTTGTTCGTACGAGGACGGGTAGACCCGGTCCCAGACCTCGGTGCTGTGCGGGTTGGCGGAGAGGCTGAAGTCCCACTGGTCGGTGTGGGCGACGATCCGTTCGAAGCTGACGCCCTTGGTGAGTGCGGGGTACGGGAGCTGGTCCAGGCCCATCGTCTTCAGCGGGGTCCCGTGGTGGGTCTGGAGGTAGACCTGGCCGGGCCGTTTGGTGAAGCCGCCGGGGAAGCTGGAGTTGTTGACGAGGTACGTCGCGGTGGCCATCGTCCGCCAGTAGGCGCGGGACCCCTCGATGACGTACGGCACTCCGGGCGGCATCCGGTCGCGGTGGCGCGAGGAGACGACCCAGACGCCGCGGATGTGCGGGACCAGCTCGCGGGCCTTGGCGTAGACGGCGGCCGGATTGCAGGCGACGCCCCTGTTCCAGTAAGCCCCGTAGACGGCGAGGCAGGGGTCCAGCGGCCGGCGCAGGTCGGTGCGGTAGAGGGCCCTCATCACGCCGGCGCGCAGCGACTTCCTGCCCGCGCGCGCGGCGCCTCGCGCCCGGGCACGCACGGCGCGGACCGCTCCCCTGCCCCGGTGGGCGGCGTACCGGCCGGGGAGCCCCGCCGCCCGGAAGAAGGCGGCGCGGTCACCCGGTGCGATCCGGCCGGGGTCGTCGAGCACGGCGGTCAGGTGCGCCACGCGCGCGGCCGGGATCCGCGGGTCGCCCCCGGTCTCGGCGGTCAGCCGCTCGTAGGCGTCGATGACCGCGAAGTGCGCGCGGCCCGGTGTCGTGTCGAACGTGCCGGTACGGCGCACCCGGTGGCGCACGCAGGCCCGGTCGAGCGAGGCGACGGAGCCCGCGTCGGAGGCGAGGAGGTGCGCACGGTGGACGGGCACGACGTCGTCGTACGGGCCCTCGGTGAAGCGGAGCCGGTGGGCGTCCCAGAAGGCGCGGCGGAAGAGCTGGTTCCGGGCGGCCGGGAGGGCGTCACCCGGCTCCGCCGTGCCCCACCAGTCGACCCGGTCGTGGCCCAGACGCAGCACGTCGGGCCGTTCCCCGGCCAGCCGGGCGGAGATCTCCGCCACCGCTCCGGGGAGCAGCAGGTCGTCACCGTCGAGGAAGAGCAGGTAGGTCCCGCGCGCCGCCTCCGCACCGGCGTTGCGGGCCGCGCCCGTGTCCCAGGGGCCGTCGGGGACGAGCACGCGCACCCGGGGGTCACGCCCGGCGAACTCCCGTGCGATGGCGAGGTCCAGCCCGCCGTCGGGCGCGCAGACCACGACCAGCTCCAGGTCCGTCCGCCCGTCCTCCGCCGACGGCTGCCCGGTCACGGACTCCAGGGCCGCCCTCAGGTATCCCTGAACGCGGTGGGCGGACACGACGACTGTGAGCAGCATGGCAGCCGAGCGTAATGGTGACCGTACGGCCGGCCCCAGGGATCGTCACCCGTTCGGGTCAGTGGCGTGACCCGGGGCGCTCCCCCGGGTTGAGCCGTGCATGAAGCCACTCCTCAGCGTCGTCGTCCCGGTGCACAACGTCGAGGACTACCTGGAGGAGTGCCTCGTCTCGCTGGCCGGGCAGACCCTGAAGGACATCGAGGTGGTGCTCGTCGACGACGGCTCTACGGACGGGAGCCGCCGTATCGCGGAGGACTTCGCCGCCCGGGACGGCCGCTTCCGCTGCGTCCATCAGCCCAACGCGGGCCTGAGCGCCGCCCGCAACACGGGGATCGCCCGGACCACCGGCGGAGTGCCCTACCTGGCGTTCGCCGACAGCGACGACGTCCTCGTCCCCGACGCGTACGAACGGATGCTGGCATCCCTGGAGTCGACGGGCTCGGATCTGGCGACGGGCAATGTGTGGCGGCTCAACGAGCAGGGAAGGCAGCAGGCCTGGCAGTACCGCTGGCTGACCACCGACCGCCCCCGCACCCACATCACCCGCGATGCCCGGCTGCTGGCCGACCGCGTCGCCTGGAACAAGGTGTTCCGGCGCTCCTTCTGGGACCGGCACGCCTTCACCTTCCCGGTGGGCAAGCTCTACGAGGACACCCCGGTGATGATCCCGGCGCACTACCTCGCCGGGACGGTGGACGTGCTGCGCGAACACGTCTACTACTGGCGGGTGCGGGAGGGCTCGATCACCCGGCGGCGTACGGACGTCCGGGGCGTGCGGGACCGGATCGCCGCCTGTGAACAGGTCAGCGCCTTCCTCGCGGACCGCGACGCCGCACAGCGGCTGCGCTACGACGCCTCGTGCCTGCGCGACGACTTCGTGTACTTCCTGGAGGGGCTGCCGATGGGCGGGCCCGCCTACCGCTCCGCGTTCATGGCGGACGCGGGTGCCTTCCTCGACCGGGCGGGCGACGCGGCCCTGGCCGGACTGCCCGCCGAGGCACGCATCCGCTGGCAGCTGGTGCGTGAGCGCCGCGTCGACGATCTGTTGGCGGTCCTGGAGTCCGAACGGGCCAACGGGACGGGCACGTTCACCGTCGCGGGCCTGCCGGGAAGGCGGCGCGCCGTACACCCGGGGGCCGGCGGCAGGGCCTCGGCGCGCCTCGGCAAGGGCGATCTGCCCGCCGTGGCACGGCTGGTGGAGTCGGCGTGGGGCGAGGACGGCAGGCTGCGGCTCCGCGGATACGCGTACATCCGCAACCTCCCGGCCCGGGCGGCCCGGCACTCGCTGAAGGCGGGCCTGGTGCGCGAGGTGGGGGGCGGACGGCCGCGTGCCGTCCCGGTGCGCTCGGTACGGACGGACCGCGCGACCGCCGACTCGGGTCAGGAGCTGCACCGCTACGACCACGCGGGCTTCGACATGGTCCTCGACCCCGGGCGACTGGGGCCGGGCAACTGGCTGGTGGGCGTGGTGGTGGCCGGCCACGGCGTCGTACGGCGGGCGGCGGTGCGGGCCGTGGAGGCGGCGGCCGCGCAGCCGCTGGTCCACGACCTGGGCGGAGGGAGGCGCGCGGTGCTCGGCTACCGGGACGGCCGGCTGGAGCTGGCCGTGTCCCGGCTGCCCGCGGTGGCCACCGGCCACGACGGCGGACCGGACACCCTGGAGCTGACCGGCAGGCTGTACGGGGACGCCCGGCCGAGGGCCCTCGTCCTGACCCGCGAGGGGGGCGCGGAGCACGTCTGCCCGGTGTCGTGCGGCGACGGGGGTGGCTTCAGCGCCCGTATCCCGCTCGCCGCCCTCGCCGCGGAGGCGGCACCGGCCTCCGGCGTGCCCCACGAACCCGCCCCGGGGGGCGGGGCACGGTGGCGGGCGGCGCTCCTGACCGACGGCGTCCGCGTGCCGCTCGCCGCAGCCCCGGACCTGCCGCCGCCCGCCTTCGCGGACGCGGCGGGCCACCTGGTGGTGGACGTCTCCGGGGAGCCGCGCGTGGACCGCGCCGGGCCCGCTCCGGACGGTGGGCTGCGCATCGAGGGGACCGGCACCGGCGCTCTGGAACTGCGGCACGGCGCCCTCGGGGAGACGGTGGCCGTCCCCCCGGCCGTCCCCGCCGGAGGGGAGAGGGACCGCTTCGCCGCCGTGCTCGCGGCACCTCCCCGCGAAGGCGACTGGGAGGTGTTCCTGGACGGCCGGCCCGTGCGCGTGGGGGCGGCGCTCGCCGCACTCCTGCCGGTGGGCGCCCCGGGTGCCCGCTTCCGCCTCGACCGCCGCCACGGTGACCGGCTGACCGTGCACTGTGCGCCGGCGCTCGACGACACGGAGCGGAGCGCGTACCGCCAGGGGGTTCTGCGGACGGCTCACCACCCGGCGCAACGCCGGCTGCCGCTCCGGGACGTCGTGCTCTACACCGGGGAGGGCTCCCCGCGCGCCGTGCATGCCGAGCTCGTGCGCCGGGGCACCGATGCCGAGCACCTGTGGGTCACCGACGGCTCCCCAGGGGCCGCGACCCGCGTCCCGTCCACCGCGGTCCCCGTGGTGGCGCACAGCACTGCCTGGTACGAGGCGCTGGCGCGGGCCCGCCGGATCGTGGCGGCAGGTCAGCTGCCCGCGTGGTTCCAGCGCCGCCCCGACCAGACGGTCGTGCAGATCTGGCCCGACTCCCCGCTCGGCCGGTTCGGCCTGGACCTCACCGGCACCCTGTACGCCGACCACCAGCACCTCGCGACGCTGGAGCACCGATCCGCCCAGTGGTCGGTCCTGGTCTCCCCCAGCGCCTTCGCCACCGCGCATCTCCGCCGCGCCCTGGCCTACCGCGGCGAGGTGCTGGAGGCGGGCTCCCCGGCCGACGACCTGCTGTCCGCACCCGGCCGGGACAGGACGGCCGAACGGGTACGCCGGCGGCTGGGCATCCCGGAGGGCCACCGCGTGGTGCTGTACGCGCCGACCTACCGCGACCACCTAGCCCACCCGCCGGCCGTCGTTCCCGCGGGCTCCTCCCCCCTGTACCGCTGGGATCCGGCGCTCGACCTGCCCGCGCTGGCGCGGTCGCTGGACGGCAGCACCACCGTGCTGGTCCGCAGGCATCCCCGGGTGACGGGCAGCGTCCCGGCGCACCCCGCCCTGCGTGATGTGTCCTCGCACCCCGACTCCACCGAGCTCCTCCTGATCGCCGATGTGCTGGTCACCGACTACTCGGGCCTGGCGTTCGGCTTCGCGCACACCGGCCGTCCGATGCTCTTCCACACGTACGACCTGGAGCACTACCGGGACACCGTGCGGGGCTTCTGCCTGGACTTCGAGACCCGGGCCCCCGGGCCGCTGCTCGTTACCACCCAGGAGGTGGCTCAGGCGCTGCGGGCAGCACCGGCTTCGGCGGACGTCCACGCGGAGGCGTACGAGAGCTTCCGGCGCGACTACTGCGGGCCGGCCGACGGCGACGCCGCCCGCCGCGTCGCGGACCGGCTGCTCGACGAGGGCTCCGGCTCGCCGCGGCTCGTCATGCCTCGTGACGCCAGGTCGCGCCCCGTCAGGCCCTGAACCGTCAGGCCTTGAGCGCCCGGACCGCCGAGGCCGCGAGGTCGTCGAGGTATCCCTTGGGCAGATCGCCCCGCACGACGACGAGGCGCCAGTACAGCGGGCCGACGATGAGGTCCAGGGCCCGGTCGGGATCGCTGCCCTCGGGCAGTTCACCGCGTGCCACCGCCGCCCGCACGACCACGGCGGCCACCCCTTGCTGCTGGTCCAGCAGGGCCGCCTTGATGGCGTCGGAGATCTCCGGGTTGCGGGCCGCCTCGACCAGCAGGTCGGGGATCACCTGCGAGGCGACGGGGTGGCGCAGGGCGTACGCGGCCAGTTCCAGCACGGCGCGCACATCCCCGTACAGCGAACCCGTCGCCGGCGCCGGCATGCCCTGCGCGGCGACGGCCGCGACCAGGTCCAGGACGAGATGCAGCTTGGACTTCCAGCGGCGGTAGACGGCGGTCTTGCCCACCCCCGCGCGCCGGGCGATGCCCTCGATCGACATCCGTGCGAATCCCACGGCGGCCAGCTCCTCGAAGACGGCGCCGCGGATCGCGTCGGTCACGTCCTCCCGCAGCACCGCGGCACCTGCCGGGGTGCGGCGCCCGGTTCGCCGTTGGGTGGTCATGGGCCGAATGATAGACCGTAACGACGAAACGGTTGCGTTGCGACGTACAAACGTCCTACTCTCAGCGTTGCGACGATACGGTTCCGTCCCATCGAGCCGGATCCGTCCGCCCTGATCCCCCGCCCCCCGTCGAAAGCGACCGTGGTGAGCCAGACAGCAGCCCCGCCGGCCCCGGTGGACACCGCATCTCCAGCCCCCCTCCTCCCCGTGTACGAACCCGGCGAGCTGGCCGCCCTCGCGGCCCGGCACGGGCTGAACGTCAGCGGGGCGCGGCCCACGCTCGGCGCGTACGTCCGGCAGCTCTGGGGGCGGAGGCACTTCATCACGGCCTTCGCCACGGCCAAGCTGACCGCGCAGTACAGCCAGGCGAAGCTCGGCCAGATCTGGCAGATCATGACCCCGCTGCTCAACGCGACGGTCTACTACTTCATCTTCGGCGTCCTGATGAACACCAAGCACGGAGTCCCCGACTACGTGCCGTTCCTCGTCACCGGCGTCTTCATCTGGACCTTCACCGCCAGCTCGATCACGGCCGGCACCCGGGCCATCAGCGGCAACACCGGACTCGTCCGGGCCCTGCACTTCCCGCGCGCCTCCCTGCCGATCGCCCTGGCCATCCAGCAGCTCCAGCAGCTGCTGTTCTCGCTGGGCGCGCTCTTCCTGATCCTCCTCGTGTTCGGCCAGTACCCGCGGCCGTCCTGGCTGCTCGCGATCCCCGCGCTCGCCCTGCAGGCCCTGTTCAACACCGGCATCTCGATGGTCATGGCCCGGCTGGCCGCCAAGACCCCCGACATCGCCCAGCTGACGCCCTTCATCCTGCGCACCTGGATGTACGCGTCGGGCGTCATGTGGAGCCTCGACACCCTGCTCACCGCCGACCGGGTGCCGCGGCTCGTCCTGCTGGCACTTGAGTGCAACCCGGCGGCCATCTACATCGACCTCATGCGCTACGCCCTGATCGACAGCTTCACCGGTGCACAGCTGCCCCCGCACGTGTGGGCCCTGGCGACGGCCTGGGCGCTCGTCTGCGGCATCGGCGGATTCGTGTACTTCTGGAAGGCCGAGGAGAGGTACGGACGTGGCTGACACCCTCGACACCCGTGTGCCCACCGTCGTCGTCGACGACGTCCACATCACCTACACGGTGAACGGCGCCCGCACCGGAAAGGGCAGCGCCACCTCCGCCCTCAACAGGATCGTGTCGCGCCGGCAGCCTCGGGGCGCACGCCAGGTGCACGCGGTGAAGGGCGTCAGCTTCGCCGCGTACAAGGGCGAGGCCATCGGCCTGATCGGCTCCAACGGATCCGGGAAGTCGACGCTCCTCAAGGCGATCGCGGGACTGCTGCCCGCGTCGAAGGGGCGGGTCCACACCCAGGGCCAGCCCTCGCTGCTCGGCGTGAACGCCGCCCTGATGAGCGACCTGACCGGGGAGCGCAACGTCGTGCTCGGCGGCCTGGCCATGGGCATGACGCGCGAACAGATCCGTGAGCGCTACCAGGACATCGTCGACTTCTCCGGCATCAACGAGAAGGGCGACTTCATCACCCTGCCCATGCGGACCTACTCCTCCGGCATGGGCGCCAGGCTCCGCTTCTCCATCGCCGCCGCCAAGAGCCACGACGTGCTGCTGATCGACGAGGCGCTGTCCACCGGAGACGCGAAGTTCCAGCGGCGCAGCAAGGACCGGATCATGGAGCTCCGCGAGGAGGCCGGCACGGTCTTCCTCGTCAGCCACAGCAACAGGTCGATCACCGACACCTGCGACCGGGCGATCTGGCTGGAGGCGGGCACCCTGCGGATGGACGGGCCGGCCAAGGAGGTCGTGGCCGCGTACGAGGAGTTCACCGGGCCCGCGAAGCCCAAGCAGCCCAAGAAATGACGCGGTGACGCCGTGACGCCGTCCGCCGGACGGGCCGATGAGGCCCGTCCGGCGGACGGATGTGTCGCGGCCCGCCGGCCTCTCCGGGTCAGGCGTGCGTGCGCAGCAGCGTCCGCATCGTCCGCATCGCCACCGACAGGTTCGCCAGGTCGAAGGACTCCGACCCCCGGATCTCCTCCAGGGTGGCGCGCGAACGCGCCAGGATCGCCGCGTTCTTCTCCTCCCAGGCCTTGAACCGCTGCTCCGGCGACGACGTGCCGTTGCCGACGGACAGCACGTCCGACGTGAGCGCGGCGTGAGCGGCGTACAGATCCTCGCGGATGGAGGCGCGGGCCATGGACTGCCACCGGTCGCCCCGCGGCAGCTCGATGATCCGGTCCATCAGCTGGGTGATCCCCAACCGGTCGGCGAGGTCGTAGTACACCTCGGCGACGGCCAGCGGGTCCTTGCCCGTGCGATCGGCGATCGCCACGATGTCCAGCGCCGGGAAGGCCGACGAGAATCCCGCCACCCGGCCCGCCAGCTCGGCCGGGACGCCCACGGCGGTGAGCTCGTCGAGGATCGACTGGTACCACTCGATGTCGGCACCCCGCAGGAGCTTCGGCAGCTCGCTCCAGACGCGTTCGACGCCGTCCCGGAAGAACTCGATGGTCTCCGCGATCCCGACCGGCTGCGGCCGGTTGCCGAGCAGCCAGCGGGAGCCGCGCTCGACGAGCCGGCGCGAGTGCAACCGGATCCGGGTCTGCACGTCGGCGGCCACCGTGTTGTCGAGCGCCTCCACGGCGTCCCACACCCCGGAGAGGCCGAAGATCTCGCGGGCGGCGAACTGCGCCCGCACGATCTCCTCGAGCGACGCCCCCGTCTCCTCACGCAGCCGGTGCAGGAACGTCGAACCACCGCTGTTCACCGTGTCGTTGACCAGCACCGTCGTGATGATCTCGCGACGCAGCGCATGCCCGTCGACCGCCTCGGGGAACCGCTCGCTCAGCTGCTTCGGGAAGTAGGCGTGCACCAGCTTCTGCAGATGCGCGTCGTCCGGCAGGCTGGTGGAGATCAGCTCCTCGGCCGCCGTGATCTTCGTGTAGGCGATCAGCACGGCCAGTTCCGGCTGGCTGAGCCCCTTGCCGTGGTTCAGCAGCTCACGGATCTGACGGTCGTTCGGCAGGAACTCCAGGGCCCGGTCCAGGTGCCCCTCGCGGCCGAGCCTGCGCATGAAGCGCTGGTGGGCGTGGAGGAGCGACGGCGCCTGGGCGCAGGCGTTGGAGAGCGCGACGTTCTGCGCGTAGTTGTTGCGCAGCACGAGCTGTCCGACCTCGTCGGTCATGTCCGCGAGCACCTTGTTGCGCTGCTTCACGGTCATGTCGCCCTCGCGGACCAGACCGTTGAGCAGGATCTTGATGTTCACCTCGTGGTCGGAGGTGTCCACACCGGCGCTGTTGTCGATCGCGTCGGTGTTGATCCGGCCGCCGGCCCGGGCGAACTCGATCCGGCCGAGCTGGGTGGCCCCGAGGTTGCCGCCCTCACCGACGACACGGGCCCGCAGCTCCGCGCCGTTGACCCGGATCGCGTCGTTGGCCTTGTCGCCGACGTCGGCGTTCGACTCGGCCGTCGACTTGATGTACGTACCGATGCCGCCGTTCCACACGAGGTCGACCGACGCCTTGAGGATGTTCTGCATCAGCTCGGCGGGCGTCATCTTCGTGACCTTCGAGTCGATGCCGAGCGCCGCGCGGATGTGCGCGTTGACCGGGATCGACTTGGCGGAACGCGGGTGGATGCCTCCGCCCGCGGACAGCAGGTCCTTGTTGTAGTCCGCCCAGGAGCTGCGCGGCAGGTCGAACAGGCGGCGCCGCTCGGCGTACGAGGTCGCGGCATCCGGATTCGGGTCGATGAAGATGTGCCGGTGGTCGAAGGCCGCCACCAGCCGGATGTGCTCGGAGAGCAGCATCCCGTTGCCGAAGACGTCACCGGACATGTCGCCGACGCCGACGACGGTGAAGTCCTCGGTCTGGGTGTCGTGGCCCAGCTCGCGGAAGTGCCGCTTCACGGACTCCCAGGCACCGCGGGCGGTGATGCCCATGCCCTTGTGGTCGTAGCCGGCCGACCCGCCGGACGCGAACGCGTCACCCAGCCAGAAGCCGTACGCGACGGCGACGTCGTTGGCGATGTCGGAGAAGCTCGCGGTCCCCTTGTCGGCGGCGACGACGAGATAGGTGTCGTCCTCGTCGTGACGGACGACCTCCGCCGGGTGCACCACCTCGCCCGTCACCATGTTGTCGGTGATGTCCAGCAGCGCCGAGATGAAGATCTTGTAGCAGGCGATGCCCTCGGCGAGCCAGGCGTCACGGTCCACGGCCGGGTCCGGCAGCTGCTTGGCGACGAACCCGCCCTTGGCGCCCACCGGCACGATCACGGTGTTCTTGACCATCTGCGCCTTGACCAGGCCGAGGATCTCCGTACGGAAGTCCTCCCGCCGGTCCGACCAGCGCAGACCACCGCGGGCGACCTTCCCGAAGCGCAGGTGGACGCCCTCGACGCGCGGCGAGTAGACCCAGATCTCGTACGCCGGGCGCGGCGCCGGAAGATCCGGGATGGCCTGCGGATCGAACTTCATCGAGACGTAGTTGTGCGGCTCGTGGTCGTCGGCCAGCTGGAAGTAGTTGGTCCGCAGCGTGGCCTTGATGACCGTGAGGAAGGACCGCAGGATCCGGTCCTCGTCCAGCGAGGCGACCTGGTCGAGGGCCCCGTCCAGCTCCTCCAGCAGACCGTCCGTCAGCTCCGTGCCGGCCTTCTGGCGGGCCGGGGACATCCGGGCCTCGAAGAGGGAGACCAGGAGCCGAGTGGTGTGGACGTTGTTGCGGAGGGTGTCCTCCATGTAGTCCTGGCTGAAGGTGGAACCCGCCTGGCGCAGGTACTTCGCGTAGGCGCGCAGCACCATGGCCTGACGCCAGTCGAGGCCGGCGCCCAGCACCAGGGAGTTGAAGCCGTCGTTCTCCGCCTCGCCGGTCCAGATGGCCGCGAAGGCCTTCTGGAAGCGGTCCCGGGCGTCGTCGGCGAGGTAGTCACCGTTGCCCGTGGCCTTCGTCGGCAGGCGCAGCCCGAAGTCGTAGACCCAGGCGTGCGTGCCGTCGGCGCAGCGCAGCTCGTACGGACGTTCGTCGACGACCTCCACACCGAGCCGCTGGAGCGCGGGGAGGACGGCGGAGAGCGAGACCTGCTCACCGATCCGGTAGATCTTGAACCTGCGCTCGGCCGGGGCGGCCCCGACCGGCTCGTACAGGCTGAGCGCGAAGGCCTGGCGCTCGCTCTTGAGCTCTTCGAGGTGGACCAGGTCGGCCACGGCGGCGCGCGGCGAATGGTCGGCCTTGTAGCCCTCGGGGAACGAGTGCGCGTAACGGCGCAGCAGCTCGGCGGCGCGCTCCTCGCCGCACTCGGCGCCCAGCGCCTCCTGGAATCCGTCGGCCCAGGAGCGGGCGGCCTCGACGAGGCGGGCCTCGATGCGGTCCGCGTCCGCGTCGGTGAGGTGCGGGAGCTCGGTGCCCGGCGGGACCCGGACGACGAAGTGCAGCCGGGAGAGGATCGACTCCGTGTTCCAGGCGGTGAAGTCGACGCTGGTGCCGCCCAGTTCCTCCTTGAGGATGTCGATCAGGCGGAGCCTCACGCCGGTGGTGTAGCGGTCACGCGGCAGGTAGACGAGGGCGGAGTAGTAGCGCCCGTACTCGTCCTGGCGCAGGTAGAGCCGCAGTCGGCGCCGCTCCTGGAGGTACAGCACGGAGGTGACGATGGAGCGCAGCTGGTCGACGGGCGTCTGGAAGAGCTCGTCGCGCGGGTAGGTCTCCAGGATCTGGAGCAGGTCGCGGCCGTCGTGGCTGTTGGGCGTGAAGCCGGCGCCCTCCAGCACCTCGGCGACCTTGCGGCGCACCACGGGCACCCGGCGCACCGACTCGGTGTACGCGGCGGAGGAGAACAGACCGAGGAAGCGACGCTCACCGACGACATTGCCGTCGGCGTCGAACTTCTTCACCCCGACGTAGTCCAGGTAGCTGGGACGGTGCACGGTCGCCCTGCTGTTCGCCTTCGTCAGCACGAGGAGCTTGTGCTCCCTGGCCTTGGCGCGGGCGTCCGCGGGCAGCCGGTCGAAGGACGGGCTCACCGGATGCGCCTCGTCCTCGGCGTGCTTCGGGTCGGAGCGCAGAATTCCCAGACCGGTGCCGGGAACGGCCGTCAGCGCGTCGGACTCACGGAGCTCGTACTCCCGGTACCCGAGGAAGGTGAAGTGGTCGGCGGCCAGCCAGCGCAGCAGCTCACGGGCCTCCTCGACCTCGTCGTCGTCCAGCTCGTCGAGCGGCTCCGAGGGGAGGCCGTCGGCGATCCGCAGGGCGGCGTCGCGCATCTTCTCCCAGTCCTCGACGGTCTCCCGTACGTCGGACAGGACACGCAGCAGATCGGCGGTGATCTGCTTCAGGTCCGCGCGGTCCGTCTCCCGGTCGATCTCGACGTGGATCCAGGACTCGACGAGCGCGTCGTGCGGCAGCTCGGCCCCGGGCTCCTTACGGCCTCCGGAGCGCTTCGCCCCGTTGTTCCTGGCCGGGTCGGCGAACACCTCGATCAGCTTGCCGGCGACATCGCGCCGGACGACGACCTGAGGGTGGATCACGAGGTGGATGCCGCGGCCCTGCCGGGACAGCTCGTTGGTGACCGAGTCGACCAGGAAGGGCATGTCGTCGGTGACGACCTCGACGACGGAGTGGCTGTTCGTCCAGCCGTTCTCCTCGACGGTCGGGGTGTGCACCCGGACGTTCGCGGTGCCCTGCGGGCGGTTCTCGGCGAGACGGTAGTGCGAGGAAGCGGCCCCGAAGATGTCGACCGGATCGCGGTCGCTGACGTCCTCCGGAGCGGTGTGCAGGTAGTAGCGCTGGAGATAGGCGAGCAGCGTCCTGTTGCCCGACCGCCCGTCCGGGCCGGCCTCGGCGGCTTCCTCTGCTTCGCCGCCGGTCCCGTCGGCAAGGTGCACCCGGAGGCCACCTCCCGGGCCACCGACACCACCGCCCGGACTGTTGTCAGCTACCCGGGCCGCCCTTGCGAGCAGCTCGGCCTTTGCTTCGTCCAGCTTGGTCTGCATGTCCTCTGGCTCCTGTCGCGCGCCGTTGCGTGACGTAGGTGAAGAAGGCGACGTACCGCCACGACGCGGGGTTTCCGGTCTGACTCGACGCTATGCCGCCTGGGGAGATGTCCGGGACCATATCGGCCATTTTCGGCGGAGGGCCCGGGACGCGGAGATCACGCATCGCCCGGGTGCTGTGGCACTCCGGGCGCAGGCCGGGGGCTTCGCTGCCCCCGAGGCGTATCGCGCTGATCACCGCACCAGGCTATCCCTCCTGCACCCACAACCGTCATGAGCCGCATATGTACAAAAGAAGACCCCGAACTTTGACACTCTGGACATCGCACCGAATCTTTGCTGCACGTACGGACACACAAAGGACACACAGGCGAGCAGATCCGCTCAGTCCGCCATCAGCTCGGCCAGCGCGACCGCCTCGGCCAGCGTGTCCACCACGGGCACGCCCACCGCCTCCAGGCTGCTGCGGCTGTGCGAACCCCCGGTGTAGAGCACGGCACGCGCGCCGACATGGGCCGCTGCCACGGCGTCGTCCACCGCGTCACCGATGACCACGGCGGATTCGGGGGCTATGCCCCCGAGCACCTCGAAGTGACGCTCCATGTGCTGGGCCTTGCTGCCGCCGGAGGGGCCCGTACGGCCGTCGACGCGTACGAAATGACGCTCGATGCCATATCCCCGCACCACCGGGACCAGGTGCTCATGGCCGTACATGCTGAGCAGCGACTGGCTGCGGCCCCCGCGCTGCCACCGGGCCAGCAACTCCTCGACGCCCTCGGTCAGTCCGCAGGCCGTCCGCCGCTCGGTGTAGTGACGGTGGAAGAGGCCGTCCATCCGCTCCCACTCGGCGGGAGTGGGGAGCCTGCCCATGAGCCGCTCGTAGAACTTGGGTATCGGCACGCAGTACATCTCGCGGTACTGGTCCAGCGTGAGCGGCTCCAGGTCGACCTCCGCGAAGGCGGCGTTCGACGCCCCGAGGACCGCTTGGATGTCGTCGAGCAGTGTGCCGTTCCAGTCCCAGACCAGATGTGTCCGGTGCTTCCCCGATGTCGCCATGAGTAGAAAATACTCGCCCGGTACGACAGTCACCCGGGCACAGGTGGCCGTGCGCCCGGCCGGTCAGGCGATCAGGCCGGGGATCTCCTGGATCCCGAACCACAGCAGCTCGTGGTCCTCCGCGCCGTCCACGGTGAACTGGGCGTCGTCGTCGCCGAGGTCCGCCGCCCCCAGCGCCGCGGCCGCCGCGTCGACGTCCTTCTCCGCGTCGTCGGCGTCCACATGCACGGCTGCGGCCTTCGACAGCGCCACCGCGTGCGCGATCCGCACCTCGCCGAGCGAGGACGCGTCCAGGACGTGGTCCGGATCGGCGACCGCCGCCCCGTCCGGCACGTCGAGGGCGACGACGACCCGGCGCCTGGTCTCCTCCGGCCGGCCCGCGATCAGCCGCAGCGAGGCGGAAGCGGCCCGGTTGAGCGCCGCGTACTCCAGCTCCTCGATGTCGTCGGAGACGTACCACTCGCGCAGACCGGGCGTCACGGCATAAGCGGTGAGGGGCCCCGGACCGACCTCGCCCGCCCTGTGCACCGAGGCAAGACCGGAGAGGGTCAGGGGGACGTACACGCGCATGGCTGGCCGCTTTCGTAGTCGATGGACGCCCTCAGGATACGTGCGACGTCCCCCTTCGGGGCGACCGATCCGCCCGTCGCTGTCCACAGCGCGACGGCCGTCACCCCCGCCGTTCCCTTGCGGCCAGGGGCCCATCACCCGGATAGGTGATCTCGCCGGGTGCCCGACCGGCCCCGGCCGCCGGTTGCGGGGCCGGCGACCGGCCCCGTAGAAGATCCACAGCAAAAGTTACCGCCCGGTACTCATCCGGGCGCCGGACAGCAGCCACGGGGGCTACGAGCATGAGCAAGGACAGGACGAGGCCGGCCGGACGACGCGACAGCAGCAGGCCGGGCACGGTACCGCCGCAACGGCCCCGACGGCCGCTGCGCCCGCACCAGTGGTTCGCGGAACGCCTGCTCGCCGTCCTCAGCGGCCAGCGCCCGGTGCACTGGATGCTGGGCCACACCATCGGCGAGGCCTACGACCAGCTCGGCGAACTCGCCCCTGACGCCCCGCTCGGCGCGGGCTGCCGGCGCCCGGTCGTACGCACCTGCCACGGCACCCGGCCGGCCGACGGCGTGGTCGAGGCCTTCGCCAGCAT
This sequence comes from Streptomyces sp. NPDC091271, assembly GCF_044757505.1. Classification (NCBI taxonomy): domain Bacteria; kingdom Bacillati; phylum Actinomycetota; class Actinomycetes; order Kitasatosporales; family Streptomycetaceae; genus Streptomyces; species Streptomyces sp. NPDC091271. The sequence continues at coordinate 19,576 of NZ_JBIVVD010000003.1, read as the reverse complement.
CGCCACGGGCGAGCAGGTCCGCGCCATGGCCTTCCGCCTGGAGCAGGGCCCCGACCTCCGCTGGCGCTGCGCCGCGATCGACCTGGGCGGCGAGCGTCTCCCAGCCGTCAGATGACCCCAGGACGGGCTTGCCGTTCAAGCCCGTCCTGGGCGTCCTGGGGGGGTCCCCCGAACAGCGTCTGGGGACCGAGGACACACCGCACCAGAGCCGCACAGCGGCCCCGGAGGGCCATAGGAGCGCCCCTCGGCCCCCGGAAGGCCCGGGAAGGCCCCGGCCTCACCCCCGGCCCCGGAAAGCGCCGCAGAAGGCCACGAAACGCACCTGGCCCGGACACCACGAAGGTGTCCGGGCCAGGTGGCGAGCCGCGCTACTTCTTACGGCGCCGCCCACTCGCGCTCTTCTGCGCCTTACGGCGCTCCGCACGCGTCATCCCGTCCCCCTCGGAGGGCGCACCGTCACCGTCCCCGTTGGAGAAGTCGCCCTCGACGACGCCGCCCTCCCCGTCCACCGTGGGGGCGGAGAAGTGCAGCCGGTCAGGACGCTGCGGAGCGTCCAGGCCCTTGGCCCGGATCTCCGGGCGCCCGGCCGCGGCCGCCACCGGCGCGTCCTGCTTCTCCAGCGAGGTCGCGCCCTCCTGCACCGGAACCTCCTCGACCTGCTGCTCGACCTGGACCTCCAGGTTGAACAGGTAGCCGACGGACTCCTCCTTGATGCCCTCCATCATGGCGTTGAACATGTCGAAGCCCTCGCGCTGGTACTCGACCAGCGGGTCCTTCTGCGCCATGGCACGGAGGCCGATGCCCTCCTGGAGGTAGTCCATCTCGTAGAGGTGCTCACGCCACTTGCGGTCCAGGACCGAGAGGACCACGCGCCGCTCGAGCTCACGCATGATGTCCGAGCCGAGCGTCTTCTCCCGCTCCGCGTACTGCTCGTGGATGTCGTCCTTGACCGATTCGGCGATGAAGTCGGCGGTCACGCCGGCCAGGTCGCCCGCGGCCTCCTCGAGCTCCTCGACCGTGACCTTCACCGGGTAGAGCTGCTTGAAGGCGCCCCACAGCCGGTCGAGGTCCCACTCCTCCGCGAAGCCCTCGGCCGTCTCCTGCCGGATGTAGTCGTCGATCGTGTCGTCCATGAAGTGGCGGATCTGGTCCTGCAGATCCTCGCCCTCCAGGACGCGGCGACGCTCGCCGTAGATGACCTCACGCTGCCGGTTGAGCACCTCGTCGTATTTCAGGACGTTCTTACGCGTCTCGAAGTTCTGCTGCTCGACCTGCGACTGCGCGGAGGCGATCGCCCGGGTCACCATCTTGTTCTCGATGGGGACGTCGTCGGGCACGTTCGCCATCGACATGACGCGCTCGACCATCTGCGCCTTGAACAGCCGCATCAGGTCGTCGCCCAGCGACAGGTAGAACCGGGACTCACCCGGGTCGCCCTGACGGCCGGAACGACCGCGCAGCTGGTTGTCGATACGCCGCGACTCGTGCCGCTCGGTGCCCAGGACGTAGAGCCCGCCGAGCTCCTTGACCTCGTCGTGCTCGGCCTTGACGGCCTGCTCGGCCTTCTCCAGCGCCGCGGGCAGCGCGGCCGCCCACTGCTCGACGTGCTCGACCGGGTCGAGTCCGCGCTGACGCAGGTCCGCCTCGGCCAGGTCGTCGGGGTTCCCGCCCAGCTTGATGTCCGTACCGCGGCCGGCCATGTTCGTCGCGACCGTGACGGCACCCTTACGGCCGGCCTGGGCGATGATCGGCGCTTCCCGGTCGTGCTGCTTGGCGTTGAGGACCTCGTGCTGCACACCGCGCTTCGACAGCTGCTGCGAGAGGTACTCGGACTTCTCGACGGAGGTCGTGCCGACCAGGATCGGCTGACCCTTCTCGTGCTTCTCCGCGATGTCGTCGACGACCGCGGCGAACTTCGCGACCTCGGTGCGGTAGATCAGGTCCGACTGGTCGGCGCGGACCATGGGCCGGTTCGTCGGGATCGGCACGACGCCGAGCTTGTAGATCTGGTGGAACTCGGCCGCCTCGGTCATCGCCGTACCGGTCATGCCGGAGAGCTTGCCGTACAGACGGAAGAAGTTCTGCAGGGTGATCGTGGCGAGCGTCTGGTTCTCGTCCTTGATGTCCACCCCTTCCTTCGCCTCGATGGCCTGGTGCATGCCCTCGTTGTAGCGGCGGCCGGCGAGGATACGGCCGGTGTGCTCGTCGACGATCATGACTTCGCCGTCGATGACGACGTAGTCCTTGTCGTTCTTGAAGAGCTCCTTGGCCTTGATCGCGTTGTTCAGGTAACCGACGAGCGGGGTGTTCACCGACTCGTAGAGGTTGTCGATCCCGAGCCAGTCCTCGACCTTGGAGACGCCGGGCTCGTGGATGGCCACGGTCCGCTTCTTCTCGTCGACCTCGTAGTCGCCGGTCTCCTCGAGGCCCTTCAGCGGGTTGCCCGCCTCACCCCTGGTGAGACGCGTGACCAGCTTGGCGAAGTCGCCGTACCACTTGGTGGCCTGGTCGGCCGGGCCGGAGATGATCAGCGGGGTACGGGCCTCGTCGACCAGGATCGAGTCGACCTCGTCGACGATGGCGAAGTTGTGGCCGCGCTGGACGAGCTCGTCCTGGGACCACGCCATGTTGTCGCGGAGGTAGTCGAAACCGAACTCGTTGTTCGTGCCGTACGTGATGTCGCAGGCGTACTGCTCGCGGCGCTGGGCCGGAGTCATGTTGGCGATGATGCAGCCGACCTCGAGGCCGAGGAACTTGTGCACCCGGCCCATCATCTCGGAGTCGCGCTCGGCCAGGTAGTCGTTGACCGTGATCAGGTGCACGCCCTTGCCGGAGAGCGCGTTGAGATACGCGGGCAGGGTACCGACGAGGGTCTTGCCCTCACCGGTCTTCATCTCGGCCACATAGCCGAGGTGCAGGGCGGCACCGCCCATCATCTGGACGTCGTAGTGGCGCTGTCCGAGAACGCGCTTGGCGGCCTCACGGACGGTCGCGAATGCTTCGGGAAGCAGGTCGTCCAGGCTCTCGCCGTCCGCGTACCGTTGTTTGTACTCGTCGGTGAGCGCCCGCAGCTCGGCGTCGGAGAGGTTGACGAAGTCCTCTTCGATGGAGCTGACCTGGTCCGCGATGCGGTGCAGTTTGCGCAGGATCTTGCCTTCGCCTGCACGCATGAGCTTGTTGAAGACGGACACTGAGGCTGGTCTCCTTGCCGGTCGGGCCTGGCACTGGGTCGTGTGATGGACTCTGGCGCGGGCACGGCAGGTGGGCCCCACCGCAACGGCCATCGTAAGCGAGGACCCCGCCACGCCGGGAGGGCTGCCGCCGCGTTCTCCCCACCGCGCCCTTCCAGGACAACGGCCGGAGTGGACGGAAGGTGCCGGGAAGCACCGAAAAGTGCTCGCGTCCCGTGCTCCCCGTCACCAGAATCCATGCATGGAACCCACCACGCTCACCACAGAACGCCTGCTCATGCGCCCCTTCGCGCCCGAGGACGCGGACGCGGTCCACACCGCGTGCCAGGACCCCGACATCCAGCGGTGGACAGTTGTCCCCTCGCCGTACACCCGTGCCGACGCGGAGCTCTTCACCGGGAAGCTCTCGCCCGCGGGCTGGCAGGAGGACACGACGTACAACTTCGCGGTACTACGGCGGGACGACGGGCAGCTCGTCGGCGCGCTCGGCGTCATGCGCCGCGTCCTGCCGGGCACGTACGAGGTGGGCTTCTGGACGGCCAAGGAGCACCGCGGCACCGGTTACGCGACGGAAGCGCTGATGGAGGTGGCCCGCTGGGCTTTCACCACCCTCGCCGCGGACCGCGTCGAGTGGCGGACCGAGATCGGCAACACCCCGTCCCGGGCGGTCGCTCTGCGTGCGGGCTTCCGCATGGAGGGTGACCAGCGGTCCGCCCTGTTCAACAAGGGGATACGGCGCGACACGTGGAACGCCGCGCTGCTCCCGGCCGATCTGGGACTGCCCGGCACCCATCCCTACCGTCCGGCCCCCGATGTCAGTGGCGCGCTCTAGGGTTCGACACATGACGTCCGTGCCGCCGCCCGTCCTGGAAATCTCCGCCGACCAGGCGCGCCGCATCGCCCTGCGCGCCCAGGGCCTCCTGGGCGCCCCGGACCGCCGGGGCGGGGTCCCGGGAGTGCTGCGCCGTCTCGGAGCGGTCCAGCTCGACACCATCTCGGTCCTGGCCAGATCGCACGAGCTCGTGCCGTACGCCCGCCTCGGCGCGCTCGGCCGCCGCGCGGTCGACGAGGCCTACTGGTCGGGCGGCCGCTCGTTCGAGTACTGGTCGCACGCCGCCTGTGTCCTGCCCGTCGAGGAGTGGCCGCACTTCGCGTTCCGCCGCCGCGCCTACCGGGCCCGCCCCCACTGGAACCACGACCTGCCCGACGGCGCGTACGAGACGGTGATCAAACAGCTGCGCGCCGAGGGACCGCTGACGGCGACCGAGCTCGGCGGCGCGAAGAACGGCGGGGAGTGGTGGGACTGGTCCGCGTCCAAGGTCGCCGTGGAGCGGGCCCTGATGTTCGGCGAGGTGGTGTGCACCGAGCGGCGCGGCTGGAAGCGGGTCTACGACCTGGCCGAGCGCGCGATCCCGGACGCCGTGCTCCACGACGACCTGGACGACACGGAGTGCCTGCGCCGACTGGTCGCCCTGGCGGGACGGTCGCTGGGCGTGGGTACCCGGGCGGACATCGCCGACTACCACCGGCTCAAGGCCGAGCAGTTCGACGCCGTGGTGGCGGACTCCGGTCTGGTGCCGGTCTCGGTGCGGGGCTGGGCGAAGCCTGCCTGGGCCCACCCGGAGGCCCTCGCCTCGGAGCCGCGCGGGCGGCACCGTACGACGCTGCTGTCCCCCTTCGACTCACTGATCTGGGAACGGGCGCGCACGGAGCGGATCTTCGGCTTCACCCATCGCCTCGAGGCGTACGTCCCCAGGCCCAAGCGGATCCACGGCTACTTCGCGATGCCGCTGCTGGCCGGCGGCAGGCTGCAGGGCCGGGTCGATCCGGCCAGGGACGGAGCCACGCTGGTCGCCCGCCAGGTGTCCCTGGACGGCGGGAAGTCCGTGGCGCCCATGGCCGAGGCCCTCGTGGAGGCGGCGTCCTGGGTCGGCTGCACGGATGTGCGACTGGAGCGCGTCGGCGCAGCGGAACTGCGCGAGCCGCTCATGGCGGAAATCGCCCGCGCCCTCGCATAGGCCGGACGGACCGCGCCCTCCCGCTACCTGATCTCGAGGATCTTCTCCCGCATGGCATAGACCACGGCTTCCATCCGGGAGTGCAGCTGGAGCTTCTCCAGGATATTGCGGACGTGGTTCTTCACCGTGTTCTCGGAAATGAACAATTCCTTGGCGATATCACGGTTGTTCATGCCTGTGGCCACGAGTTTGAGCACTTCCAGCTCCCGCTCGGTGAGCCGCGGCGCGGGGACGAGCCTGCGCTCGTCGGTGCGCTGAATCATCGACTTGAACTCGGTGAGCAGTTTGGAGGCCATCGACGGGCTGATCTGGGACTGGCCGTCCGCCACCGCGCGAATGGCCGTGGCCACCTCGTCGGTCGAGATCTCCTTGAGCAGATAGCCGGTGGCGCCCGCCTTGATCGCCTCGTAGAGGTCGGCCTCCTCATCGCTGATCGTCAGCATGATGATCTTCGCACTGGGGGCCACCTCCTTGATGGAGGTGCAGGCCTCGATGCCGCCCCGCTTGGGCATCCTCACGTCCATCAGCACGATGTCGGGCAGCAGGTCAGCCGCCTTGTCGACCGCTTCCGCCCCGTCGCCCGCCTCTCCGACGACCTGGATGTCCTCCTCCTGCGCGAGGACGATCTCCAGACCTCTGCGGAACAGCGCATGGTCGTCCACCACAAGAACCCTGATGGGTTCCTTGCGGGAACTGCCGTCGTCCGCAACGGAGTCCGCACCGGCAGTGCCGCCGGCATCGTTCGTCACGCGCACGGGCCCGAAGGTGTCCGCCATCGTTCCTCCCCCTGAAGGCCACTGCCTGAGGTCACAGGCTGTCAGCCAACGCCAGTGCACAGAGCACTGATTGGCCTGGGGCGCCATGCTTTCATGCCTGGCCGCCGAAGCGGCGCCCCCGCGTCACGCGCGGTGCCCCCGGAGGCGCGCAAACGCTTCCAGGGGCACCGCGGATCGGCTGTGAGCGGTGGGTGTCAGCCGCCGAGCGCACCGCCCGCGCCGCCCGCCTCGTCGGAGGCCAGCGGGTCGGTCCTCAGGTGAATGACACCGTAGTCATAGGCGTGCCGACGGTAGACGACACTGGGCTCCTTGGTCTCGGAGTCGACGAACAGGTAGAAGTCGTGCCCGACCAGCTCCATCTCGTAGAGCGCCTGGTCGAGCGTCATCGGCGCTGCCACGTGCGTCTTCTCACGCACCACGAGCGGCCCTTCGCCCTGGACCTCGAGCGAGCCGATCCTGGTCGTGGGCACGGCCGGCTCCGGCTCCGTCGGGATGAGTTCGCCGTCCCCGTTGAACGAGGCGGCATCCGGCACGACCTCTCCGACCTCGGCTGCGGACCGACGGCCGTTGCCGCGCCTGCTGTAGCGCTTGTCGTGCTCCTTGCGCAGCTGGGTGTCCAGCTTGTCGGTGGCCAGGTCAAGCGCTGCGTACGGGTCGCCTGCTGCCGCTTCCGCCCGGATGACCGGGCCACGCGAGCGGAGCGTGATCTCCACCCTTGCCGCACGGTCGGCCTGACGGGGATTGGGCTCCTTGGACACCTCGACGTCGAGGCTGATCACCTTGCCGTCGAACTTCTGGATCTTGTCCAGCTTCAGTTTCTCGGCCACGTGCTTGCGGAACCGCTCGGGCACCTCGGTCTTGCGGCCCTTGACGACGATGTCCACGCAGAACTCCGTTCCCGGATCGCTCCGCTTCGGCGGCGGAGCATCTCCCTTTTGCACCAGGCTCCGGTGATCGCCGGAGCCGCGGACTCGGTGGCTGTCACCTCCTCCTCCCCCATCGGCCGGGTCTCCACCCCACCGATTTCCATGCTTCTGGTCCATCGGTGAGTTACCTGCCCGAAACCTGGTGGCGCATTCACGGAGGCACGGAATTCACCGTCCCTCACAACCGAACATAGCCTGACCACCACTGTGTCGGCACCCGCTACTCACGCGTACCTCCGATCGGGCCCCATTACCCACTCGCCACCTGCAACGACGCAAGAAATCTGTCAGTTCCGGTTTATTTCGAAGGCAGACGGAGAAGCTGCGACAACCGCGGCACGAAGCCCTTCCGCCGGACCGTCGCCGGGGCGCGCTCCACGGACCGCGCGGGCCGCCTCCGCCAACGACGACCCCGTCGTCAGCAGGTCGTCCACCAGCACGACGCGGCCTCCGTCGAGCAGCCTCCGGGCGCCGTCCGCGACGACGAGAGCACCCGCCAGATTCGCCAGCCGCTCCCGGGCCCCCAGCCCCGCCTGGTCGGCCACCGCACGGCGCTGCCGCAGCACGGCGGACACCCGCGCCCGCGTGCCCCCACGCCGCAGTTCGGCCGCGGCCGCGGCCGCGATCCTGCGCGCCGGGTCATGGCCGCGCCCGGCCGTGGCCCGCCGCGCCGAGGGGACGGGAACCAGCAGCAGCGGGCCCGCGTCACCCGCATGCCCCGCTCCGGCCCTCACAGCAGCCGCCAGCGCCCCGCCGAGCACCCCGGCAAGGCCGAGTACCCCTCGCTCCTTGTGGGCCAGCAGCATCGCGCGTACGGCGTTCTCGTACGGCGCCGCCGCGTGGACCGCCGGCAGACCCGCCGGCTCGGGCGTCGGCCTCACCCGGCGCGGGCCGGCCGCCAGACCGGCGGCGCACTCCTCGCACAGCTCTGTCCGCGGTCTGCCGCAGCCCCCGCAGGCCACGGGCAGCACCAGTCCCACGACCTCCTGCCACCAACCCCGCACGGTCCCACTGTGACCGGACGGCGGGCACTCGGCCATCCCTGTGGATAACCCTGTGGACAGGGTTTTCCGCCCGCCGACGGCAAGGGCAGCCCCGACAGGCCCGGGCCCAGGCCCAGCCGCTCAGCCCGGGTAGACCAGCGAGGAGCCCTCCTTGAGGACGGTCTGCCAGTTGTCCCCCGGCGACAGCTTCACTATCCCGTCGCTCTCGGTGTCCGCCATCAGCGGAAGCTGGTCGTCGTCGGCAGCCGCGACAGCCGTCACCTGGTTCACACCGGGCAGGACCCCGGAGGACGACGTGGATCCGTCGGCCTGGACGTAACGCACCTGCTGCACACCGCCCTCCTCCTTGCCGACCACCACGAGACGGCTGCGGCCGGACCAGGAAACAGCTGTCACATCGGCCAGCTGGGGCGCGGCCTGGCGCAGGTCCTCCACCGAGACCTGTTCGGTCTCTCCCGAGCCATGACGCTCGACCCGGCCGATGAGCAGCGTCGTGTGCCCGTCCCTCGAGACCCGCAGGGCGATCCGCACCCCGTCCGAGGACATCCGCAGGGCCTCGATCCGCCCGCCGCTCAGACCGGGCACCGACACCTCCTGCGGCTCTCCGGCACCGTCGACCAGGCGCAGCAACCTGGGATCCGACGGGTCACGGTCTGCGACCCACAGATCGCCCTTGCCGTCCCAGCTCGGTGCCGACAGCCGGTCCGCGGCCTTCTTCGCGCTACTGGTCACCACGGGGGCGGCCGGCTCGCTCTCCTCGGTGAGGGAGGACACGTAGAGATGCTGCTGGTTCTCCGAGACCGCCGCGGCCTTCTCCTCGTCCCTGGCCACGCCCACGGCGCTCATGGCCACCGTCCCGCTGCCCAGCGGACCGGTCACCGGCGCCGGATCGCCACTGCCCTTGGTGCTTCCGGGGATGCGCTGCACGCGCCCCTTGTCGTCCACGAAGTACTGGCTGTCGGGCTCGTCCAAGCCCTTGGCCGAGGCGAAATCCTCGGCCTCGTCGGCCCCGAGGGAGCACAACGGACCCTGCTGCCCCTGCAGCTCCACCTGCCCCACCCGGGCGGACGTCAGGTCCCGCAGCGTGAAGAGCACCTGGGCCGCCATCATCCGGCAGGCGTCCTGCCCGGCCTTGTCGGCCTTCTTGTTGAGCGGCACCTTCAGGACGTTCTGGTCGTCGGTCGTCAGCGAGGTGACCCCGCTCTTCAGCGCCGTACCCGCGGGAAAGCGTGAATCGACCACCGGCCGCAGCCAGTTCGACGGGCCCTCCAGCAGCGTTCGCACCGTCTGCGTGACGGTGTCCATCCGCGTGACGGGGTCCGTGCGGTTCCGTACGTAGACAGGATCGGCGACCAGCGCGGCCTCGTCGTCCGCCCGCCCGGCGGCGAAGTAGTACTTGTTCACGGACCGGTAGAGGCGCTTGAAGTCGGACTGCCCGAGCACCAGCCCGTCCGGCACGATGTCGATACGCCACTCCTGCTTGCCGTCCGTCCCCTTCTCCCGGACCAGATGAAGCATCTGGGAGTACTCCGACGGGGCCAGCGGCCGGTACGAACTCTGCGCGTCGACCGCCGCCACCTGTTCGCCGGTCAGCGTGTAGGTGGTCTCGGCGCTCCCGCGTGCCTTGTCGTGGATCGTGGGCCCGTTGCGGTTGGGCGCCTTCGCGAGCACCGTGGTGCCCTCGCCCGGCCGCCAGCTCCGGCCCGCCTCCGCCGTCAGATACTTGCGGGTCGTCTCGAAATCGGGGTCGTCGCTGGTCATCGACTCCAGGAAGCCGTCGACGACCTCGATGGGCGTGGCGCCCTCCCTCGGCGGCACGGCGTACACCTGAACCTGGGAATCGCCGGGCTGCGAGGCGTCGACCGCCTTCACGTCGCCGGTGACCGGCATCGCTCCGCACCCGGCGAGCACCATGACGCCGCAGCCGAACAGCACGGACACCCGCACCGCCCGCCCGCCCCGACGGCGGTCAGTGTCCACGAGTCGTGTCCTCCTGCTCCGGATCCTGCGTCTCTGGATCGGCGCCCCCGCCCGGCCGGCCGCCGGCCGGACGCGACACCACACGTGCTCCGCTGCCCGGCAGAGCCGTCGGGTCGACCGACGTCGCCACCCGCGGCGCCGCGGGCCCGTGCGCCGGCACGGCCAGGTGCGAACGCGCCGTGGAACCCGTCTGGCTCGGTACGGACATCAGCCGCGGCTCGCTCACCGCCGGCACCGCCTCCGCACGCTCACGGTCCTCCCGGTTGCGCCGGGAGTCCTCCGGCTCCAGCGGTATCGGCGAACCGCGCAGCGGCTCGTCCGCCGTGCGCGGCAGGGTCAGCCGGAACTGCGAGCCGCCACCGGGTTCGCCCCAGGCCTGCAGCCAGCCTCCGTGCAGCCGGGCGTCCTCGACGGCGATCGACAGCCCCAGACCGCTGCCGCCGGTGGTGCGGGCACGTGCCGGATCCGCCCGCCAGAAGCGGTTGAAGACCCGGGTCGCCTCCCCCGGCTTGAGCCCCACGCCGTAGTCCCTGACCGCCACGGCCACAGCACCCTGCGCGACACCCATCCGCACGATGACGTCCCGTCCCTCACCGTGCTCGACGGCGTTGACGACGAGATTGCGCAGAACCCGCTCGACCCGGCGCGCGTCGGCCTCCGCGACCACGGGCTGTTCGTCACCCAGCACCCGGATCCGGGTGCCCTTGCGCTCCGCCAGCGGCTCGGCGCCGCCGATCACCCGCCGGACGACCGTACGCAGATCTATCGGTTCGGCCTCCAGCGCCGCGGCCCCCGCATCGAACCTGCTGATCTCCAGCAGATCGGAGAGGAGCGACTCGAAGCGGTCGAGCTGGTCCCCCAGCAGCTCCGCGGACCGGGCCGTGACCGGGTCGAAGTCGACACGCGCCTCATGGATGACATCGGCGGCCATCCGCACGGTCGTCAGCGGGGTGCGCAGCTCATGGCTGACGTCCGAGACGAAACGCCGCTGCATACGGGAGAGCTCCTCCAGCTGCTGGATCTTCAGCTGGAGGTTCTGCGCCATCTTGTTGAAGGCCTCGCCGAGGCGCGCGATGTCGTCCTCACCGGTGACCTTCATCCGCTCCTGAAGCCTCCCCGCGGAAAGCCTCTCGGCGATCCCCGCCGCCATCCGTACGGGCGTGACGACCTGGCGCACCACGAACCAGGCGATGGCACCGAGCAGCACGACCACGAACAGGCCGGCCGTGGCCAGGGTCGTCGTCACCAGCGTCAGCGACTTCTCCTCCTGCGTGAGCGGGAAGAGGTAATACAGCTCGTACGGATTGTGGTCGACGTCGTAGAGCCGCTTGCCCACGACGAGCCCGGGCTCCGCGTGCTTCCCGTGCGAGTACTTGATCAGCGAGTACGTCTGGAAGGCACCCGCGCCCTTGCCCACGTCGTCCCGCAGCTTCTGCGGGATGCTGGACGCGTCCACGCTGCCCGAGCCGCGCGGGGCGCGGCTGGTGGTGCCTTGCCCGGCGGAGTCGGGGCTGAGCGCCACCACGTTGAAGGCGTTCGTGCCTCCACTGGCGAGCTGGTCGACGAGCTCGGTGCGCCAGGAGGCGTTGGCCGTCATGCCGTCGGCGCCCTCCTCGCTCTGGTCACCCGGGACGAGAGGCGCGTTGGCGTTCGTCTGGGCGGCCGCGAAGCCACCGGCCGCCTGTGTCTGCGCGGCCTTGCCCTTCGCCTCGAGCAGGCCGTTACGGACCTGCCCGATCACGACGAACCCGAGGAGCAGCACCACGGCGATCGACATCAGCAGCGTGCCCGCCACGACGCGGAGCTGCAGATTGCGCCGCCACAGGCGGACAGCCGGCAGCAGCGGGCCACGGATCCACCGCATCAGCAGCCGCGGCACGGGGCCGCCGGGCGTCCGGGCACGGAACAACCGGCCGCCCAACGGGGCCCGGCCGAAACGAGGAGCACCCCGTGCCGGACCGGCAGCCCGCTCCGTACGGGCCCCGGGCACCCCGGGTGGCGGAGCAGCGCTGCCCAGGGTCATGTCAGCTCGGTCCGGCCTTGTAACCGACACCACGGACGGTCACAACGATCTCCGGCCGTTCCGGGTCCTTCTCCACCTTCGAGCGCAGCCGCTGGACGTGCACGTTCACCAGACGAGTGTCGGCGGCATGGCGATAGCCCCAGACCTGCTCGAGCAGCACCTCACGGGTGAAGACCTGCCACGGCTTACGGGCGAGAGCGACCAGCAGGTCGAACTCCAGCGGGGTCAGGGCGATGGACTGCCCCTCCCGCTTCACCGAGTGACCGGCCACGTCGATGACCAGGTCACCGATCGCCAGCTGTTCCGGCGCGGGCTCTTCGGACCTCCGCAAACGCGCCCTGATCCGGGCAACCAACTCCTTCGGTTTGAACGGCTTGACGATGTAGTCGTCGGCCCCGGATTCCAGGCCCACCACCACATCCACCGTGTCGCTCTTGGCAGTGAGCATGACGATCGGCACACCCGACTCGGCCCTGATCAGCCTGCAGACCTCGATGCCGTCCCTTCCGGGCAGCATGAGGTCCAGCAGCACCAGGTCGGGCTTGGCCTCACGAAATGCGGCCAGTGCCTTGTCGCCGTCCGCTACGAACGACGGCTCGAAACCTTCTCCCCGCAGCACAATGCCGAGCATCTCGGCCAGTGCGGTGTCGTCGTCGACGACAAGGACGCGTCCCTTCATAAACGACATCATCCCATTAGCTAATCGTTACCTGCGATGACCTGGCACACAGCTCTGCCAGTCCGACCCCCGTGACCGGGGAAATGACGCCCTCCTCCGTGACGATCGCCGTGACCAGTTCGGGCGGCGTGATGTCGAATGCGGGGTTGTACGCATGGGTTCCCAGGGGCGCGACGACCGTCCCGCCACCCTCACCCCCGACCGGAGCACCCGGCCTGGATGTGAACTCTGTCACTTCCGCCGCGGAACGCTGCTCCACGACGATCGATGTGCCGTCCACCGTCTCCAGATCGACCGTGGTCGTGGGTGCCACGACGAGGAACGGCACGTGGTGGTATTTCGCGAGCACCGCCAACGGATAGCTCCCCACCTTGTTGGCCACCGAGCCGTCCGCGGCGATGCGGTCCGCCCCGATGATTACGGCATCCACCTCCCCCGCCGCAAACAGCGAACCCGCAGCGCTGTCCGTGAGCAAGCTGTACGGCATCCCGTTCCGCGCCGCCTCGTACGCCGTCAGCCGGGCGCCCTGGAGCAGCGGCCGGGTCTCGTCCACCCACAGCTGTCGCAGGCTGCCCTTCCGGTGCGCCCTCAGCGCCACCGCGAACGCGGTCCCCGCACCACCGGACACGAGCGCCCCGGTGTTGCAGTGGGTCAGCAGCCGGTGCCCGCCTCCCCCCGGAAGGAGCTCCCCGAGCAGTTCCAGACCGTACTGCGCCATCCGCCCACTGGCCGCCGCGTCCTCCTGATGCAGAGACCGCGCCTCGGCCAGGGCCGCCATCGCGGCCGCCTCCGGGCCCGACCCGCTCCCGGCCGCCGCCTGGTACACCCGCGCCACCCGCCGCGCCCCGTACCCGAGATTCACCGCGGTGGGCCGCGCCTGTTCCAGCAGCTCCGCGGCCTGAGCCACGTCCTCACCCCGCGCAGCGGCCAGCGCCACCCCGTAACCCCCGGCGATACCCAGCAGAGGTGCCCCTCGCACCGCGAGAGTCCGGATCGCCCGCACCAGCGCGGGCACATCGGCACACACCAGCTCGGCCTCCTCGGCGGGCAGCCGCGTCTGGTCGAGGAGCACCACCGCAGGTCCTTCCGGGGGCTCGTCCCAGCGGAGTACGGAGAGGGCCGGAGGCTCGATGCCCACCGGCGATTGCGCGTCCTGATCAGCCATCTGCCCAGTCTGCCCGCTGAACCGCCCGTGCACGAAGGCAAGAAGGAGATACAGCACCAGACCCGCACCGGACCGACGCGTGGCACGATGGCTGGCAACCTGCCGCCCCGATGAGCGGACAGGACTGTGAAGGAGCGACGATGAACGACTCTCCGGGCTGGGCTTCGCCCGGATCCGCCCCCTCCGACGGCCAGGAGACGGGCATTCCCAAACCCTCCGCTCCCGTCGACGGAAGCGGGCCCGCCGGACAGTGGTCTCCCGCACAGCCGCCTCCGGGGCAGTGGTCGCCGCCGAGCGCCCCCGGCACCGGCCCGGGCGCGCCACCACCCGCTCCGGGCTGGGGCGGCATGCCGCAGGGCTCCGGGGGGGGCCGCCCGCCCATGGCTGCGAAGCCCGGCGTCATCCCGCTCCGCCCCCTGGGGGTCGGCGAGATCCTCGACGGCGCGGTGTCCACCATGCGCACCCACTGGCGCACGGTGCTGGGCATCAGCCTCACCGTCTCCGTGATCGCCGAGATCGTGATCATCCTCCTGCAGCGCTATGTACTGCCCGAGCAGGAGTCGGTCGACCCGAACGCGACCGGGGCGGAGGCGCTCCGCCAGGCCACCGACTCGGCACAGTCCCAGCTGATCAACAGCGCCCCCGGCACGCTCGTCGCGATGATCGCCACGCTCATCACCACCTCCGTCCTCACCGTGGTGATCAGCCGCTCCGTGCTCGGCCGGAGCCTGACACTCTCCGAAGCATGGTCCGAGGCCCGCCCCCGGCTTCTCCCCCTGCTCGGGCTGACCCTTCTGCTGAGCGCGATGAGCGCCGCGATCATGGCGGTGGGCCTGCTTCCCGGCCTGGCTCTCGGCAGCGGTGCGGGCGGGATCGCTCTGACCTTCCTCGGCTTCCTCGCCTCCTGTGGCGTCGTTCTCTGGCTGATGATCCGCTTCACGCTCGCGGCGCCGGCGTTGATGCTGGAACGGCAGTCCGTGATCACCTCGCTCCGCCGGTCCGCCAAGCTGGTCAGAGGAAACTGGTGGCGGACGTTCGGCATCCTGGCCCTCACCTACCTGCTGGTCATCGTCCTGACCTTGATCATCGCGATTCCGTTCGGCATCATCGCGGTGACCGTGGACAGCGACGGCCTGAGCGAGTTCCTCAACAGCAGCTCGACGGAGTTCGGCTGGCCCTTCCTCATCATCACGGGCATCGGCGAAGTGATCGTCTCGACGGTCGCGTACCCCTTCACCGCCGGAGTGATGGCCCTGCTCTACGTCGACCAGCGCATCCGCCGTGAAGCCCTCGACCTCGAACTGGCCCGGGCCGCGGGCGTGCCCGGCTACGACACCCCCAGGAGCTGATGCGGTGACGGGGGGCACCACCGCAGCGGTACGACTCATCCGGGCGGGCGAGGACATACCCGTGGACACTTCACGCGTCCCCGCCCGCGAGGCGGCGCAGGACGAACTGTCCCGTCCGATGTACCACGAACACGACCCGAACCTCCTGGAACGCGGCCTCGACCGCTTCTGGGACTGGATCGGTGACCTCTTCGCCGGTGCCGCCGACGCCGCCCCCGGCGGCCCGCTGGGGCTCGTCGTACTCGCCCTGGCCGTCGTCGGCCTTGGGGCCGCCCTGTGGTGGAGGCTCGGCACACCTCGACGAGCCCCCCGTGCCCCCGAGACGCTCTTCGACAGCACCACCCGCAGCGCGGCCGACCACCGCACCGACGCCGCCGCGCACGCCGAAGCCCGGCGCTGGACCGCAGCCGTCCAGGAACGGATGCGCGCCCTCGTACGCTCCCTGGAGGACCGGGCCGTGCTCGACCCACGCCCCGGCCGCACCGCGGACGAGGCGGCCGCCGAGGCCGGCCGGCTGATGCCCGCACACGCCGACCGGCTCCGCGCCGCCGCCCGGGTCTTCGACGACGTCACATACGGGGGGCGCACCGCCGACGAGGCCGCGTACCTGACCCTGTGCACCCTCGACCTGGAACTCGAGGCCGCAAAGCCCCTGCTGACCACCGGCGCGGCCCGAGGGGCCGCCGGATGACCGCCCTCGCGGCCGTTCCCACCACCTCGGAGTCCCGCAGCCCCCAACAGATCTGGCGGCGCGTCCGGGGGCTGCTGCTCGCACTCCTCATTCTCGTCGTCGCCGGGGTCGCCCTTGCCGCCGTCCGCTCCGGCGGCCAGCACGGCCGGCTCGATCCCCGCTCCGCGGATCCCTACGGCAGCCGGGCCGTCGCCGAACTCCTCAAGGACCGCGGCATATCCGTCGATGTCGTCACCACCCTCGACGAGGCCACCGGCGCGTTGGGCCCCGACGCCACCCTGCTGGTCACCGGACCCAACGTGCTCACCGCACACCAGCAGCGGCGCCTCCACACGGCGACCGCCGGCTCCGCGGGCCGCACCGTCCTCATCGCCCCTGGCAGCCCCTCCGTGGCTCGGCTCGCCCCCGGCGTGCACCCGGAAGCCCACGGACCGGTCACCGCACGCCCCCCGCGCTGCGAACTCCCCGCGGCCCGCACCGCGGGCACCTCCGACATGGGCGGCATCCACTACGCGACGGACGCACGCCGGGCCACCGCCTGCTACCCGGACAACGGACTCGCCTCCCTCCTTGTCCTGCCGGGGCGGAGCACCGGCGACACCGTGCTGCTCGGCTCCCCCGACTTCCTCTACAACGACCGGCTCGACCAGCAGGGCAACGCCTCGCTGGGCCTGCAACTCCTCGGCTCCCGCCCGCATCTCGTTTGGTACCTCCCCTCACTCGACGATCCCTCCGCGGCCGAAGGCGGCGCGGCCGGCCAGGACGACAACAGTGACGGCGGAACCGAAGGAGAGAGCGGCTTCCTCGGCCTCATCCCCTCAGGCTGGCTCTGGGGCACTCTCCAACTGGCCCTGGCCGCCGTGCTCGCCGCCGTCTGGCGCGCCCGTCGCTTCGGCCCCCTGGTCACCGAGCACCTGCCGGTGGCCGTCCGGGCCTCCGAATCCGCTGAAGGACGGGCCCGCCTCTACCGCAAGGCCGACGCCCGTGACCGTGCCGCGGCCGAACTGCGCTCCGCCACCCGAAACCGCATCTCCTCCCTCCTCGGTGTCTCCCCCCGTGATACCGATTCCCGCGCGGTGCTCCTTCCCGCCGTCGCCAGACGCCTCAGCAACCCGGGCGACGACCTCAGCGACCTCCTCTTCGGCGCTGCGCCGGCTGATGACGCCGCGCTCGTTCTTCTGACCGATCAACTCGACGCCCTCGAAAGAGAGGTACGCACGTCATGAGCGCCCCGACCCCGGAGACCGCCGAGCTTGCGGCAACAGCAGGGTCCCCTGTGGCTCCGGCGAACTCCGACAGCGCCCGCGCATCCCTGGAAGCCCTGCGTTCCGAGATCGCCAAGGCTGTGGTCGGCCAGGACCCGGCCGTCACCGGACTGGTCGTCGCTCTCCTCTGCCGAGGCCACGTACTCCTGGAGGGCGTGCCCGGAGTGGCGAAGACCCTCCTGGTCCGCGCACTTGCCGCCTCGCTCGAACTGGACACCAAGCGCGTCCAGTTCACCCCCGACCTCATGCCGAGCGACGTCACGGGCTCACTCGTCTACGACGCCCGCACCGCCGAGTTCTCCTTCCAGCCCGGCCCGGTGTTCACCAATCTCCTGCTCGCCGACGAGATCAACCGAACCCCGCCCAAGACGCAGTCCTCCTTGCTGGAGGCCATGGAAGAACGTCAGGTCACCATCGACGGGTCCCCGCGTCCGCTGCCCGACCCCTTCCTCGTGGCTGCAACCCAGAACCCGGTCGAATACGAGGGCACCTACCCGCTGCCCGAGGCGCAGCTGGACCGCTTCCTCCTCAAACTGACAGTCCCCCTCCCCTCACGCGAGGACGAGATCAACGTGCTCACCCGCCACGCGGACGGGTTCAACCCTCGTGACCTCAAGGCGGCAGGCATACAGCCCGTCGCCGGCCCCGCCGACCTCGAAGCGGCGCGCGCCGCCGTCGCCAAGACCTCGGTCTCCCCCGAGATCGCCGCCTATGTCGTGGACATCTGTCGTGCCACGCGTGAATCCCCCTCACTCACCCTCGGAGCCTCCCCCCGAGGAGCCACCGCACTGCTCTCCACCGCACGGGCATGGGCCTGGCTCACGGGCCGGGACTATGTCATCCCGGACGATGTGAAAGCCCTCGCTCTGCCCACACTCCGTCATCGCATACAGCTGCGGCCGGAAGCGGAGATGGAGGGAGTCACCCCGGACTCCGTCATCACCTCTGTCCTCGCCCACGTCCCCGTCCCCCGGTGAGGCGGTGACCATGGCCCTCACCGGACGGGCCGCCCTGGTGGCGGCTCTGGGGTCACTCCCCGTAGGCATACTGGCCCCGAGCTGGACGGGCCTGCTCGCGGTCAATGTCCCGCTCTCATTGGCAATTCTGTGCGACTACGCCCTGGCTGCGCCAGTGCGTACGCTGCAGTTCACCCGATCCGGTGATACATCCGTTCGACTCGGCGACACCGCAGCAGTGCAACTCACAGTGACCAATCCGTCCCGGCGCCGGCTCCGTGCCCACCTCCGCGACGCCTGGCCCCCCAGCAGTTGGACCTCGGAGTCCGAACAGGCGTCGTCCCGCCATCAGTTCGGCCTACCCGCCGGGGAACGACACCGCCTGACCACTCTCCTGCGTCCGTCGCGGCGTGGAGACCGCCAGACCGACCGTGTCACTGTCCGGTCGTTCGGACCCCTCGGTCTCGCGGCCCGGCAGGGGTACCACCGCGTCCCCTGGACGGTCCGCGTGCTGCCGCCCTTCACGAGCCGGAAGCACCTGCCCTCGCGTCTGGCCCGGCTTCGTGAGCTCGACGGCAGGACCAGCGTTCTCACACGTGGAGAAGGCACGGAGTTCGACAGCCTGCGCGCCTACGTTCCGGGAGACGACACCCGTTCCATCGACTGGCGGGCCACCGCACGCCAGTCCGCAGTCGCTGTCCGCACCTGGCGCCCTGAGCGCGACCGCCACATCCTCGTCATCCTCGACACCGGCCGCACATCGGCGGGCCGGGTAGGTGACGTACCTCGACTCGACGCAGCCATGGACGCGACCCTTCTCCTCACCGCCCTCGCCACCCGCGCCGGCGACCGTGTGAATCTGATCGCCTACGACCGGCGTGTCCGGGCCCAGGTACAGGGGAGAACAGCGAGAGGGGACATCCTGTCGACTCTCGTCAGCACCCTGGCCACTCTGGAGCCCGAACTCGTGGAGACCGATGCACGTGGTCTCAGCACGGCCGCGCTGGCAAGCGCTCCCCGCCGCTCCCTGATCGTCCTGCTCACGAGTCTGGACGCCGCGCCTATCGAGGAAGGCCTCCTGCCCGTCCTCCCACAACTCACCCAGCGCCACACGGTTCTGGTCGCAGCGGTGGCGGACCCCCACGTAGAAGTGATGACCCACGCGCGAGGCACAGTGGACGCGATCTACGAGGCCGCCGCCGGCACGCAGGCACAAGCCCAGCGCCGCCGCACCGCGGACCAGCTCCGACGTCACGGTGTCACGGTCGTCGACGCCGCCCCCGACGACCTCGCCCCCGCCCTCGCTGATGCCTACCTTGCGCTGAAAGCGGCCGGCCGACTGTAGAAAGTACGGGCAGGCGGCGCACTGTTCCGGGGAATGGTGCGCCGCCTGCCGACTCGGATTCCGCCCTTGAACGCAGAAAAGCCCCGTGCCACAAGGGCACGGGGCTAGTCCGTAATAATTGTTCGGCGGCGTCCTACTCTCCCACAGGGTCCCCCCTGCAGTACCATCGGCGCTGAAAGGCTTAGCTTCCGGGTTCGGAATGTAACCG
>NZ_JBIVVD010000002.1:1017796-1058633 GCF_044757505.1 Streptomyces sp. NPDC091271 | reverse complement strand
ACGCCCGGTTACATTCCGAACCCGGAAGCTAAGCCTTTCAGCGCCGATGGTACTGCAGGGGGGACCCTGTGGGAGAGTAGGACGCCGCCGAACAATTATTCCGGGAAAGCCCCGTGCCCTTGTGGCACGGGGCTTTTCTGCGTTCACAGCCACCCCTCGCACCCCTGTGCACCGGCCCTCGGAGACTGAGGGTAGGGTCAGGGGGCATCATTGGCACGTTCCTCACAGGAGGCCCCCGGGTGGAGGTCCAGGAGACTCGAGTTCAGACGGACCGAGTACTCACCATCCCCAACATCCTCAGCATGGCTCGCCTCGTCGGCGTACCGCTCTTCCTGTGGCTGATTCTTCGCCCCGTGTTCGGCGGGCCCAACAGCGACGGCTGGGCCCTGCTGGTCCTGATGCTGAGCGGTGTCAGCGACTACCTCGACGGCAAGCTCGCCCGCCGGTGGAACCAGATCAGCAGGCTCGGCCGGCTCCTGGACCCGGCTGCCGACCGCCTCTACATTCTGTCGACCCTCGTAGGGCTCACCTGGCGGGAGATCCTGCCGCTATGGCTGACCGCCGCGCTCCTCGCCCGTGAGCTGATGCTCCTCGTGATGGTGGGAATCCTTCGCCGGCACGGCTATCCGCCGCCCCAGGTGAACTTCCTAGGCAAAGCTGCAACGTTCAACCTGATGTACGCCTTCCCCTTGTTGCTGCTCAGCGACGGAAGTGGTTGGCTTGCTTCGCTGGGCACCATTTTCGGATGGGCGTTCGCTGGATGGGGTACAACCCTCTATTGGTGGGCAGGGATCCTATACGTGGTCCAGGTCCGCCGTCTGGTCAAGGCGGATCAAGTAGCCGATTAGCTCGTTGACGTGGTGCCGTGCAGAGTCGCCGGCCCGCACCGGACAGTTGTGGTGTTGCCCCGACGGGCGAAGTCGGCCAGACCGTCGTCTCTTTCGAGGAGGACGTTTCCGACATGAAGGCCGTCGTGATGGCAGGCGGTGAAGGCACCCGCCTTCGCCCCATGACCTCAAGCATGCCCAAGCCGCTCCTGCCCGTGGCCAATCGGCCGATCATGGAGCATGTGCTGCGGCTGCTCAAAAGGCATGGGCTCAATGAGACCGTGGTCACCGTCCAGTTTCTCGCTTCCCTCGTCAAGAATTACTTCGGCGACGGCGAGGAACTCGGGATGGAGCTCAGCTATGCCAACGAGGAGAAGCCACTCGGTACCGCGGGAAGCGTGAAGAACGCCGAGGAAGCTCTGAAGGACGACACCTTCCTGGTCATTTCCGGCGACGCCCTCACGGACTTCGACCTGACGGACCTGATCGCGTTCCACAAGGAAAAGGGCGCACTGGTCACGGTGTGCCTGACTCGGGTCCCGAACCCGCTGGAATTCGGGATCACGATCGTGGACGAAGACGGGAAGGTGGAGCGCTTCCTGGAGAAGCCGACCTGGGGCCAGGTCTTCTCGGACACGGTGAACACGGGCATCTACGTCATGGAGCCCGAGGTCTTCGACTACGTCCAGGCCGACACCTCCGTGGACTGGTCGGGTGACGTCTTCCCGCAGCTCATGAAGGAAGGCAAGCTGATCTGCGGCTATATCGCAGAGGGCTACTGGGAGGACGTGGGCACCCACGAAAGCTACGTGAAGGCCCAGGCCGACGTGCTGGAGCGCAAGGTCGACGTGGAGCTGGACGGCTTCGAGATCTCGCCCGGCGTCTGGGTGGCGGAAGGCGCAGAGGTCCATCCCGACGCGGTACTGCGGGGGCCGCTGTACATCGGTGACTACGCCAAGATCGAGGCAGGCGCCGAGATCCGTGAGCACACGGTCATCGGCTCGAATGTCGTCGTGAAATCCGGCGCCTTCCTTCACCGGGCCGTCGTGCACGACAACGTGTACATCGGTCAGCACAGCAATTTGCGCGGCTGCGTCATCGGTAAGAACACCGACATCATGCGTGCCTCGCGCATCGAGGACGGCGCCGTCATCGGCGACGAGTGCCTGGTCGGCGAAGAATCGATCATCCAGGGCAATGTCCGGGTGTATCCGTTCAAGACCATCGAAGCCGGCGCCTTCGTGAACACCTCGGTCATCTGGGAGTCGCGCGGACAGGCGCACCTCTTCGGCGCCCGCGGCGTCTCGGGGATCCTGAACGTGGAGATCACCCCGGAGCTCGCCGTCCGGCTCGCAGGCGCGTACGCGACGACCCTGAAGAAGGGCGCGACGGTCACGACCGCACGCGACCACTCCCGTGGTGCGCGCGCACTGAAGAGAGCGGTCATCTCGGCCCTCCAGGCCAGCGCGATCGATGTCCGGGACCTGGAGAACGTGCCGCTGCCGGTGGCCCGTCAGCAGACCGCACGGGGCAGTGCCGGCGGCATCATGATCCGTACGTCTCCGGGTGTGCCCGACTCGGTCGACATCATGTTCTTCGACGAGCGGGGAGCCGATCTCTCCCAGGCACGTCAGAAGAAGCTGGACCGCGTCTACGCCCGGCAGGAATTCCGCCGGGCCTTCCCCGGCGAGATCGGCGACCTCCACTTCCCGTCGAGCGTCTTCGACTCCTACACCGGCTCCCTGCTGCGCAACGTCGACACGAGCGGCATCGCCGACGCGGGCCTGAAGGTGGTCGTGGACGCGTCCAACGGTAGTGCCGGGCTTGTCCTGCCCAGCCTGCTCGGACGCCTCGGTGTGGACGCGCTGACGATCAACCCCGGGCTCGACGAGTCCCGCCCCACGGAGTCCGCCGAGTCGCGCCGGGCCGGGCTGGTGCGACTCGGCGAGATCGTGTCGTCCGCGCGGGCCGCCTTCGGCGTGCGGTTCGACCCTGTCGGTGAACGGCTTTCCCTCGTGGACGAGCGGGGCCGCATCATCGAGGACGACCGGGCGCTGCTGGTCATGCTCGACCTCGTGGCCGCCGAGCGCAGGAGCGGACGGGTCGCCCTGCCGGTGACCACCACCCGCGTCGCCGAACAGGTCGCCGCCTATCACGGTACGCAGGTGGAGTGGACGACCACGTCCCCTGACGACCTGACGCGCGTGGGCCGTGAGGACACCACGATCTTCGGCGGTGACGGCCGTGGCGGCTTCATCATCCCCGAGTTCAGCAGCGTCTTCGACGGTGCGGCGGCCTTCGTCAGGCTCATCGGCCTCGTGGCCAGGACACAGCTCACCCTCAGCCAGATCGATGCCCGTATCCCGCGTGCCCATGTGCTGCGCCGTGACCTCGCCACACCGTGGGCGGTCAAGGGGCTCGTCATGCGCCGGGTCGTGGAGGCGGCGGGGGAGCGCAGTGTCGACACCACCGACGGAGTCCGCGTGGTCGAGACCGACGGCCGCTGGGTGATGGTGCTGCCCGACCGTGCGGAAGCGGTGACGCACCTGTGGGCCGAGGGCCCGGACGACGCCTCGGCCCAGGCGCTGCTCGACGAATGGGCGGCGGTCGTGGACAGCGCGGGGGACTGAGCAGGCCACCGTGGGTCCGGAAGCCGTGTGCCGCGGCTACCGGACCCACGGTGGGGCCATTCGGCGGCAGCAGGCATGACGTGCGACGATGTGCGGCATGTCGCAGCCGCCCCCCGATCGGAGTAGCGCCCCGCCGCGTCCTCGCCCCGACGCGTCGATGTCGCTGCTGACCACCGTGATGGAACACAGCCTTGACGAGGGATACGCCGAGGCCTCCGCGCGTCG
This sequence comes from Streptomyces sp. NPDC091271, assembly GCF_044757505.1. NCBI lineage: Bacteria > Bacillati > Actinomycetota > Actinomycetes > Kitasatosporales > Streptomycetaceae > Streptomyces > Streptomyces sp. NPDC091271. Next base: position 1,054,951 of record NZ_JBIVVD010000002.1, on the reverse strand, counting down.
TCGGTCCGAGGGCCGGGACGGGCTGCCGCGCACGCTGAAGGCGAAGCTGGGACTTGCCGCCGGCCTGGTGCTGGCGGCCCTCGTGGTGACGCTCGGTGCCGCTGAGGCCCGGGTCGCGGCTCCAGTCGTGGCCAAGGAACGCGAGGAGCTCATCGACCGGGTGAACGCCGAGACCGCCACGGCGGACACGCTCGAGGCGGATGTCGACAAGCTGCGCAAGGACGTCGGCGAGCGGCAGCGCAAGGCACTTCAGGAGCACGGTGGGGACCAGGGCGGCCTGGTGGCGCTGCTGTCCGGGGCCACCCCCGTCGAAGGCCCCGGCATCAAGCTGGTCGTGGACGACGCCGAGGACACCGACCAGGGTGGTGGCGGTCCCCGTGAGTCCACCGGTTTCGCCGACACCGGGCGGGTACGCGACCGGGACATGCAGCGCGTGGTCAACGGTCTCTGGCAGTCCGGTGCCGAGGCGATCGCCATCAACGGGCAGCGGCTGACGGCCCTCTCGGCGATCCGTGCGGCGGGCGACGCCATACTGGTCGACAACAGGCCGCTCGTGCCGCCGTACACGGTGCAGGCGGTGGGGGACGGCAAGAAGCTCGTCACGGCCTTCCAGGACAGTGCGGACGGCCAGTATCTTCAGGCGCTGCACGAGAGCTTCGACATCCGCACCAGCATCTCCGAGCAGGAGAAGGTGCGCCTTCCGGCCGCGCCCAGCCTGATCGTACGTACAGCAGAGCCTCAGGCCGCAGACACGGGCAGTGGTGCGGCAGACACAGGGAAGGGCACATCGTGATCGCCGTACTGGGCCTCGTCGTGGGAGTCGTGGTCGGACTGTTGGTCCGGCCCGAAGTGCCGGCGGTGGTCGAGCCCTACCTGCCGATCGCCGTGGTCGCCGCGCTCGACGCCGTCTTCGGCGGACTGCGGGCCATGCTCGACGGGATCTTCGTGGACAAGGTCTTCGTGGTGTCGTTCCTGTCGAACGTCGTGGTGGCCGCGCTGATCGTCTTCCTCGGCGACAAACTGGGCGTCGGGGCCCAGCTCTCCACCGGTGTGGTGGTCGTGCTCGGCATCCGGATCTTCTCCAACGCCGCGGCCATCCGCCGGCACGTCTTCCGGGCGTGAGGTCGATGAGCAACGGGATGAGCGACGAACACAGCCAGGACGACGGGCGGCAGCCGGGCCACGCATACGAGCCCGGCAGCGGGGGACGCGCCGGTGCGCTCCCGCCGGAGGCGCCCGAAGCGCCCGAGCCCGGCCCCGCACCCTCTCCGCCGGCCGGGTCGGAGGAGACGTCGGGACGCCAGCGGCTGCGGGCAGGCCTCTGGCCGCCCAGGGTGAGCAGGGCCCAACTGATCGTGGCGCTCCTGCTGTTCGTCCTCGGTCTGGGCCTGGCCATCCAGGTCAGGTCGAACAGCGACAACAGCGCCCTGCGCGGGGCCCGCCAGGAGGACCTGGTCCGCATCCTCGACGAGCTCGACAACCGGACCCAGCGCCTCGAGGACGAGAAGCAGCGCCTCGACGACCAGCGCACGGAACTGGAGAACAGCTCCGACCAGGCGGAGGAGGCCCGAAAGCAGACGCTCGAGAAGGAGCGGCAGCTCGGTATCCTGGCAGGTACCGTCGCCGCGCACGGCCCCGGGATCACGCTGACCATCAGTGACCCGGCCGGCGCGGTGGAGGCCGACATGCTCCTCGACACCATCCAGGAGCTGCGCGCGGCGGGTGCCGAGGCCATCGAGATCAACGGCGTGCGGGTGGTGGCCAACACATACTTCTCCGGTGACGGGGGAGAGTTGAGAGTCGACGGCCGGAAGGTCGAGTCTCCCTACGAGTTCAAGGTCATCGGCAAGCCGCAGGACCTGGAGCCGGCCCTGAACATCCCGGGTGGTGTGGTGCAGACGCTCGAGAAGGAGCAGGCCACAGCGGAGGTGACGCGCGCCGACGACATCGTCGTGGACGCCTTGCGCCCCCCGAAGCAGCCTGATTACGCTCGGTCGTCGCCCCAGTGAGGCGGCGGTGCGCTGTAATCGAAGGACACGGGCGCCAGGTTGCGGGGGGTCGGCGCAACGGATCGGTGACGCGTGGTGGAAACTGTCGGGTGGATACGGACGTTGTGAGGATGTCCGGGTCGGCAGGTGTGTTCATTCAGGGTTCGTCCTGCCCCACGGGCGGGTCTATTTCGGTCAAGGGGAAACGCCCGTGAAGTTGTTTGCGAAGTTGTTCGGAAAGAGCGCCCGCGAGGACAGCAACAGCGCTGCCCGCCACCGCGCTCCGCGTCAGGGTGCCGAGGAGCAGGGTTCGGAGCGCCCGCTCTTCCGCGACGAGGTCCAGGGAGGCGCCGGCGGGTCCGGCGCGTCGTCCGTTGACCCCGGAAGTGCAGGGCGCATAGGTTTCGGGGAACCATCGACCTCCAGTACGGGTGGAGGGTTCGCCCCCGCTCCGGAAAGCTCGTCCATGCCGGTTTGTACGAGGTGCGGGCATCGCAATGCCGAGGCCAGCCGTTTCTGCTCCAACTGCGGTGCGCCGCTGAGGGGCGGAGTGCCCGAGCGTGCCTCGGAGACGACCTCGACCATCTCGATCTCCGGTATCGAGGCGTACGAGGCCGAGGCGACAGGCCAGACGGCCGTCCCGTCGCTCTCCCCGGAGGCCCAGGCCGCCGTGGACGCCCTGCCGACGGGTTCCGCGCTGCTGGTGGTGCGACGCGGCCCGAACTCCGGAAGCCGCTTCCTGCTGGACGGTGACCTGACGACGGCAGGCCGTCACCCGCAGAGCGACATCTTCCTCGACGATGTGACCGTGTCGCGGCGTCATGTGGAGTTCCACAGGAACCCGGACGGTAGTTTCACCGTGGGAGACGTCGGCAGCCTCAACGGCACCTATGTCAACCGCGAGCGCATCGATTCCGTCGCGCTGACCAACGGCGACGAAGTCCAGATCGGGAAGTACCGACTGGTCTTCTACGCGAGCCAGCGGGGCGTGTGACCCTCCCCCGGACAGTGTCCGGGGGGATCCCCAGGAAGGTCCATGCTGCGAACACCGACAGGCGGTGCCGGTCACGGCACCGCCGCCGCGGGCGAGCGCGCGATGAGCATCGGCACGGTGCTTCTGCAGCTGCGCGACGAATTTCCCGAAGTCACCATCTCCAAGATCCGCTTCCTGGAGACGGAGGGGCTCATCGAGCCCCAGCGGACGCCGTCGGGCTACCGGAAGTTCGGCCCCGCCGACGTCGAGCGGTTGGCACAGGTGCTGCGCATGCAGCGGGACCACTACCTGCCGCTCAAGGTCATCCGTGAGCACCTGGAGGCCCTCGCACGCGGTGAGCAGGCGGCACTGCCGCCCGGAGGGGCTTCGGGTGATCCCGCCGACGCCCTTCGGGACCAGGACCCGGGGCAGGCCACCGCCGCCCGTATCGGACGCTCCGAACTCCTGGCGGCCACCGAGGCGACCGAGGAGCAGCTCGACGAGTGGGAGGCGTACGGGCTGATCGTGCCCGCCGCCGGCGGGAGCTACGACGCCGAGGCGGTGAATGTGGCACGGCTGGTGGCGGACCTGGGCAGATTCGGTCTCGAACCTCGGCATCTGCGGGCGGTCAAGGCGGCCGCGGAGCGTGAGGCGGGGCTGGTCGAGCAGGTGGTCGCGCCGCTGCGCCGGCACCGGAATCCGCAGACCAGGGCACATGCGGAGGCCACCGCCAAGGAGCTCGCGGACCTCTCCGTCCGGCTCCACGCCGCGCTCGTGCAGAGCGCCCTGAAGGCCGTCTTCCACTGAGGGCGGAGGAGCCCGACTATCCAAACATGGCGGGCACGTCCTAGGGTTGCTGTGTGAACGAGCTCGACGTTGTGGGTGTCCGGGTGGAAATGCCCTCCAACCAACCGATCGTGCTCCTGCGTGAAGTGGGAGGCGACCGGTACCTCCCTATTTGGATCGGCCCTGGGGAAGCGACCGCGATCGCCTTCGCCCAGCAGGGCATGGCTCCGGCCAGGCCGCTGACCCATGATCTCTTCAAGGATGTGCTCGAGGCCGTCGGCCAGGAGCTCACCGAGGTCCGCATCACGGACCTGCGTGAAGGGGTTTTCTACGCGGAGCTGGTCTTTGCCAGCGGGGTCGAGGTGAGCGCGCGGCCGTCCGACGCCATAGCGCTCGCCCTGCGCACCGGCACGCCGATCTACGGCAGTGACGGGGTGCTGGACGACGCGGGTATCGCCATCCCGGACGAGCAGGAGGACGAGGTGGAGAAGTTCCGCGAGTTCCTCGACCAGATCTCGCCGGAGGACTTCGGCACCAACAGCCAGTGACCTTCCGCGGAGGCGGCGTCAGCGCATCCGACAAGCCGTTCCCGTAAATCAGTCACGGGAAACCACCCTCAGGGTGATTATCACTCGGCGTGCCGAGTGTGGCGATCGTTGACGCACCCCTGGTGACTGCCTACCTTCGAGGTGGCAGGTCAAGGACGGAGGTCGGCGTGAGAAGCAGCGGCGACGGTACGGCTGCGGGTGGGCCGTACCGGCAGCACGGCAGTGCGGCCGACCACTCCATCAGACAGCCGGTTCAGCCGGCTGTGGTGGCAGCGGACGGTGTGGGAGTGGCAGGGGACATCGGCTATCGGGGGCCGACAGCGTGCGCGGCGGCCGGGATCACCTACCGACAGCTTGACTACTGGGCGCGTACGGGGCTCGTGGAACCGAGCGTGCGTCCGGCGTACGGGTCGGGGACGCAGCGTCTCTACAGTTTCCGGGACGTGGTTCTCCTCAAGATCGTCAAACGGTTCCTGGACACGGGGGTCGCTCTGCAGAACATCCGGACCACCGTCCAGCACCTCAGGGCGCGTGGATTCACGGATCTCGAGCGGATGACCCTGATGAGCGACGGTGCGACGGTCTACGAGTGCTCATCGCCCGACGAGGTGGTGAATCTCCTCCAGGGCGGCCAGGGCATCTTCGGTATCGCCGTCGGTGTCGTCTGGCGGGATGTCGACGCGGCGCTGTCCCAGCTCCACGGGGAACGTGTCGACACGGGGGAGACCCTGATCGGCCACAACCCCGCCGATGAACTGGCGCGACGGCGCAATCGCGCGGGCTGAGTCACCGGGGCGGGACGGCGCGACGCGTGCGCCGGGTGGGGCGGTTGTCAGTGGCGTAGGGCAGCATCGGTCCATGTGAGAGCCGCGCCCACCATCCTGCATCTGGACATGGATGCCTTCTACGCCTCGGCCGAGCAGGCGTCGAAGCCCAGCCTGCGCGGCAAGCCGGTGGTGGTGGGCGGCCTGGGGATGCGCGGCGTGGTCGCCACCGCGTCGTACGAGGCGAGGCGTCTCGGCGTGCATTCGGCGATGCCGATGGCACAGGCGAGGCGCCTCGCGCCCAACGCGGCGTATCTGGTTCCGCGCTTCGCGCTCTACCGGACGGTGAGCGACCAGGTGATGGAGCTGCTCGGGCGGCTGTCACCGCTCGTCGAGCCGCTCAGCCTGGACGAGGCCTTCGTCGACCTCGAGGCCGGCGGGGTCGCCCACGACTCGGCGTCCGCGCGGGCGATCGGCGGACAGCTGCGCACGGTCATCAGAGCCGTCACCGGGCTCAGCGGTTCCGTCGGTCTGGCCGGCTCCAAGATGCTGGCCAAGATCGCATCCGAGGAGGCGAAACCGGACGGGCTGCTGCTGATCGAGCCCGGCACCGAGCGTGAGCTCCTGGCGCCCATGTCCGTACGCATCCTCCCGGGCGTGGGCCCCGCCACCGGTGACCATCTCCGGCGCGCCGGAATGACCCTCGTCAGCCACCTGGCGGAGGCGGGAGAGGCGGAGCTCGTGCGGCTGCTGGGCAAGGCGCACGGCGTCGCGCTCCACCGCATGGCGCAGGGTTACGACGACCGGCCCGTCGTCGCCGAGAGGGACGCCAAATCCGTATCGGTCGAGGACACCTTCGACGTGGACCTTCACGACCGGGTGCGCGTGAGGGCGGAGGTCGAGCGGCTCGCGGACCGGTGCGTGCAGCGGCTGCGGGGCGCGGGCCGGTCCGGGCGCACCGTCGTCCTCAAGGTGCGCCGTTACGACTTCTCGACGCTCACCAGGTCCGAGACACTGCGCGGCCCCACCGACGATCCCACGGTGGTCAGGGAGGCCGCTGCGCGGCTTCTGGAGGCCGTCGACACGACCGGCGGCGTCCGGCTGCTCGGAGTCGGTGTCACGGGGCTGGCGGACTTCACGCAGGAGGACCTCTTCGCGCAGGCCGCCGACGCGGAGCACGCCGCAGAGGAATCCGCGGCGGCGGCGGTCGCAGCCGACGCCGCGGCGGACGAGGGGCAGCGCACGGCGGAGGAGGGACCGGGAGGGGAGACCCGGGAGAGTGAGGAGCAACTGGCCGCGCGGCGCTGGCCGGCCGGGCACGATGTACGGCACGAGGTCCACGGGCACGGCTGGGTGCAGGGCAGCGGCGTCGGCCGGGTCACCGTGCGCTTCGAGGAACCGTGGACGCCGCCCGGCCGGGTGCGGACGTTCCGGGTCGATGATCCGCAGCTGCAGCCGGCCGATCCGCTGCGCCTGGTGCGGGACCCGGTGGACTACTCCTCGTGGCCGGCGAGCCTGCCGAAGTCCCTGTCAGGACCCGGGCCGGCAGAGGGGGAGGAGTCCAGTCCGTAATGGCGGTAGAGCTGCAGTTCCTGCTCGGGCGAGAGATGGCGGCCCACACCGAAGTCCGGCGCGTCCTTGATCAGGGCCCGTTCGAAGGGGATCACGAGAGCGCCGTCGACGAATTCGCTCGGCTCCAGCGGGACGAACGCGTCCCTGGTGAAGAGACCGGTGCGTACGGCGGCCCACTCGGGGACCCCGGTGGCGTCGTCGAGATAGACCTCGTCCACCGTTCCGATCTTGGCACCTTGGCGGTCGAAGGCCTTGCGGCCGATCAGGCTGCGCGGATCGATGTCGGTCTGCACGGTGCCTCCCACTGGTCACAACTGCATCAGGTGGTCGCGGCTGCTCCACCATCACTACGAAATGCCAGATCCGGGATGTCGGCCACTCGAGACGGGCCCGCCCCGGCCCCGCTGGTAGGCTGGGCCACGGCTGCTGACCCTGTGCGGGAGAGTCCTCCGGAGCGATTCGGAGGCGCCGAAGGAGCAACTCCTCCCCGGAATCTCTCAGGCCCCCGTACCGCACGGACGAGGTCACTCTGGAAAGCAGGGCGGGATCCGTACGGCACGTGCCGCGACGGTGACCGCCCTCACCGACGGTGAAAGCCGGTATGCCCCAGGGGCGTGCCGGTGAAGCTCTCAGGTCGAGATGACAGATGGGGAGGCCGTTCGGGCAGCCACGCCGTGGCGCCCCTCGCAGGTCGTGACAGACCAGGAGGCCTCCATCATGACCCCCCTTCGCACTCCGCTCTCCCAGCTGGAACAGGGCATTCCGTTCGAGCAGCGCCACATCGGGCCCGACGCCGAGGCCCAGGCGAAGATGCTGGCCCAGGTCGGCTACGGCTCCCTCGACGAGCTCACCGCCGCGGCGGTGCCCGACGTGATCCGGAGTGCCGAGGCGCTGAACCTCCCCGAGGCCCGTACGGAGGCCGAGGTCCTGGCCGAGCTGCGCAGCCTCGCCGACCGTAACCAGGTGCTCGCACCGATGATCGGGCTCGGCTACTACGGCACCTTCACCCCGCCGGTGATCCTGCGCAACGTCATGGAGAACCCTGCCTGGTACACGGCCTACACGCCGTACCAGCCGGAGATCTCCCAGGGGCGGCTCGAGGCCCTCCTGAACTTCCAGACCATGGTCGCCGACCTCACCGGGCTGCCGACCTCCGGCGCCTCGCTCCTCGACGAGGGCACCGCCGCTGCCGAGGCCATGGCCCTGGCACGGCGGGTCGGCAAGGTGAAGGGCGGCGTCTTCCTGGTCGACTCCGACACCCTGCCGCAGACCGTCGCCGTGATCCAGACCCGTGCCGAGCCGACCGGTGTAGAGGTGGTCGTCGCCGACCTCGGTGAGGGCATCCCCGCCGAGGTCGCCGAGCGGGGCGTCTTCGGCGTGCTGCTCCAGTACCCGGGCGCTTCCGGTGCCGTGCGCGACATCAAGCCCGTCATCGAGCAGGCGCACGAGCTGGGCGCGATCGTGTCCGTCGCCGCCGACCTGCTGGCCCTGACCCTGCTCACCTCGCCCGGCGAGCTGGGCGCGGACATCGCCGTGGGCACCACCCAGCGCTTCGGCGTCCCGATGGGCTTCGGCGGACCGCACGCCGGCTTCATGGCCGTACGTGAGAAGTTCGCCCGCAGCCTGCCCGGCCGCCTCGTCGGTGTCTCCGTCGACGCGGACGGCGACAAGGCCTACCGGCTGGCGCTGCAGACCCGCGAGCAGCACATCCGCCGCGAGAAGGCCACCAGCAACATCTGCACCGCCCAGGTGCTGCTCGCCGTCATGGCCGGCATGTACGCCGTCTACCACGGGCCCGAGGGACTGCGGACGATCGCCCGGCGTACCCACCGGTTCGCCGCCATCCTGGCCGAGGGGCTTCGGGCAGCCGGAACCGACGTCGTGCACGACGCGTACTTCGACACCCTCACCGTCCGCGTGCCGGGAGGAGCGGCCGGTGTGGTCGCCGCCGCCCGTGAGCGCGGGGTGAACCTGCGGCTCGTCGACGCCGACCATGTCTCCGTCGCCTGCGACGAGACCACGACCCGCACCCGGATCGCCGCCGTCTGGGCGGCCTTCGGTGCCGGCGGCGACATCGAGGCGCTGGACGCCGCGACGGCCGACGCGCTGCCCGAGGGGCTGCTGCGCAGCGACGACGTCCTCACCCACCCGGTCTTCCACCAGTACCGCTCCGAGACGGCGATGCTGCGCTACCTGCGTAAGCTCGCCGACCGCGACTACGCGCTGGACCGGGGCATGATCCCGCTCGGCTCCTGCACGATGAAGCTCAACGCGACCGCCGAGATGGAGTCGATCACCTGGCCCGAATTCGGTGCGCTGCACCCCTTCGCGCCGGCCGAGCAGGCGCAGGGCTTCCTCACCCTCATCCGGGAGCTGGAGGAGCGCCTCGCCGAGGTCACCGGGTACGACGCGGTCTCCATCCAGCCCAATGCTGGCTCGCAGGGCGAATTCGCCGGTCTGCTGGCCGTGCGCGCGTACCACCGGGCCAACGGGGACCACGGACGCACGGTCTGCCTGATTCCGTCCTCCGCGCACGGCACCAACGCCGCGAGCGCCGTGATGGCCGGGATGAAGGTCGTCGTGGTGAAGACCGCCGACGACGGCGAGGTCGACATAGAGGATCTCCGGGCCAAGATCGCGCAGCACCACGACGAGCTCGCCGTCCTCATGATCACCTACCCCTCCACGCACGGCGTCTTCGAGGAGCACGTCGCCGACATCTGCGGGGAGGTGCACGACGCCGGCGGCCAGGTGTACGTGGACGGTGCCAACCTCAACGCGCTGGTCGGGCTCGCCAAGCCGGGCCACTTCGGCGGTGACGTCTCCCACCTGAACCTGCACAAGACCTTCTGCATCCCGCACGGCGGCGGCGGCCCGGGCGTCGGCCCGGTCGGAGTACGCGCCCACCTGGCGCCGTACCTCCCGAACCACCCCCTCCAGCCCGCGGCGGGCCCCGAGACCGGCGTCGGGCCGATCTCGGCCGCTCCGTGGGGCTCGGCCGGTATCCTGCCGATCTCATGGGCGTACGTACGTCTCATGGGGGGCGAGGGCCTGAAGCGTGCGACGCAGGTCGCCGTACTCGCGGCCAACTACATCGCCAAGCGCCTCGAACCGCACTTCCCGGTCCTCTACAACGGCCCGGCCGGTCTGGTCGCGCACGAGTGCATCGTGGACCTGCGGCCGGTCTCCAAGGCGACCGGTGTCAGCATCGACGACATCGCCAAGCGGCTGATCGACTACGGCTTCCACTCGCCGACCATGTCGTTCCCGGTGGCCGGGACGCTGATGATCGAGCCGACGGAGAGCGAAAACCTCGCCGAGCTCGACCGGTTCTGCGACACGATGATCGCCATCCGTGGCGAGATCGACAAGGTCGCCTCCGGCGAGTGGAGCGGGGACGACAACCCGCTGCGCAACGCCCCGCACACGGCGGCGGCGCTCGGTGGCGAGTGGACGCACGCCTACACCCGCGAAGAGGCGGTCTTCCCGGCCGGCGTCACACCTTCGGACAAGTACTGGCCGCCGGTGCGCCGGATCGACGGTGCGTTCGGTGACCGCAACCTCGTCTGCTCCTGCCCGCCGCTGGACGAGTACGACCAGTAGGGATGCGGACACGCGTCGGGGCCGGTGCGGAGACTTCTCCGGGCCGGCCCCCGTGTTCCGTCGGCCGCGGTCAGGCGGCCTTCATCACCTGACCGCTCTTCAGCGGGCGGTGAGGGGCGATGATCTGCCCGTCGGGGAGCAGCTCGCCGGTGTCCTCGAAGAGCAGGACGCCGTTGCACAGCAGGCTCCAGCCCTGTTCCGGGTGGTGGGCCATCAGACGTGCGGCTTCCCGGTCGTTGGAGTCAGCGGTCGGACAGGGTGGCTGGTGCTGGCACATGGGTGGGTTCTTTCGCTGCGTCGATTCGAGTGTCCTGCGGCTGGACGATGTGTTCATGGCCGCCCCCGTATCAAGTCGGTCCGGTCCCAGTGTTGCCCTACGGACGTCTCTCCGCAGGGATTTCGCGGCAGCTGCTGTTCTCCTCCCACGACGCATCACCCGGCCGGACGGTTCTATCCAACTGGGCTGTCCGTTCGGATGGTTCGGGGTGACCTGACCGGACTAGTCCGGACGGGTGCCGACGCGCCCCCGCCGAGCGGTCTCGGCGGGGGCGCGTCGGTCAGGAGAGTCAGGCCGGTGACCCGAGGAGGCCGGGGAGTTCGGGAAGGTCCGGAAGAGGTGCCGGGGTGACACGCAGTGTCATGACCGGGAGCAGCTCCGCGACGTGGTGCGGACGGTGGGCCGTGATGCCCGGGGGAGCGGGTGCCAGGGGCACCAGCACATCGGTCGGAGCGAGCATGCCGCCGCCGGCGTCGGCCTCGATGTCGTGGTGCAGCCACAGCGTGAACATGTACAGCTCGGGCACCGACAGCAGACGCGGCTGGTAATGCGTCGTCGCCGACTCCGCCTGTCGTACGGCGAGTTCGGTGGAGACGATGTAGGGGCCCTCGAAGAAGTGCGAGAAGGTCCAGCCGTCGGCGGTGAGCATGGTGTCCGCGGCGGCGACGGCGCGCTCACCGCTGCGGATCAGGAAGCGCCAGCCGGCGAGGCGGGTGCGCGGTGCTGCGTCGTTCGGCACGATCCGGTCCAGTACATGGACGGGAAGCGGGAGTTCGGGGCTCAGCGATCCCTGGACGGACCGGAGAGCGGGCGTATGGGCCTCGCGGACTGCGGTGGGAGAACCGAGTGCCGCGAGAACGCTGCGGAGTGCGGGCGCTGGGGCCGGGGAAACATGCAGCGGCATAGTGGGTCGCCTCTCACTTCGGAGACACGGTGATGCGTGGGCGGGTGCAGACGGCGCTGTCGGCGTGCGGGGCCAGAGGAAGGCCGGTGACGGGGCGGACGGGCCGGTGCGTCAACTCTCTGCCTCGTTCGCAGAGTTTATACGACAAATGTTCACACGGTGTTTCGGCTAGCCGACCCGCATATTGCGCGCAAGGCGGAATCCGGACTTTGAATTGCACGGTTTCTATGGATTCGGGCCGCTCCCGACCCGAGTCGCCAGGTACTTTCCCGGTGCGGCGGTAGGCTGAAACACGTCGGCGTTTCAGCCGGGCAACCCGATCGGGCAAACTGCATATGCCCCATGCCTTCGGAATGTGCCTCCGGCTTCAGCCACCAGACTACTGGGTGCCGATCGGTCGTGGGGGCGTTACAGATCATCTCGTCGGGGCATTATCGATCGTGATACGAGCGGCCTGTGCCGCGGGCCGCCCACTCGAGGAGGGACCCTTCGATGGGCGAGAAGGTCGTGGCGGATGCCTTTGCCCTGTCCGATCGGCAGGCGTACCGCGAGAAGCTCACGCAGTGCCTGGCGGGGCTGGAGAGGCTCCTGTCGGAGCGGAGGTTCGATCGTCCCCGGAATCTCATGGGGCTGGAGATCGAGCTGAATCTCGCGGGATCGGACGGCATGCCGAGGATGCGGAATGCGGAGGTGCTCCAGCGCATCGCCAGCCGGGATTTCCAGACGGAACTGGGGATGTTCAACCTGGAAGTAAATATTCTTCCCCACCGGCTGAGCGGCCGGGTATTCGATCAGCTGGCCGAGGAGTTGCGTACGGGGCTCGCCTATGCCCACCGGAAGGCCGCGGAGGTCGACGCGGGGATCGTGATGATCGGCATCCTGCCGACCCTCGGCCGGGACGACGTGGTTTCGGCGAACCTCTCGGACGTCGACCGTTACACGCTCCTCAACGACCAGATGGCGGCCGCGCGCGGCGAGGAATTCGTCCTCGATATCGAAGGTGTCGAGCGATTGGTCTCGAGCTCCGCCTCGATCGCCCCCGAGTCGGCCTGCACCTCGGTGCAGTTGCACCTGCAGGTGACGCCGGACCGTTTCGCCGACGTCTGGAACGCGGCGCAGGCCATCGCGTCCGTGCAGATCGCACTCGGAGCCAACTCCCCTTTTCTGTTCGGCAAGGAGCTGTGGCGCGAGTCGAGGCCGCCGCTGTTCCAGCAGGCCACGGACGTGCGGCCGCCCGAACTGCGGAATCAGGGGGTACGCCCCAGGACCTGGTTCGGGGAGCGCTGGATCAGTTCGGCGTACGAGCTCTTCGAGGAGAACCTGCGCTACTACCCGCCCCTGCTGCCGATCTGCGACGAGGAGGATCCCCTGCGGGTCCTCGACGAGGGCGGTGTACCAGCCCTGGCCGAGCTCGTCCTGCACAACGGCACGGTCTACCGGTGGAACCGTCCGGTGTACGGGCTGGCCGACGGCGTGCCCCACCTGAGGGTGGAGAACCGCGTCCTGCCCGCCGGCCCCACGGTCGACGATGTGATCGCCAATGCCGCCTTCTACTACGGGCTGGTGCGCGCGCTCGCCGACGAATCCCGGCCGGTGTGGACCAAGCTGCCCTTCGAGGCGGCAGCCGAGAACTTCGACGCCGCCTGCCGCCACGGGATCGACGCCGAGCTGCTCTGGCCGCGCCCCGGCCGCTCCGGCGGCGTGGCGAAGGTGCCGGCCGTCAAGCTCGTACGGGACGAACTGCTGCCGCTCGCGGCCGCCGGGCTGGACGCGTGGAACATCGAGCGCTCGGACCGGGACCGCTACCTCGGTGTCATCGAGGAGCGCTGCAGGCTCAGGGTGAACGGCGCCTCCTGGCAGGTCGACACCTACCACCGCGCCCTGGACGCGGGACTCGAGCGGGAGGGCGCGCTGGCAGCCACCACCCGGCGCTACGGCGAGCTGATGCAGGTGGGTGAGCCGGTGCACACCTGGCCCATCGGCTTTCCCGCGCCCTGAGGAGACCGCCGCCCGGTGTCCCACCGCCCCGGCCCCGTCGGGCAAGCTATGACGACGCATGGCTGACGACGCATAGCTGATGGCAGGTGTACAGGTGGAGGCGGGGCGCGTGGCTGAATCCATTCCTCACGAGGAGGTGTCCCGGCGGATCCTCCGGTCGGAGACCCTCCTCGTGCTGGCTCTCTCACTCGGGGCCAGCGGGGTGTCCGCCCTGATCAGCTTCATCGGATCGCTGACGAAACCCGGAGGTCTCAAGGACCAGGCGGCGACGCTGAACGGCTCGTACGCCCCCGGGCGGCCCTGGCTGGACCTGGCATGGCAGCTGTTCGGTATCGCCTCCGCCCTGGTGCCGGTCGCGCTGGTGGCCCATCTGCTGCTCCGGGAGCGGGCGGGACTTCGGACCCTCGGTCTGGACCGCACCAGGCCCTGGCCGGACCTGGGCAGGGGGACCCTCGTCGCGGCGGGCATCGGCAGCGTGGGTCTGGCGTTCTACCTGGTGGCGCGGGCCGCGGGATTCAACCTGACCGTTGTGCCGGAGTCGCTGCCCGACGTGTGGTGGAAGTTCCCCGTACTGATCCTCTCCGCGGTGCAGAACTCCCTCGTGGAGGAAGTCATCGTCGTCGGCTATCTGCTCCGCCGGCTGGGGCAGTTGGGGTGGACGCCCATGGCCGCACTGGTGGCGAGTTCCGTGCTGCGCGGCTCGTACCACCTGTACCAGGGGATCGGCGGCTTCATCGGGAACATGGCCATGGGCGTCGTCTTCGTGCTGCTGTACAGGCGCTGGGGGCGGGTCGGTCCGCTGGTGGTCGCGCACGCCCTGCTCGACATCGGGGCGTTCGTCGGATACGCGCTGCTCGCCGGGAAGGTGGGCTGGCTGCCCACCCCGTGAGCGGGGACCCGCTCCGCCATGGTCAGAGCCCGGCCAGCAGTTCCCCGTCGATCACCGTGACCGCGCTGCCCGTCAGCAGCGTGCGCTCGCCGCGCAGGGAGGTGCGGACCAGGCCCGAGCGGGCGGAGGCCTGGAGGCCGGTGAGGTCGTCACGGCCGAGCCTGGCCGACCAGAAGGGCGCCAGTGCGGTGTGGGCGCTGCCGGTCACCGGATCCTCGTCGATGCCGACCCGGGGGAAGAAACCGCGCGAGACGAAGTCGTACGGCCCGGCGGGGTCCTCGGCCGCCGCCGTGGCGATGACGCCCCGCCCGGAACAGGAGGCGAGCGCGGGGAAGTCGGGCTTCAGGGCGCGTACGGCCGCCTCGTCGGCGAGCTCCACCAGGAGGTCGCCGATGTGCTTCCCCGTGTCGTGGAGGGAGAGAGGTGACGCGCCGAGTGCTTCCGCGAGCCCGGGCGGTTCGGTCGCTGGGGTGAGTGGCGCGGTCGGGAAGTCCAGTGTCAGGGTGCCGTCGTCATGTGCGGTCGTACGCAGGACACCGGAACGGGTGGCGTGGCGCAGCGTGCCGCTCGCCACTCCGGTCGTGTGCAGGACATGGGCGGCGGCGAGTGTCGCGTGCCCGCAGAGATCGACCTCGGTGGTGGGGGTGAACCAGCGCAGCGCCCAGTCGGCCTCGCCGCCCGGCGGCAGGGGGTGGAGGAACGCCGTCTCCGGGAGATTGACCTCGGAGGCGATCTGCTGGAGGCGGTCCGACTCGGGGAAGGTGCCGGAGTCCAGGATCACGACTCCGGCGGGGTTGCCGGCGAAGGGGCGGTCGGTGAACGCGTCGACGATGCGGATCTTCATGAAGCCGACCGTAGGCGGGGCCGTTCCGCGTGGTCCAAGGCCAATTGCGGATGCGCGGCCTCAGGGCGCCAGGGGCCGGGCGCCGCGCCCGTAACACGCTCAGGGCCCCTCGGGTTTCCGGGCGAAGAAGGTGCCTCCCGCCCTCTTCGACTCCTCGCCGGGCTCCTCCAGCAGGCGCGCGGTGACGACGAGTCCGGCCTGTTCCAGCAAGGCGGCGATCCTGTCCGGAGCCACCAGATGGGACTCGTAGGAGACCGGATGGCCTCCGTACGCCTGTGTCGGACGCAGGAGCTCGCCGGCTCCCACGTGGCCGGCCATCATCAGGTGTCCGCCGGGCGCGAGCGTGCGTTGGAATTCGGCGAACACGACGGGCAGCATCTCCGGTGGCGTGTGGTGGGTCGAGTAGTAGGCCAGGATGCCGCCGAGCTCGCCGTCCCCGACCGGCAGCGCGGTCATCGAGCCGACCGCGAAGTGCAGACCCGGAAAGTCCCGCCGGGCCAGCTCGATCATCTTCGGGGACACGTCGACGCCGAAGGCGGACAGCCCGAGGCCGGCCAGGTGCGCCGTGACCTTGCCGGGCCCGCATCCCAGATCCGCGACCGGCCCGTGCCCGGCCGTCCGGACTACCTCGGCGAACGCGGCCAGCATCGCGCGTGACAGCGGATCGAGCTCCGCGGGGGCTTTGACGCGTGTCGCGTACTCGGCGGCGACCGTGTCGTAGGACTCCCGGATCGCGGTGAGGTAGGAGGGCTCAGTCATGCGCGCGACCTTAGACCGTTCGGCACCTGGAGACGTCGCGATCCTCCATACGCTTGCCAGGCGATAGCTTCCGATATATCGTTGAGGCATCGCGACCGTTCAATGAAGAGTCGCGTGACACCGATGAAGAGAGGAGCGCAGTCATGCGTTCACATGGAGACGACCACGGACACAACCACGGTTACGGTCCCGGGCGCCGAGGCGCCGGCAGGGGAGACTTCGAAGGCCGCGCCGCCTTCGGCCCGTTCGGGCCGCCCTTCGGCGGCGGACCTTTCGGCGGCGGACGCGGCCGTGGAGGCGGCCGGGGGAGGGCCAGGCGCGGTGACGTACGCGCGTCCATCCTCGCGCTGCTCAAGGACCGCTCGATGCACGGTTACGAGATGATCCAGGAGATCGGCGAGCGCAGCGGAGGGGCCTGGAAGCCCAGCCCCGGCTCGGTGTACCCGACCCTCCAACTGCTGGAGGACGAGGGGCTGATCATCAGCGCCAGCGAGGGCGGCAAGAAGCTGTTCACCCTCACGGACCTAGGTCGCAGCGAGGCCGAGTCCGGCCCCGAGGCCCCCTGGGAAGAGGCGGGGCGCGGTGTCGACTGGGAAGGCGTCAACGAGATCCGGCAGGCCGGCTTCGGTCTGATGGAGGCGTTCGGTCAGGTCTGGAAGACCGGCTCGGCCGACCAGCGGCAGAAGGCCCTCACGGTCATCAACGACGCCCGTAAGAAGCTGTACCTGATCCTCGCCGACGAGAACTGAGCCGTGCGGTACGCGCAAGCGGAGAAGGGCCCCCGCCGCGGGGCCCTTCTTCCGTCCTCCGTACGGACCGGCATGTCCGCCGTACGCACCGGCGCACCCGCCGCCCTGCTGCCCGTGTGGCGCGATCTCATCCGTAAGTATGAGGAATCCCCCGGTGGTGCCCGCCTTTCGCGGGATGCCGGATGGGCCGCGCCGGGGATGTTTTCGCTCCCCGGGACTGATGGGGTGGAGATGTGCAGAACCGGACATCAGGGATCCCCGAACAAGCCGCACCGAACCACCCGTGGGCCGGCGCCGGGCTGAGCGCCGCGATGGCCGCCGTGGTGACGGGGGCGCGTCGGCGGGCGGTGCGCGACGGCGACCGCCACGTCGATACGGCCCACCTCCTGCACTCCCTCGTCGAGTCCGATCCCGAGGTCCGGCAGACCTTCGACGGCGGGCCGCAGCTGGCCCGGGTGCTCGGATATCTCGTTCAGCGCAGCATCGGATACGGCCTTCGCTGGCAGGGGACGCAGGAGGATTCGGGCATCTTCCCGGCCGTACGGGAACCCGCGGGCGAAGGGTGGTCGCCCTCGGCGGCAGCGGCCATGGACCGGGCCGTCCGGAGCGCGCTGCTGCGCGGAGAGCTCCACGCCGACGGGCTCGACCTGCTGGCGGCGCTGGCAACTGATCCCCGATGCCGTGCGGTCGAGGTGCTGGAGCGGGCCGGGGTCACGGTCGAGCGGCTGCGCGTCCGCGCGGCGGACCGTACGGCCGCGAAGGGCCCGCAGGGGTGATCATGAACACGCGGCGGACAGGTGTGACGGGGATGACGCTGCTGACGCCTGCTGCGATGATGTGCCGATGCACGCGACTCAGGGGAGAAGTGCCGGGCTGGGCTTGGCCCTTGTCTCGGCCTTCGCATTCGGTGGTTCAGGGGTTGCGGCCAAGCCGCTGATCGAGGCGGGCCTCGACCCGCTGCACGTGGTGTGGCTGCGGGTGACCGGCGCCGCAATCGTCATGCTGCCGGTCGCCTGGCGGCACCGGAATCTGGTGCGGGAGCGGCCCGTGCTGCTGGCCGGTTTCGGGCTGTTCGCCGTGGCCGGGGTACAGGCCTTCTACTTCGCCTCGATCTCACGCATCCCGGTCGGCGTCGCGCTCCTCATCGAGTATCTGGCGCCCGCCCTCGTCCTCGGCTGGGTGCGTTTCGTGCAGCGGCGGCCCGTCACCCGCGCCGCCGCGGCCGGTGTGGTGCTCGCGGTCGGCGGGCTCGCCTGTGTCGTCGAGGTGTGGGCCGGGTTGAGCTTCGACGCGGTCGGACTGCTGCTCGCCCTCGGCGCGGCGTGCTGCCAGGTGGGCTACTTCGTCCTGTCGGACCAGGGCGCCGGCCATGGCGGCACGGCGGACGCCGAACCTCCGCACCCCGTAGGCGTGATCGCGTACGGACTGCTGGCGGGCGCGGCCGTACTCACGGTGGTGGCGGGCCCCTGGGCGATGGACTGGGCGGTCCTCGGGGGGACCGCGGACATGGACGGGCACGAGGTGCCCGCCTGGCTGCTCCTCGGATGGATCGTGCTGCTCGCGACCGTGCTGGCCTACGCCACCGGTGTGGTGTCGGTACGACTGCTGTCGCCCCAGGTCGCGGGTGTCGTCGCCTGCCTGGAGGCGGTCATCGCCACCGTGCTCGCCTGGGTGCTGCTGGGTGAGCACCTCTCCGCGCCGCAGCTCGTGGGAGGCGGTGTGGTCCTGCTCGGTGCGTTGATCGCGCAGTCGTCCGCGCCCAAGCCGCCGTCAGGACCGGTGGCATCGGGGCCGGGACCGGGGGCGGCAGGGGCCCACGAGCCGGCCGGTTCCGGAAGTGAGTTGTCCCGGCCTCCGGCCTCCCCGTAGGGTGCCGATCATGCTGCTGACCGTACTTCCGCCTCCTGCCGCCTAGCGCGAGGCGGCCACTCCGGACGAAGACCGGGCTCGGGTACGCCCCGAGCGGTTCGTCGCTGCCCGCCCGCGGAGCCGAGCGACCACCACCCCCTTCTTCTGGAGAGTCACGTGTCCCACCCTGTTTCCGGCCTGCCCGTCGGGCGGAGCCTTGTCTATCTCGTCGTCGCCGGCCTCGCCTGGGGGACGGCGGGCGCGGCCGCCTCCATCCTCTTCCGGATCAGCGATCTCGGGCCGCTCGCCCTGTCGTTCTGGCGCTGCGTCGGCGGCCTCGCCCTGCTGGGCGGGGTGCTCGCACTGCGCCCCCGCCGTCCGCGTACCCCCGCCGAGCCGCGACGTCGGCGGCTGCTCCGCATCCTGGGGACCGGGATCGGCCTGGCCGTGTTCCAGAGCGCGTACTTCGCGGCGGTCGAGGTGACCGGCCTCGCGGTCGGAACCGTCGTCACGCTGGGCGCGGGCCCCGTCCTCATCGCGGTCGGCGCGCGGCTCACCATGGGGGAGCGGCTGGGCGGGGGCGGGCTCGCCGCGGTGGCGGGTGCGCTCACCGGCCTCGCCGTGCTGGTGCTCGGCGGCGAGCCGGCCGAAGTGCGGCCCGTCGGACTGCTGCTGGCCGTGCTGTCCGCCGCGGGGTACGCGGCGATCACGCTGCTCACCCGGTGGCTCGGCAGGGACGGTGCGGCAGGCGACTCCCTCTCCACCAGCGCGTGGGCGTTCGGCATCGGCGCCGTGGGTCTGCTGCCCATGGCGGCGGCCGAAGGCCTCGTGCCGCACGCCGTCGAGACGGGGCAGGTGCTGTGGCTGCTCGTCTACGTGGCGGCGGTGCCGACCGCACTCGCCTATGCGCTCTACTTCGCGGGCGCCGCGGTGGTCCGCTCGGCGACCGTTTCCGTGATCATGCTTCTCGAACCCGTGAGCGCCGCCGTCATCGCGGTGACCGTGCTGCGGGAGCGGCTCACCGCGGCCACGGTCATCGGCACGCTGCTCCTGCTCGCCGCCGTGGCGGGACTGGCCCTCTCCGAGACGCGTGGTGCTGCCGCCGCCCGCCGGCGGGCCGCCGTGGCGGCCTGACCGACGAGGTCATCGGGCGGCAGGCCGCCGCTCCGGAGGTCGGAGAGCGGTGAGGTAGTCCGGCACCCGGACCGACGGGTCCAGGTCGCCGGACGGCACCGGCGCCGCGTATCCGTGGTTCAGCGGAACCACCCCCGCCCAGTACGGCAGCGAGAGGTCCTCGGGGTCGTCGTTCGGCCCGCCGGTACGGGACTTGGCGGAGACCTCGTCGAGGTCCAGGCGGATCACCGCGGTCGCGGCGAGCTCCTTCGCGTCGGCGGGCCGGGAGTCCTTCGACCTGCCCGGCACGACCTGGTCGACGATGGCGTCGAGTGCGATGCGCCGCTCCTCCGGGTCGGTCACCGTACGGGCGATGCCGTGGACCACCACGGAGCGGTAGTTCATCGAGTGGTGGAAGGCCGAACGGGCCAGCACCAGGCCGTCCACATGCGTCACGGTCAGGCAGACGGCGAGACCCGGATCCGCCGCGCCCGTCGCGCGCAGCGGGCGTGATCCGGTCGAGCCGTGCACGTACAGCCGGTCGCCGACCCTGGCGAAGAGGGTCGGGAGGACGACGGGCGCGCCGTCGCGGACGAAGCCCAGGTGGCAGAGGTAGGCCGTGTCGAGTATCGAGTGGACCGTTTCGTGGTCGTACGAGGCGCGTTCCCTGGACCGGCTCGGGACCGTGCGGTCCGTCCGCTCGTAGGCGGCGGTCCCCGGGAGGCCGGTGCTGTCGGGCGTGGCGGTGTCCGGCATTGCGTACTCCATTGCACTAGTGCATACTAAAGTTTGTGCTAGGAGAGTATCGGATCAGTGGGCGGCGTGCATCCGACATTGCCGCGAGTGTGGAGCGAGGCGTTGCGTCGGGTGATCTCGCGCCAGGCCATGTCCTGCCGCCCATGCGGGAGTTGGCGACCCTGCTGGGGGTGAATCCGAATACGGTGGCCGCCGCCTATCGGACCCTTCGTGAGCGTGGAGTGATCGAGACGGCGGGACGCCGGGGCAGCCGGGTGCGACCGCGGCCCGCGAGCACGGCGCGTGGATCACTCCGCGTGGAGGCTCCTCCGGGCGTCCGTGACCTTGGTGACGGCAACCCCGACCCTGCCCTGCTGCCGGGCCTCGGGGAGGCGCTGGCCGCCGCCGCGGAGGCGTACGGCCGGGAGCCCGGTCTCTACGGGGACGCGGCGGTGGTCCCCCGCCTCGGGGACCTCGCGCGGGCGGGTCTGGACGTCGACGGTGTGCCCGCCGGGCAGGTGGCCGTCACCTCGGGATCCCTCGACGCGATCGAGCGTGTGCTCGCCGCGCACCTCAGGCCCGGTGACGCGGTGGCCGTCGAGGACCCGGGGTGGGGTGCGCTGCTGGATCTCGTCCCGGCGCTCGGGATGCGCGTCGTCCCGGTCGCCCTGGATGACGACGGCCCTCTGCCGGGCGAGGTGGAGCGAGCCCTGCGGGCCGGCGCCAGGGCCCTGGTGGTCACCGACCGGGCGCAGAACCCGACCGGTGCGGCGGTGGGCAGCCGGAGGGCCGCCGAGCTGCGGTCGGTTCTCGCGAAGCACCCCGGTGTGCTTCTGATCGAGGACGACCACGGCCACGCGATCGTCGACCTGCCGGTGCACCCACTCGCCGGCGTCACGGAGCGCTGGGCCTTCGTGCGGTCGGTCTCCAAGGCGTACGGCCCCGACCTGCGGCTCGCCGTGCTCACCGGGGACGGGCTCACCGTGGACCGTGTGACGGGGCGTCAGCGGCTGGGGCCCGGCTGGGTCAGCGGACTGCTGCAGCGGACCGTGGCGCACCTGTGGGCGACAGGGGCCGTCGACCCGGCAGTGGTCGCCCGCTCCTACGGGCAGCGCAGGGACGCGCTCGTACGGGCCCTGGGGGAGCGGGGGGTCGCGGCGTACGGGCGGACGGGGATGAATGTGTGGGTGCCCGTGAGCGACGAGACCGGTGCGGTGGCCCGGATGCTGCACTCGGGCTGGGCCGTGGCCCCGGGGGCTCGGTTCCGCATGACCTCGCCGCAAGGGGTGCGCCTGACCGTCTCGTCGTTGTCCGCCGCCGACATCGAGCCGCTGGCCGACGCGGTGGCGGCAGCGGTACCGCCCGCCCGCCCGGTCAGTTACGGCTGAGCGGACCGGCGGCAGGGGGTGCGCCGGCCGGCCCACGGGCCCGGCTCTGGGTGAGGGCCGCGCCCGCGAGGACCACGAGGGCGCCCACCGGGGTGTTCCAACCCAACTGCTCGCCGAGCAGGCTCACTCCGGCGGCCGTGGCGATCACGGGGATGAAGTAGGTGACCATCTGCGCCGTCGTGGGCCCGACTTCCTGGACTAGGCCGTACTGCAGGAGGACGGCGAGTCCGGTTCCGAGCGCTCCCAGGGCGACCACCGCGAGCGTGGGCAGCGGGGGGAAGTGTTCGGGAATCGAGGTGAACAGCGGCAGGACCGCGGCGAGTTGCACGGTACCGAGAAAGAGCTGGCTACCGGTCAGCGCGAGGGTGGAGGAGCCCGTCCCCGCCAGGGTGCGCCGGACGTAGATCCAGCCGACGGGATAGCTGAGCGAGGCCAGCAGGGCCATCGCCGTACCGGTCACGTCCAGGCCCGAGAAGCCCTGCCAGGCGCCGAGCACCGTCAGTACGCCGATGAAGCCCACGCCGAGCCCCGCGACCCGGCGGCGGGTGGGCCGGTCCTCGGAGAGCGCGACGAGGGAGAGTGCCATGCCCCACAGGGGCGAGGTCGCGTTGCAGATCCCGGCGAGGGTGGACGGGATGGTCAGCTCGGCGTACGCGAAGAGCGAGAACGGCAGGGCGTTGAGGAAGAATGCGGCGACGAACAGGTGACCCCAGGTCCGGCCGGAGCGGGGTAGCTTCTCGCGGCGCACCACCATCGCGACGGCGAGGACCGCGGTCCCGGCCAGCAGCCTGCCGAAGGTCACCTGGAACGGGGCGTACCCGTCTGTGCCGACCTTGATCAGCAGAAAGCTGAACCCCCAGATGAGCGACAGCGCCGCGAAGCGGACACGCCAGTCCAGGGCCCGTCGCCGCGTCGGGGGCGCGGGTGCGGAGACGCCGGAAGCGGACATGGTTCTCGGTGCGGTGGGAGCGCTCATGAGCCAACCATGCCGAGCGAAACCGCGTAGAACAAGTGAGACTTTGTTGACTTCTTGGCGTAGTATCGCTTACATGTTGAATCTGGAGCGCCTGCGGACGCTGGATGCCCTGGCACGGCACGGCTCGGTGAGCGGTGCGGCCGACGGTCTCCACGTCACCACCTCGGCCGTCTCCCAGCAGATGGCCAAGCTGGAACGGGAGGTGGGGCAGCAGCTCCTGGCCAAGAACGGACGGGGGATTCGTCTCACCGACGCCGGCCGGCTGCTTGCGGACCACGCCGCGAAGATCCTTTCGCAGGTGGAGGTGGCCCAGTCCGACATCGAGGCGCAGCGGGGCCAGGTGGTGGGCGAGGTGCGGCTCGCGGCCTTCCCGACGGCGGCCCGTGGGCTGTTCCCCTCCGCTCTCACCTCACTCCGCGCGGATCATCCGGAGCTCAGGCTGCGTACGACGGAGCTGGAGCCGGAGAGCGGGATCCGTGCGGTGCTCCGGGGGGATGCCGACCTCGCGGTGGTCCTCGACTGGAGCAACAAGCGTCTGCCGGTGCCCGGAGGTCTCGCCAAGGCGGAACTCCTCGACGACGCGCCGGACATCGCCATGCCCGTCGGTCACCCCCTCGCCGGCCGGACGGAGGTGGACATCGAGGACTTCGCCGAGGACGACTGGGTCTCCTGGCCCGAGGGTGAATTCTGTTACGACTGGCTGGTGTTCACCCTGCGGTCCAAGGGCATCGAGCCCCGCATCGCGCACCTGGCAGGCGAGCATCACACCCAACTCGCTCTGATCGCGGCCGGCTTCGGCGTATGCGTTGCGCCACGGCTGGGGAGGGGGCCGGTTCCGGACGGGGTGAGCCTGGTGCCCGTACGACAGCCGATGCGGCGTCATGTTCACGCGGTGTGGCGCGCGGACGCCGACCGGAGGCCGTCGATCAGGGCCGCCGTGGAGGCTCTGCGTGCGGCCGGCCGGGCTCTTCACGCGCCGATTTCCGGGGGCCCGTGACGGTCACGCTCCGGCGGGCAGCTTCGTGAAGTCCCAGGACCTGACGGTCTGCGGTGTGAGCCGCAGCCAGGCGTGCCGATCGTCGTACGGCATGGAGTCCAGACCGAAATACTTCGTCGCGAACAGCCTTTCAGGTGCGTCCAGTTCGGCGCAGTCCTCGCCGGCGCGCGGAATCTCGCCGACGAACGAGACCTCACCGGACAGCTCCACACCGCGCAGCTCGCCGTACTCCGTCCCGTCGTCCACCACCACGGCGACCTTCGGGTCGCGCCGCAGCTGGGCCCAGCGCAGGCTCCGGGTGAGGGAGTACAGCCAGACAGAGGTCCCGTCCCACACGAACCAGAGGGCGCCGATGTGCGGCATGCCGTCGGGGGAGACGGTGGCGACCCGGCAGGTCCGCTGTTCCGTGAGGTAGGCGTCCCGTTCCGCGTCGGTCATCATGATCCGACGGCCACGGCGCTGGGCAACGGTCACGGGACGCCTTCCTGAGCTTCGGCCGGTTCCGGAAATCATGGGGCGTCGTCCGTGATCGCGCAATGGCCCCGCCGGGTGCGGCCTCTCACGCCAGAGTGATGGAGCCACCCTCCACCCGGATCTGCTTCTCCGGCAGAGGCATCGTCGCCGGGCCGCCCGTCGCCTCGCCGGTCGCCGCGTCGAACGTACTGTTGTGGCACGGGCAGGTGATCACGCCGTCGGCGATCCCCTTCACCGCGCAGCCCTGGTGGGTGCACTTCGAGGAGAAGGCCTTGAACTCACCGGCCTTCGGCTGCGTCACCACCACCCCCTGGTCGGCGAGGACGACGCCTCCGCCCTCCGGGATGTCGGCTGTGCGGGCCAGGGGCGCGCCGCCGTTCGCCCCGTCCTTCTCCCCGGCCGGTTCGACCGTGTCCGAACCGCCGGAGTCCTTGGACCCGCCGCCGCACGCGGTGAGAGCGACGGCCAGTCCCGTCGCCCCGACAGCGACGACGGCGCGACGCCCTACATGGCCCTGACTCTCCTGCGATGCGCTCATGCCCAGCTTTCCCTTCGTCGGAGTGCGAGACGCCGGGTGAGGACGACGTCAGGTGTGGATACGGATCCTCGCAGCCTCGCGTTCAGTCGCGGGGCTGATCCTCCGCAACGGCCCGGCGAGGAGCATGCCGACGTCCACGGCATCCGCCACCGCGCGGGTCCCCGCGTCGTCGGGGTGCAGGCCGTCCCCGCTGTCGTAGGCGGAGGGGCGTAAGCGCATCGGCGTACTCCTTCGTGCGGTGCGTCGACGGTGGCGCCCTGCACCGCCTCCGAGGGTCCTCCGGCAATGTTGTCACCGGCCGGACGGGTCTGCCGTCATGCAGGAGACCGGAGCCGGGGCGGGGGCACAAGGGCTGTTCGAGTCAGGTGGGAGCACCTGGTGTCCGACTGCCACCCCCGCGCCGGTTCCTGCGGCCCGGCGCTCCGCCTCAGCCGCGCAGGCGTACCGGCAGCGCCCTCACGCTGTTGCCCACGAAGGAGTCGTGGCGCGGCAGTTCGGCCTCCGGGACGGCTAGATCCAGGTCGGGGAAGCGTGCGAACAGCTGCGCGAGCGCGGCAGTGCTCTCCATCCGGGCCAGCGGAGCACCCATGCAGTAGTGCGCGCCGTGGCCGAGCGAGAGGTGCCGGGCCCCGCTGTCACGGGTGATGTCGAACCTGTCGGCATCCGGGCCGTGGGCCTTGCTGTCGCGGCCCGCCGCGGAGTAACCGGCCAGCACCGGGGTCCCCTTGGGGATGACGGTGCCGTCGAGCGTCAGATCGCGGGTCGGGTAGCGGAACGGGAAGTAGCTGACCGGGCTGTCCCAGCGCAGCGTCTCCTCCACCACGTCCTCCCAGCTCGCCCCGCCCGACCGGACCAGGTCGAGCTGGTCCCGGTGGGCACACAGGGCACGTACGGCGTTGGTGATCAGATTGAGCGTCGTCTCGTGTCCGGCGATGATCGTGAGCATCAGCGTGCCGATCAGCTCGTGCGGGCCCAGCCGGTCGCCGTCAGCCTCCCGCGCCGCGATCAGCGCGCTGATGAGGTCATCCCCAGGCCTCTCTGTCCGGGCGGCCGCCACCGCGCTGAGCACCTCCACCATCTCCCGGTTGGCCGCCATGGCCTCGGCGGGAGCTATGTCGGTGGCGACGATGCGGTTGGACAGGTGGTGCAGCCGGTCGTGGTGCTCGGCGTCCACGCCGAGGAGTTCGCAGATGACACCCATGGGCAGCGGCAACGCGAAGTGCGCGCGCAGGTCGGCTACACCGTCACCGGCGATCGCGGCCCGGTCGAGACCGTCCAGGAGCGAGGCCGTCAACGCCTCCACGCGTGGCCGGAGTTCCTCCACCCGGCGCGCGGTGAAGGCCTTGCTCATCAGGGACCGCAGCCGTCGGTGGTCGGCGCCGTCGGCGGTGGTCATCCCCTGCACCGTCGCGAACGTCTTCAACGGCCAGCCGTCGGCGATCTCACCCGCCTGGAGCGCTGCGAAGTGCTGTGCGTCCTTGGCGACATCGGGGTGCGCGAGGAACTCCTTGAGGGCGTCATGCCCGAGGACCGCCATGCCCTCGACCTCGCCGGGCAGGATCACCGCGGCGACAGCGCTCTGGGACAGCAGGCGGGCGTTGGCCGCGTGCGGACAGCCGCCGGAGGGGTCCATGCGGTGCGGGCTGCCGGGGGCGGAGTTCACCGGTGACGTGTTCAACTGGGCTCCTTCTCGAAGTGCTTCCAACTGCTCGCGTGACAAGCGGATGATGCCAGTGATGACTCGGTGCCGCTGCCGACGGGTGTTGACATGGCCCGGCCCTGAACGGGATTACACGTCGGGGGACTTCGACTCGTTCAGCGGCGACGCTCCCACCTGGACCACCGGGACCACCTGAACCACCGACGACGCCGGGGAGCCTTGTCAGCGGGCCCTCTCGGGCGCACCGGCCCGGACCAGGGCTCGTGCCAGGCCGATGCTCGCCGAAAGGGTTTCGAGTGCGAGCGGCTGCGTGGCGAGCGCGCCCTCGTGGAGTACGAGGAGCTGGGTGGCGAGAACGGCGGGCTCCGGGCAGCCCGCCGCGGTGGCCAGCTCGCCGAACAGGTTCAGCAGCCAGAGCTTCTGGTCCGCCGCGATGCGGTGCGCGGGATGCGAGGGGTCCGGGAGCTCGGCCAGCGCGTTGATGAACGCGCATCCGCGGGCGTTGGCCCCGCTCCAGCTCCGCAGCGCGTCGAAGGGCGCGGTGACGGCATCGACGGGGCTGTCGCAGGCGTCGACGGCGGCGCGGACGAGCGTTCGCCAGCGCCGGTCACGCTCGGCGAGGTAGGCCGCCACGAGGTGGTCCTTCGAGCCGAACCGGTTGTAAAGGGTCCGCTTGGTCACGCCTGAGTGCTCGGCGATCAGATCCACGCCGACCGCCGTGATTCCGCGGTCGTAGAACAGCTCCTCGGCGGCCGCCACGATGCGGCGGCCGGCCGGCGTCATGGACTGTGCTTCCGGCATCGGGCGCCTCTTCACTGATCGGTGTACCGTGGTCAAGGTATACAGATCAGTATACCGTTGAGGAGGTTCGAGCGATGGACGTATCGGAGACCATGCGAGCGGTGCGGATCGCGGAGCACGGAGGGCCGGAGGTTCTCGAGCCGACAGAGGTGGCCGTGCCTTCCCCGCAGGCGGGAGAGGTGCTGGTCCGGGTGAGCGCCGTAGCGCTGAACAACACCGACCTGTGGACCCGGGAGGGCGCCTACGGCCGCCCGGGAGATCCGAAGGCGCTGTCGGGCTGGCGGGGCCCGATCGCGTTCCCGCGCATCCAGGGCGCCGACGTGGCCGGCCGGGTCGTCGCGGTCGGCGCCGACGTGGACGGAAGCCTGGTCGGTCGCCGCGTGGTCGTCGACCCGGCGATCTACGACACCGAAGGCCCGGACGCGAACCCGGTGGGCCTGATGGGGAGCGAGCGCGACGGCGGTTACGCCGAGTACGTGACCGCACCGGCCGCGCAGGTGTACGACGTGACGGAATCCCCGCTCACCGACGAGCAGCTCGCGACGCTGCCGACCGCCTACGGCACCGCGCTGGGCATGATCGAGCGGGGCCGGCTGCGGGAGGGGGAGACCGTCCTGGTCTCCGGAGCGTCCGGCGGTGTCGGCCTCGCGCTGATCCAGATCGCCCGCGCGCGCGGTGCCCGGGTGCTCGCCATCAGCAGCGGATCCAAGATCGACGCGGTGCGCGAAGCGGGCGCACACGACGTCATCGACCGTGCGCACGACGTCGCGGGGCAGATCCGCGCCGCCGCCCCGGAGGGCATCGACGTCGCACTCGACGTGGTCGCCGGGGACCTGGTGAGCGAGTGCCTGCCGCTGTTGCGCGAGGGTGGCCGCTGGGTCGTCGCCGGTGCGCTCGGCGGGTTCGACGTGGCCTTCGACGTGCGCCGCCTCTACCTGCACAACGCGCAGTTGATCGGCTCCGCGATGCACACGCCCACGCACTTCGGCCTCCTCATGGACCTTGCCCGCCAGGCCGGGATCCAGCCCGTGGTCGCCGCGACGTTCCCGCTGGACCAGGCCGCTCGGGCGCAGGAGCAGCTCGCCCGCAGGGAACACGTGGGAAAGATCGTCATTCGCCCCTGACGGCCGGCAGCCCGCCCCTGTCACGCGGGCCGGCAGACGCTGCGCTGTCGGCCCAGGGCTCGGCTCCTGTGTGTGTATCAGACGCTCGAAGGGCCGATCTCGTGACAGGGGCGCGTACGGATTCGAACGCTCAGCGCAGCCGGGCAAGGGCTTCGGCAGTGACGGCGTGGACCGGCGGACGCCCCGCGAGCAGGCGCAGCACCTCGTTGGCGGCGCTGGTGCCCAGCCGCTGCCTGCACTCGACGCTGCCGGCTCCCTGGTGCGGGGTGAGCAGCACATTCGGCAGGGAGCGGAAGGGGTGGCCGACGGGCAGCGGCTCGACGTCGAAGACGTCGAGCGCCGCGTCCAGCCGGCCGGTGGTCAGTTCGGACAGGAGGGCGTCCTGGTCGACCAGCCATGCGCGGGCGGTGTTCACCAGACCCGCGCCGTCAGGCATCAGCGCCAACTGCTCGGCGCCGAGCATCCGGTGGGTCTCCTCGGTGACCGGGGCGTGCACGGCCACGATCCGGCTGCCCGTGAGCAGCGTCTCCAGCGGAACGGATTCCACGCCGAGCTCCCGGGCGTCCGCTTCGGAGAGGTACGGGTCGGTGACGCGCACCCGCGCTCCCATCGCCCGGACCATCCGGATATAGGCCCGGCCGGTGCGGGAGGCACCGATCACTCCGATGTCGCTGCCGTGGATCTCGTGGCGCGGCGGTGCCTCGCTCGCCGCCGCCCAGTCCAGCCCGCCGCGCAGGGAGTGGTCGAAGCGCTGGACGCGATGGAGCAGCGAGAGCGTGAAGGCGAGCGCGACCTCGGCGACCGGGCGGGCCATTTCGTCTCCGGCCTGGGTGACGAGGATGCCCCGCCGGAACACGTCCTCGGTGACGTAGGGGGCGACCGCCGAACCGGTGTGGGCCACCAGCTCCAGCCGGTCGGCGTGTGACAGGAGCGCGGCGTCCACCTTGGGCGCCCGCCACGAGAGGATCAGCGCACGGGCGCCGGGCAGGGCGGACGCCACCGCCGCCCGGTCGGTGTGCTCGTCGATGACCGTGAGCCGTGCGGAGCGTTCCAGCTCCTGCCACACCTCGGCGGTGAAGAACTGGGCGCGCAGGTGCGGCGGTACGGCGACGACCACCCGGGAGGAGCGGTCGGCGGTTTCAGGAAAGCCAGGCATCGAGGTGCTCCGCAACGAAGGCGTCATCGGTCGGCCAAGGGTAGGCCGCGGCCGCCCGGGCGATCTCCTCGGCGTCCCGGGGGAGAGTGTCTCGGGGCGCCCGAACTCCTGCGCCGCCAGTCGCAATAGTCTGATGAGATCGAGCCAGCGGTTGACCACGTGGACAACGCGTGGTCAGCAGCGGGCAGGAACAGACAGAGATGGTTTGCATGCCCGCCCGTCCTTCTTGCCGATCAGATCTGCGGTCGACCGGGGGCGACGTCCGGTGCAGCGCCGGCGCGGCAGCCGAGGCGGGAATCGGGTGGATGGAGTCACGGTGCCGGAACTGTCCGCGCCGAAGACGAATGAGGGCGGGTGCTCAGGTCGGCCGGTAGCGGGTTCGCGGTGAGCGTGGTCGCGCAGAGAATCGAGGTGTTGCTCCCGCGGTTCGGCTCGCCAACAGGTGTTGAAGCCGGGGCCCCGGCTTTCCGTACCGGGGCCCCGGCATGGTGCGCGTCAGCGGACGGGTATCGCCCGTGGCAGGGTGAGGTCGAGCGAGCCGCCGGCGCTGTCCCGCACGGTCAGCCGCAGACCGAGGAAGCCGCCGGACACCAGCGACGACGCCGGGGCGAACACGTGGTAGCGACCGTCGTGGCCGCCCAGCGCCGCGGTCCGCGTCCAGGTCTTTCCGCCGTCGGCCGTGACCCAGGCGCGCACGCCGTGGAGTCGGCCCTGGGCTCCGGTGACCTGTGCCGTCACGTCGAGGAGACGGCCGGGACGAGCCCGGTTGAGGTCGTCGAGCGAGGCGTCGAGGGTCGCGTTGAGCAGGTGGACAGGGGTGGCCTCGGTGCTCGCACTGCCGTCCGCGGAGAACTTCCAGGTGGCGGTCCCCTCTCCGCCCATCGGGAAGATGCCCTGCGAGGTGAAGGAGCGCGTCAGCTCGTACGAGGCCGGGCCGGCGTCCGCGAACGTCTTGTCGATCGTGCTGCCCTTGTCCGCGACGAGGACACCGTCGCGGTACAGGCGGGTGGTGGAGGACCAGCGCTGGGGGACGTTGAAGTCACCGTACGTACCGGGCCGGCCCGCGGTGTTGATGCTGTCCTGGACCCCCAGCTGGAGCCGCGCACCGGTGATCTGTCCGCCGGCGGTCATCGAGAGAGGGCCCTCGAGGTAGGTGGCCTTGGTGGTACGGCCCGGGGTGTAGGTGAACTGCTGAGGGGTGTAGTCCATCACCACGTTGTTGACACGGCGGTAGCTGAAGCGCAGCCAGGTGACGCCCTGGGCGGTGATGTACTCGACACGGGAGCGGGGCACGGTGAGGCCCGAGGGCGAGGTGACGTTCAGGTCGGTCAGGCCGGTGCCGTACGGAGTGCTGCCTTCCTGGTATCGGCGGGTCTCGTTCATACCGCGGTGGGTGGTGCGCACCTTCGCGAGCCTGCGGAGGTCACGGTCGGTCAGGATGTGCCGGGGGTCGGCGGGCACGTTGTCGGCCGTGAACGCGAGGTCGTACAGCTCGGAGCTGTCGCCCGCGTAGTGGTCGCTTCCGGCGTCGGCGAGTCGCCAGTGCTCGTTGAACAGGACGGTGCCGAGGTGGGCGTCGGTGGTGGGCGTGATCCACAGGGCATCGGTGCCGAAGGCTCCGTAGGCGCCGCCGACCAGGACGGTGCGGGTGAGCGCGTACTTCCCGTCGTCGGTGCCGCGCCGCATGTTGGCCGTCAGGGACTCCGGCCGGGTGTCGCGGCCCTTCACCGAGGCGTTCCAGGGGCGGGTGGTGCGGGCGTCGAAGACGATGGTCTTCTGGTCTGCCGCCAGGTCGGCGCTGACCACGGCCAGCTGGTTGACGCCGTCGATCCTCATCGAGAGGGAGGCGAGGCCGATGTAGGGGCCGTCGGGAACCCGGACGGTCGCGGTCCCGCTGGTGCCGATGGGGAACGTGTACGTGCTGCCGTTGTCCGTGTTCAGCAGGGACACCTGGCCCGCCGTGGGGTTGCCGGCGCGGTCGAGGGTGCTGACGGCGAGGTTCTTGGCCCGGTCCAGGACCAGAGGTATGCGAAGGCCGCCGGCGCCACCGGTGGCCGTGAGCGCCCCCGAGTACGCCCCGCTCCGGGTGCCGTCGGCGTGCACGGTGAGGGTGACCTTCGCGGAACCACCCGCGGGGAGTTCGACGCGGGACGGAGAGACCGCGATGATCCCGGCCGGGGGCTGGGCGCCCGCGGCGGCCAGGGTGGCCCCGAGGTCGAGCGTGGTGGCCGAGCCACCGGTGTTGGTGAGTTCGACGGTGCGGGTGATCGGACCGCTGTTGGCCTCAGCCTTTCCGAAGTCGACCGCGCCGGTGTCTGCCACGACGGTCTGCCTCAGCGCCGCGTCGACGTTCATGACGCCGCTGCCCACCTCGTGGACGTCCTGGTCCGCGGCCGGTGCGGTCGCCGTGGACATCAGGGTGTGCTTGAGCTGGTCGGCCGACCACTCGGGGTGCTCCTGGGCGAGCACCGCGGCGGCACCGGCCACATGCGGGGCAGCCATCGACGTACCCGAAAGGGCGGTGTAGCGGGGGTCGGACTGGATGGTGCCGATGGCGACCCCCGTGGCGCGGGCGGCGACGATGTTGACGCCGGGAGCCGCGATCTCGGGCTTCACCGTGCCGTTGAAGGACGGGCCGCGCGACGAGAACGACGCGGTGCCACCCACGAAGTCGACGGCCGCGACGGACAGGGCGTGTGGGGCGATGGAGGGGGCCGAGACCGTGGAGACGCCGGGGCCGTTGTTGCCCGCGGACACCACGAACAGGGTGTCGGAGGAGGTCGTCAGGTCCTCCAGAGCCGTGGTCACCGCGTCCGTGCCGTTGGTCGGGCCGCTGCCCAGTGACATGTTGACGACCTTCGCGCCCTGCGCGACCGCCCACTCCATGCCCGCGATGACCTGCGAGTCGGAGCCGGAACCGTCATCGCCGAGAACCTTGCCCACGATCAGATCGGCCTCGTAGGCGACACCGGAACGTACACCGGGAGCACCCGCCCCGCTGCCCGCGACGGTGGCGGCGACGTGCGTGCCGTGGCCCACCTTGTCCAGGACGCCGCCGCTGCCGGTGAAGTCGGCGGTGGCGCTGATGCGGCCCTCGAGGTCGGGGTGGGTCCGGTCGGCGCCCGTGTCGAGGACGGCGACCTTCACACCCTTGCCGGTACGTCCGGCCGCCCACGCCTTGTCCGCGCCGACCTGCGCGAGGTTACGGTCCAGGGCGTCGGCCTTCACCTTGCCGTCGAGCCAGATACGGCTGATGCCCTTGAGGTCACCGGCGTCGGAGCCGAGGACGCGCGGCGCTGAGCCGCCCGCGGCGGGGGTCGCGTCCGCGAGTTCCCTGCCGACCCGGTCGGCGTCGTCCTTGTCGAGGACGGCGGTACGGGCTTGCAGGGAGGGAAACTTCCGCTCGGCCGGGAGCAGTCCGCCGGTCTCCAGCGCCTCGGGCTCGGAGGCGGCCGAGTGCTGCACGATCAGCGGCAGTGAGTCGCGATGCGCGTCGTCGAAGCCGTCGCGGATCAGTGCGCTGACGTTGAAGAGCTCGGGGTCGAGGACCGTGCCGACCTGACCGATGACGTCACTGGGATAGAAGTACGCGTCCTTGCCGTCGTCGCTGCGGGTGAGGATCCGGCCGGGTGCCGCGTCCTCCGGCGGGACGGCGGTGTACGACGTCGTCCCGTCGGGCGCGGTGGCCATGGTGATGCGGTCACCGGTGATGAGGGTGACGGAAGCGGTACGGGCCGGGGTGGTGGTCAGGACCGGGGTGGCGGCAGCGGTCTCGGGCGTTGTTGCGGCAACTGCGCCGACCGGTTGCGCGCAGAGCAGGGAAGTGGCGAGCACCAGGGTCAGGTGCGCGCGGTAGCGGTGTCTCACGGCATCTCCGGGAGGTGGGTCGAGGCGACGGGCGGTTCGGTGCGGGCGGGTACGCGCACCAGGAACGAGGTGGCGTCTGCGGTCTCTTCGGTGGCCAGAAGCGTGCTACCGGCGGTGGAGCACCAGCCGGGTAGAGCGGCGCTCACGTGCTGGTCGGCGGTGATCACTTCGAGAAGACTCTCCGGCGGCAGGTCGTACAGGCGCCTTTCGAGCAGTGCCTGCACGCGTTCCCACGGCTCACCACCCGCGTCGACGACGGCGGTTACCGTGCCGTCGGCACCGGTTGTGGCATGCATGGGGCTCCCCGCGTTCGGCCCGGTAGTGGACTACGCGGTCCAGGGCGAGGACCGCGGGGAGAAACTATCCAGTGGCCGTTACCCGGCGATTACCGTGCTCAGGAGGTGGTGACACGGGCCGTGCGCAGCTCGGCCAGCTCCGCTGCCAGCCGTCGCATACCCGCGCTGATCTGAGGATCTCCGCTGTCGCCGAGGGCCCGGGAGCACTCGGTGAGGGAGGACTCCGCCTCGTCGAGACGCCCGGTGCGCAGCCGGACCTCTGCGAGGGTGACGAGGGTGTAGGGCAGGCACCAGGTGGCGCCGAGGGTCCGGGCGAGCTCCACGGCGGACTCGGCGAGCGCGTCGGCCCGATGGTGGGCTCCCACGAGGAGTTCGGCCCCGGCGAGGTTGCTCTGGTCGAATGCGAGGACCGAGGGGTCGCCGGTCCGTCGAGTGAGGGCGACAGCCTGCCGGGCGTGATCGCGGGCCTCTTCAAGACGGCCTTCTTTGCGGGCGAGTTCGCCGACCACGGAAAGGGCGCTGGACTGAAGGGCCACGTCGTCGGTTCGCTTGGCCGCCTCCCATGCCCGGCCTGCGGCCAGCCGGGCGTCGCGGGTGCGGTCGGCGACGAGCAGGGAGGCGGTGCGAACGGTGAGCAGCCGTGCCTGAAGCGGGAGTCGTACCTTCTCGGGGAGGTGTGCCATGGCGTCCTCGGCCCGGTCGGCGGCGTGTGCGACGTCGGCGGGACGGCCCGCGTGAAAGCTGAGGGCCGCGGTGGAGACGTAGCGGGTGGCGCTTTCCTCGGCGGTCTCGGTGGCGACAGTCGCGGCGAGCTCGGTGAGGGCGGAGAGTCCTTCCTCGGGCCGGCCTGACCGGCCGAGTACCTCGGCCAACGACACCGTGGCACGCCGAGCCCCGGGCCGGTCGCCCGCGTCGCGCAGGTCTCGGTGGGCGCGGCGCAGCACGTCCTCCGCCTCGCCGTACCGAGCCGCGCGGCGCAGGACGTCGGCCCAGTCGAGGCGGACAAGGGTCGCGGTGGGGTCGCCGGTGGCGTCCAGCCGGGTGATCAGCTCCTCGTAGTAGCCGCAGGCGGTGTCGTTGGCGTAGAGAGCTGCGGCGCGCTGTGCGGCGCGACGGAGAAACTCGGGGGCGCGGGCGTCGTCGGCGCGGGAGAGGTGGTAGGCGACGGTGTCCACCGCGTCCGGCCGTACGTCCAGGACGGCGTCCGCGTACGCGGAGTGGAGCAACCGTTCGGCACCTCGGCTGAGTTGGTCGGCACAAGCGAGGCGGACCAGGGGGTGGCGGAAGGCGTAGCCAGGGCTGGGGCGGCCGGCGACGACGCTGTCGCGTTCGTCGACGAGGCCGGCTTCGGCGGCGGCGTCCAGTGCGGCGATGACGGCCGGGCCGCCCATCGGCGGATGCAGGCCGCGGGCGGCGACCGGGCCCAGTTCGGCCAGCGCGACCGTGCCGCGCCCGGCGACGGCGAGTGTGGAAAGGGCGCGGCGAGCGTCGGCGGGCAGCCGGGCCAGGCGTTGGGCGACCAGGCCCCGGATACGGTCGGGGATCTCGACACCCTCTCGGGAGGCCCCGGAGCCCACTCCGTGCGAACGACGTTCGGCGGGCTGCCCAGCAGCGAGTTCCAGGGCGAACAGCGGGTTGCCGAGAGAGAGTTCGAAGATGCGGGAGGCATCCGTGTCCTGACCCGCGCGTGACTGGTCGTGGGTGGCGAGGGTGGCGAGCTCGTCGCAGTGTGCGCGGCCGAGCCGCAGCAGGTCGATCTCGACGGCCATCCGGCGGCTGATGAACGCGTCGAGGGTGTAGGCGTCCCCACCGTCCGTCCTGGCTGGTTCGTCGCGGCGGGTGCCGATGAACCGCCAGCGCCTGGGGTGAGCGGTGCGGACGAGGTGGTGCAGCAGGCTGAGCGAGCCGGGGTCGGCGCCGTGCAGGTCGTCGAGGGCGATCAGGACGGGCCGTGCTGCGGCGAGGTCGGTGAGCATGCCCGACACGGCGCGGAAGAGGCGGGCACGTTCTTCCTCGGGGCTGCCGACGGCGGGTGGCGGCGCACCGAGGCTGGGCAGCAGAGCGGAGAGGGCGGGGTGTTCGGCGCCGATCGCGGCGCGCTCCCCGAGGGGGCAGGCGGCGAGGTAGCTGTCGAGTGCCTCGGCGAAGACACCGTAGGGGGTGTGTCCCTCGGCCTCGTGGACCGCGCCCCAGAGAACGGTGACCCCGCTCCCTGCGGCGCTCCGGGCGGCCTCGGCGACCAGCCGGGTCTTGCCGATGCCCGCCTCGCCCCGGACGAGCACCAGCGGGTTGCCGGTGGTCGAGGTGGCGTGCTCGGTGAGGAGGGTGAGGGGCCGCTGTCGGCCGATCAGCGGCAGTGTGGCGGACTGCCGAATCGCTGCGGGAAGCGGCTGCGGGCGCGTACCGGCCGGGGCGGGCCTGCGTGGGGCGATGACGGCGAGCGCCGAACGGTGCAGGTCCTCGAACTCGGTGGAGGGCCGTACACCCAGTTCGTCCGAGAGCGCTTCCCGGCAGGCGTGGTACTGCTGGACGGCGAGGCGCGGCTGCCCGGTGTCGAGGAAAGTACGGGCGAGCAGCAGGTGCCGGGCCTCGTCGGTGGGCACCTCCTCAACTGCGGTATGCAGCACCTGGAGGGCCCGCTCGGGCCGGCCCTGGGCGATCAGCCCTTCGCTGAGACCGGACGTGAGCTGGTCGCGCAGTCGTCCCAGTGCCGCCCGGGGGGCTTGGGCCCAGTCTTCGTAGCGGTCCTCGGGGAGGAGTTCGGGGCCGAGCGCGGCGTGCGCTGCGGACATCGCGTCGAGGTCTCCCGTGCGCAACGCCTCCCGTGCGGCGGCCTCCCGCTCCTCGACGTCCACCAGCACCGTGCCGGGTGCCAGCCTCAGCAGGTCGCCTTCGGTAAGGACGTAGGCCGAGCCGGCGCGGGGGGCCAGTTCGGGTTCGAGGGCGTGGCGGGCGGCGTGGAGGGCGACACGGAGGTTGCGCAGTCCGGTGGCCGGGTCCGCCTCGGGCCACATGACGTCCATGACCTCTTCGCGGTGCCGGACACGTTCCGGTGCCACCGCGAGGAGTTTCACCAGGGTCCGTCCGGTGTTGCGCCGCCAGTGGGCAGCGACCGGCGCTCCGTTCTCCCGGCCGACACGGAACCCGCCGAGCAGTTGGATCCGGAGTGGGGCAGGCCCGGTTCCGGACTGCGCTGCGGCTTTGGGCATGTCAAGGATTCTAGCGATCAACTCCTCTCCCCACGAGGCCCGTTGCGCCCCGGGCGTTACGGCTGAGTTACCTCCTGTGCCGTACGGGTCGACATGGGTGGCGTATTCATGCCGTCTGTCGCCAATGCGCCACCTCAACCGCCGGCCGGGGCTTCTGACCGTGATCCACGCGGTGCACGTCCGCTGACCTGCCCCGCACGCCGATCCCGCACAGCCGTCCGGGCCGGGGGGCCCCCCCCCCCCCCCGGGGGGGGGGCGCCCGCGGGGGGGGGGGGGGGGGGGGTTTTTTTAATGGGGTAGTAATGGGGTATAAATTTTT